>NZ_JBIDBB010000001.1:308370-695559 GCF_043202775.1 Glycomyces sp. NPDC048151 | reverse complement strand
CGCCTCCGACAGGGTGCCCTCCAGGCCCCACATGCCGTTGCCCTGCGGGGTGAGTTCGAGGCGCTGCAGGGACTGCTCGCCCAGTTCGTCGAACAATTCGGCCTCTTCGGCGATCGAGGCCCACAGCTCGTCCAGGTGGCGGCGCAGCTCCTTGAACGAGGCGTGGGCGCAGTACTGGGCCACCATCGCCTCCGGTGTCGCGCAGGACACCTGGGCGTTGAACGGCGAGGGGACCGGGGTGCGGAAGGGGGTGCGGGCGAACAGGCGCATGGCCGGGGTCTGGTCGAGCTGGCGGACAGCGTAGGCGACCTGGTCGATCCTCGCCTTCCCTGTCGTCGCCGCCTGGGCCAGGAGGCGGAACTTGCCTGAGAGGCGGGCGATGGCCGCGATCGATCCTGCCGTGGCGTAGGTGAAGTCGAACTGGGAGAGCAACAGATCCCGCAGCGCCGAGAACCCGAACTCCGAACGGTGCAGACCCGCTTCTTTCATCGCGATCACCGAAGCGAGCACCTGAGCGTACTGGGTGTTGATGAGCGCGGCCGCCTCGTCGAGAGCCGAGCGGATCGCTGCCGCCCGGGAGGGCCGGTCCGAGACCAGGGAAGGAGAGGCGACCGGGGCGCTTGGGGTGGTGATGCTTGCTGCCATTGGTCTCGCCTCCTTGCCTGTTCTCGAATGGTCTACCTGTTTTCGCTTGCTTGTTCGTACCTCAATCATGACATGCGAAGTGTAGTGGTGTCATCACTCAAACGGGTGATTCATCCATTGAGGATGATCGATGTCCCGCCCGCCTCGGCCGAAACCGCCTGGGGCGCAACATCAACCGCGACCGGGACTGCGCTCCGCGCCGCAAGGGACGCGCTGCCACTCGGCCACCCGACACACCCTCAACGGCAATCACCCTTCTGTCACTGCCCGCCTGAACCGCAAGCAAGTCAGACCTACAGAGGCGATCAAGCCCGCATCTCTCTTCCGCTGGGAATTCTTGCGGCTGGCTCCGGACCTGTCTTGCTCGCCCGGGATGCGCACGCCAAGGGCCCGGACGCTTCGCGTCCGGGCCCCTCAGCGCTTGTCTTGGTTAGTTGTTGCCGTTGTTGCAGGTCGGGTCGATCGGGTTGCAGGACTCAGACGGCGAGGTGGACTCGTCGTCGCCGCCCCCGCCGCCGTCCTCGGCCGCAGCCGTGATGGTGACTGCCGAGCCCGGCGCGACGGCCATGCCGCTCGTGATCTGGCCGTCCTCGTTGGTGACGGCCTCGATGGTCGTGGCGGTCGCGTCGCCGTCGAGCGTGACCTGGAGCCCCGCAGCCTGCAGCGTCGCTTGAAGATCGGCCGGAGTCGTCGCAGCGTCCCAAGTGATCACCACGCCTTGGGCAGTGATGACCACCGTGGTGCCCTCGGACTCGGTCGAGTCCGCGCCAGGCGTCTGCGCGTAGACGACACCCGTCGAGGTCCCGTCCTTGGTGCCGTATTCGACCTCGACGGTGAAGTTGTCCCCCTCCAGCGTCTCCCTCGCAAGCTCGACGGTCATCCCGACGACGTTCGGCACCGTGGCCTGGCCTCCCGCCGAGACCGTCAGCGTGACCTCGGTCAGCGGCTCCACCGACTCGCCGGCCTCAGGGTTCTGGGACAGGACCTGGCCGGACGGCTCGGTGCTCTCCTCCTGGACGATCTTGACCTTGAGGTTCTGCGCCTCGAGTTTCTCCTTGGCCTCGGCTTCGTCGTCGCCGACGACGTCCTCGACCGTGACGTTCTCAGGCGGCATCCTCACGGTGATCGTCACCGTGTCGCCCTCTTCGGCCTCGCTGGCGGGCTCGGGGGTCTGCTTGGTGACGGAGCCGATGTTCGTATCGTTCGGGTCGGTCGCGAGCTCCTGTTCGACCTTGAATTCGAGGCCCGCCTCCGTGAGCGTCGCCTCGGCGTCCGCCTGTTTCTGCCCGACCACGTTCGGCACTTCCACCATCGACGAGGATTCGAGCATCTTCATGATCCCCCAGGACGCCGCGGTGACCGCGACGAGCGCAAGGATCACCCCCAGCGCGATCAGCCACGGGCGGCGCTTGCTCGACGAGGTCGCGATCGGCGTGATCGGGGCCGTGTTGTCGGCGTTGGCGAGCATCTGCGTCCGGTCGCCGGCGCTCATCACGGCAGGCGCGAGCACGGCCTGGCCGCGCGCGGCGCGGATCAGGTCCTCGCGCATCTCGCCGGCCGAGTGGTACCGGTTCTCGGGGTTCTTCGCGAGCGCCTTCATGATCACGGCGTCGACGGAGGCCGGCACGTTCGGGTTGAGCTCCGAAGGCGGCCGGGCCTCCTCCCGCACGTGCTGGTAGGCCACGGAGACGGGGTTGTCGCCGGTGAACGGCGGGTGCCCCACGAGCAGTTCGTAGAGGACGCAGCCGACGGCGTACACGTCGGAGCGGGCGTCGACGGTCTCGCCGCGCGCCTGCTCCGGGGAGAGGTACTGGGCGGTGCCGATGACGGCGCTGGTCTGGGTCATGGTCGCCTGGCCGCTCGCGAGCGCGCGGGCGATGCCGAAGTCCATGACCTTGACCTGGTTGGTGTCCGAGAGCATCACGTTGCCGGGTTTGACGTCCCGGTGGATGATGTGGTGCTTGTGGCTGAAGTCCAGGGCCGAGCACATGTCGGCCACGACCTCGCACGCTGTCGCCGGGTCGAACCGGCCCTCGGCGAGCAGGACCTCTTTGAGGGTCCGGCCGTTGACGAACTCCATCACCATGTACGGGATGCCGGCGTCCTCGCCGGTGTCGAAGACCGCGACGATGTTCGGGTGGTTCAGGGACGCCGAGTTCTGGGCCTCGCGCTGGAAGCGGATCAGGAACGACTCGTCGCGAGACAGGTCGGCCCGCAGCAGTTTCACCGCCACGTCGCGGCCGAGTCGGAGGTCCCGGCCACGGTGGACTTCAGCCATCCCCCCGTAGCCGACGACCTCGCCGATCTCGTATCTGCCGCCTAGCAGGCGGGGCTCTGTCGTCATCGCGTTTTACGTCCTCGTGTTCCGTTCATCGCGGCTTGATTCTAATCGCTGCAACAGGCCCGAAAGCCCGCTATTGGTCGTTGCAATTGGGGTTGCCCCCGATGCAGTCGCCCAGGCCCGGACCGTCGTCGGTCTGCTGCCCCGGGTCCTCTGTCGTGGTCTCCTCCTCGGGCTCGCTGCCTTCGGTGGAGGTCTGCTGGGTCGGCTCCGGTGTGGTCCCGTCGTCCTCGGGCGTGCGGCCGCCGTTCAGGGCGAGCAGGAGCCACACGATACCGCCGACCACGACGAGCGCCACGACTCCGGCGAGCACCATCACAAGCTGGCGCTGCTTCGCGGGGTCGGACGCCGGGGGCGGCGCGGCGGCTCCCAGGTTGATCCCGGGGGGCGAGGAGCCGGGCGGGACCTGGCCGCCGTGGGTCATCTGGTGCGGGACCTGCGGGGCGGCGGTCATGGGGTCGGCGACGCCGGCGGGCGGGCCGCCCATGCTGACGACGCCGGCCCGGCGCGGGAGCTGGCCGACGGGCGGCATGACGGAGGTCGACATGGGGTTGGCGTCGACGGCGACGCGGGCGAGCTGGGCCATCTCAGTGGCGCTGGCGAACCGCTGGTGGGGGTCCTTGACGAGGGAGCGCTCGACGAAGGCGCGGACGCCCGGCGGGATGTCCGGGGGGAGGGGCGGGGGCGGGGTGCGCACGTGGTGGAGGGCGAGCTCGATGGGGTTCTCGGCCTGGAAGGGGCGGTGCCCGGTGAGGCCGTGGAAGGCCACGACGCCGAGCGAGTACATGTCGGAGGCGGGCAGGACGCCGGTGCCTTCGGCCTGTTCGGGGGCGATGTAGGAGGCGGTGCCCATGACGGAGCCGGTGGCGGTGAGGTCGCCGGACGCGCCGGAGCGGGCGATGCCGAAGTCGGTGAGGACGGCCTGGCCGTCGCGGTCGCGCACCAGGATGTTGCCGGGCTTGATGTCGCGGTGGATGATGCCGCGCTCGTGGGCCTGCTGGAGGGCTTCGGCGGTGGCGGCGATGATGGGCATGAGCTCGCGGGCGTCGATCCGGCCGCGTTCGGCGATGAGGTCGGCGAGGGACTTGCCCTCGATGAACTCCATGACGAGGTAGGCGGTGGTCTCGCCGCTGGGCAGGTCGGCGTTGCCGAAGTCGTGCACGTTGACGATGTGCGGGTGGGTGAGGGCGGCCACGGTCTTGGCCTCGGCGGCGAAGCGCTTGGCGAATCCGGGCTCGCTCAGGAGCGCGGGGAGCATCGCCTTGACGGCCACGGTGCGTTCGAGGACGGTGTCCTCGGCCCGCCAGACCTCGCCCATGCCGCCCACGGCAATGCGCTCGCGCAGGCGATAGCGTTGCCCGAGGAGCATCTCAGGGCTCAACACGGCGTCTCCTCATTTCTTCGGGAGGGATCAGCTCCGGGGGATCGGCGCTTCAGTCTATAGGCACGCCGCCTGGCGCCAGGCTCGTCGTGCGGCGGCGCTGCCGCGCGACACCCGGGCTGCGACCTCTCCGAACATCCACGTCCGGGCGGGCGGTTCGGTTGCCGTATCAGAGGATCGTGAGGAAACTGTGTCTTCGCCGCGATCATTCCCGGGCCGGGCGGATCATTCCTCCCCGCCTTCGAGGACCTGCTGCATGAGGTCGCCGGAGATCTCGGCGGCCTTCGACGAGGCCCCGTCGCCGTAAGAGTCGAGGAACACGGCGACGGCGACGGCGGGTTCGCTGTCCTTGTCCATGGCCCAGCCGTGGAACCAGCCGTGATCGGGCAGCCGGTTCTCGCTGGAGTCGGAATGCTCGGCGGTGCCGGTCTTGCCGCCGACGGTGTAGCCGTCGATCTGCGCGGTCCGTCCGGTGCCGTCCTCGACGACCGCTTCCATGATGATCTGCAGTTCCTGGGCGGTGTCGAGGTCGATCGAGCGGCCGAGACCCTCCTCGGCGAAGTTCTGGACGGTGTTGCCCTCGGAGTCGGTGAGCTCGGAGACGATCTGCGGGGCCATCCGGTCGCCGCCGTTGGCGATGGTGGCGGCGACGATCGCGTTCTGCAGGACGGTCTCGCGGACCTCCTGCTGGCCGATGCAGGCCTGGGCGCGGAAGGCGTCCTCGGAGATGTCGCCGGTCCGGGAGGCGACGGTGGGCAGCGGGGTCTCGAACTCCTCGCCGAAGCCGAAGGCCTCGGTCATCGCCGTGATCTGCTCGATGCTCAGCTCCTCGACGCACATCCGCGCGAACGTGGTGTTGCACGAGAGCGCGAAGGCCTCTTCGAGCGTGTACTCCGCGTTGGGGCACTGGGCGCTCGAGTTGGTGATCTCGTGGTTGGTGCCGGGGGCGGTGTAGCCGTTCCCGGCGGGGACCATGTCGCTGGCCTTGCCGCCGTTCTCGATGTACGCGGCGGACACGATGGTCTTGAACGTCGAGCCGGGCGGGAAGTACTCCTGGCGGGTCAGGTCGAGCATGTCGCCGGAGTCGTCGAGGGCGATCTTCGCGGCCTCGGCGACCTCGCCGTTGTTCGAGGAGACCTCGGTCGGGTTCCAGCCGGGGTAGGAGGCCTCGGCGAGGATGCGGCCGGTCTGCGGGTCGATGACGACGGCGCCGCCCTTGACGCCGGTGTCGGCGAGCGCGTCGTACGCGGCCTTCTGCAGGTCGGGGTCGATCGTGGTGATGACGTTGCCGCCCGCCTTGCGCTCCTTGAGGAGGGTCGCCCAGAAGTCGTCGAAGGCGACGAGGGAGCTGGTGCCGTTCAGCAGGTCGTTCTCGGTCGCCTCCAGGTTGGACGCGCCGTAGTTGATGGACTTGAAGCCCGTGATGTTCCCGAAGTAGTCGCCTTCGGGGTAGTTCCGCTTGTAGGCGTAGTCCCCGCCGTCGGTCGGGATCGACTCGGCGATGACGAGGTCCCCGGCGAGGATCTGGCCGCGCGGGACCGAGTACTCGGCGACGATGCTGCGGCCCTGGAGCTGGCCCTCGTAGTCCTCGTGGTGGAAGAAGCCCACCCAGGTCGACTGGGCGATGAGGGCGCCCAGCAGGATCAGCGCCAGGACGCCGGTGCGCCGGATGGCCGGGTTCATTGGCCGCCCTCGTTCCTGTTGTCGTCGTTGCCGTTCGGGGGCTGCGGCCACTCGAACGCCGAGGCGGGCGGTTCGGGCTGGCGCTTGTCACGGGTGCTGTCGAACGCGGACGCGGGCGGCGGTGGCGGCGTCTGCGGGGCCGGGCGCGTGGTGTTGCCGGGGGGCGGCGGCGTGCCGAAGGCCGAGCCGGGCGGCGGGGGCGGGGTGCCGTACGCGGAGCCGGGCGGCGGCGGGGGCGGCGGGTGCTGCGGGCCGCGGGCGGCCGGGTTGCCGGGCTGACCGGTGGGTCCGCCGGTCTGGCCTGTGGGGCCTCCGGGCTGACCGGTCGGTCCGCCCGGAGGCGGCGACATCGGCGGGCCGGAGACCGGGCCGCCGGGGGGCGGGCTGAGCACGTCCTCTTCCATGGTGCCCTTGGTCGGGCCGCCGCCTTGCAGGTGGCCGGGGATGATGAGCTCGGTCGGCTGGTCGCCGCCGGGGATCGGACCGGAGTCCATGACCATGGCGGCCTCGGCCTTCGCGGCCTCCTCGGCGGCGCGCTTCGCGGCCTGCTCGGCGAGGAACTCCGGCGGGGCCTCGGTCTTCTGCAGGCCGAACGAGGCCTGCCATGGTTTGCGGGCGTCGTCCGAGACGCGCACGAACAGGCCGATGAGCAGCCACGAGCCGACGAGCGAGGAGCCGCCCGCCGCGAGGAACGTCGTGGTCTGGCCGGTCATGGGGATGAGGCCGGTGACGCCGCCGAACACGACGAACAGCTGGAACGCGAGGAGGAACGCCAGGCCACCGGCCATGAGCGAGCCGAACAGGTCGCGCGACATGATCGCGGTCTTGAAGCCGCGCTCGACGAGGACCGCGTACAGCAGCAGGATCGCGACGAGGCCGATGAGTCCGGCCTCCTCGCCGAGCGCCGCGAGGATGAAGTCGGACTCGGAGGCGGGGATGCGGTTGGGGTTGCCCGAGCCGGGCCCGTTGCCCAGGAGGCCGCCGGAGTTGAGCGCGACCAGGCCCTGCACGAGCTGGTACGAGTCGTTCTCCGGGTCGCCGACATAGGCCCACGGGTCGAGCCAGATCGCCACGCGGGTCTGCAGGTGGCTGAAGAACGGGTAGATCGCGATGCAGCCGCCGATGAACATCGTCAGGCCGATGACGATCCAGGAGGCGCGGCGCGTCGCCATGTACAGCATCGAGAGGAAGATGCTGAACAGCAGCAGCGAGGTGCCGAGGTCTCGCTCCATGACGAGGATGACGAGGCTGGCGGCCCAGACGATGACGATCGGGCCGAGGTCCTTCATGCGCGGCAGCTGCAGGCCGAGGAACTTCTTGCCCGCCACCGAGAGCATGTCCCGCTTGCGCACCAGGTACACGGCGAAGAAGATGAGCAGCATCAGCTTCGCGAACTCGCTGGGCTGCACCGAGAAGCTCCCGAGGCGGATCCAGTTCTTCGAGCCGCCCGAACCGGAGATCGAGTACGGCAGGAAGCCCGGCAGCGCCGCCAGGAAGATGCCCGCGAACAGCAGGATGTACGCGTACCCGCGCAGGACGCGGTGGTTGCGGACCAGGATCAGGAGCACGGTCAGGAGGACGACCCCGGCCATGTAGTACATGAGCTGGCGCCCGCCCTGGCCCGCGAAGATCCCCGCGTCGGCCGGGAGCGGGTCGTCGGTCGCCGCGGTGCGGTCGATGCGTCTGATGTAGACGATGCCGATGCCGGTGAGGAACGCCGCGATCGGCACGAACAGCGGGTCGGCGTACGGGGCGAGGATCTTGACCGAAGTCCAGGCGCACATCGACACGATGAAGATGAGCAGCGGCAGCATGAACGTGACCGAGGTGGTGGTCCCGGTGAGCGCCGTGTCGATGGAGAGCTGCAGGAGGAACACCGCGACGCCGCCCATGACGAGCATGACGATCTCGCGGAAGACGCGCTTGGGCATGCCCGTCAACGGGGTGAGCGGCGGTTCCGAGGGGCCCGTCGCCCGGGCGGTCGCCGACATCGGCTGGGCCATCAGTTCCCCTTGCGTCTCAGTCCGGAATGCGATGTGAGCCTATATCGGCCGCGCTCACTCGTCGCGACAGTCCTTTGCAGCCGCCGGGACCGCCTCACTCCCGCCTTCCGCGGTGGCGCACAGCGGGTCCAGGCTCTCGTTGCCCGCGTCCGGGTCGACCAGCGCGTTCAACTCCTCTTCGGCGGCCGCTTCGCCGCCCACGGTGATCCCCGACTCGAGTTCGGACTCGACGGAGTCCACGGCGTCCGCGGCGGGCCGGTCGGACTCGATGTCGAGCCACGCCAACCGGTATCCCGCCACCTCAAAAGGGAGGCCCCGGTAGAGGCTGATGTTGCCCGCCTCCGAGACCCCGATGAAGTACTGCGTGCGCGCCCACCACACGCCGCCTCCGGCGACGAGCGCGAGCACGATGAACGTGGCGAGGATCGTCCGCCACACGCGGCCCTTCTTGCGGGCCTTCGGCTGGACCTCGGCGTCCGCGGACTCGCCGTCGGCGTCGCCGGGCTCGTCGGGCTCCTTGACGGCGCGGAGCACGGCCGTGTCCGACTCGGCCAGGCGCGCGTCGGCCGCGGCGCCGCCGATGATCTGGCGCTGCTCCCCCGGGTCCTCGGCGACGACGTCGGCCACGAGGACGGTGACGTTGTCGGGGGCCCCGGCGTCGAGCGCCTGCTGCACGAGGGTCTCGGCCGCCTCCTGCGGGGTGGCGGCGTTCTGCAGCGTGCGGGCGATGTCGGCGTCGGAGACGGGCCCGGAGAGGCCGTCCGAGCAGAGCACGAGCCGGTCGCCGGGGACGCCCTTGATGGTCTGGAACGCGGGCTCGACCTCGGCCGCGCCGAGCGCGCGCAGCAGCAGGGAGCGCTGCGGGTGCCGCTCCGCCTCCTCGGCGGTGATGCGGCCCTCGTCGACGAGCATCTGCACGTACGTGTCGTCGACGGTGATCTGCTCGAAGCCGCCCTCGCGGAGGCGGTAGGCCCGCGAGTCGCCGATGTGCACGAGGTTGAACCACTCGCCGTCGAACCACAGGGCCGTGAGCGTGGTGCCCATGCCTTCTTTCTGCGGGTCGTCGGCGACCTGGCGGCGGATGGCGCGGTTCGCGTCCGCGACGGCGTCGGCGAGCTCGTCGACGACCGAGTCGGCGGGCGGGGGCACGTCCAGCCGGGCGACGGTGTTGATGACGATGGCCGAGGCGAGGTCCCCGGCGGCCATGCCGCCCATGCCGTCGGCGACGGCGATGAAGTGGGACCCGGCGAACACCGAGTCCTGGTTGCCTTGCCTCACCACCCCGCGGTCGGAGATGGCCGCGTATCGCAGGTGCAAACTCATGAATCAACCGCCGTAGCGCGGGCACGCCCGCTGTTCGATGTCGACAACGCCGTCTCTCGTTCCCCGCGCTGCTAGGGACGCAGCTCGAAGGAGGAACGCCCGATCCGGATGGGCACCCCTAGCGGGACCGGCGTGGGTGCAGTGACTCTAGCGCGCCCCAGGTAGGTGCCGTTCGTGGAGCCCAGGTCCTCGACGACCCACTGGCCGTTCTGGGGGTGCACCCGGGCGTGCTGGTTGGAGGCGAAGTCGTCGTTGATGACGATCGTCGAAGTGCGGGCGCGGCCGATCGAGATGGGCTGGCCGGTGAGCGGGAACCGGCGGCCCTGGAGCTCGCCGGTCGTCACGACCAGCCACTGCGCCGCCTGCGCCTGCTGCGGGCGCGCGCCGCGCCCGCCCGGGGCCGGCGGGGCCGAGACCGGGCCCGCGCCGCCGGCGGCCGCGGGGCGGCGCTGGGCGAGGAGGTCGCGGGTGATCGTCCGGGCGGCGGCGAACACGAACAGCCACAGCAGCACGAGGAACCCGAACCGGGCGACGGTCTGGACTATCTCAGGCATTCGGCGCTCCCAGCGAATGAACGATCGGTCCCAGACACGGTAGCCCACCGCGGCACGGACGCAGAGACGAGCCGCCGAACCCGCCCGGTCATCCCACCGCTACGGGCAAGGGGCCCTAGACCATTCAGTACGGTCGGGCGTTCCGGACCCGGATGCGACGGCACCCCGGCCCGCGGGCCGGGGTGTGCCGAGATTCCGGGCTAACCCGCCTGGAGCGTAAGCGAAGTGGTGCCGATCTGGATGACGTCGCCGGGCTGCATCGAGACCGTGGCGATGCGCTGGCCGTTGACCAGGGTGCCGTTGGTCGAGCCGAGGTCGGTGACCGAGACCTGGCGGCCGTCGAAGTCGACGCGCACATGGCGGCGGGAGATGCCGACGTCGGGGAGGCGGATCTGGGCCTGCTCGCCGCGGCCGATGATCGTGGCGCCGTGGGCGACGGTGAACTGGCGGCCGTCCGCGGTCACCAGCACCGGGCCCGTGGGGGCCTGCTGCTGCGCGGGGCCGTAGCCGCCGCCGGAGACCGGCTGGTCCATGCCCTCGTTCAGGGCCGCGACCTCGGCGGTGACCCGGAACATGCCGGTGTCGAGGCCTTCGCCGCGCTCGATCTCGACGATGACGTCGCCGTAGACGGTCCAGCCGTTCTCGCCGATGAACTCGGCCTGGGACTGGGCCAGCTCCTGCGCCAGCGCCGCCGCGTACGGGGCGAGGCGGTCGTGGTCGGGCGGGGAGAGGTCGATGACGTAGCGGTTCGGCACCAGCACGCGTCCGCCCGCGAGGACCGCCTTGTGGGTCTCGGCCTCGCGCTGCATGGCGCTGGCGATCTCGACCGGGTGCACAACGCCCTTGAACATCTTGTTGAAGGTGCCCTCGAACAGGCCCTCCAGTTGTTTCTCCAAGCGTTGCAGAACGCTCACCGGTTCTCCTCCTCGTCAGACGCCATCCGGACCGTGACGCTCCCTTGAATAGCCGCGTCGTCTCCCGATGGTATCGGCTGGCTTCCAGCGACGGCGAGCGGTTGAGACGCAACCCTTCCCCGAGTCCGATTCGTATCCTCTGATCGGGTGAGCCCCATGTCGTCCGGTGGTACCAAATGTCGGGAAAGCCAGGCAGGGGCGGGTGGCGGCGAAGGGTGAAGGCGCGTAGGGTGACGCGGGTGACAGATCGCGACTTCAGCTCATTCGTCCGGGACGTGCGCAAACGCGCCCACGTCGCGACTCGTGAGCTCTCCGACTCCGCCGGGGTCTCCAACCCCTACCTCCAGGGCGAGCGCGGCGTGCGCCGTCCCAGCGGCGCGGTCCTGCGGCAGCTGGCCCTCGCGCTCCGGATGACCACCCCGATCATGTACCTGCGGGCGAACCTCGCGCCCGACAACGGCTCCGCGACGCCGCTGGCCATCGCCACCGACCGCGAGCTCACGTCGAAGCAGAAGCAGACCCTCGCCGAGATGTACGAGGCGTTCGTCGACGAGAACGAGCGGACCTCGTCCAAGTAGACCGGAGCCGGGCGCCGGTGGGGCGCCCGGACTCTCAGCTTCCTAGGCTTCGACGAACTCGCGCAGCGCGTCGAGCATCGCGTCGTTCTCCTCCGGCAGGCCGATGGTGACGCGCACCCCGTCTCCCGCGAAGGGCCGCACCAGGATCGAACGCTGCTCGCAGTGGGCGGCGAACGCGACCGCGCGCTCGCCCAAGGGGAGCCAGAAGAAGTTCGCCTGCGAGTCCGGCACGTCCGGCACCAGGTCCCGGGCGGCCATCACGATGCGCTTGCGCTCGGAGGTCACCAGCGCGACCCGGCGGCGCATCTCGCCTTCCGCCTCCAGTGCGGCCAGGGCCGCGCGCTGCGCGGCGGCGTTGACGGCGAACGGGATCACGCAGCGGCTGACGGCGTCGGCCACGTCGGGCCGGGCGACCATGTAGCCCACGCGAAGGCCCGCGAGGCCCCACGCCTTCGAGAAGGTCCGGAAGACGACCGCGTTGCGCCGTGAGGCGTAGCGCTCGATCGCGTCCGGGCAGGCCGGGTCGGTCACGAACTCCCGGTACGCCTCGTCGATGACGACGAGCACGTCCTCGGGGACGGAGGCGAAGACCCGGTCGAGCTCCTCGGCCGTGACGGCAGGGCCCGTGGGGTTGTTGGGGCTGCAGATCACGATCGCGCGCGTGGCGGGCGTGACGGCGGCGATCATCGCGTCGATGTCGTGGCGGTGGTCGGGCGTGTTCGGCACCTGGACGCTGCGGAGCCCGGCGACCGTGGCCGCGATCGGGTAGGCCTCGAAGGAGCGCCACGAGTAGACGACCTCGCTGCCGGGCTTGGCGACGGCCTGCATGAGGTGGCCGATGAGGGCGACCGAGCCGGTGCCGGTGACGATGCGCTCGGCGGGCAGCCCGAGGCGCTTCGCGAGGACGCCGCGGAGTTCGACGACGCCGAGGTCGGGGTAGCGGTGGACGTGCTCGGCCGCGTCGGCGACCGCTTCGACGACGCCGGGGAGCGGGCCGTACGGCACCTCGTTGCTGGAGAGCTTCACGGCGTCAGGGATCGCCTTGCCGGGAACGTAGCGGGGGATGGACTCGAGGTCTTCACGCAGAGGATCGCTCATCGTGAGGGCTCCTTCTCAGGGTCGGCCTTCGCGCTGCCCACCTCGACGACGGCGGTGCCAGGGGATTTGTCGTGCAGGCATTGGCGGAAGGGTTGGTCTCGGATGCACCATATCCCGTCGAGGATCCACAGCACCGCGCCGAAGGGGAAGCAGATGAGCGGCAGCGCCGCGTAGGACCACCGCAGCAGGAGCCGGCCCCAGCCGAGGTCGACGGGCGCGAGCGAGACGACCTTGATGCCCATGAGCCGCTTGCCGAGCGTCTGCCCGGTGTTCAGGGTCGCGGGGACCTCGTAGGCGAACCACAGGCCGAGGGCGATGAGGAGGACGACCCACAGCTGGTCGGACAGGCGCGAGGGGACGGTGACGTCGCTGGCGTCAGTCGCGGCGGCGACGTCGAGGAAGTACGGCCAGAACGTCTGCCACATCTGGTAGATGAAGTAGCCGTTGACGACCGCGTTGAGCGCGAGCATGCACAGGACGTCGACGATGCGGGCGACGAAGCGCTGGCCGGGGTGGGCGAGGACGCGGCCGCCGAGGATGCGGTGGATGTCGTGGCGGGTGATCCAGCCGACGGTGACCCCTAGGGAGCGGATGGGGACGGTGTCGGGCGGCTGCACCGCGCCGGGGACGCGCTGGATGACGCGCGGGGGCGGGCCGTCGCCGTAGCTGCGGTCCATGGGGAGGGTCTCGACCGGAGTGTCTACTGTGGTCGGAGGGAGCGGTTCCGGTTCGGGGTCGACCGGTTCGGGTTCGGCGGGGGGCTCGGCGTCGGCGGGGACGGGCTTGCCGATCCAGGCGCCGCCGTCCCAGTAGCGCTGCGTGGCCGGGTCGGCGGGGTCCGGGTACCAGCCGGGTTCGATCGTGGTCATCGAGGCCATTCTTGCAGCCTCGCCCGCGCATTCCCAGTCAGTTCGGCCACAGCGGGTTCGCACCCGGCTGAAGACAACGACACGGCCCAGTCGGTTACTGCCTCGACTGGGCCGCTCGCAACGTACTGCACTTCCGACCGAGTTACCAAGCGTGAAGTCTTTTATAGCGGTGACTGGCCCCTAGGTGGCTGGTCCCGCTGTGCCTCCCGACGGCTCAGGTCGCACGTGGGTGCTCGGCGGCGGTGCCCGAATCCTTCCGATCTGCGGAGAGCTTGTCCCCGGGAAGTCCTTCCGGATCCGTAACTCATTTCTACCCGCCTACTGACGGGTAGTAAACCCCTAAGCGCAAAAAATCCGAGCAGACTTCTCGAACCGGCTCATCCGCGTGACAGCGGGAGCCTGCCGGTACCCGTGAATCCCCACGGGACCGGTGGGATCTGGTCTACCTTGCGGGACATCGGGGCCGCGCGCCCGCACGAGACGAGGAGGCCGCCATGACGACGTACCCGCCTACCCCGGGGCCGCCCGAACCCGAACCGCCCGAACCGGAGAAGCCCGGTCGGACCGAGGAGGGCGGGACCCCGTTCTCGGGGAACCAGCCGGGCCCGGACCCGGCCGGACCGCAGCCGGGATGGAGCCCGCCGGGAACCGAGCCCGACCACGTGCCGCACCCGACCCACGGCGAGACGCCCGGCGAGACCCCGCGCGCGCCCTCCGACCAGCCGTTCGGCGGCATGCCGCCTGCTCCCCCGCCGCCCGGCGCCGGACCGGGCCAGCCGCCGCCCACGGGCGGCGGGTACAGCCCCTATGCGGGCGGGGCAGTCCCGCCGCCGCCTCCCCCGCCTCCGGCCTACAACGGCGGCGGGCCGCTGCGGGGCCAGGAGCCGAAGAACGGCCTCGGCACGGCGGCCCTCATCTGCGGGCTCATCGCCATCGTCCTGTCGTTCATCCCCGTGCTCAACACGTTCACGTGGCCGCTGGGCGTCCTCGCGATCGTCTTCGGCGCGATCGGCTGGGCCCGCGCGAACAAGGGGCTCGCCACGAACAAGCCGATCGCCATCACCGGCCTGGTGCTCGGCATCGTCTCGTTCTTCACGTTCTGCCTCATCTACGTCCTCATCGGCGCGGCCGGCGGCGGCATGGAGTACGACGCGATCGGACCGATGCTGTAGCGGCGCATACGGAAACGGGCCGGGTGCTGACGCGCCCGGCCCTTTCGTCTGCTCTCAGACCTGGAGCCAGGCCCCGCGGCGCATCACCGAGACGAGGTTGAAGTCGTCGTCGAGGACGACCGCGTCGGCGTACTTCCCGGCTTCGATCGCGCCGACGTCGGTGAGGCCCAACAGCTCCGCGGGGGTCGCGGAGGCCATCTGCGAGGCGGCCTCCACGGACTGGCCCGCGAGGCGCACCGCGTTGCGGAACGCGTCCAGGAGCGTGATCGTCGAGCCCGCGATGATGTCGGTCCCGGCCACCGTGGCGACGCCGTCGGCGACCTCGACCTCGTGGCGGCCGAGCATGTAGCGGCCGTCGGCCAGGCCCGCCGCGTCCATCGCGTCCGAGACCAGCAGCGTCCACGCCGGAAGGGACGTGTCGAACGCGAAGCGCATCGTGCCCGGGTGCAGGTGGACCGGGTCGGCGACGATCTCGGAGAAGATCCGCTCGTCGTCCAGCAGCGCCGGGATCGGGCCCGGCTCGCGGTGGTTGAACGCCCGCATCGCGTTGAACAGGTGCGTGGCGGCCTGCGCGCCCGCGTCGATCCCGGCGGCGGTCTGCTCGTAGCTGGCGTTCGTGTGCCCGATCGCGGGCACGACCCCGCGCTGGTCGAGGAACTCGATGGCCTCCAGCGCGCCGTTCAGCTCGGGCGCGATCGTCACCATCTTCACCGCGCCGCCGCCCGCCTCGATGAGCTCGGTCAGCTCCGACAGGTCCGGGTCGCGCAGGACCTCGACGCGGTGCGCGCCGCACTTCGCGGCCGAGATGTAGGGGCCTTCGTAGTGGACCCCGGCGAGGGTCCCGTCCGCCCACAGGGGTTTGAGCGCCCGGGTCGCGTCGAGGAGGAAGCCGTGGGTCGAGGAGACGAGCGAGGCCACGAGCGTGGTCGTGCCGCGCGAGGCGTGGAAGGCCGCGGCCCCCCGGGCCGACTCGGGGTCGCCGTTCGCGAGCGAGAACCCGCCGCCGCCGTGGCAGTGGACGTCGACGAAACCGGGCAGGACCCACCCCGTGGGCTCGCCGTCCCGCTCGAGGATCCCCTCGAAACGGTCGCCGTCGACGATGAGGGTCCCGTTGACGATCCCGTCAGGGGTGACGATTCGGCCCACGGCCGGCAGCAAGACGCCGTCCACGGCGCTCCTTCCAATCGATCCGGCGTGTATGGGCCCACCCCGGTGCGGCACAATGATCGTGAGCGCGCGAGCATGACTTGAGCACCGCCCGAGCGCCAGAAGACGTTCAACGAACACTATCGCGCAGACCGCGGCCCGCCCGCCGCGATCCCGACCCGAGGAGCGACGTGGACCGCTATGCCCGGTGGAACACCCTGCTGGAGATCCTCGCAGAGACCGGACGCATCACCGTGGAGGAAGCGGCCGAACGGCTCGGCGTCTCCCAGGCCACCATCCGGCGCGACTTCGACCAGCTCTCGCAGCAGCAGATGATCACGCGCACCCGCGGCGGCGCCGTCGCGGGCGGCATCTCCTACGACCTGCCGCTGCGGTACAAGACCGCGCGGCACGTGGAGGAGAAGCACCGCATCGGCACGGCCGCCGCCGGGCTCGTCAGCCCCGGCCAGGTCATCGCCCTCAACGGCGGCACCACGATCACCGAGGTCGCCAGGGCGCTCGCGACCCGCACCGACCTCGTCGCCACCCCAGGCTCGACCGGGCTGACGATCGTCACCAACGCGCTCAACATCGCGAACGAGCTCATCGTCCGGCCGCACCTGAAAGTGGTCGTGGTCGGCGGCGTCGTGCGCCCGCAGTCGTACGAGCTCATCGGCCCGCTCGCCGCGCCGATCCTGCGCGAGATCACGCTCGACATCGCGTTCCTCGGCGTCGACGCCATCGACATGAAGCTCGGCGCGACCAGCCACCACGAGGGCGAGGCGGCCATCAACGCGCTCATGGCCGCCCGGGCCCGCAAGGTGGTCGTCATCGCGGACGGCTCCAAGATCGGCGGGCACGCCTTCGCGCGGATCTGCCCGACCGACCGCGTCCACACCCTCGTCACCGACGGCAACGCCCCGCCCGAGCAGCTGCGCGGCTTCGAGGAAGCGGGCATCCGCGTCATCGTCGTCTGATCAGCGGTCGTCGCCGCTGCCGCCGATCACGCCGCGCTGCCGGCGGTCGGCGAGCTTGGTGATGTTGTGCTTCGCGACGTCCTCGAGCGGCAGACCGAAATGGTCGGCGAGGACGGCGAGGTACCAGAGGACGTCGCCCAGTTCCTTCTTGAGGTCCTCGGTGTCCCACCGAGAGAAGTCGCTGTCCTGGTCGCGGATGATCTTCTTCGCCTTCTCGGCGATCTCGCCCGTCTCGCCGACGAGGCCGAGCAGGAGGTCGAACAGCACGTTCGGCTTGTCGTGCGGCGCGGCGGTGCGCAGGGCCAGCCGCTGGTACTCGTCCATGTCCATCCCGCCAGCCTAGGGACGGGTTACGCCGCCGTGCCCGTGGGCACGGCGGCGTGAGTGCGGTTGCGGCGCTTAGGCGTCGAGCGCCCGGTTGATCTTCTCGGTCATCGCGGCCAGGGCCGGGCCGGGCTCGCCCTTGTGGGCGCGGGCCGCGGCGGCGAGGGCGACGTTCACGGTGGTGCGGAAGTTCTCGGCCTCGGCCGGGTCCTGCGCCCGCAGCAGCCGCACCGACTCCGAGAGCGCGGGCAGCACCTGCTCGGCGAGGGCCGCGCTGGACTTCGCGTCGAGCTTGACGTCGTTCGTCTTCTCGGCCAGGACGTAGCCGACGGGGCCGGTCGCCGCGTTGAGGGCCAGCGAGCCGTCGGTCGACATCCGGTGGGCCGACTTCGGTCCGGCCCAGGCGAGGAGGGTGACGGCGCCGTAGGCGGCGGTGCGGACGGTGGTCTTCTCCTGGGCGGTGAGGGCGATGCTCATGTTCTTGCTCCATCTTCGTTCGGTGAGGTGTTCCTCGTTGATGAAGCAACTATGGGGCGCGGGACTTGCACCGGGCTGACACTGGCCTGACAGCGCCGCTGACACGGCTCTCAGCGGGCGGGAACCCGGTGGCCGGAACCGGGAGCGCGGGATGTAATCGGGTGGGAGAAGGAGGCCGGAATGGTCGAATGGACCGCGATAGCGGGGATCGGGCTGGTCGCGCTCGGCATGGTGCTGACGCCGGGGCCGAACATGATCTACCTCGTGTCGAGGACGATCGCGCAGGGACGGCGCGCCGGATACGTCTCGCTCCTGGGCGTCGCGGCCGGGTTCGCCGTCTACCTCGTGGCGGCGGCCGCGGGGCTCAGCGCGGTCTTCGTGCTCGTGCCGGTCCTGTACACGGCGTTGAAGATCGCCGGTGCGGCGTACCTGCTGTGGCTGGCCTGGCAGGCCTTCAGGCCCGGCGGCACCTCGGTGTTCGCGCCGAAGGAGCTCCCGGCCGATCCGCCCCGGAAGCTCTTCACGATGGGCCTGGTGACGAGCCTGCTCAACCCGAAGATCGCGATCCTCTACGTCTCGCTGCTGCCGCAGTTCATCGACCCGGCGGGCGGGCCCGTCGCGGTCCAGAGCCTCGTCCTGGGCCTGACGCAGATCGCCGTCGGCGTGACCTTCAACGGCCTCTTCGTCTTCGGCGCGGGCGGCATCGCCGCGTTCCTCGGGCGGCGGCCGCTCTGGCTCAAGACCCAGCGGTACTTCATGGGCACGGTCCTCGCCGGGCTCGCCTTCCACCTCGCCCTCGGCAAGGGCCGCCCAGCCGCCGCGCTTCCGTAGCAGTGCAAGCGAAACGGCCGGTCGTCTTCGCAGACGACCGGCCGTTTTCCCTTGGTGCTCAGCGCTGCTGCGCGGTCGCGTCGGGGAGGGTCGGCTCGAACAGGCCGGTGCCTTCGGGGGCGCCGGTGTGGGGCTCGAACGGGGTCATCTCCTGCGTGTAGACGCCGTCGTCCGGTTCGGGCGCCTCCTTGGGGCGGCCGAGGCGGTCGAGGGCGAACGAGATGAACAGGGCGACGAGGAGGATGCCCGCGTCGATCGCCTGGGAGTAGGAGGCCTGCCAGGAGTTCACGCCCGCGTCGAAGACGATCTGGCCCCACAGGACCAGGCCCGCCCAGACGGCGACGAGCGCGAAGACGACGCCGAACACGCCGCCGCGGCGGCCCCACAGGCTCGTCCCGGCCAGGAGCACCACCGCGAACGCGATGAGCTGCAGCTCGATCGCGGTCGGGTAGGTCCCGTACGGGCCGAAGTTGAGGCTGCTCTGGCCCTCGATCGGGCCGAGCCCGTACATGTACACGAGGTAGCCGGACCCCGCCGCCAGGAGCATCGACAGGACCGTGCCGCCCAGGAGGAGGAACACGGACGAAGCGGAGCGCTCGCCCTCGCCGTCGGCGAGGCGCTTGACCGCGCTGAAGCCGTCGCGCATGCCCGGGGCGAGGCCGATGAAGCCGCCCGCGACCGCGAGCACGGCCGCGCCGCCGAGCAGGTAGAGGCCGTTCGGCTGACCGGGCAGGGTGTACGGGTCGGGGGTGGCGAACTCGAAGCTCGCCGGGACGGCCGCGAGGACCGCCGCGCCGACCGCGAGCCCGGCGAACCAGGCCGGGACGCGGAAGGCCGCCACCAGGAGCACGTAGAGGAGCCCGGCAACGGCGGCCGCGCCCGCGACATAGCCCATGTAGAGCCACACGTCGGTCTCGAACGGCACCGCCGCCGTGACCGCGAACGCCAGCGCCGGGACCGCCAGGTTCACCGCGCCCAGCCGGAGCGACAAGCCGATGGCCAAGGCGGCCAGGAGGATCGGCGTCAGGTAGAGGGCGTGGGCGCCGAGGGCGTCCACGAGGCCGTCGAACTCGTCGCCGAACAGGTCGTCGCGGCGGCGGTAGACCAGGAACAGGGCGTTCAGGGTCAGGAGCAGGAGGATGGCCTCCCAGACGAACTGGAAGACGACCCGGTCGCGCGGCTCCTTCGGTTCGACCGGTTCGACGGGCGCCAGCACTTGGCCCGCGAAGGGGTCGACGGGCCCGGCGTCCAGGCCCGGCTGGCTCGGGATCGGCGGCGGGGGCGTGATCTCGAGTTGGCGGGTCTGGTCGAGGGAGGGTTCGTCGCGTTCAGGGGGGACGTAGGTCATGCGTCAGTCCTTTGTGGTCATCGGCCGTGGCGCGGCGAGCCGTAGCCGTCGCGAGGGGAGTCGCGCAGGTCGTCGAAGACGCCGGAGGCGCCGAAGGGGTCGGCGTTCGCGGTCTGCTTGGGGATGCCGCCGGTGGTGCGGAAGCCGCCCGTGTTCGTCCACGGGTCGCCCGAGCCCAGGCCCGCGAAGTCCTCGTCGTACTCGCCCGTGGCGTCGAGGTCGGAGCGCTCGCGGTCGCCGGGCGGGTCGTCCTCGCGCAGGTCGGCGAGCGACCCGGCGCGGCGGGTGGAGGCCGTCTCGGTCTCGTCGGCGACGTTCATGACCTCGACGAGGCGGGTCACCAGGAACCCGGCGACGATGGCGCCCAAGGCGATCCAGCTCGGGTCGAAGGACCAGCCGCGTCCTTCGGCCAGCCACATCAGGCCGAGCACGAGCGCCGACGCGAACACCGTGCCGCACACGCCGCCGCGGCGGCCCATGAGGCTCGTGCCGCCCACGAGCGCCGCGCCGAGCGCGACCACCGTGAGCAGGATCGGGTCCGGCAGTGCGGCAGCGCCGCCGTCGGGGACGGCCGTCCACGCCGCGACCACGCCTGCCGCACCGGCGAGGGTCGAGGAGAGGAGCACGCCGAAGAACACGAGCCCGCCCCTGCCGTGGCGTTCGCCCGAGGGGGTCTCGCGGATCGGCGCGAGGCGGGCGCGCACGCCCGAGAACGCGCCGACCAGGCCGAGGAACAGGGAGACGCCGATCGCGCCGCCGAGCGCGGCCAGGACGGCCGTGTTCGGGAGCTCGGCGAGCATGAACGCCGACGGGTCGCCCGCGGAACCGGCCCACAGGCCGATCGCGCCGCCGACCGCGCCGCTCGCGGCCCAGCCGGGGGCGCGGAGCCAGGCCGTCAGGGTCGCCAGGACGATGCCGACGAACGCCGCCACGCCGAGGCCGACGCCGAGCGCCATGGCCGAGCCGGAACCGGAGGCGTCGGTGAACATCCAGGCCGCCAGCAGTGCAATGGGGCCGACCGCCAGGTTGACCGCGCCGACCCGCAGGGAGACCGCCATCGCGGAGGCCAGCATGATCACGGGTGCCAGGGCCGCGAAGAGGCCGGACCAGGAGCCTTCGGCGAACGGGCCGCCGCTGGACTGGGTGAGGGCGAACAGGACGCCGCCCGCCAGGAGCAGCAGGCCGATCTCCCACACCACGTGGACGGCCATGCGGTCGGACGGGGTCTCGTCGCCGCCCGAAGGCGCCGACTTCCCAGCGTCAGTTCTTATCAGCGTCGTCGAATCGTCGTTTCGACTTGAAGAGTCAAACTTCATGGGGCGCACCTCTAAACGCGCAGAATATTGGGGATATGGGGATGGGTTCAGCAATCGGGGTCGGTCAGGGACGGGTCGAGGAGTCGGATTCCCGCTCGTCGTCCTGCGGGGGGATGCGGCAGGAGTGTTCGAGCCAGAGCGCGGCCGCGGTGAGCGCGGCGCACGCGGCGGTGCCGAGGACCCCTTCGGGCAGGTCGTCGGCGGCGGCGGTCAGGCGTCCGGCGTTGGCGGCGAGCCACACGGTGAACCCCAGGTAGGCGCCGAAGAAAGCGGCTCCGGCGATCGCGGCGGCCTTGGCCAGCACCGCGGAGCGGGCGATCTGGAGCGCGTGCTCCGGACTCTCCACCCCGCCCGGTGCGGCCGTGCCGCCCGCGCCCGCCGTCAGCTTTCCGCTGGGGCGCAGCGTCTTCCGGGTGTTCCACGCCATCCACGCCAGCAGCAGTGCCAGCGCGAACAGGACCGCGGAGTTGTACCAGGCCAGGCTGGGGGCCTGCTGGTAGTAGCGGGCGGCGAGCAGCAGGGTCAGTGCCGCCCCGGCCAACCCGACCACCGCGAGGGTGGACGGCGCTGTCGGCCTGAGGCTCGGTCGGGGACCGTGCTCGTCGTCACTCATGATGGGTTCGACCATATCGGGTGGAGCCTGCGGAGTGCGCGCGCGTCCGCCGCGACGGACTCGTCGCGTAGCAGCTCCCTCACTCTGCCTTTGCCGGGGAGCTCGGCGTCGCGGTCGATCGCGAACCACGGGACCAGCACGAACGCCCGCAGATGGGCGAGCGGGTGGGGCAGCGTGAGGCGCTCCTCGTCGGAGCGGACGGGGGCGCCGTCGTCGCCGGTGACGGCGATGAGGTCGACGTCGAGGGTGCGCGGCCCGTAGGGGCGCTCGGGGTCGCGGACGCGCCCGGCCTCGGCCTCGAGGCGCTGGCCGAGGGCGAGCCAGTCGTGGGCGCTCTTGTCGGGGTCGGAGGCGATGACGGCGATGTTGTAGTAGGTGGGCTGCTCGTCGTCGCCGCCCCACGGCGGGGTCTCGTAGACCTCGGAGACGGCGTCGGGGCGGACGGCGGCGATGGCGGTGGTGAGCGCGGCTTCGCGGTCGCCGAGGTTGGAGCCCATGCTGAAGACGACGCGGGTCATCGTTTCGGCCTTTCGATGGTGACGGAGACGTCGGCGAAGTGCTGGTTGATGGGCGCCTGCGGTTTGTGGACGGTGACGACGGCGGAGTCGACGCGGTCGAGGGCGAGGCAGGCGTCGGCGAGCCGTCCGGCGAGGGTCTCGATGAGGTTCACGGGTTCCCCGGCGACGATGTCGGCGAGGGTGTCGGCGAGCGCGCCGTAGTCGACGGTGTCCATAAGGTCGTCGCTGGCGGCCGCGGCAGTGGTCGAGGTGCGGAGGGCGACGTCGACGACGAAGTCCTGCCCGGCTTCGCGTTCGTGGGCGAACACGCCGTGGCGACCGTGCACCCGCAGGCCGGTCAAGGTGATCAGGTCGGTATCCACGCGCCCGAGCCTACTCGAACGGGCGGGTGCGTCGAGGAAGGACGGAGCTGGGGCTACTCGGGCTCGTCGTCCTCTCTGACGCGCACGACGAGCCAGGTGGCGACGGCGAGGATGACCCCGGCGGCGAGGATCGGGATGAGGCGGAGGTTGCCTTCGAGCCAGTCGAGGAGCTCGAGGTACTGGGAGGTGGGGTCGACGAGGACGAGCGCGGTGAAGAGGGCCGCGACGCCGCCGATGCCCATGACGAGCCAGGAGCGCCAGCCGCCCGCGACGCCGAAGCGGCGGCCGAGGACCTGGGCGGCGTTGAAGATGCGTTTGGCGCGCAGGACCCGGATGGAGCCGACGAGGGTGACCAGGCGCAGGACCTGGGCGCCTCCGGCGGCGAGGACGAGGCTGACGAGGGTGAGGAGGCAGACCAGGAGCATCCACTTGTGCCGCCAGAGCCAGTCGCGCTTGCGTTCGGCGGCGAGGAGGAGGATGACGGACTCGGCCCACAGGACGATCCCGGCGGCCCAGCCGATCACCTTGCCCGCCAGGGCCATCTCGCCGTCGGCGGTGAGGGTGAGGAAGACGGCGGGCACGGAGGCGCAGACGGCGACGATGACCGGGAGCCGCAGTTTGTACTGCAGGAACCGGGCTACGACGGTGAGTTTGTCGGGGCGCCAGAAGGGGGTGGGAGGCACTGTTCCAAACTACCGCTCGGGCGCGCCGCCGCGCGGATCGGCTAGACTCTGCTCTCGCGCCCCCGTAGCTCAGGGGATAGAGCGTCGGTTTCCTAAACCGTGCGTCGCAGGTTCGAATCCTGCCGGGGGCACCGCTTTCTAGAAGTCGAGCATGCCGAAGCGCACCCGCTGGTCGAGCTGGGCCCGGTAGAGGGATGCCGGGACGAGGCCCGGGCCCTTGTTCGCCTCGATGTAGCCGGCCGGGTTGCCGGTGTACCAGTTGACGTTGTTGGCGATCCCGGTCGTGGCGATGGCGAAGTTCTGCGAGGTCGGCGGCCGCTGGACGCATGCCCAGGAGGCGTCGTCGATCCGGTTGACGGTGCAGTTCCACAGCACGCTGTACACCGACGACCAGCCCTGCTCGTCGGACTCGCCGGCGGTCTCGCGGTTGTGCAGGTTCAGGATCCACGGGTTGGGGCTCTGGCTCGACAGCTCCTGGACGTTGTCGTAGAGCAGGCCCTGGCTCCATTTGGCGTGGCCGCCCGACTCGGCGTGGCCGAAGTCGGAGCGGCAGTCCACCCAGACGTTGCCTGAGGAGGTGGCCTGGCCGCCGGAGACGAACGCGTGCCTGGCCTCGGAGGCCCACAGGTTCTCGAACAGGATGAGCTGCGCCATGTACCCGGCGTTGAAGTTGTAGCGGCGCTTGCCGATGATCTGCGAGCGCGGATCGCGGGCGCGCACGTCCCGGACGGTGACCCGGGTGCTCCGCCGCACGATGACCCCGGCATGCGCGAAGTGCAGGGCCGCGACGTCGCGGATCCAGGAGTCCTCGGTGCGGACCACGGCGATGCAGCTGTCGGCGTGGGCTTCGTCCTGCTGGAACCGGTCCCCCGCGGTCATGTCGACCCGCAGGCTCTCGACGCCCAGATTGCGCACCAGGCCGTCCTGGTCCCACACGTACACGAAGGTCTGCGAGAGCGAGCGGTCGAGGTCGTTGAAGACCGGGGCGTCGAGGACGATGACGTCCCCCTCGATCTTCTTGATGTACCGGTTGTAGACGATCGGCAGGCTGTCCGGCTGCCACGGCTCGCCGCCGCCGCCGTCGATCTCGTCGAGCCACTCCTGGGTGCACGGGTGGTGGACGATGACGTTGTCGCCGACCTTGAACGGTTCGGTCGAGGCCATGGTGAGCCGCCGCGTCCCGGCCTTCACGAGGTCGGCGACGACCTCGGTCTTCACCGCCGTCTCCAACCCGTCCTCCCAGCCTTTGGCCTTGCCGCCGACCCAGAGCGGGCATTCGACGCCGTTCTCCGGGTCCTCGAGGTTGCCCTTGGCCGCGGTCGACCTGATGACCGTGCCGGTGTCGAGCTGGCGGCCCGAACCGCGCAGCACCACGCCGCTCCTGGTCATCCACACCGTCGTCGCGACCGGGTACACGCCGGGGAGCAGCAGCAGGGCGCCGCGGAACCCGGTCACGGGATCCTTGGGCAGGGCGCCCACCTCGTCGAGCGCCGCCTGGAGGTGCGCGGTGGCGTCCTGCTCCGGGTCCGCGAGCGGGCCGATCGTCTTGACGACGGGGACGTCCGGGATCGCCTCCTCGCCGTTGCGGTACCCGGCCCAGCTGAAGTCGGGGATCCGCTTGTCGCTCACCGGGTCCGCGGGGTAGCGCAGCCTCCCGTCCGCGTCCTCCTGCACGAGCGCGGAGTACCAGGTCCCCTCCTGGGCCAGTGCCTCCCGCGGGACGGCGACCCCGATCCCCGCGGCGGCCGCGGCTCCGCCGATCTTGAACAGGTTTCGGCGCGACAGTGCTCCGGTCATGGCGACGCGGGTTCCTTCCCTCGGCATACGGTGATGAAGATACTTCACGCCGTCGCGCCGCCTCCGAAAGCGACTGGCCGAATCCTTTGCGCGAGAACGGAGTCGACCGCGACGTGCCTGCGGTCGCGTCATGCGTTGATTTCGGAACTTCCGGAGAAAGTTCCGATAGTTCTCCGAAACTTATTGACGCGCGTCGATGCACCTCGCATACTTCTCAGATCGATAGTTATCTATGCGAACCGGAGGACGCATGACCGAAGAACAGCAGCGCCAGACCCCGTTCAGCCGCAGGGGACTCCTGCTCGGAGGCGGGGCGCTCGCGCTCGGGGCCGCCTCGGCGCTCGCCGTGCCCGGGGCCGCGAACGCGCAGACCCTGACGCAGAACGCGACGGGCACCCACAACGGGTACTACTACTCGTTCTGGACCGACTCCCCCGGCAAGGCCTCGATGACCCTCGGCTCGGGCGGGAACTACAGCTCGCAGTGGAACGGCGCCAACAACTGGGTCGGCGGCAAGGGCTGGGCCAACGGCGGGCGCCGCACCGTCAACTACAACGGCTGGGTCCTCCACGGCAGCAACGGCTACCTGGCGCTCTACGGCTGGACCTCGAACCCGCTGGTGGAGTACTACATCGTCGAATCGCACGGCCCGTACAACCCCAGCAGCGGGGCCGCCCACCGCGGCAACGCCACCATCAACGGCAGCAACTACTGGCTCGGCCAGTCCACCCGCTACAACGCGCCTTCAGTGGAGGGCACCAAGACCTTCCAGCAGTACTGGAGCGTCCGCCAGAACCTCCGCAGCTCCGGCACGATCGACACCGGCGCGCACTTCGACGCCTGGGCCCGCGCGGGCATGAACCTGGGGGCCTTCAGCTACTACATGATCATGGCGACCGAGGGCTACCAGTCCAGCGGCAGCTCCAACATCACCGTCAGCTGACGGAGTCGAGAAGGGAGGCGCGCGAGGCGCCTCCCTTCTCGCCGCCTTGACAAGGCATCCGGAGCCCCGATACAGTATTTGTTCTGATGACAATATGTGCGGGAGCCGTGATGGACGAGGAAGAGCAGGGCGGGTACGTGTTCAAGGGGAACGTGCAGACCGGGGCCGTCGGGACCGGGGCCTCGGCCACGGTGGGGGCCATCGGGGACGGGGCCCGAGGGTACGTGTTCACCGGCGGGGACGGGGTCGACGCGCAGCTGCGGGCCGAGCTGCTGCGGCTCGTCGGCGAGCTCCGGGCGGCGCTGCGCGAGCAGCGGGAGCAGGTCGGCGAGGAGTACGCGCTCATCGCGGATACCATCGACGACCTCGAGGAGTCGGTCGCCGAGGCGAAGCCGCCCGCGCGCCTGCGCAGCAAGCTGAAAGCCATGGAGCGGCTGGTGAGCCCGTTCGCGGCGCTCGCCGAGCTGGTGTCGAAGCTCTTGGACCTGGTGCAGCGCAACCAGCCCTAAAGGACGCGGAAGCGGGCGGGGCCCGAGGTCCCGCCCGCCGTTCTCAGTGTGTCAGCACTGTTCGCGAATATCGAGTTCTTGCAGAGCTCGGGGAGGCCCCCACCGGCCTCCCCGAGGCTCTATCCCACCAAACAGAACAAAGTCTCGGGGCGGCGCTTCACCTGCCAGTTCAGCGCCGTCTTCTTGCGGCTCTAGCGGAACCGCGCGGTATAGATGTCCCCGTCGCGGATCCAGGCGAGCTGGAGCGACGCGAACATGTCGTCGACGATCTCCTCATCAGGGAGCCCGTAGTGCTCGCCGAGGCTCCTCCCGCGGTAGTGCCACAGGAGTCCTGCCTGGACCTGGGCGGCATCCGCGGTGTGCTTCCCGCACGAGCGGGCGCAGCGGTAGAGGACGTGCCCGCTGCGGTCGTACTCGATCGCCATCACCTGCTGGCACATCGAGCTCCGCAGCTTGCCTGCCGCGGCCGCCCCCAGCAACGTCTGGGCCTCAAGACGTTCCATGGCACCCAACCTCTCTCCGGCGACGATCGGACCTCGCCGGAACGAGTCCCGGCCAGGCTCTGCAAAACCACTGGCGTGTCCGGTTGTGCGATGCGGGTCGCCGCGAGGCGAAGGCGATTGCCGGGCCGTGGGATTTTCGCCCCATTGGCCGACGATGCGCCGTCGCGCACACGAGCGCCGGTTTGACGGCTTTTCGAGTCCGTGACCACGGTCGCACACTTTGCGCGTCCGTGTCTATGTGCATTCTCACATGAATCTTAACATGCATCAACACCGGGCAGATGCACGTGCATCCGCTCAGGCATCCTCATGTGCACTCACCCTGTGTAATGTGGGACACTTGATCCGACCAGCTATGGGGATGTCGGAAAACTCCTCCGCGCGGCCGCTCTGGTAGGGCCGCGCCCCGGAACCCTCCGGCCGACCCGGATGCCGGTCGTATGGCGAAAGATCCGGTCGGACACGCCGGCCACTGGTGGAAGGATCTCGAATGGACAAGGCACGCAACGGCGTCCTCGCAACGGAACTGCCCTCGGACCTGCGCTGGCGCAAGAGCGTCCGCAGCGGCCCGAACGGCGGCAACTGCGTCGAGCTGGCGACCCTTCCTGGTGGGGAAGAGATCGCAGTGCGAAACTCGCGTTTCCCCGAGGGCCCGGCCCTCGTCTACACGATCGCCGAGATCCGCGCGCTCGTCGAAGGCGCCAAGGACGGCGAGTTCGACGACATGATCGCTTAAACGGCCTCCGGGCGAGAGCCCAAGGGCTGCACACTCACCCTGACGGGACCGGCCGAGCGGCTACCCTGTCAGGGTGAGTTTTTCGTCCACTGCGACTTGATCTCGGAGGGAGGTGAGCAATGGCGAAGGTGAACCCCGACGACCTGCCGAGCGGCACTACGACGCTCCGGCTCATGATCGGCGGCAAGCTCAGGCAGCTGCGCCAGGACGCCGACATCTCCCGCGAGAAGGCGGCCTACGAGATCCGGGCCGACGCCTCCAAGATCAGCCGCCTCGAACTGGGCCGCGTCTCGTTCCGGCTGCGCGACGTCGAAGACCTGATGATCATGTACGGCGTCACGGACGAGGACGAGATCGCGCGCGTCGTCGAGATGGCCCGCGAGGCCAACCGGCCGAGCAAGTGGAAGCGGTACAACGACTTCCTGCCCGACTGGTTCAGCAACTACCTGGAGATGGAGGGCGCCGCCTCCATGATCCGCACCTACGAGGTGCAGGTCATCCCCGGTCTGCTGCAGCACGAGGCGTACGCCCGCGCCGTCATGATGCTCGGCTACGGCCACACCCCGCTCACCGAGATCGACAAGCGCATCGAGGTGCGCATCAAGCGCCAGGAGATCCTGGACCGCTCCGAGAAGCGGCCCGAGCTGTGGGCCGTCATCGACGAGGCCGCCCTGCACCGCCCCTTCGGCGGCGCGAACGTCATGCACGGGCAGATCAAGGCCCTCATCGAGTACTGCGACAAGCCGAACGTGCGCATCCAGATCGTGCCGTTCACCGCGGGCGCCCACTCCGGTGCGGGCGCGCCCTTCACGTGGCTGCGGTTCGCGTACGAGGAGCTCAGCGACGTCATCTACCTGGAGCACCTCACCGGCGGTCTGTACCTCGAGCGCGACAACGAGATCGACGCCTACCAGGCGGCCATGGAGCACCTGTGCATCCAGGCCACGCAGCCGCACAAGACCCAGGACTTCCTCAACCAGATCCTCAAGGACCGTTACAGCTAGTAACCGCCGCGGGGTCTGGACGTTTCTGCAGCGATTTCACGATTTCACCCGATCGGGTGAGCATCGCTCGCTCGTGGAACGGCGAAGGCGCGCGCCGTACGGCGCGCGCCCGCAATCGTCCCGGGTCTAGGCCTTGTAGCCGAGCCCGGCCATCATGATCCGCAGGTGCGGCTCGAGGTCCTCGGCGGCCGGGACCTCGCGGTCGGGCTCGCCTGGGAACCAGCGCGACACCCAGTCCAGGCCCGGCTCGACGAGCGGCAGGCCGTGGAAGTGCGCGAGGATCTTCTCGGGCTTGCGGACCCAGCCGTTGCCGAGCGATTCGAGCCCGGCCTTCTCGATGGCCTTCTGCTGCTCCTCACCGGTGTCGGCGAAGTCCGTCATGAGCAGGTAGGAGCCGCTCGGGCAGGCGTCGAGCAGGTGCTTCACCCACTCCCCCGGCTCCTCCGAGTCGTGGAAGTGCATGAACAGGCCCACGACCATGAGGCCGATCGGGCGGGTGAAGTCGATGAACCCGTTGACCTCCTCGTGGTCGAGGATGCTCTGCGGGTTGCGCAGGTCGGCCGTGACGATCGTCGTGGACTTGTTGTCCGCCAATAGGGCCCGGCCGTGCGCGAGCACGATCGGGTCGTTGTCGACGTAGCAGACCTTCGCCTCGGGGTTGATCTCCTGGGCGACCTGGTGCGTGTTCCGCATCGTCGGCAGGCCCGCGCCGATGTCGAGGAACTGGTCGATGCCGTGCCTCGCCATGTAGGCGACGCCCTTCTCCAGGCCCTTGCGGTTGTCGATCGCGACCTCGCGGGAGTTCGGCACGTGGTTCATGTACGCGGCCGCGCCCTCCCGGTCGGCCTTGAAGTTGTCCTTGCCGCCGAGGATCGCGTCGTAGACGCGGGCGATCGTGGGGCGGGAGATGTCGAAGTCGGGCACGTACTGTTCCGAGTTGTCTGCCATGGCTGCCTCTTCGTCGATGGAACGTGGGGACGCGGCGCGCACCCCTGCCGGCGCGCGCCCGGAAACTTCGGGTCAGGCCTTGTAGCCGATGCCGGCCATGATGATCCGCTGGTGCTCTTCCAGGTCGGCCTCGGCCGGGGCCTCGCGGTCGGGCTCGCCGGGGAACCAGCGGGTCGGGTAGTCCAGGCCCGGGGGCACCAGCGGCAGGCCCTGGAAGTGCGCCTCGATCTGCTCGGGCGTGCGGATCCAGCCGTTGCCGAGGGCCTGGATGCAGGACTTCTCCATCGCCTTCTGCTCGGGGAAGCCGGTGTTCGCGAAGTCGGTGATGTGCAGGTACGACCCGCTCGGGCACGCGTCGAGCAGCGTCTTGATCCAGCTGCCCGGGTCCTCGTCGGGGTGGAAGTGCATCATCAGGCCCACGACCATGAGGCCGACCGGGCGGGTGAAGTCGATGAACTTGTTGACCTCGGGGTGGTCCAGGATGCTCTGCGGGTCGCGCAGGTCGGCCGTGACGATCGTCGTCGACTCGTTGTCCGCCAGCAGGGCCCGGCCGTGCGCGAGCACGATCGGGTCGTTGTCCACATAGCAGACCTTCGCGTCGGGGTTGATGCGCTGCGCGACCTGGTGCGTGTTCTCCATCGTCGGCAGGCCCGCGCCGATGTCGAGGAACTGGTCGATGCCCTGCTTCGCGACGTACTCGACGCCCTTGGTGAGGCCGAGCCGGTTGTCCTGGCTGGCCTCCTTGATCTTCGGCACGTACTTCGCGATCATCTCGGCGCCTTCGCGGTCGACCGCGAAGTTGTCCTTGCCGCCGAGGGTCGCGTCGTAGACGCGGGCGATGGAGGGCTTGGAGATGTCGAAGTCGGGGACGTAGTCGTCTGCGTTCTCTGCCATCGGTGCAGCCTCTTCGTCGAAGGAACGGTGAAAATATCCTACGACCTTGATCACACCGCGAAATCTCGGGATCACCCCATCGGGCCACAGTGCTCACATTTGCTTCAAACGAATCACTAGGCACACCAAGCACTTCAGATGACAACGGTCCACAACGGCCGCTGGAACGCGAGGGAACGACGAAGGGCCCGAACGCATCCGTCCGGGCCCTTCGGTCAGGTCTGGCTATTCCTCTTCGTCCTCGGGGTTCGCCGCGATCCAGTCGGCGACCTTGTCGTCCCGCACGGCCTCCCACAGGCTCACGGCCTCGGGGTTGCTCGCTTCCGGGTTCTCCGGGTCGTCGGCGTAGATGACGACCGACTGGCCGCCCTGCTCGCCGGTGCCGAGGTTCGGCGTGGTCATGAAGACCAGGTCGTCGCTGCGCATGTCCATCAGGTTGATCGCGGTGGCGACCGCGTTGAACTCGGTGTCCACCTTCACCGCGTCCGAAGTGGACGAGATGAAGGAGGTCAGCTTGTCCTCGTCGGTCAGCACGCCCGCGCTCAGCGCGGAGTCCATGATGGCCTTGATCAGCTCCTGCTGGTGGCGCATGCGGGCGAAGTCGCCCTCGTTGTACTGGTAGCGCTGGCGCACGTAGTCGAGCGCCTCGTCGCCGTAGAGCTTGTTCGGGCCCGCTTCGAAGAACCGGTGCTCGCCGTGGATCGACTCGATGCCGGGCGGGTCGGTGATGTAGCCGTCCGCGTCCGCGGCCTCGACGTCCATCGTGACGCCGCCGAGCGCGTCGACGACCGCGACGAGCCCGTTGAAGTCGATCTCGATGATGTGGTCGATGCGCACGCCGGTGAGGTTCTCGAGCGTGCGCACGGTGAGGTTCACGCCGCCCCAAGCGTAGGCCGCGTTGAACTTGTCGAGGGTGTCCGAGACCTCGGCGTCGGGGTCCTCGGGGATGTAGACGTAGAGGTCGCGCGGGATCGAGATGCCGTACGCGGCGTTCCCGTCCTCGTTGACGTGCATGAGGATCGTCGTGTCCGAGCGCGCGTCGGCCTCGTCGTTGCCCTCGCGGTGGTCGGAGCCGATCACGAGGAGGTTCATGGCCGAGTTGAGGCGCTCGGGGCGGTCCTCCTCGGGGATGGCGTCGAGGTCGAACGCCCGGTCGAGGTCCTCGTTGGTGCTGTCCGCGGTGGACCAGACGGCGAAGCCCCCGCCGGCCGCCGCGATGGAGGCCACCAGGCCGATCCCGGAGCCGATGAGGCCCCGGCGGGTGGGGCCGCCGGCCGCAGCCGCGGCAACACGGGCACCGCCACCGGAGGGCGGCACCGAGGCGCTGCCGCGGTAATTGGAGCCATATTGGGTCATGTCCCCAGCTTACGTGGTGGCCGCCAGGGACCTCGGGCGTGCAAGCCCCGGTCGTGTCTCAGAATCCTCGAAGATGACGGTGAGTCCGAACACCTTCCGGACCAGCGCTAGCGCGTGGCGAAGTAGTCGATCGTGGTCTTGAGGCCCGACTCGTAGTGGACCTGCGGCTCGTAGCCGAGCAGTTCGCGGGCCTTGGTGAGGTCGGGGCGGCGGCGCTCGGGGTCGTCCGACGGGCGGTCCTTGTACTCGATCGTCGAGGACGAGCCGGTCAGGCGCAGGATGATCTCGGCCATCTCGCCGACGGTGAGCTCGAACTCGGTGCCGAGGTTGACCGGGCCGTACTCCCCCGATTCGAGGAGCATGACGAGGCCGCGCACCAGGTCGTCGACGTAGCAGAGCGAGCGTGTCTGCGTGCCGTCGCCGTAGATGGTCAGCGGCTCGCCCGCGAGGGCCTGCGAGATGAAGTTCGGGATGACGCGGCCGTCGTCGGGGCGCATGCGCGGGCCGTACGTGTTGAAGATCCGCACGATCGCCGCGTCGAGGCCCTTGTGGCGGTGGTAGGCCGCGACGGCGGCCTCGCTGAAGCGCTTCGCCTCGTCGTAGCAGGAGCGGATCCCGACCGGGTTCACGTTGCCCCAGTAGGACTCCGGCTGCGGGTGCACGAGCGGGTCGCCGTAGACCTCGGAGGTGGAGGCCATGAGGAAGCGGGCGCCGTCCGCGAGCGCGCGGTCGAGCGCGTGGAACGTCCCGATCGAGTCGACGCGGAGGATCTCCAGCGGGATGGTCTCGAAGTCGACCGGGCTGGCCGGGCACGCGAAGTGCAGGACCGCGTCGAAGGGCTCGTCGCCGACGGGCAGGCCCTCGGTGACGTCGGCCTCGACGACGGTCAGGTTCGGGTGCTCCGCCAGGTTCTCGCGAGTCCCGGTGACGAAGTTGTCGACGGCGGTCACGTCGCAGCCCTTCGCGAGGAGCGCGTCGACCAGGTGGCTGCCCACCAGGCCCGCGCCGCCCGTCACGAGGATGCGGCTGCCGGTTCCGTAAGTAGTCATCAAGATCCAAGATTATCAGGGTTGGCCTGGCGTTCACCTGGGCGCAAGCTGAGTGTTCCCTCAACGCACGTCGATGTGCCCGTCTAGTACGCGCCCTTTCGGCGCAACACTACAGCGACAGTGCGGAACAGGATCTGAAGGTCGGTCGTGAGCGACCAGTTGTCGACGTAGTACAGGTCGAGGCGGACCGCGTCGTCCCAGGACAGGTCGGAGCGGCCCGAGACCTGCCAGAGGCCGGTGATGCCGGGGCGCACGAGGAGGCGGCGGCGCACGTCGCCGAGGAAGTCGCCGTTCTCGGCCGGGAGCGGGCGGGGGCCGACGAGGCTCATCTCGCCGCGGACCACGTTGACGAGCTGCGGGAACTCGTCGATGGAGGTCCGGCGCAGCCACTTGCCGACGTTGGTGATGCGCGGGTCGTCCTTCATCTTGAACAGCAGGCCGTCGGTCTCGTTGTGCATCATGAGCGCGGCCTGGCGCTCCTCCGCGTCGATGTACATCGTGCGGAACTTCCAGCAGCTGAAGGTCTCGCCGTCGCGGCCGACCCGGTTCTGGCGGAAGAACACCGGCCCGGGGCTGTCCATCTTGATGGCGATCGCGACGCCGAGGAACAGCGGCGAGAGCAGGATGAGGCCGAACACCGAGGAGGAGATGTCGAGGACGTTCTTGACCAGCCAGCCGATGCCGGAGATCTTCGGCTCCTCGACGTGCAGGAGCGGCAGGCCCTCGACGGGGCGGATGTGCACGCGCGGGCCCGCGATGTCGGTCAGCTGCGGCGCGACCACGAGGTCGCGGCCGGTGCCCTCGAGCTGCCAGGCGAGGCGGCGCAGGTCGGACGCGTCGGCCGAGGCCGAGCCGCAGACCGCGAGCGTGTCGGCCTCCAGCTGCTCGGCGCACGTCACGACATCGGTCCCGGCGAAGACCGGGACCGGGGTGTCGAGGTTGCGGACCGAGGACGCACCCTCGGTCACGTATATGCCGACCGGGACGAGCCCGGCGGCGGAGGCGCGGCGCACCGTCCGGTACACCTCGAGGGCCTCGGGGTAGGAGCCGATGAGCAGGACGCGCTGCACGCCGCGGCCGGAGGCGCGCATCCGGTGCAGGCCGTACCGGGCGCCGTAGCGGAACGCCGAGACGAGCACGGCCGCCGCGAGCAGGATCACCGCGACCGCGACACGGGAGACGTCGGCCTTGAAGGTGAGCGCGGCGAAGGAGACGAGGGCCAGCATGAACATGGAGGCGCGGATGACGCGCTTGAACTCCTCGTTGCCCATGCCGAAGTAGCGGCGGTCGTAGGAGCCGGTGCCCCACAGGGCGAGCAGCCACGCGAGCGGCAGCAGCAGCCAGACCGTGAGGTAGAAGAAGTGCCGCTGGTCGTTCGTGTCGAACCCGGCGTCGGGGGACGCGGTCAGGTTCACCGTGATGACGGTCGCGAGCACGGCGGCGGTCAGGTCCGCGCCCACGAGCGCGGCCTGGTAGTACCGGTGCCAGTTCGAGGCCCGGACGAGGCGTCGCCAGGTGGACCGGGTGACCCCGTTGGTGACGAGCTGCGGGTCACCGGTCTCGCGAGTCCTGGCCACCGGCGTCCCCGTCCGTCCGTACGGAGCACCCCCACTTCCGTGGAGATCCTTTGCTGGGCGTTCCAGGCTCGTAGCCACTGCACATCCCTGCGGTCGTCAGCTTACGGTGGAGGTGAGTGTCCGCGGGTGGAGATGAGCGCGGCGTCTTCGTCTGCGCTCTCTCGGCCGGGCGGCCCGCCGACACGGTACCCGACAACCTACACCTATTCCGCCGCTGCGGTATGTTCGGCCGAGCTGAAAGCCGTCCGCGCCACCCCCAGAGCACCCGAGGGACCCCGTGAAGATCGTCATCGCCCACAACAGGTACTCCTCGGCGCAGCCGTCGGGCGAGAACACGATCGTGGACTACGAGATCGGGGCGCTGCGCGAGGCGGGCGTCGAGGTCGTGCCGTTCCTGCGGTCCTCCGACGAGATCGCTTCGCTTCCCGCGCATAAGAAAGCAGTACTCGCCGCGTCACCGGTCCACGCGGCCGGGACGCAGCGGGAGCTCGCCGCGCTGCTGGAGCGCGAGCGGCCGGACCTGATGCACCTGCACAACCCGTACCCGCTGCTGTCCCCTTCGGTGGTCGGCACCGCCCACAGGCACGGCGTCAAAGTGGTGCAGACCATTCACAACTACCGGCACGACTGCGTCAACGGGCTCTACTTCAGGGACGGGCACGACTGCCGCGACTGCCACGGGAAGCGCTGGAACGGGCCGGGGGTGCTGCACGCCTGCTACCGGGGGTCGCGCGCGCAGAGCGCCGTGATGGCCGTCGCACTCGGGGTGCACCAGGGGACGTGGCGCGGGGTGGACCGCTTCATCGCGCTCACCGACGCGATGGCCGAGTACCTGCGGAGCATCGGCATCGAGGACCGGCAGATCCGGGTCAAGCCGAACGCCGTGGCCGACCCGGGGGGGGTGCCGCTGGGCGAGGGGTTCCTGTTCGGGGCGCGGCTCGTGCCCGAGAAGGGCGTGGCGCTGCTGCTCGACGCGTGGCGGCGGGCGGACCTGCCCGGCCAGGTGCTGCGCATCGCCGGGGACGGGCCACTGCGGTCCCTTGTAGAGGAAGCGGCGGCCGGACGCGACGACGTGGAATACCTCGGGCAGCTCGACTCGGACGGCATGCGTGCGGCCGTGGCCGCCTCGGCGGCGGTCGTCGTGCCCTCGATCTGGCAGGACATTTTGCCGACCAGCGGCATCGAGGCGCTCGCGGCGGGCCGCGCTGTCGTCGCGACCCGCATGGGCGGGGCGCCGTTCATCGCGGGGGCCGACACCGACGCGCCCGCGGGCGTGGCGGTCGAGCCGACGCCGGAGGCCCTGGCGCGCGGGCTCGAGGCCGTCGCGAAGGACCCGTCGTTCGCCGCGAACGCAAGGGCCCGTTACGAATCGGTCTTCGCGCCGGAGGTCACGCTGCGGCGGCTCGTCGAGATCTACGAGGAGCTGATCGCGTCCTAGCGCAGTGACGCGCGGGCGTTGCTCGCGATGCTCGCCAGCAGGAACAGCGCGTTCACCGCGCCGAAGCCGACGAGGACCAGCCACATGAGGCCGGGCCAGATCAGGGCGAGGGCGATCACCACGATGATGAAGCCGTAGTCGCGAACGAGCTTGATGAGGCGCACGACGATGCTGGTGCTCTTGACCATCGAGACGCCGTCGTCCTCTTTGGCCATCACGGCGGTCACGAGGTTCGTCATCCACAGCGCCGCGAACGCCGCGCCGGCCCAGGCGGGGACCTCGGGCGTGTAGGCGTCCGCGACGGCCACGACCACCGCGACCACCGAGGCCTGGATCGCGATGTCGCACAGGATGTCGACGCGCGCTCCGGCGTCGGAGCCGGTGCGGGTGACGCGGGCGAGCTGGCCGTCGGCGCAGTCGAGCATGTAGGCGACCTGCCAGAGCACCAGCGCGGCGATCGCGACCGGCCACCACGGCGCGCCGTCCTTCGCGGCCGGGATGTAGGCGATGACGGCGGCGCTCGTGCCCAGGCCGAGGAACAGGTTCACGAACGAGATGTGCGTGGGCTTGAGTCCCATTCGCCATGCGGCGTAAGCGAAGTGGGCGGCTCCGCGCTGGTCGAGGAGGGTCGCGAGGCCGCCGCCGCGGTGGGCGGCGAGGAAGTCGGCGGGCCGGTGGGACGGACGCTGTGCAGTCACGCGGGCATCCTATAGCGCGCACGGAGCGTCCCCACAAGGCAGCGGAACGTGTCGTGCACAACGACGGCGGTGAGCTGCCCTGATACAGATAGTGAACTTCCGAAACCCTGTTGTGTCAAGATCCCGACACTACGACCGAACGCCTGTCCCTAATATGAGCGCGATCCACACCATTTGGGACGAAAGTGCTTCTCCCTTGGTAGCCAGCACATGACCGAAAGTCTTAAGGTTGATGGACCTTTCATTCCTGGGGAGGAAAATATGGGGGACGAGGTGACCGGTTCTGCCCTGCGGCACTGGGATCATCCCGCGTACACGGCGAGACTCCAGGCGGGTCGGACGGCCCTCGCGCAGCTGCTGGCCGACCGGCGGCTCGACCGGGACCGGCCCATGACGGGCCTGGAACTCGAGCTCGACCTCGTTGAGCCGAACGGCGATCCGGCCTTCGCGAACGACGCGGTGCTGGAGCACCTGCACACGTCAGGCGAGGAGGACGCGCTCTACGGCGCGCAGCATGAGCTGGGCGCCTTCAACATCGAGCTGAACCTGCCGCCCCGGCTCCTGGACGGGGCCGGGATCTCCTGGTACGAAAGCGATCTGGCGGCGGTGCTGTCGGAGGTGCGGGAGGCGGGCGACAAGGCCGGCGTGCGCGTGTGTCCTATCGGGACGATGCCGACGCTGTGGACCGACCACATGAGCGTCGAGGCGCTGTCGCGGACGAAGCGGTACCGCATCCTCAACGACGAGATCATGGCGCAGCGCGGCGAGCACCTGCGCATCGACATCCACGGCGCGGAGTCGGTGGACTTCACGTCCTCGTCGATCGCCCCCGAGGCCGCGAACACCTCCGTCCAGTTCCACCTGCAGGTGTCCCCGGAGGACTTCGCGCGGTACTGGAACGCGGCGCAGGCGATCGCAGGCGCGCAGGTCGCGACGGGCGCGAACTCGCCGTACCTGTTCGGGCGGCAGCTGTGGGCCGAGACGCGGGTGATCCTGTTCGAGCAGGGCACCGACACGCGGCGCGCGAACCAGCGCGAGTCGGGGGCGAAGCCCCGGGCGTGGTTCGGGGAGCGCTGGATCGACGGCGTCCTGGAGCTGTTCGACGAGAACTACCGTCACTTCGCGCCGCTTTTACCGCTGTGCGACGAGGAGGACCCGCTCGCGGTGACCGCGGCCGGAGGGGTCCCGTCGCTTCGGGAGCTGCGGTACCACAACGGGACGGTGTACCGGTGGAACCGCCCGGTCTACGACGTCAACTCGGGCCGCCCGCACGTGCGGGTGGAGAACCGGGTGGTCGCGGCGGGGCCGACGGCGGCGGACATCTGCGCGAACATGGCGTTCTTCTACGGCCTGGTCGCGTACTACGCGAACGCGCCGGTCCCGTTGCACGAGCGGATGGACTTCGCGCAGGCCGCGGCGAACTTCCGCTCGGCGGCGCGGCACGGCATCCAGGCCGACCAGTGGTGGCCGGGCCGGGGCCTCGTCCCGGCGCGCCAGCTGGTGCTGGACGAGCTGCTGCCCGCCGCGGCCGACGGATTGGCGTCGATGGGCGTGGTCAGCCGCGACATCGGGCGGTTCCTCGGGATCGTCGAGGCGCGGTGCCGCCGGGGCGTGAACGGCGCGACCTGGCAGGTCGCGCGCGTCCAGGTCGCCGAGCACCGGCAGCGGCTGGAACGGCGGGACGCGCTGCGGGCCATGGTGCTCGAATACGCGGCCCGGTCGGCCGACGGCAGGCCGGTGCACGAGTGGGAAGTGTGAGCGCGCGCTCTTGAGACGGCGGCGGCCGGGACCCTTCGGGTCCCGGCCGTTGCCGTGTTGCGGGTCAGTGTCGGGGTGCGGTGCTGGTCGGCGCCGCGGTGCGGTCGCCGCACTGCGCGCTGCGGCGCGCTAGTCGCCGCGGCGCTGCGGTGGGATGCGCTGCGACGCGCGGGCGTGGGTCGCGCGGCGTTCTTCGGCACCGAGTTGGTCGACGATGCGCGGGTCGTCGCCGCGCCTCGCGCGCTGCGGCGCGGGCCGGGCGTAGGGCGTGCCCCGTCCCACCCGCTAACCACCTCCGACCAACCGAAGAAATGAGACGACTCTCCCACACGGGTCCGACATCGCCCTGTGCGCGGCTTCGTCAGGCGGGGTCGTCGGCCGCGGGTTCGTCTGCGCTGAGCTTGCGGCGGCTGCGCGTGGTCTTCTTGGCGCGGCGGGCCGGTTTCTTCGTCTCCGGTTCGGGCTCGGCCTTCGGCTCGGCAGTGAGCGTCGCGCCCGGTTCCACGGGCTTGAGCTCCTGGACCCAGTCGAGCTCGGGGTCGTCCTTCGCCGGGAGGTCCTTGGTGTCGCCCTTGCCGGTGTCGTCGTAGGCGGAGGCCGGCTCGGGGACGGTCCAGCCGGGCGCGGTCTCGATGAGGCCGGTGCGGTCCTCGCGTTCGGGCTCCGGGGTGTCGTCGATCTGGCCGCCCGACTTCGGGAGCGCGCAGACGATGAGCGACCCGAGGAGCCCGGCGATCGCCGCGTACGGGCCGACCAGGAGCACCGACATCGACTCGACGTCGTCGGCCCGGGACGGCCCGGCGACCAGGTGGGCCACGGTGACGATGAGCGGCCCGGCGATGCCGGAGGCCGCCGCGATGCGGTAGCCGGAGCTGGAGATCGGGCCGCGCCGGGCGAGGACCGCGACGACGACACCGATGAGCGCCGAGCCGACCACGAACGGCACCGCGATCGACAGGCCCCGGTAGCCGAGGGCCGTGCCGGGTTCGGCCCACGAGCCCCAGACGCCCAGTTCGGTGACCGGCGACGACAGGTCGCCGACCTCCCAGAACTCCGAGAGCACGGCGAGCAGCCACACGAGGGCGACCGAGGCGCCCACGTTGACGGCGACCGAGCGCGAGCTCAGGCCGATGAGCGCCAGCGCGAACCCGACGGCCGCGCCGAGTCCGGCGGCGATGAGCGGCTCGGTCGCGAACGCGTCGAAGACCGCGCCCTCCTCGGCCGAGAGCGACACGAGCGGGCCGACCGCGAACGCGCCGAGGGCGCTCGCGAACACGGCGGTGACGCGGATCGCGGGGCCGAGCCGGGAGGAGGCGCGGGAGCCGATCGCGCCGGAGGCGAGCCCGCCGACCACGCACGAGGCGGCCGAGAACCAGGCCACCCAAGCGAGGTTCGCGTTCGAGCGGTAGTCGAGGACGGGGTCGGCGGCGCCGGGAGCGGCGTCCGCCCAGGAGAGGAGTCCGAAGCCGTAGGCCAGCCCGAGCTGCGCGAGGGCGGCGAGCGCCGCGACCGCGAACCCGGCGCCGACGGTCTTCGCGGCGTATCTAGGTGACATACGTCGCACCGTACTGCGTGTACGCAATGGAGTCTCGTATGCCCGATCGGGTGAGGTGGGCGCCGCCGGGACCGGCGGGCCCGTCTCACAGGGGAGGAAACGGATGGCGCCCAGCTCAGCGGTCCCGGCTATGCTCGGGACATCAAGGCCACCTGCCCGGTCGCCGTGCGAGATCATGCCGATCCAGCGAGGAGCATTGTCATGTCCGACGCCTACGAGGCTCTCACCGCGTCGCTCGCGGCCGTCGACCCCGAGATCGAACAGGCCATCGAGAACGAGGGGCGCCGCGAGTCCGAGAAGATCCGCCTCATCGCGTCCGAGAACTACGTTTCCCAGGCGGTCATGGAGGCGACCGGGTCGATCCTGACCAACAAGTACTCCGAGGGCTACGCCGGGAAGCGCTACTACGAGGGCCAGCAGTTCATCGACGTCGTCGAGCAGCTGGCGATCGACCGGGCGAAGTCCCTGTTCGGGGCCGACCACGCGAACGTGCAGCCGTACTCCGGCTCCCCCGCCAACCTCGCCGTCTACATGGCGTTCCTGAACCCGGGCGACAAGGTCCTCGGCATGGGGCTCCCCGCGGGCGGGCACCTGACGCACGGCGCGAAGGTCTCGGCGACGGGCAAGTGGTTCGACGCCGTGCACTACGGGGTCCGCCGCGACACCGGCCGCATCGACCTCGACGAGGTCGCCGAGATCGCGCGAGCCGAGCGCCCGAAGATGATCATCTGCGGCGGCACCGCGATCCCCCGCACCGTCGACTTCGCGGGCTTCAAGGCCATCGCGGACGAGGTCGGGGCGGTCCTCATGGCCGACATCGCGCACATCGCGGGCCTCGTCGCGGGCGGCGCGCACCCGACCCCGGTCGGGCTGGCGGACGTCGTCACCACGACCACCCACAAGACCCTGCGCGGCCCGCGCGGCGCGATGATCCTCACCAAGGAGGAGCACGCGAAGGCCATCGACAAGGCGGTCTTCCCGGGTCTCCAGGGCGGCCCGCACAACCACACCACGGCGGCGATCGCGGTGGCGCTGAAGGAGGCCGCGAAGGACTCCTTCAAGGAGTACGCGGGGCAGATCGTCAAGAACGCGAAGGCGCTCGCGGCGGGCCTGACCGCGCGCGGGTTCGACCTGGTCTCGGGCGGCACCGACAACCACCTGATCCTGGTGGACCTGACGAGCAAGGACATCGCCGGGAAGCCCGCGGCGAAGGCGCTGGACGCGGCCGGCATCGAGCTGAACTTCAACTCGGTCCCGTTCGACCAGCGCAAGCCGTTCGACCCGTCGGGCCTGCGCATCGGCACCGCCTCGGTGACGACCCGCGGCATGCTCGAGGCCGACATGGACCTCATCGCGGGCTGGATCGACCGGGCCGTGGCCGCCGCCAAGGACGGCAAGGACAACGAGCTCGACGTGATCGCCGGTGAGATCCGCGAGCACACGAAGTCCTTCCCGATCCCTGGCTGGAAGGCCTAGGCATCCGCTGCTGACAGCGGCCTCATAAGGACACAGCCGCAACAGGGGCGCTCGACCGCGACGGTCGGTCGCCCCTGTTCGCTGCGCCCGCAACCGGTCTCGGGAAGAATTTCAGGCGACATTGCAACCGGTGATCGAGCGGATGCGTCTTGCTGATAAGAGACCACCCGCCTCGCGGTACCCCTGACCACGGCATCGCAATGAATCCTCAAAGGACAACACCCCATGAGACCCTCATACCCCCGGAACACCGGAAGGCGCCTGCTCACGGCGGCCGCCGCCGCGGCGCTCGGCGCGGGCGCCTTCGCGCTCCCGGCCGCCGCGCAGGACGCCGAGCCCGTCATCGACGTCGCTATTGAGAACCCGATCTACTTCGACGGGGAGTTCTCCGACTTCTCGGCGTCGATCGACTTCGGCGACGGCTTCGACCCCGCGGGCAAGGACGTCGCCGTCACGCTCGAGTTCGTCGGGACGCTCAACGGCGACTTCGAATTCGACGCCGGAGCCGAGGAGGGCTGCACCCTGGGGCAGACCTCGGCGATGACCTGCCCCAAGGTGCCCACCGGGCCCGTGACCGAGTTCGCCTTCCAGTACAGGGCGGCGGACGTGGTCCCCGTGGGCCAGTACCCGTACCGGGTCGAGTTCGCGCTCAACGGCGAGACCGTCGCCGAGACCTCCGGCACCATGGAGGTCGACAGCGAGCCTGTCGGCTCTGAAGAGCCGTTCCTGTACGACACCACCCAGATCGAGCTCGACCCCGGCGAGACCGCCGGGGTGGACCCCGGGTACTACCAGGACGGCGCGCTTCCGTCCGACACCGAGGCCTTGGCCTTCAGCTTCACCGGGAGCTCCTACATCCTGACCGGCGCGGTGACCGCGGCCGCCGAGTACGACAACTGCGTCGACGGCGGCAGCGGGTCCAGCGTCACCTGTGTCGTCACTGATTTCGAGGACGTCCCCGGCGGGGTCTTCGTCCCGAGCCCGGTCGACTACACGCTCGACGCGGAGATCCCCGGCAGCTTCGAGGTCTGCGGCTGCGAGTTCGCCGTCCGACCGCTCGACGCCGAGACCCTCGCGTCCGAGTTCGGGGACCTCTCGTGGGACGAAGGCTCGGACCGCCTGTTCGCGACGACGCTGGCGGACCCCGACGGGAACCCCGACCACTTCGACGACACCGGCTACATCGACGTCCGCAGCACCGGCCAGCTGTACGACCTCTCGGTCGGCAAGGCGAACGCCAGCGGGGCCAAGAACACCGAGACCACCGTCAAGGTCAAGGTCGGCAACGGCGGTCCGGCCGGGGCCATCGCGTTCTTCGACGGCCCGGGCAGCTACGCCCTCTTCGGGACCCTGCCGACCGGGCTCGACCTCGTCAAGGTCTCCGGTGACGGCTGGAACTGCCTCGACAAGGCCGACTGGGCGAGCTACCTGTCCCAGGTGGATCCCGCGAAGCTGGAGAAGCTCGACTTCGTGTGCTTCTTCAGCAGCCTCGCCGACGACAAGTCGCTCACCCTCGACGTGAAGGTCAAGGTCACGAGCACAGCCAAGGCGTCGGACGGATCGCTGGAGGTCGTCGCGCTCGAGCACGACGAGTACCCGGGCCAGTTCGACAGCGATCTGAAGAACAACAAGGCCGAATTCACCGTGAACGCCACCGGCAACGGGTCCAGCACGCCGAAGCTGCCGAAGACCGGCACGTCGCTCGGGATGATCGTCGGCGGCGCCGCCCTGGTGCTCGTCGTCGGTGTCGTGCTCATGGTCGTCACCGCCCGCCGCCGCAAGGCCGGCGCCGAGGAGTAGCCGGAAACGGCTGGCACGCAAGGGAACATGAAGGGCCCCGGCCTGCGGCCGGGGCCCTTTCGCGTGTCCGGGACGCCGGAGGCGGGCCCCGTCTTCCGACTGGGCCCGCCTCCGGGAGAGCGAAACGCGCCGGGCTCTTGGGAGACAGCCGCAGCGCGTCGCGTTCTAGTGGGATTGTTGAGTTTTGCAGTCTTGCGGCCGGCGCCTTGTGGGCGCGCTCGCCTCGGTCCTTAGCGGGCCAGGCCGGCGAGGGCGCGGCCCTCGACGCGGTCGGCCGCCCGGCGCAGGACGCCGGCGGTCGAGAGGCGGACCTTCTCCGGGCGGGTGACGCCGAAAGCGTAAGGCTTGTCGGCACGCCCGTCGTCAACGACCGGGGCGTTCGGCAGGGCCGAGTTGGCAACGGTGTTGGCGGCGTCGACTGCGAGGAATGCACCTACGAACTCGTACATGATCTTTCCTTCCCGGCTGGGTAAGCCGGTTTGTATTTCTTGGGAGAACCGCTCGTCGATGACGCCATTGTCGACGGCGGGAATCGGATGCGGTCTGACCGCGTCCGGGCCGGGGGCAATACCAATTTACGACTTCGCAAGCTCCGTCATGGCCGAACGTTTGCGGGTTCACCGTTCCGTTCCTGCTCCTTCGGCTTCGTCTTCAATGCTAAGGCGTGCGCGCCCGGGAAATCCAGGGATTTCGCGTGGGTCACAGGTGTCCCCCGACACTGTCCACAAAGAGCTTAGTTACCGTTCGGTTATCGAATTTCAGAGGCAGCCGGAGGGCCCGTGACGGTACTCTGTCCGGATGCGGGACATGGGAGTTCGCGTCGGCCACTGGACCGGCGAGCACACCGGTTGCACGGTGCTGCTGTTCGAGAAGGCCACGACCGCTTCGGGCGAGGTGCGGGGCGGGGCCCCGGCCAGCCGCGAGATCGAGCTGCTCGACCCGCTCAGGGCGAACACCGGAGTCGACGCGGTGCTGCTCACCGGCGGGTCCGCGTTCGGGCTCGCGGCGGCGGACGGGGTGATGCGGTGGCTGGCCGAGCACGGCCGCGGTGTCGTCACGCCGGGCGGGAAGGTCCCGATCGTGCCGACGCTCGGGCTCTACGACCTCGACGGGTCCGGGACGGTTCCCGGTGCGGCCCAAGGCTATGAGGCGTGCGACGCGGCGATGGCGCCGTTCGAGCCCGCACTGGACGGCCCGATCGGCGCGGGCCGGGGCGCGACCGTGGGCCAGTGGCGGGGCGTGACGCTCCCGTCGGGCCTGCGGACGGCCACCGTCTGGGCCGGGCCCGTGGCCGTGAGCGCGCTCGCGGCGGTGAACGCGTTCGGCGAACCGGGTCCGCTCGACCGGGAGCTGCTGCGGCCCGAGGGCTTCGCGGTCGAAGGCTTCGGGCGCAACACGACCATCGGCGTCGTCGTCACGAACGCGCGGCTCGACAAGGTCGAATGTGCGCTGGTCGCGCAGGGCGCGCACGACGGCCTCGCGAAGGCGATCAGCCCCGTGCACACCCGGATGGACGGCGACGCGTTCATCGCGGCCTCCACCGGGCGGCTCGCGGCGTCGGTCGACGTGGTGCGGGCCCTAGCGGTCGAAGCGGTCGCCGAGGCCATCAGCGCCGAGTGACTATCCTGCGCAGCATGAGACTTCGTGCCGCGCTGCTGGTGCTCCCCCTGGTCCTCGCCGGATGCACCCAGGAGACCGGCGAGTCGGACGCGACCGCCGAGGCGGCGTCCGCGGACTGGATCTACCAGCTCTCCGGGTACGAGGACGACCGGCTCGACGCGCTCGCGGCCGCGCCGTTCGGCACGGCCGTCATCGACCTCGCCCGCGACGGCGGCGAGGACTACTTCACCGCCGACGAGATCGGCGCCCTCCAGGACTCCGGCAAAAGCGTCTACGCGTACTTCACCATGGGCTCCATCGAGACCTACCGGCCCGAGTACGACGCCGTCGCCGCCGCCGACATCGTCTTGAACCTGTGGGGCGACTGGCCCGACGAGCACTTCGTCGAGTACTGGGACCAGCAGTGGTGGGACCTGGTCATGCGGCCGCGCCTGGACCAGGCGACCGCGGCCGGGTTCGACGGCGTGTACCTCGACGTGCCGAACGCGTACGAGGAGATCGACCTCGCGCTCGTGCCCGGCGAGACCCGGGAGTCCTTGGCGCAGAAGATGGTCGACCTCGTCATCAGAGCCGACGAGCACGCCGGGGACGACCTCGAGATCCTCGTCCAGAACTCCCCCGAGCTGCGCGAGTACCCCGGCTACCTCGACGCGATCGACGGGATCGGCGTCGAAGAGCTGTTCTTCCTCAACCCCGACGAGCCGTGCGCCGAGGAGTGGTGCGCCGAGAACCTCGCGAACACGCGCGCGATCCGCGACGCCGGGAAGCTCATCCTGGCCGTCGACTACGCCGCCGAACCCGCGAATGTCGCCGCCGCGTGCGAGCGCTACGACGAAGAGGGCTTCCACGGCGCCGTCGCCGGGATCGACCTCGACGCGGTCTACGAACCGTGCCCCTGACGCGGCGCCAGTAAGGCGTTCCCCTCCCAGAAGTTCTTGCGGGACCGCTTCATCTGGTACATCGCCTGGTCGGCCGCCCACAGCGTCTGCGACGGGTTGCCGCCCGCCGCCAGGCGCGCCCAGCCGATCGACACGTCCACCGGGGTCCCCGGCACCGAGTACTCCCAGTTCTCGCTCGACACCGCCACCCGGATGCGCTGCGAGACCGCGTCCGCGTCGTACTCCGTGGCGCCCGGCAGGACGAGGATGAACTCGTCGCCTCCCGTGCGCGCCAACAGGTCCCCGGTGCGCACCACGCTCGACAGGAGCGCCGCGACCCGCTGCAGGATCGCGTCCCCCGCCTGGTGGCCGTGGGTGTCGTTGACGGCCTTGAAGCCGTCGAGGTCGAGCACCGCGATCATCCCGTCGCCGTCCACATCGGACAGGAACTCGTCGAGGCGGCGGCGGTTCGGCAGGCCCGTCAGATCGTCCGTGTTCGCCCGGTCCGCCCAGCCCGCGACCGCCCGCCGCAGCTGGTCCCGGTCCACCAGGGCCCCGGCCGAGTCCAGGTAGATCGTGTGGAACTCGTTGATCTGCTTGTACAGCGCGTACGTCGTCGCGTGCGCCGCCAGGATCGACGCCGCGTGGTCGCCCTTCGCCACCAGCGCCAGCGAACGCAGGTGCTGCGGCTCCATCACCCCCAGCGTCTCGTCGCCGATCTCCCGCGCCTCCAGCACCTCGAGGGCCTCCAGGCCCCGCGCCTGCGCGATCAGCCGCGACGCGCGCGCCAGCGTGCGCAGGTCCATCGCCTCCACCGACGACGTCTCCTCCGGCAGGAGGTGCTCCACCGTCCAGTTCTCGGTCACCGCGCCCAGCAGCCCCACCCGCGCCAGCGCGTAGTGGATCCACTCGACCTCGCGCGTGTCCAGCTCGTGCAGGCTCGGCTTGACCCGGCGGAGCTCCTTGAGCAGCAGGTAGTTGCAGGCCCGCGCGTCACCGGTGTAGTAGCGCAGGAGCGCGTCCCGCACCCGCACCTCGACGCCCTCCACAGAGGAGCGCCCGACGCCGGTGCCCTCGGCGAGGGTGTGGCACTCGTCGAGCGCCTGCGAGGCCTGCTGCTGGTAGCCGCAGTTGGAGAGGATCACGGCCAGGTCGTACCAGGCGTCGACCGCGGCCTGGCTCTCCTCCGTCATCGCCTGGAGCGCGCGACGCGACAGCACCAGCTGCTCGGCCGTGAGGCCCAGGGCCTTGATGTAGTGGTGGTAGTACCAGGCCGCGAGCGCGTGGTACTTCCCGGTGAGGCGGGCGTCCTGGCAGCGGGAGACGGCGGCCCCGGCCTGGTCGATCGTGCCGGGGATCCTGTCGGTCGCCCGCTGCGAGATCTGGCCCTGGAGGATGAACAGCCACGCCTGCGCGCGCTGGTGCACGGTCTCGGAGTTGTAGACGATCCACGTGGCCTCCGCGACGGCCTCGGCGACCTGCCCGGACCGCATGAGGGCACGCAGACGCCGGTACTGATCGGCATAATCACGCGCAGACGTGATCCCCCTCCGTGGCGTCACGCGCTCTATCCTGCCACCGCGGAGCCGATATATCCAGTGGCGCACGTCGTGGGCCCGATATGCCTTGCGTTCGCGAATGGGCAAGCGCCCGAACCGTTTTCCTCCGTGCGCTGCGCCCGGCGCATACAGTGGGAGCAGTGCCCGAAATGGAAGGATGGTGGGCTTTGCTCCCTCGAAGTCCGCACAGTGTGCGCCCGTGCAGCAGCTGCGGCGAACCGCTGCCCTCCGACCCCGACGCGCACGTCCTCTCCTGCGGCGCGTGCGGCACCGAGCTGCACGGCCGTCCGGCCGTCAAACGGCTCGTCGACCCCGACTGGACCGCGTTGCCCCCCAAGGCGACACTGCGGTACGCCGACGACACCCCGCTGCCGCTGACGGCCCCGGAGGGCATCGTGCCGTTCCGCGTCGAGCGGGCCACCGCGCGGCGGCTCCTGCGGGACTGGGCGCGGCGGGGCCACCTCGCGCCGCGGGACTTCCGCAAGATCGACGAGTCGGAGTCGTTCCGGGGCGCCTACCTGCCGTTCTGGGTGTGGGAGGCGCGCACCAGCTCGCGGTACAAGGCGGCGCGCGGCGAGTACGAGTGGGCGAAGGGCGGCTCGGGCCGGGTGCGCGGCGTCCGGTGGTTCCCGGCGGCGGGCCGGGTGGACCGGGACTTCGCGGCGGTGCCGGTGGCGGCGACGGTGCGGCTGGAGGGGACGGCGCTGGCGGACCTGCTGCGGGACTGGTCGCTGGGGGACGCGGTGGCGTTCGCGCCGGAGATGCTCGAGGGGTACTGGACGCAGGGCTTCGACCTGGAGCCGGAGGTGGGGCTGGAGCTGGCGAAGGCCCGGATGGCGGCCGAGGTGGAGCGGGAGGTGCGGGCACGGGTCGGCGGGGACGAGCAGCACGTGCCGAGCATCGAGACGGTGTACGCGGGGCTGGCGTACCGGCTGGTGCTGCTGCCGGTGTGGCTGGTGTCGTACGCGCACCGGGGGCGGCGGCGGATGGTCGCGGTGCACGGGGAGACCGGCCGGGTGGTGGGCGAGCGCCCCCTGAGCGGTCTGAAACTGGCTTTTGCAACGGTCCTCATGTTGGGTGTGGCAGGGGCCATACTGTATTTCGGCCTTTTATCCCTTTCGTCCGGTGGTTCGATCCCGCCGGGCGGTAGAGGAAACAACCACGTGACGTACATGCTCTATGGTTCCTGGGACGCTGCGCGCCTGCTCAGCCGGGCGCGCTCCCCCCCGAGCGCGCCGGCCTTCCCCCATCGGGCGCCTCGACACCCCCACGACCAGTTCCGGGAGACGCAATGGGCAGCCCGATGAAGCACGCCGTCGCCAAGGCATCGTCGCCGTGGTGGGCGAAGGCCATGGTCGTCTCCGGCTCCATGGTCATGGTGATCTCCGGCGGCGGCGCGATCGCGGCCCAGGTGGGCGTCACCGTCCTCGAGGACTCGGTGAACCAGGCGGACCTCCTCGGCGACCAGCGGGTCGAGGCCGAGGAGGGCGAGAAGATCACCGGGCCGCTCAACTTCCTGGTGCTCGGCACCGACGAGCGCGTGGGCGCCGGGGGCGAGGCCCGCACGGACGCCGACATCATCGTGCACGTCAACGAGGACCTGACGCAGGTCAGCATGATCTCGCTGCCGCGCGACCTGCTCGTGGAGATCCCCTCCGGCGTCCCGGAGTCGGAGACGAAGCTGACCGAGGCGTTCGCGTACTCCGAGGACTGGGGCGAGTCGTTCCAGAACACGGCCGAGACGATCACGAACCTGACCGGGATCGAGTTCGACGGCGGCGCGATCGCGAACTTCGAGGGCTTCCTGGAGATGGTCGACGTGCTCGGCACGATCGAGCTGTGCCCGTGGCACGAGATCACGTCGATCCACGGCGACAAGAAGACCTACCCCGAGGGCTGCGCCGAGTACAACAAGGAGGACGCCCTCGACCTGGTGCGCCAGCGCTACGGGTGGGACTCCGAAGAGGACTACGCGAACGGCACGTGGGGCGACTTCGGCCGCCAGAAGATGCAGCAGCAGGCGATCAAGAAGATCCTGGAGCGGGCCAAGGAGAAGGGGTACGCCACGGACCCGACGAAGGCCGTGGAGCTCCTCAACAGCTTCGGCGACGCGCTCACCCTGGACGTGGGCAACTACAGCCTGGTCGACATGATCACACAGATGCGCGACGTGGACCCGAACGGGATCGTCTCGATCGGCACGCCGTCCTCCGAGGGCGAGATGTACGGGACGTCGTACGTCATGATCCACGAGGGCACCGAGGAGGAGGTCGCCGCGGACTCGCTGTGGGAGGCGATCGCGAACGACACCATCAACGAATGGGCGTGCCAGAACGACAAATGGCTCTCGGGCGATTCGCAACCCGATTGCGCCGCAGTGCCGGTCGACGGCGGGACCGCCGCCGAAGACGCCACGGCGAGCGACGAGCCAACCGCGAACTGAGGTCCGGCCGCAGGTCCGACGAGCATGCAACCCCTCGCGTTTATCAAAGCGTTATGCATAGGGAATAATGCTGACCTGACCATTGGAGTTGCATGGCTGGCAAAAGCGGCGCGCCCTGGTGGGCGCACATGATGCTGTACGCGGGCGGTCTGACCATGGTCGTCGCCGGGGGTGCGGCGGCGGTGGCGCAGATCGGCTACAACACCGCGAACGGGGCGGTGGAGAACGAGGACATCCTCGGCGACCGGGCCGAGATGGACGTGGAGAACATCTCGGGCCCCCTGAACATCCTGGTCCTCGGCGTCGACAAGCAGGGCGGGTCGACCCGCTCCGACACGATGATCATGGTGCACGTCAACAAGGACCTGACCGACGTGTCGATGGTGTCGCTCCCGCGCGACCTGTACGTCGAGATCCCCGACTGCGGGCCCGGTTACAGCGGCAACACGTGCATGAACAAGCTCAACCACGCGGCGTCGATCAGCGACGACTGGGAGGGCGAGACCCTCCCGAACGTGGTGGAGACGATCGACAACCTCACCGGCGTCGAGTTCCACATGGGCGCCACCGTCGACTTCAACGGGTTCATGGACCTGGTGGACCTCGTCGGCGAGATCGAGCTGTGCCCGTGGCAGGAGATCCAGTCGATCCACGGCGACAAGCGGGTCTTCCCCGAGGGCTGCGCCATGTACGACAAGGAGGAGTCGCTCGACCTCATCCGCCAGCGCTACGGCTGGACCGACTGGGAGAGCGGCCTCGGCGGCGACTACGGGCGCCAGGCCATGCAGCAGCAGGCGATCAAGTCGCTCATCAAGGAGCTCAAGGCCGACGGTTACCACAAGGACGTCGGGAAGCTCACCGACCTGTTCGAGGGCCTGCAGGGCAAGCTGACGCTCGACCTGCCCGACGGCCTGACCGCCGTCGACCTGGCGATGAACCTGCGCGACCTCAACCCCGAGGACATCACGTCGATCCGGGTGCCGGCGACCTCGCAGGAGACCGAGGTGGGCTCCTCGGAGGTCATCATGGAGGGCGAGCAGCAGATCGCGGCCGACGCCCTGTGGTCGGCGCTGCAAACCGACACCATGGACCAGTGGATCGCCCAGTACCCGGAATGGGTCAAGCAGACCGGGAACGCCGCGACGACGCCGCCTGAGACCGAGGGGACCGCGGACGAGACGTCCACCGGGACGACCGACTGAGAAGACCTCGCACTCCGGATGCAACTGCGGGCCCGGTTCGAACGTGACTCCTACGGCATTCGCAGCCGAACCCTGGAGTGACGATGGCCGGCAAGAGCGGCGCGCCCTGGTGGGCGCACCTGATGACGTACGCGGGCGCCCTGACGATGGTCGTCGCGGGCGGCACGGCGGGCGTGGCGCAGTTCGCGTCGACGACCGCCGAGAACGCCGTGCCGACCGAGAACATCCTCGGCGACGCGCAGGCGGAGGTCGAGGAGATCAAGGGCCCGCTGAACATCCTCGTGCTCGGCGTCGACAAGCAGGGCGACTCGACCCGCTCGGACACGATGATCCTCGTGCACATCAACGAGGACCTGACCGAGACGACGATGGTGTCGCTCCCCCGCGACCTGTGGGTCGAGATCCCCGACTGCGGGCCCGGGTACAGCAACAACCCGTGCGAGAACAAGATCAACCACTCGGCGTCGATCAGCGGCGACTGGGAGGTGACGCGCCCGAACGTGGTGCAGACGATCTACGACCTGACGGGCGTCGAGTTCCACATGGGCGCCACGGTCGACTTCGAGGGCTTCCTGGGCCTGGTCGACCTGGTCGGCGAGATCGAGCTGTGCCCGTGGCACGAGATCCAGTCGATCCACGGCGACAAGCGCGTGTTCCCCGAGGGCTGCGCGATGTACGACAAGGACGAGTCGCTCGACCTCATCCGGCAGCGCTACGGCTGGTCGTGGGACTCGGACTGGCAGGAGGGCCGCGGCGGCGACTACGGCCGCCAGGCGATGCAGCAACAGGCGATCAAGTCGCTGCTCAAGGCGTTCAAGGCGAAGGGCTACCTGACCGACCCGGGCAAGCTCACCGAGATCCTCGAGGGCTTCGGCGACTCGCTGACGATCGACAAGCCCGAGGAGTGGAGCATCACCGACCTCGCGGTGAACCTGCGCGACATCGACCCCGAGAGCATCACGAGCGTCCAGGTGCCGTCGTCGACCGACCAGACGTACCTGGGCGGCGAGGAGATCTCGATCGTCATGACCCACGAGGGCGACGAGCAGGTCGCGGCCGACGCCCTGTGGGACGCGCTGCAGCACGACACGCTCGACCAGTGGATGGCGCAGTACCCCGAGTGGGTCAAGACCCCGGGGAAGACGCCGACCGAGACGGCGACGGAGACCGCCACGACGGACTAGGACGACGAAAGGGAAGGGCCCCTCCACGGATTGACGGCTCGCGAGCCACGCCGAGGCAGCAGGCCCCTTTTCGCTTACGCCGCTGCGGCTCTGGCCTCGTCCTCGTCGTCGACCTTGCGCCACTCCGTCTTGCTGGACTGCCAGCCGTCCTCGTCGTGGCCGAGGCGCCAGTAGCCGGAGACCGACAGGCGCTCCTTGGGGACCTCGTGCTCGAAGCGGAGGAGGCGGCGCAGGTCGCGGACGAAACCGGCCTCGCCGTGGACGAAGGCCTGCACGTCCCCGGCGGGGAAGTCGAAGGCGCGCACGGCCTCGACGAGGCGCTCGCCGACGCGGGCGCCGCCGCGGTGGAGCCAGGTGACCTGGACGTCCCCGGCGGACTTGAACTGCTGCTCCTCTTCAGGCCCTTCGACCTCGAGGAAGACGTGGGCGCGCGTGCCGGGGTCGAGGCGTTCGACGGCGGCCGAGATCGCCGGGACCGCGGACTCGTCGCCCGCGAGGAGGTGCCAGTCGGCGTCGTGCGCCGGGGCGTACGCGCCGCCGGGACCGGCGAAGCGCACGAGCGCGCCGGGCTCGACCGTCGCGGCCCACGGGCCGGCGACGCCCTCGTCCCCGTGGTAGACGAAGTCGATCGAGAGCTCGCGGGCGGCCCTGTCCCACTTGCGCACGGTGTAGGTGCGGGTGACCGGCCACTGCTCGCGCGGGTACTCCTCGCGGATGCGGGCCAGGTCGAACGGCTCGGGGTAGTCGACGCCCGGGGCCGGGAACTGGAGCTTCAGGTAGTGGTCGGTGTAGTCGCCGCAGTCGAACTCCGCCAGGCCCTCGCCGCCGAGCACGACTCGGATCATGTGCGGGGTGACCCGCTCGGTGCGCAGCACTTCGGCGGTGGTGACCCTGGGGGTCCGGCGTCCTCGGCCTTCAGCCATCTCGGCTCCTCCGGTACACGGCTCGTGTGCCCACATCCCAGCACGGGCAACTTAGGTTTCCCTAACTATCACACTTGGAAACTCGGCGCCGCCAGTGGGATCGGACACGGACCGGGGCCGCCACACCCCCAGCATGGCGGCCCCGGAGCTTCCCTGGCTAGTCCGGACGCGGGCTCACGTCGTGCATGACCGAGCGCAGGAGCGGGCGCGACAGGGCCCCGGCCGCGATCACGGCGGCGACCCCGGCCGCCACCGTGGCGCCGAGGATGAGCGCGCCGCTCGCGTCGAAGCCCATGCCGCCGATCACGGGCGAGGTCAGGACCATCCCGGCGAGGATCGACGCGCCGCCGATGATCCCGAGCGGCAGCAGCGTCTCCTGGCGGCGGGCCCGGTCGAGGACCCGCTGCTCCGTCCCGGCCAGGTGCAGGAGCCGGTAGGTGCGGCGGCGGTCGAGGACCGACCCGATCGCGCTGATCGCCGCCGAGACCGCCGCGGTCGCGAACACGACCGCGAGGACCACGGTGACGCCGGTGCGCACGGACGCGACGAGCCGGTTCGACATGATGCTCGAATCGACCTCCCGCTCGGGCGGGTCGCCGGGCAGGGCGGCGGTCATCACCGTCCGCACCGCCTCCAGGTCCGCGCCAGACGTCGTCGCCTCGATCACGGCGCTCTCGGCGTCGGCCGTCAGGTACCCGCTGGAGTCGACGACCGCGACCTCGGCGGTGCCGCCGAGCCGCTCGGCGAGGTCGGCCGCGAGAACGTCCGCCTCGTCCGCCGGGACCATCGCCGCCACCGACTCCGTGCCCTGCGCGCTCGTGTCCGTCTGCAGCATCGGGAACATCGCGACCGACCCGGCCACGAACCCCGCGATCGCGACCCCGGCCACCGCGCGCCACGCGGCCTTCGGGTCGTCCGCGAGCCGCCGGGCCGCCAGCAGCCGCTCCGGGCCCCGCGCGGTCCGCGCCAGGATCCGGCCGAGCCTCTGACAGATCCACGGCCCGACCAGGTTCACCGCCGCGAGCGTCGCCGCGAACAGGCCGATGAGGATCGCCACGGCGACCATGTCGCCGCCGACCAGGTTCGAGCCGACCATGAACGCGATCGCCAACACGGCGAACACGACCAGGCGGATCGCCTTGAGGCCCTTGGTCTTCACGCGCCGCGCCACCCCGAGCGGGCTGATCACGACGCTGCGCAGGCCGATGAGCGCCGACACGGCCACCAGGACCGGCACCGCGGCCGCCACGGCGAGCATCCACGGGGCGCCGGCCCACAGGTCGCTCACGTACCAGCGTCCGCCGTCGATCGGGATGAGCGCGGCCAGAGGCGTCACGAGCATCCACGCGAGCGTGCCCGCGACCGCCCCGGCGACCGCCGCCAGCGTCGTCTCGATCAAGGTGAGGCGCACGACCTGCCCCGGAGTCGCGCCGACCAGGCGCAGCGTCGCGAGCCGCTCGTCGCGGCGGGACACCGTGAGGCGCGCGGCGGCCGCGCCGAACACGGCGGCGGGCACGGCCATGAGGATCGCGGCCAGGACCATGAGGATCATGTAGAAGCCGTACACGGTGTCCGCGTTCCCGACGGCGAACGAGTCGATCTCCCTGGGGGACACGCCGTCCGCGCTCGTGCGCTCGGCGGTCATGGCCGGGTCGGCGGCGTCGCGGCCGACGACGGCGACGAGCTCGTTCGGGTGCGCGAGCGCTTCAGCGCCCAGTTCGCCCGCGACGCGCACGTCGCCGTAACGGTCGAGGAAGTCCGATGCCGGGACGCCTTCGAGGAGGTCGGCGGCGGCAGGAGAGAGCCAGACCTCGCCGGGCGCGGGGAACGCGTCCATGCCCGGCGGCACGGGCGCGTCGCCGCCCAGGGCCGCGAGGTCGACGCGGGTGATCGAGTCGCCGCCGAAATGGTCTGCGGCCGTGGCGATCACGGCCGCGCCGGTGCCGGACGCCTCCGACGGGTCGCGCCAGTCGGTGCGGTCGGCCCGCTCGGCGAACGCGAAGTTCCCGGCGACCGCGAACTGCAGCAGGAGGGTCGCGACGGCGACCGCGAGCGCGGTCAGGCCCGTGCTCAGCAGGGCGCTGCGCCCGCCCAGCCGGGTCAGCCGCCAGGCAAGCTCGGTCATCGCCACACCTCGACCACGGATTCGGGACCGAAGTCCGGACCGGGAGCGGGACGCGAAGCGCCCGAACCGAAGACCGGGCGGCCCGTGAACCGCGCCGTCGGCGCGCCGACGCCCGGCGCGGGCGACCCGTCCCCTGCGTCCGCCGCGGCCCGGCCGCCGCGCGGGCCCGCGCCGTCGCCGCGGGCGAACGCGTCGCTGCCGCGCCCCACCGCGCCCGCGGCCTGGACCGTCCCGGCGGCGAACGCCACCGGTGCCGCATCGGAACCCCCGCCGCGCACCGGGAGCGAGACCGCGCCCTGCGGCGCCGAACCGGCCCGCAGGCCCGCCCCGACCTGCTCGTCCGCGACAGGACCCTCTGCCGCGGGACCCTCTGCGAACCCGCCGAAGCCGCCCGCCGCGCCGTCCCCGGTCCGCGGCGTGCCTGAGAGGCGGCCGTCGCGGATCTCGATCGTCCGCGTGCAGCGCGAAGCGATCCGCGGGTCGTGCGTGACCACGACCAGCGCCGCGTCCAGCTCCCGCACCGTGTCGAGCAGGACCCCCATCACCTGGTCGCCCGTGGCCCGGTCGAGCGCGCCGGTCGGCTCGTCCGCGAACACCACCGCCGGACGCACCACGAGCGCCCGCGCCAGCGCCACCCGCTGCGCCTCGCCGCCGGAGAGTTCGCCGGGACGCCGGTCCTCCTTGCCCTCCAAGCCGAGCCGCTTGAGCTCGGCGCGGGCCGGGCCGAGCGCGGCCTTGCGGGACGTGCCGCCGAGCATGAGCGGCAGCGCCACGTTCTCGTCGGCCGGGAGCTCCGGCAGGAGCTGCCCGAACTGGAACAGGAACGCGAACCGGGTGCGCCGCAGATGGCTGCGCTGGCGCTCGGAGAGGGTGTCGATGCGCTCGTCGAACAGGCGCACCTCCCCCGAGTCGGGCCGCATGATCCCGGCCAGGCAGTGCAGGAGGGTCGACTTGCCGGAGCCGCTGGGCCCGGTCACGGCCACGGACTCGCCGGGGCCGACGTGGAAGTCCACGCCGTCGAGGGCGGGGGCGGTGCCGAAGCGCTTGGCGAGGGCGCGGGCGGTGAGCATCGGGGGCCTCATCGGCGGGCCTTCCTCTCGGTCGGGACGAAGGGGAGGGCCGTGCCCGCGATGAGGAACGCGAGGGTGAGCACCAGGCTCACGACCATGCTGATCTCCAGGCTGAGCTCAAAAAGGAAGTCGTTCATGGAGCCAGCTTGTCCCGCGACAGGGGTCCCCCACTTCGGCTCGGCGGCCGGTTTCGGGCGGCGCGGGTCGGCCGTTCGACCGAGGGGCCGTGAAACACGGTTACGGTCGTGGCATGACGTCCACCTCCGCCGTGCGCTCGATGCACGGCCGCTTCAACCGGCTGCTGATGCGGCTGCTCAAGATCGGCATCGTCGGCACCCTGCTGCTGATGCTCGCCGCCGAGACGTTCTCGAGCAGCGCGGACGACCGGCCGCCGATGGTCTCCTGGCTCTCCTGGGTGCAGGTGGCGGTCTCGCTGTTCGTGATCGGCGTGTACGTCTGGTACCGGCCCGGCCGCAAGCGGTGGATCGCCGCCGCCGCGGTCGCGTCGCTCGCCATGACCGGTCTCGACATGGTCTACGACCAGGGTGTGCGCGGGGTGGGCACCGCCGAGCTGTTCGCGCTGGGCCTGCTCATGCTCTTCGCGGTCCGCCACTGGGACGCGCCTCCCGGGCGGTGGGTCGCGTTCGCGACCGGCACCGCCGTGATGCTCATCGGGTTCCGGCTGTTCGACGAGGAGCTCGAGTCCGCGGCGGTCGGCGGCACCGTCCTGATCTTCATGACGATGACCACCGTGATCGGCTTCGGGGCGTACCTGCGCAGCATGGACAAGCTGCGGCGCGAGACGCAGGAGGAGGTGCGGCAGGCCGAGCGGCTCGAGCTCGCCCGGGAGATGCACGACTTCGTCGCGCACCACGTCACGGGCATGGTCGTGCTCGCGCAGGCCGCGCAGGTGACGAACACCGATCCCAAGAAGGCGTTCGCGGACATCGAGGAGGCCGGGCTCGCGGCGCTGACCTCCATGCGGCGCATGGTGAAGATGCTCCGCAACGACGCCGAAGGCGCGGGCACGAACCCGCTCGGGGACCTCGCGCAGATCGAGGACCTGGTGGAGCGGTTCAGCCGCGAGGGCACGGACGCGACGTGCTTCATCTCGCCCGAGCTCGCCGGGAACACGGTCGCGCCGGAGATCGCGGCGACGGCGCACCGGGTCGTGCGGGAGGCGCTGACGAACGTGCGGAAGCACGCGCGCGGGGCGACGCGCGTGCGCGTGGTCGTGGCGGCCGCGAGCGGGAACGGCCTCGAAGTTTCGGTGCGGGACGACGGCCGGGCGGCGCGCGGGAAACTCTCGGACTCGGGCGGCGGCATGGGTCTGCTGGGCCTCGGTGAGCGCATCGAGGCGGTCGGGGGCCAGCTCAGGGCCCAGGCGAGGCCCGAGGGCGGGTGGGAGACGGCCGCGTGGCTGCCGCGCGAGTCGGCGGTCCCGGCGGAATGAACGGGAAAGGCCCCGACCTGGTGGTCGGGGCCTTCCGCTACTGGTGGCAGGTGCAGGATTCGAACCTGCGAAGTCGATGACGGCTGATTTACAGTCAGCTCCCTTTGGCCACTTGGGTAACCTGCCGTGGCTTGTAGCGAGAGCAAGAATAACCTCCCGCCCGAGGGGGCCCGCAAGCGGGTTATCCCCAGTTGAGACGGCGTTCACTGCGCCCGGGCCGCAATGCGCCCGCCCGGGCCGGTGCGGCAGGACTAAGCTTGGCGGTCGCGCCCCTCGCGCCGCCCCTCGTACTGCGCCTTGCACCTGCACGGAAGGACCGGACTGCCATGGCCGACGCCTCGTTCGACATCGTCTCCGAGATCGACCTCGCCGAACTCGACAACGCGATCAACCAGACCCAGCGCGAGCTGGCCACCCGGTTCGACTTCCGGGGGACCGGCGCGAGCGTCGAGCGCTCCGGCGACGAGGCGGCGCTCATCACGGCCGAGACCGAGGACCGCGTGAAGGCGGCCCTCGAGGTGCTCAAGGAGAAGCTGATCAAGCGCGGGATCTCCCTGAAGGCCCTGGACGCGGGCGAGCCGCGCGCGTCGGGCAAGGAGACCAAGATCGACGTGACCTTCAAGCAGGGCATCTCGACCGAGGACGCCAAGAAGATCGGCAAGATCATCCGCGACGAGGGCCCCAAGGGCGTCAAGCCGCAGGTCCAGGGCGACAAGCTGCGCGTCACGGGCAAGAAGCGCGACGACCTGCAGGAGGTCATCGCGCTCCTCAAGGGCAAGGACCTCGAGGTGGCGCTCCAGTTCACCAACTACCGCTGATGGACGTCACCTGGATCAACGTCCTGGTCCTCGCCCTGTTCGTCGTGGGCGGGGGCCTGGTCGCGCTGATGGTGACGATCACGCAGCGCAGCTACAAGCAGGACGAGAAGTCGGAGTTCTGGGTCGTGTACCCGTCTGCCGAGCGCGGCGAGCGCCGGGCCCGCGGGGAGGACGCGGACCCGGCGGCCGAAGAGGCCTAGCGCTTTTCAGAAAGGCGCCGCAGCAGCGTCTCGAAGGGGCCGCGCCGTCCGGCGCGGCGCATCCACTCGGCGATGAGCAGCGTGGCCAGCCAGATCGCGAACGCGACGGCGAAGGAGCCCGCCATGCTCACGTCCCCGGCGAGGTCGAGTGTGAACGGGTAGAACAGCACCAGGATCGCGGCTGACTGGAACAGGTAGAACGTCATCGAGCGCTGCCCGAGGGCGGCGACGGCGGTGGCGACCGGGCCGGGGCGGGTCATGCGGGAGGCGACGAGCCCGATGAGGGCGGCCCCGCCGACGCCTCCGGCGTAGCCGCCGGCGGAGTGCAGGACGGCCGAGAGCCACCACATGGTCCCGGGTTCGGCGTCCCAGTGGCCGGTCTGGACGAGTGCGTAGGGGAGCCGGGCGGCGAGCGCGAAGCCGAGCGCGCCGAAGGCGAGGCCGCGCAGCAGCCCGAGGTGGGCTGCCGGGTCGTCGAGGACGTGGCGGCGCGCGGCCCACAGGCCCAGGAGCATCCCCGGCACGACGCCGAAGACCGAGAGCACCACTTTGAACGAGGCGACGCCGAGGCCGAGGACCACGTGCTCGCCGTAGCTTCCGGTGAACATCATCTCCAGGGAGAGCTCGCCCGCGGCGTAGCGGCGCAGCAGGTCCACTTCGGTCCAGGCGGTGAAGCCGACCGCGAGGACGAGGGTCGCGAGCGCGGTCCACAGGATCGCCTTGTCGCCGCGGCGCACGAGCCCGGCGAAGAGCAGCAGGGTGAGGCCGTACGTGGAGATGAAGTCGATCGGGACGAGCAGCACCATGTGCAGCAGGCCGATGACGAGGAGCCAGAAGCCCCTGCGGCGCATGAGCTTGCGTACGTCGGTCCATTCGGCGCCCTGGGCGGCGCGGCGGTAGGCGAGCTGGCCGAGGCCGTAGCCGAACAGCACGATGAACATGACGCGGGCCTGGTTGTCGAGCAGGTACACGCCCGCGAACTCGGCGGTCGCGTTCACCGCCCCGGTGCCCCAGTCGGTGATGAAGCCGCGCACGTGGGCGAGGCAGATCGCCAGCAGCATGAGGCCGCGGGCGAGGTCGGGGGCGAGCGACCGCGTCCTCGCGGCGGCGAAGTCGGGAGGGGCGAGGAGGCCCGCGGCGGCGGGGTGGGACATGGGTGCTCCTTGGTGAGGCGGTGGAACGTTCGTGGCGCGCAATCGCCATGAGCATAATATACATATACGTATAGTCGTTCGCAAGGCGCTGCCGCGGGCGGCCGGTCCGGCGCGTTCTAGGCGTCCAGGCGGTGCGCGAGTCCCGTGTGGCGCTTGCCGGTGCCCTTGGTACGCACGGCGACAGCGAGCGCCTGCTTGGAGCCGACGAGGACGACGAGGCGCTTGGCGCGGGTGATGGCGGTGTAGACGAGGTTGCGCTGCAGCATGGTCCATGCGCTCGTGGTCACCGGGATGACTACGGCGGGGTACTCCGAGCCCTGCGAGCGGTGGACGGTGATCGCGTAGGCGTGCACGAGCTCGTCGAGTTCGGCGAACTCGTACTCGACGTCCTCGTCCTCGTCGGTGTGGACGGTCATGGTCTGGGCGACCGCGTCGATCGCCTGGACGAGCCCGACGGTGCCGTTGAAGACCCCGGCCTTGCCCTTCGTGTAGTTGTTGCGGATCTGGATCACCTTGTCGCCCAGGCGGAAGACGCGTCCGCCGTGGCGGCGCTCGGGCAGGCCGTCCTTCGCGGGCGTGAGGGCCTCCTGCAGGCGGGCGTTGAGGTTCCCGGCGCCGGGGCCGCCGCGGTGCATGGGGGCGAGGACCTGGACGTCGCGGACGGGGTGGATGCCGAACCGCCGGGGGATGCGGTGGGCGACGATCTCGACGACGCGGTCGGCGACCTGCTCGTTGTCGTCGCACGCGAACCAGAAGAAGTCGGGGAAGCCGTCGAGCTCGGGCATCTGCCCCTGGTTCACCTTGTGGGCGTTGGCGACCACGCCGGACTCGGCGGCCTGCCGGAAGATCCGCGTCAGGCGCACGCGCGGGATCGCGGGCGCGGCGAGGAGGTCGCGCAGGACCTCGCCCGCGCCGACGCTCGGCAGCTGGTCGACGTCGCCGACGAGCAGCAGGTGCGCGCCGGGCGGCACGGCCTTCACGAGCTTGTTCGCGAGGATCGTGTCGAGCATCGAGGACTCGTCGACGACGAGGAGGTCCACGTCCAGGGGGTTGTCGCGGTCGTAGGCGGCGTCGCCGCCGGGCCGCAGCTCCAGCATCCGGTGCAGGGTGCGGGCCTCGAAGCCGGTGAGCTCGGCGAGGCGCTTCGCGGCGCGGCCGGTGGGGGCCGCGAGCATGACCTTGGCGCCCTTGGCTTTCGCGAGGGCCACGATCGAGGAGACGGTGAAGCTCTTGCCGCAGCCGGGGCCGCCCGTGAGGACCGCCACCTTCTCGGTGAGCGCGAGCTTCACCGCTTCGGCCTGCTCGGGGGCGAGCTCGGCTTCGGTGCGGCGGCCCAGCCACGCGAACGCCTTGTCCCAGTCGACGTCCCGGAACGCCGGGAGCCGCTCCTCGCCGGTGCGCAGGAGCCCGGTGAGCCCGGATGCGAGTCCGCGCTCGGCGTGGAAGAACGGCGCGAGGTACCGGGCGGGCACGGTGCTGTCCTTCGCGGGCACCTCGTCGGCGATGACGTGCTGTCCTTCTGCCGCAAGCTCGTCGAGGGCCCTGGCGACCGGCCCGGGTTCGAGGCCGAGGAGTTCGACGGTGTCGGCCACGAGGTTCGGGGCGGGCAGGAAGCAGTGCCCGGCGTCCGACGCCTGCGACAGCGTGTACTGCAGGGCGGCCTTGACCCGCTCGGGGGCGTCGTGCGGGATGCCGACCGCGCGGGCGATCGCATCGGCCGTGCGGAACCCGATGCCCCACACCTCGTTCGCGAGGCGGTACGGCTCGTTCTTGACCACCCCGATCGCGGCGTCCCCGTACTGCTTGTAGACGCGCACGGCCAGGGACGTGGAGACCTCCACGGACTGGAGGAAGACCATGACCTCCTTGACGGCCCGCTGCTCCTCCCAGGCGGCCGCGATCAGCTTGGTGCGCTTGGGGCCGAGCCCGGGGACCTCGACGAGCCGGGACGCGTCCGCGTCGATCACGTTCAGCGTCTCGACGCCGAAGTGCGCCACGATCTTCCCGGCGGTCTTGGGCCCGACCCCCTTGATGAGGCCGGACCCCAGATACCGCTCGATGCCCTGGACGGTGGCCGGGAGGACCGTCCGGTACGACCAGACCTCGAACTGGCGGCCGTACTTCGGGTGGCTCGACCAGCGGCCCGTCAGCGACAGCGACTCGCCGACCTGCGCGCCCAGGAGCGGGCCGACGATCGTGACGAGGTCGCCGCCGCCGCGCGCGGGGCTGGCCCGGGCGATCGTGTACCCGGTCTCCTCGTTGGCGTAGGTGACGCGCTCCAGGACTGCCGCTAGCTCCGTGCCGCCGGTTCGGGGTTCCGCCATGCGCCAACGGTAGAGGAGGGGTGTGTCACTCCCTGTCCGGTTCGCCGGCGAGCACCAGCTTGTGGGTGGGCTCCGGCGGGTCGTCGGTGGCGCCCTCGACGGCGTTCGTGGGCAGCAGCCGCCAGTCCGGGCGCGCGAAGAACGCCTGCGTCTCGCGGTACACCAGCGGCGTCAGCATCATCAGGCCGATGAGGTTCGGCAGCGCCATGAGGCCGTTCGCGATGTCCGAGAGCCCCCACAGCAGGTCGAGGCTGGTGACCGCGCCCAGGTAGGAGACGAGCACGTACACGATCCGGTAAGGCAGGATCAGGGCCCGGCCGGTGTACCGCTCCAGGCACTTCTCGCCGTAGTAGGACCAGCCGATGATCGTCGAGAACGCGAACGTGGCCAGGCCGACCGCGACGATGAACCCGCCGATCGCGCCGCCCACGGTCCCGGGGCCGCCCAGGCCCTCCTCGAACGCGAGCCGCGTCAGCGCCGACGAGGTGACGAGGTCGCCGTTCGCGTCGACCGAGCCGAGCACGCCCGTGACGACGATGACCAGGCCCGTCATGGTGACCACGATGATCGTGTCGATGAACGTCTGCGTCATCGACACCATCGCCTGCCGCACCGGCTGGTCGGTCTTGGCCGCGGCCGCCGCGAAACCGCCCGTGCCCAGGCCCGACTCGTTCGAGAAGATGCCGCGCGCGAAACCGATCTGGATCGTCAGCATGATCGCCGACCCGGTGAACCCCCCGACGGCCGCGCCGCCGGTGAACGCCTGCTCGAAGACCTGGACGAGCGCCGCGCCGAGCGCGTCCCAGTTGAGCGCGAGGACCAGCAGCGCCCCGGCCACGTAGAACACGATCATGAACGGCACCAGCGCGGCCGAGACGTGCCCGATCCACTTGATGCCGCCGAGGATCGTCACGCCGGTCAGGACGAAGATGACCAGGCCCGTCAGCTGCGGCGTCCACCAGGAGCCGTCGGGCAGCTGCGCGTCGATCGCGCTCGTGACGTTCCCGGACTGGACCGCGTTGCCGATGCCGAACGACGCGATCACGCCGAACACCGCGAACAGGAGCGCCAGCACCTTCCCGATCGGGCCGGGGATGCCGTCGGAGAGGTACCGCTGCGGACCGCCGGACTGCTCGCCGTGCTTGTTCACCGTCCGGAACTTGACGCCCAGCAGCGCCTCGGAGTACTTGGTGGCCATGCCGAGGAAGCCGGTCACCCACATCCAGAACAGTGCGCCCGGGCCGCCGATCGCGATCGCCGCGCCCACGCCGCCGATGTTGCCCACGCCGACCGTGGCCGCGAGCGCCACCGACAGGGCCTGGTAGTGGCTCAGGTCGCCTTCGGAACCCGCGTTCTCCTTGCGTTTGAACAGGGCCAGCCAGAGCGCGTAGCCCAGGCGCCGGAACTGGATGCCCTTGAGCTGGATCGTGAAGATCAGGCCCACCCCGAACAGGGTGAAGACGAGCAGCGGGCCCCACACGACCGCGCCGACGGCCGCGATCTCGGCGCCGAACTCCTCGTTCAGGCCGTCGGCCCAGGACTGGATGGCGTCCGTCACGGGATTCAGGAAGTCCATGAAGTCCACATGCTCCTTTCAGGGGAGGTATGCGCGGAAAGTCGGGGTGCTCCCGCGCCCGCAGAGCATATAGGGGAATGTCGGACCCTCCCGGTACGGTGTGGCCATGAGCGAACGATGGTTTGAAGGCCCCCTCCTGGGCTTCGACACCGAGACCACCGGCGTCGCGGTCGACCGCGACCGGATCGTCCAGGCCGCCCTCGTCGACGGCGCGCGGCCGGGCACCGAGACGCCCCGCACCTGGCTGATCGACCCCGGCGTGCCGATCCCGCCCGGCGCGACCCGCGTCCACGGGATCACCGACGCGATGGTCCAGGCCGACGGCCTCGCCCCCGTCGAGGCGCTCGCCGACGTCGCGGCGGCGCTGCGCGGCGCCGTCGACGCCGGAGTCCCCGTCGTGGCGTTCCGGGCCGGGTTCGACTGCACGCTCCTGTCATGGGAGCTGGAGCGGCACGGCATCGAGCAGCCCGACTGGACCAATATGGCGATCATCGACCCGTCAGTGCTCGACAAGCGCGTCGACCGCTACCGCAAGGGCAAGCGGACCCTCGGCGTGACGGCCGCGCATTACGGTGTGGCGCACTCGGACGCGCACTCGGCGGCGGGCGACGCGGTCGCCACGGTGGCGCTGGCGCGCGCGATCGGCGCGATGTACCCGGAGGTCGGGGGTCTCACGCCCTTGGACCTCCGTGCGGCGCAGGTGCTGTGGCACGCCGAGGACGCCGCAAGCCTGGAGGCATACTTCCGCCGCAAGGGCCGCGACGAGGCCGTGGACCGCCGCTGGCCGCTGTGCCGTTGACGGGTGCGGTTTGGTTCAAGACTGCTGTGCGGCGCTGCTCTTGACGGCCGCCGTGCATTGACGACTGCCGTCCGGCCCTACTTTTGACGGCCGCGGTGCGTTGACGACCGCTGTGCGGCGCTGCTCTTGACGGCCGCCGTGCGGCGCCGCTCTTGACGGCCGCCGTGCATTGACGACGGGGCCGCGATGACCGGCCGCTGTGCCGCCGCTCCGCTGCCCCTCGGCCGCGTCTCGCGCCGTGCGTCCGGCCTTAGCCCGACTACCGTCCACAAACCCCCACCCACCACTAGAGGGGAAGGACGCACCCCGATCGTGGCAGGGGGGTCCGACAGAAAACCGGCCCGAACGACGGCTGAGGGCCCCGATTCACTCGATCGGGGCCCTCAGTGCAAGTCGGGTTCGCGTTCTAGTGGCCTTCGGCTTCGCCTTCGGGCTCGTAGTACTCGCGCTCGGCCGGGTCGAGGGCCTGGCCGACCGGGAGGCTGGCCGGGACCTCGGTGCCGTCGGAGAAGTGGAAGACCACGTCGATGGTGCCGCCGGAGACAAGCGGCTCCTGCAGGTTCTCGATGAGGAAGTACACGCCGGACTCGGCGCCCTGGTCGAGGCGCACGTAACCGGCGGGGGCGATGGCGATGGGCTCGTAGGCCTCCTCGCCGTCGAGCTCGTCGACCGCGGGCTCCTCGGCGGCCCCGCTGGGCTCCTCCGTGGACTCGGCGGTCGCGGTGTCGCCGGTCGCCTCGCCCGAGGGCGTCTCGGCGTCGGCCTCGCCCGTGGACTCGCGGGCTTCCTCCATGGCCTCGGCGGCCTGGGCGGCAGGGTCGACGAAGGTGACCGTGCCGGCGGCGGTCTCGATGGACTCGAGGCTGATCTCCTCTTGGCCTTCGTTGCCGATCCACAGCCGCAGGGCGGCGTCGTCACCGGCTCCGTAGCCTTCAGCGGAGTCGAACTCGACCTGGAGGTCGCGCAGCGCGATGTCGCCCTTGTCGATGTTGACGCCGGCGATCGCGCTCTGCTTGACCTCGGTCTGCGAGCCGAGGCTGGCACCGCACGCGGACAGAACGGTCGCAGCGGCCCCCGCGATCGCGATAGCGGCCGCGCGGCGGACCGTGACCGCCGTGCTGATTCCCCTGACCACTGCTGGTCCTCCCTGAGTTCCGACAGGCATGCTGACGACAGCGTAGACGACGAGCCCTCGTCGTTTCCCTTGGCCGGGAGGGAGGCGAGCCCTGGATCTCACCCGGGCCGGTGGAACAGGCCCTTTCCTTGCGGCGCAACGGCATCGACGTGATATCGAGCCATCGAAGCAGGTAGCCGCCGCTATGCGTGGGACGGTCTCGGGCGGGCCGGCACCACTGAGGAGCAGCCAGGAGGCCGGATCGGTCGGGGCCGGACACGAAAGAGGGACGCAGGCCTCATTTGTCTCCTCTGCTCGCCGCCCGAGAGCCCAAGGTGCCGTAGAGTAATCAGTCACATACCAATTGACCAGGGAATTCGCGGCGATCCGCTGTCGGGGAAACCCCCGATCCCGTGTTAAGCTGGACACAGCGAAAGGGGTTTCGATCCTATGGGTTTTAGTGTCGGCGAGACCGTTGTCTACCCCCACCACGGGGCCGCACTCGTTGAAGCTGTAGAGACTCGCACCATCGGCGGTATCGAACAGGAATACCTCGTGCTGCGCGTCGAGCAGGGTGACCTCACGGTCAAGGTTCCAGCAAAGAACGTCGAGCTCGTCGGCGTCCGGGAAGTCGTCGGCGCCGAGGGCCTCGAAGAGGTCTTCGAGGTGCTGCGCGCCCCCCACACCGAGGAGCCCACCAACTGGTCGCGGCGGTACAAGGCGAACGTCGAGAAGCTCGCGTCCGGTTCCCCGCTGAAGATCGCCGAGGTCGTCCGCGACCTGTGGCGGCGCGACCGCGAGCGCGGACTCTCCGCCGGGGAGAAGCGCATGCTCTCCAAGGCCCGCGAGATCCTCACCGGCGAGATCGCCCTCGCCGAGGACTGCGTGAAGGACGAGGCCGACAACATCCTCGACAAGGTCCTGCTCTCGGAGGCCCCGGTCAAGTAGCCGGTCCCCCGTCCAGAACCGCAACAGCGTGACCATCAACGAGCGTGCGCTCCCCGAGCACACCGCGGACTCCCGCGAACGCGTGAGTCCTCATACGCCCTTCGTCATCGGGCACGGCAGCGACGTGCACCGCTTCGACGACGGCCAGCCATGCCGCCTCGCCTGCCTCTCCTGGCCCGGCGAGGCGGGCCTGGCCGGGCACTCCGACGGCGACGTGGCCGCGCACGCGGCCTGCGACGCACTGCTCTCCGCCGCCGGTCTCGGCGATCTCGGCTCCAACTTCGGCACGTCCCGCCCCGAGTGGGCCGGCGCCTCCGGGGCCGCGCTCCTCCACGAATCGGCCCGCCGCGTCCGCGACGCCGGATGGGCCATCGGCAACGTGTCCGTGCAGGTCATCGGCAACCGTCCCAAGATCGGCCCGCGCCGGGCCGAGGCCGAGGCCGCCATGGGCGACGCGATCGGCGCCCCGGTGCGCCTCTCGGCGACCACCACCGACGGCCTGGGCTTCACCGGACGAGGCGAGGGTCTCGCCGCGACCGCGGTAGCGTTGCTGTACACGCTCTGACCGCCGTTCGGAAGTTATCCCATGGACGCAGACCCCACCCGCCGCACTGTCGCGGAGTACCTCGAGCGCGCCGAGATGCTGTACGAGCTCGGCCAGGTCGTCGACGCCCGCGCCGAAGCCGACGCCGCCCTGCGCGTCGACCCGCTCGACCCCGACGCGAACGCCATGGCCGCCGCGTGCGCCCTCGCCGACCACGACCCCGACGAGGCCCTGACCTACGCCGGGGCCGCCCTGGCGCACCGGCCCGCGCACTCCCGGGCGATGATCACGCGCGGGTACGCGCTCGCCGACACCGGCAGGCGCGACGAGGCCCTCCAGGCGGCCGCGAGCATGCTCGACCTCGACCGCGCGTCCTGGCAGCACCACGTGCACTACGCGCTCATCACCCGCCGCGCCGGAGCCGGGCAGCCCGCGCTCGACGCCGCGTGGAACGCCGTCAACCTCGCCCCCGACCAGCCGCGCACGCACCTCGCGCTCGCGGCGATCGCCGAGAGCCTCGAGATGGACGACCTCGCGAAGCGCTCGCGGCAGGCCGCCGCCGACCTCGAACCCGAATCCGCGCCGGACATGAGCGGGCTTCGCGACTTCGACCCTGCGGGCGGACTCCCACCGGAGACGCAGCGGACCCGCCGCCGCTGGGTCGACGCCGACGCCGCCGACCCGGCCTGGCGCGGCAAGATCTTCGGCCCCGGCCTGTTCCGAGGCGCGCTCGGCCGATCAGTACTGCTCGGCATCGCCGTCGTCTTCGCCGTCCCGGCCCTGCTCGGCACCGAGATCGAGACCGGCCCGCGGGTGTTCTTCGCCGTCGTCGCCGCAGCAGCATGGGTGGGATGGTTCACAGTTCTGCGCAGGCACCGCAACCCCGAGTGACCTTTCCGGCGCGGCGCTCGTTAGTCCTTCACCACGATCTTTGGAGGACGAGCAAGTGACGACAAGCTGGGTTCCCGGGGCCGACGAAAGCCCCTACAACATCCACAACCTGCCGTACGGGGTCTTCTCGACCGCCGAGGAGACGCTGCCGCGCATCGGCGTGCGCATCGGGGACCAGATCCTCGACATGCACAAGGCGGTCCTCTCCGGCGACTGCCAGACCTGCGCCGCCTGCACCGCCCTGCGCGAGCCCGCCCTCAACCGGCTGCTGTCGCTCGGCAAGGAGGCGTGGAAGCAGATCCGGGTCCAGGCCCAGGAAGCGCTGACCGAGACGAGCATCCAGGACATCGCGAGCAACTGGCTCACGCCGCTCAGCGACGCGATCATGCACGCCCCGCTGCTCGTCACCGACTTCGTCGACTTCACGATGCGCACGCCCGACGCCGCCCGCGTCCACCCGCGCGCGTCCAACGGCCGGGCCTCGACCCTCATCCCCTCCGGGATGGACCTCGTGCGCCCGTCCGGGCACCGCCGCGGCGACGACGGCCAGCCCGCCTTCGGGCCCACCCGGGCCCTCGACATCGAAGCCGAGGTCGGGTTCCTCATCGGCGGCGAATCCGAGATCGGGCGGCCGGTGTCCCCCGACGCGTTCGAAGACCACGTGTTCGGCGCGGTCCTCCTCAACGACTGGACCGCCCGCGACTTCGCCGAGATGGAGACCGACGGGCTCGGCCCGTTCACGTCCAAGTCGTTCGCGACGTCCATGAGCGCCTGGGTCACCCCGATCGAAGCGCTCGGCGCCGCCCGCACCGCCGCGCCCGAGCCGACCGGCGACATGGCGTCCTACCTCAAGGAGTCCGACCGGTACGGGTTCGACCTGCGACTGGACATCGAGGTGAACGGCGTCGCCGTCGCCGGAGCCGACTTCGCCGAGTCCTACTGGACCCCCGCGCAGCAGCTCGCGCAGCTCACCGCCAACGGCGCGCTCCTGCGCTCAGGGCTCCTGTACGGCTCCGGCGAGGCCGTCACCGGCCAGTTCAACCTCGAGAACGGCGACACCGTGCGCGTCACCGCGACCGCCCCCGGCCCGCGCGGCACCACCATCGCCCTCGGCGAGGTCGAAGCCCGCGTCCTGCCGTCCATCTCCTAGAACGCGAACCGGCCGGTACCGCGGTGCGGTACCGGCCGGGAAGCCCGAGGATCAGACCAGGACGGTCTTCCCGCTCGGGGCGAGCCGGGCGACCAGCTCGACCTCGACCGGAGCGCCCAGCGGCAGCTCGGCGACGCCGACCGCACTGCGAGCGTGCGTCCCCGCTTCACCGAAGACCTCCCCCAGCAGCTCCGACGCGCCGTTGAGCACCTTCGGCTGCCCGGTGAACCCGGGCGCCGAGGCCACGAACCCGACGACCTTCACGATCTGCACGACCTGGTCGAGCGGCGCGATCGAAGCCACCGCCGCCAGCGCGTTCAACGCGCAGACCCGGGCCAGGTCGTAGGCCTGCTCGGGGTCGACCTCGGCGCCGACCTTCCCGGTCGCGACGAGCGCGCCGTCGACCATCGGCAGCTGCCCCGAGGTGTACACGTAGTCCTCGGAGCGGACGGCCGGCTGGTAGGCGGCCAGCGGCGGCACCACCGTCGGCAGGGCGAGTCCCAGGCGCGCCAGCGCCTTGTCCACATCGGTCACCGCTACTGCTCCTTCTTGCGCTTGAAGTACGCCACGAGCTGCTCCGAGTTCTGCCCGGGCAGGACCTGCACCAGTTCCCAGCCCTCGTCACCGAAGTTGTCGAGGATCATCTTGGTGTTGTGGATCAGCAGCGGCGCGGTGAGGTACTCCCATTTCTCCATGCGCCCACAGTACGGCGTCTTGATCCGACGGCGTCGCACCGCTACGCTCAGAGTGCGTCGCCTCCCCCGAAGTCCTTACGGTGCGCCGCCCGCGGGCCGCACCAGTCGAACCAGGGAGTTCCCCGTGTCGTCAGACACCAGTGCGCCGTCCTCGACCGCGCCATCTTCGGCTGCGCCTTCCTCCGAAACCGCGCCCCGCCACGAGACCGCGGACGCATCCGCCGATGCCCGCCCGACCGCGGCCGCCCGTACCGGGCACGGCCGCCACGAACCGCCGCGCGACCGGTCGAACCGCTTGTGGACGTGGGTGATCGCCGCGGCCTCGGTCGCGTTCTGCGTCGCGCTCGTCCTCGGCGCGACCCGCCTGTTCGTCGACACCGGCGGCGGCGACGTCACCGACACCCCCGAGCGGACGGTGGACGCGTTCCTCGAAGCGCTCCTGGACCAGCGGGACGCCGACGCAGCCGCGACGTGGCTGTGCGCCGACAAGGCCGACCGGGACCTGAGCGAGGCCGTCGCGGCCCTGTCGTTCATCGACGGGCCCGGCGAGTTCGCGTGGGGCGCGGTCGAGGAGACCGGCCGCTCGGTCGGGGCGGCCACGGTCACCGCCGAGATCAGCGTGAGCGGCGACGACGCCGCCCCGACGACGTGGGCGTTCTCGCTCGTGGCCGAGGAGGGCGAGCCGCAATGGCTCATCTGCGGGATCACGGCGGAATGACTAGACTCCGTTGAATGACTGCCTCAGCGCTCCCGGTGCCGCGACTGCACATCGTCACCGGGAAGGGCGGCACGGGGAAGACCTCGGTCGCGGCGGCGCTGGCACTGGCGCTGGCCGGGTCCGGCAGGCGGGTCCTGCTGGTGGAGGTCGAAGGGCGCCAAGGGATCGCGCCGCTGTTCGACGCGCCGTCGATGGGTTACGAGGAGCGGCATCTGGCCTCGGGCCTGGACGGCGGGGAGGTGTTCGGGCAGTCGGTGGACGCCGACGAGGCGCTGCTGGACTACCTGACCCTGTTCTACCGGCTGGGGTCGGCCGGGAAGGTGCTGCAGAAGTTCGGCGCGATCGACTTCGCGACGACGATCGCCCCGGGGCTGCGGGACATCCTGCTCACCGGGAAGCTCAAGGAGGCGGTGTCGCGCGCCGAGTCGGGGCGGATGGCCTATGACGCGGTGGTGCTGGACGCGCCGCCGACGGGCCGGGTCGTCAAGTTCCTGAACGTGACAGTGGAGTCGGGGCGGCTGGCGAAGACGGGGCCGATCGGGAAGCACTCGCGGTCGGTGGCGCGGATGCTGCACTCGTCGCAGACGGCCGTGCACCTGGTGACGACGCCGGCGGCGATGCCGGTGCAGGAGACGTTGGACGCGCACCGTGAGCTCATGGCCGCCGACCTCCCCGTCGGCCACGTGGTGCTCAACAAGGTGGCGGGCGCGAAGGCCGTCGAGGTCGGTGAGGACGAAATTCGGGCGGGCCTGGAGCGGTCGGGGCTGAACCCCGACGACGCCCTGGTCGCGGGTCTGATGGAGGAGTACCGGGGGGCGCGCGCCGAGATCGAGGCGGTCGACGCGTACCGGGACCGGCTCGAGGAGCTCGGGCGGCCGGTGGAGGAGCTGCCGCTGATCCCCGAGGGGGTCGATCTGTCGGGGCTGTACCAGCTCGCCCGGGTGCTGCGGCCCGGTTTCTCGGAGGAGCGCCGCCATGGCTGAGGTTCCCGGTCTCGACGTCGACGCCCTTTTGGGCGACGAAGGCAAGCATGTGATCGCCTGCTGCGGTTCGGGGGGCGTCGGCAAGACGACGACTGCCGCCGCGCTGGCGCTGCGTGCGGCGGAGGTGCACGGGCGGCGCACGGTGGTGCTGACGATCGACCCGGCGCGGCGGCTCGCGCAGTCGCTGGGGATGGACGCGCTCGACAACGCCCCGAAGGCAGTCGAAGCGGTGCGCGGCGGCTCGCTCGACGCGATGATGCTCGACATGAAGCGCACGTTCGACGAGGTCGTGGCTTCGCACACGACGCCGGAGCGGGCGGCTGAGATCTTCGCGAACCCGTTCTACCAGGCGGTGTCCTCGACGTTCTCGGGCACGCAGGAGTACATGGCGATGGAAAAGCTCGGGCAGCTGCGCGCGACGGGCCAGTGGGACCTGATCGTGCTCGACACGCCGCCCTCGCGGTCGGCCCTGGACTTCCTGGACGCCCCGGCGCGGCTGGCCCGCCTGCTCGACGGGCGCGTCATCCGGCTCCTCTCGGCGTCGACCCCGGGCGCGCGGCGGTCGATGCTGTCGCTCATGGGCGCGAGCGCGGCGGTGTTCACGCGCGTGTTCAACAAGGTCCTCGGCGGGCATCTGCTCACCGATGTCGCGGAGTTCACGGCGAGCCTGGAGGACACGTTCGGCGGCTTCCGCAAGCGGGCGGAGGCGACGTTCCGGGCGCTGCAGGACGACCAGACATCGTTCCTGGTGGTCGCGGCCCCCGAGCCGGCGGCGGTGGGCGAGGCCGTGTACTTCACGCGGCGGCTCACCGAGGAGCGGATGCCTCTCGACGGGATGATCCTGAACCGGCTCACGCCCGTGGCCGCCGATCTGACGGCGGAGCGGGCGCTGGGGGCGGCGGCTTCGCTCGAGGAGGCCGACCCGGAGGACCCGGTGGCGGCGGTGCTGCGCACGCACGCGGATCTGGCCCGGCGGCGGGCCGCCGAGGAGCGGGTCGCGGCCCGGTACGCGGCGGCGTGCCCGGAGGTGCCGCAGCGGTGGCTGCCCGCGTTGGGTGTGGAGGTCGTGGACCTGGACGACCTGCGGGCGTTCGGCAAGGCGGCCGCGGGCGCGTAGTCCGCGTGTTTCGTCACGGTGGGCGTAGGCGCTTGGCTCGTGTGTGTGGTGCGGGCGCACCGGCACCTTGCCGGTGCGCCCGCGTTCTTCCTCGCGAGGTGTCCTGGCAGGAGCCGCGCGGGAGTGCACTCCCGCGCGGTCTTCGGGGGCGGCCCCCGGGGTTCCCACTTCGCCGCCGGTCCTGCCAGGACCAGGTCTCCGCTCCGCACTTCCACCACCACCGGCGGAACGACCGTTTTTTATCTATCAACAATCACATGTCCGGCAACACCTGCCAAGAACTATTTTTCTGCCTGTGGATAACTATGCGAGTGTTTGTTATTTTGCCTGATGGGGTGCGATGAAGTTATCCACAGGGGTGTTTCGGGGCATGAAAAACGCGCCCGGACGGTGTCGCCGTCCAGGCGCGGTCTTCAAGCCTTTCATGAGAGGCTCGCCGGTCAGAAGTTGACGTCCACCGGTATCCGGCGCCGGTTGCCCTTGCGGGCGCTTCGCTGCTCCTCCTCAAGTGCGACCTCGAAGACCGCCCTCCAGGAGCGGACGTCGGCGTGCCTGCGCAGCAATGCTCTCCGTTCCCGCTCGGTCATGCCGCCCCAGACGCCGAACTCGATGCGATTGTCGAGCGCGTCGGCGAGGCATTCCAGCCGTACCGGACAGCCGCGGCACACTTTCTTCGCGTTGTTCTGCTCTGCTCCTTGTACGAACAGGGCGTCAGGGTCACCTTCCTGACACAGCGCCTTGGTCGTCCAGTCGATCAGCAGTCCCATCCGCATGACCTCCCCGTGAGATCTTTCCCTTCATACCCCCCGACGACTACATTCGAGTGATCTCTCGATCACACAATGTGGCCGTCAGAACGGACCTTACACCTTTCGTAAGGGTTTGACTACTCTCCGAGACGAAAATCGGACTCCATGGGACGGCTTCACCCCTACGGTTCACTATGCGATGGCAGCTCGCGATAATAACGATTCCGATACGAGCGCATCTCCCTTTCCCGATTGGGGCGTATCAATTGCGGGCATACATGTCGACCCGCATGCGAGACGCCTTCCGGTAACCGGATGCCTGCCGTGCCGCACTTCCCGACGTTCGTTCTAATCTGAGGCGGTGGAGACCTTGAAACGCGACCGGAGTCCCCTGAGGGACGGCATCGCGCTGCTGATCTGCGGCGTGCTCGCCGGCGTGCTCGCGGCCGCGGCCGCCTTCCCCCTCGTCGGGCTCGGCGGCCTCGTTGCCGAGAACAGCGTCAACTCGTTCGAGTCGCTGCCGACTGAGCTCACGCAGCCCACCTTGCCGCAGACGACCTATGTGTACGCCGCCGACGGCGAGACGCTCATCACCTCCTTCTACGAGGAGAACCGGCGCGAGGTGGCCCTCGACGAGGTCTCCCCGGTCATGATCGACGCACTGCTGTCCGCCGAAGACTCGAAGTTCTACGAGCACAACGGGGTCGACTGGGTCGGCATCGTGCGCGCCGCCGTGGCGAACCAGGGCGGCGACTCGCAGGGGGCGTCGACCCTCACCATGCAGTTCGTACGCAATACCCTGATCTACTCGGCTTCAACCATCGACGAGGTCATCGCCGCGTCCGAGGACTCGTACGACCGGAAACTGCGAGAAGCCCGATACGCCATGGGTGTTGAAGAGACGATGTCCAAAGAGGAGATCCTCGAGGGCTACCTGAACGTGATCTACCTCGGCAACCAGGCCTACGGGGTCCACGCCGGGGCGTACACGTACTTCAACAAGTCCCCGGCCGACCTCACCCTGGCCGAGGCCGCCACCCTCGCGTCGCTGCCGAAGTTCCCCTCCCTCGCCGACGGACTACTCGACGGCGAAGGCGACGACCAGCCCATTGTGGACCGACGCGACTGGGTCCTGCAGCGCATGGCCGACCTCGGCAAGATCACCCAGGCCGAGGCCGACGAGGCACAGGAACTGCCGCTGGGCCTGAACCCGCGCCCGGTCCGCAGCGAGTGCGTCGACGTCGCCACCTCCAACTGGGGCTTCTTCTGCGACTTCTTCAAGTCCTGGTGGATCGAGCAGGAGGCCTTCGGCGCCGACGAGCGCGAGCGCATGAGCCTGCTCAAGCGCGGCGGCTTCAAGATCGTCACCAGCCTCGACCCGGCCCTGCAGAACCATGCGACCGAGAAGCTCGCCGACGAGGTGAGCGTCAACAACTCCGCGACCCTCGGCTCCGTCACGATCACCCCCGGGACCGGCCACGTGCGGGCGATGGCGGTGAACCGCAACTACAGCCTCGACCAGACCGAGAACAAGCCGCGCACCGACGGCGACGACTCCAAGCCCTCGAACTATCCGAATACGACCGTTCCGCTGCTCAGCGGCAACGACGAAGTGATCGGGTACCCGGCGGGCTCGACGTTCAAGATGTTCGTCATGCTCGCCGCCCTCGAGGAGGGCTGGCCGCTCAAGACCCGCATCCCCTCGCCCTCGGAGTACCAGTCGCGGATCTACGGCTCCTACGAGCGGGAGCCCGCGTCCTGCGGCTTCCAGCGCGGCAACGGCTTCTGGCCGTGGTGCCCCACGAACGACGGCGGCTGGTCGTCGGGCCCGATGACCATGTGGGGCATGTTCGGCCGGTCCTCGAACACCGCGTTCGTGCAGCTGCAGGAGCTCGTGGGCACCAGCAAGGCCGTCGACATCGCCGAGCGCTCGGGGATCACCTTCCGCGAGGGCACCGGCGTCGCCGAGGCCAGGAAGGACGACAACCTCGACGGCTACGGCACCTTCACCCTCGGGTTCGACGCGACCACGCCGATGGACATGGCCGAGGCGTACGCCACCGTCGCGGCGGGCGGCAAGCACTGCAACCCGCTGCCGGTCATGCAGATCGTCGGCGCCGACGGCACCGAGTGGACCGATGCCGTTGCGCCGCAGTGCGATGAGGCCTACTCCAAGGACGTCGCGAACGCGGCCGTCAGCGCCGGGCGCTGCGTCATGGGCCAGAGCGCCAGCGGCACCCAGTGCGAGGGCGGCACCGCCTCGTCGTACTTCGGCGACTGGGACCGCCCGGTGTTCGGCAAGACCGGTACCTCCGACTCCAACCGCTCCTACTGGCTGCTCGCGTCGACCTCGAACGCGACCACGGCGACGTTCGTGGGCGACACCGACGCGACCTACCGCGACAACGTCGCGACCCAGAGCCTGAAGGACGCGGTCAAGATCGCGGGCGAGGCGATCCTGAAGGAAGCGGTGAAGGACCTCGAGGACGGCGGCTGGAGCAAGCCGTCGGACGCCATGAGCAACGGCAAGAACCTCGTGTCGATCCCGTCCATCGACTGCATGGACCCCGACGACGCCGTCTCGCGCGTCGCCAACGCCGGGTTCGACGCCTCCATCGCGCCGGGCAAGTTCGACTCGGACTGCAAGGAGGGCGAGGCGTTCTCGACCTCGATGACCGGGTCCGCGCCCAGCGGCAGTCCGATCTACGTCCTCGTCTCGAACGGCAAGGACTACAAGGAGGACGAGGACAAGCCCGGGGACGGCGAGACGCCCGACCCGAGCACGCCGCCGGACCGGGACTGACCCGGAAGGACCGCAAGCGAACTGCGGGCCCGTGCCTTTCGGCGCGGGCCCGCAGTCCTTTTTGGGAGGAAGGAAGGTCTGTTCGGGGGAAGGAAGGTCTACTCGGCCTTGGGCATCACGAGGGTGCCGGGGGCGGCGCGGTCGACCGGGACCGTGCCGTGGTCGTCGTGGAGGTGGTTGCCCTCGCGCAGCTGGCCGTCGCGGATGGTGACGGCCCGCTGGGCCCGTTCGGCCACTTCGTGGTCGTGGGTGATGATGAGGATCGTCAGTCCCTCGTCGTGCAGTTCGTCCAATGTGGCCATGATGGAGTCGGCGGTCTTGGAGTCGAGGTTGCCGGTGGGCTCGTCGCACAGGAGCAGGCTCGGCCCGGCCGCGAGGGCGCGGGCGATCGCGACGCGCTGGCGCTCGCCGCCCGACAGCGTGGTCGGGAGGGCGTCGAGCCGGTGGGACAGGCCCACGAGCTCGAGCTTCTCGCGGGCGATCTGGCGGCGCCTGCGCTTGGGGATCCCCTGGTACACCAGGGACATCGCGACGTTCTCGGTCGCGGTGCGGTGGGCCATGAGGTGGAACGCCTGGAAGATGAAGCCGATCTTGTCGGCGCGCAGCTGCGTGCGGTGCGCCTCCTTCATCATCGACGTGTCGTGCCCGTCGAGCCAGTACGTGCCCGCGGTGGGGGCGTCGAGGAGGCCCAGGAGGTTGAGGAGGGTCGACTTGCCCGAGCCGGAGGGGCCGACGATCGCGACGTACTCGCCGTCCTCGATGCGCAGCTCGACCGGTTTCAGGGCCTCGACGGGCGGCGGGCCGGGGTAGGTCATGCCCACGCCGTCGAGCTCGATCAGCGCCCGGCCGCCGGCCGGCCCCGCAGGCCCGGCGTCGACGCGCGCGAACACCGCGGTGTCGTCGGCGTCAGCGGCGCTGACGGCAGGCAGGATCATGGTCGCGTCGTCTTCGGTCACGTCTCCAAGACGCCCGAGCCGTCGCGGGAGGTTGCACGGACGCGACGGCCGCGTCGGAACGGCCCCTACTGGAACGCGAAGTCGGCCATCACCGGGCGGTGGTCGGAAGCGGTCGCGTCGAGCACGTCCGAGCCCGTGGCCTCCAGGCCGCGGTACAGGACCTGGTCGATCCGCGCCAGCGGCGTGTCGGCGGGCCAGGTGAACCCGAAGCCCTTCCCGGCGTCGGCCTGCGCCGAGGACAGCTGGTACGTGATCGGCGCGAGCGCCCGGTCCTGCGAGGTGCCGTTCAGGTCCCCGGCGAGCACGACCCGGTCGAGCTCCTCGTCGGCGATCGCCTCGCCCAGCAGCAGCGCGGTCTCGTTGCGCTGCGCCGACGTGAACCCCTCGGTGTTGACGCGCACCGAGAGCAGGTGCGCGACATAGAAGGCGACGGCCTCGCCGTCGATCTCGACGGCCGCGCGGAACGCGCGCGCCCAGCCGAGATTGAGGTCGACCTCGTAGGAGTCGACCACGGGGTAGGCCGACCAGAGCGCGACCGTGCCGTAGGAGACCGAGTACTCGTACGTGTCGTCAAGGACCTCGCTCCACTCGTACCGCTGCTCCTCGGTGAGCTCGACGAGGACGATCACGTCCGGGTCGGCCGCGAGGAGCGTCGCGGCGGTCGCCTCGGTCTCGGTGTTGTTCGCGTTGACGTTGTGGGAGACGATCCGGAAGTCGCCCTCGCCCTTGTGCTTGTCGGGGATGAGCCCGGCGTACATCTGGAACCAGACCAGGCCCGGCAGGAGCGCGCACACGATCGCGAGCGGCCTGCGGCGGATCGCGGCGAGCAGGACCAGGACGGGCACGGCCAGGCCGAACCAGGGCAGGAACGTCTCGATGAGGCTGCCGAGGTTCAGCCAGCGGTTGGGGATGAACCGGTGGAGGAGCAGGACCGCGGCGACGAGCAGCGACAGGGCGATGACCGCCCCGCTGAAGATCTTCCCGCCCGTCGAGGATCGGCTCACCCTGCCGCCTTTCTCCGTGTGAGCGGCGCTTGACGCGCCGTCCGCGCCCGCCCGGCGGCGCGGTCCCGACAGGTTAGCCGCCCGATGCGAGAAACGACGAACGCCGGGCCTTGGCAGACCCGGCGTTCGGAACGTTGGCGGTGGCGGTGGGATTTGAACCCACTGACCATCGCCCAAATTCTAGCCCCACTGCTGCTCAAACCTAGCAGTCTGGTCCATGTGGGACCTGCGTGGGGAATAGATGGGGAACTCACCTTGAGTTCTCAATCAATCACTCTTAGACATGGCGGCTCGGAATCCTCCCTGATCCGGGATGGTGGGCCACGAGCACGGAGAAGGGCGGGAGCTTGACGCTCCCGCCCTTCTCCGTGCCGCTAATGCTTGGGCCACGCCCGAGGCGCCTGAAGGTACCGCCACCCCTGCGATGTCTCTGAACCGAACCGCGGCTCACTACACTGCGGAGAAGGCGAACGCAGGGGGCATGTCTGATGGAGTTTCGGGAGATCAGCGATAACCGGCGCGTGCAGCGGCCGTCGATCGAAGACGAGGACCTGGAGTCGGCGTCGGTTGGCTTGAAGGGCGAGTTCTCTTTCGAGGAGGTCCACGTCGAGGGAGGCGACTTCTCGGGCACGACTGGTGAGGGCCGTTTGACCCGGTCGGTGTTGGAAGCCGTGGACTTGTCGGAGACGGTGGTCGAGCCGTTGGCGCTGGCCGATGTGCGTTTGTCGGGGTGCGTCTTGTCGAACGCACGCTGGAGCCAAGTCGATGGGCGCCGCGTCGAGGTCGTCGGTTCGCAGCTTGTCGGGTGGCGGGTGGAGTTCGAGCTCGCGCAGGACATCTACGTCGGAGACTGTAGGGCGGACTTCGCTTCATTCGATTTCGACACGGTCAAGGGCCTGGTGGTGTTCGAGCGCTGCCGGTTCAAGGAGTCCTCGTTCACCGGCAACCTCTCGAAAGTGGCATTCATCGACTGCGATCTGGCTGACGCGGACTTCTCGGCGGTGGCGGATGCGCGGGGCCTGGATCTGCGCGAGTCGAAGCTGGTCGGTGCCAAGGGGTTGCTGTCGCTGCGAGGCGCGCGGGTCACCGACGACCAGGTGCTCCAGATCGCCGGTGACCTCGCACGGGAAACGGGGCTAGTGGTCGACTAGGTCGCGACCGCTATCTCCTCTTCCCTCGGTCTTTCCAGTCTTTTTTGTCCCAGTTGTCCCAGGTGCGGCGGTTGTCGAATTTCTTGGTGGCGTTGTCCCAGGTGCGGCGGTTGTCGAACTTTCCGAGCGGGATATGAGCGCCTGGATCGGTGTTGCCGAACAGCTCGGCGAGTTCGTCTTCGGACTCGGCGATGCGGTCAGCGAGGGTTGCGGTGCCTGGCATGGGCGAGGACTCCTTCCATGAGGGTGATCTTTGCTCCGGTGCAGTAGTCGGTGCGGGTGATGTCGAGGCAGCCGTGCTCCCAGTACTTGTTGGAGGCCTGTCCACCGCCGCAGAATGCGAAGTACTCGCAGGCTCTTGCGCACTCCGCGATGCCTGCGGCGAACTCGCGCACCCACGGCGCCTGGGCGGCGCGGTCGAGGATCTCGTCGAATCCGCGCGCGAGGATGTTCCCGGAGGCGAACTTGCCGAGGCGGGGGTCGGTGTACCCGGCGAGTTCGGGTGAGAGCACGGTGACTTCGCCGTTCCATGCGACGGTCGGGATCGGGTCCTGCCTGGTGATGTCTTCGACGTCGGGCCGGAACCGGAGGTAGTCGGCGACGCGGTCGAGTTCGCGCACTTCCAGGACTGGGTTGCGGTCCCATGCGGCTGTGACGGCTTCCCAGAATCTGGTGGTGCGTTCGAGGTGAAGCGAGCGCCCGGCGGTGTTGACTCCTTCGGTCTCCTCGATGTTGATCCCCAGGCTGACGCAGCCCAGCGACGCGAAGAACTCGTAAAACTCAGGCACGCCAGCGGGGTCGGGATCGCGGACGACCGCGATGGCGCTGAACTCGATGTCGGCCTCGCTCAGCCGCTCGATGCCGCGCATGGTCCGGGTCCAGGTTTCCTTGCCCGCCAGGTCGATACGTGAGGCGTTCGAACTCATCGTGCCGTCGATGCTGACGCCGATCTTGATGTCGTGCTCGCCGATAAAGTCGATCCACTCCTGGTTGATGAGGGTGGCGTTCGTCTGGAGCACGTGGACGACCTCGAGATCGGCGAAGGCGTCGACCAGGCGGCGCATCGCGGGCAGGCCAGCGGCGGTGGGTTCGCCTCCGTGCCACACGATCTCGACCGGACCCCGGACGCGCTCGGAGGCGGCGAGAGCACGGGCGACGGCCTTCGCCACGCCCGGGGCCATGGCGAGCCGTTCACGGCGCTGCGGCAGGTAGCAGTAAGTGCAGTCGAGGTTGCACAAGGTCGTCGGCTGCATGATGACGTTGGTGACTGGCGCGAACACCATTTCGGGTGCGCCGCTTGCGGTGGCGGTGGGTGGGGGCATGGGTCCTCCCAGTGCGGGTGCCGCCCGAATGAGGCGGCGGTGGACTTGGTCCCTCAATTCTCGATTCGGATGCTTTGGCCCACAATGCACTCGTACGGCAGTGGTGTTGCAGTCGCGCTGCAACGGTGCAGGTCAGAGAGCGATGGGCGGGCGGAGGCCCCGGACGGTCGCGAGGTTCGCGAGGGCGCGGGCGACGGTGTCGGGGCCGTGGGCGGCCAGGGCCCACAGTCCGGTGATCTGGCGTGCGCCGCGCCAGACGGGGCCAGCGTCTGCGTTCGCGGCGGGGAAGGGCACGAGGTCGATGTCGGCTTGCGCGAAGCGGTCGGGGTCGACGTAGCGCAGGCCGCCGGTGCCGCACAGGTACGTCCGGGCGCCGACGGCGGCGCATAGGTCGATAAGCCGGTCGGTGCGCTCGGTCCCGGCGGTGAGGGTGCTGGCGCGGATGATGGTGCCGTGCCAGCCGATGGCGTCGAGCATCGCGGCGGTTGAGGCGGTGGCGATGTCGGTGAGCGCCGCGCTGGCGGTCAGGGCGTCGAGGGTACGGCGACGGATCTGGTCGACGGTGGCCCAGTGGGGGCTGGTGCGGTAGGCGGCGGCGAGCATCTCGCCCAGGCGACGCGCGGCTTTGGCCGGGTCAGTGGCGGCGGTGTCGCGGATGAGGGTGGCGCGCCCGGCGGGGCGGCGGGTCTCGATGGACAGCCACTGGCGCCGCTCGGGGTCGTTGAGGTCGGCGAGGCGGGTGCGGTGCTGCCAGTCGCGGCGGGCGGCCTGGACGGTGTCGAGGACGATCCAGGTGTCGGCGGCGGCGATCTTGGCGAGGGTGGCCATGCGCGGCAGCAGGTTCGGCTGGTGGATGGCACAGACGGCACTGCGGCTGGCGGGGTCAGGTGCGGAGGAGTTTGGTGCCGTATCCGGCGGCGACGAGGGTGTCGAAGGCATGGCGAAGCTCCGGGGTTTGGGGCTGTTCGATGGCGTAACCCAGTGTGGGGTAGCGGAATACGCGGTCGAGGTCGCCCACCGTGTTCGCGATGATCTCCGCCGCGGGGATGGCGTCGCGGCGCCACATCAGGTCGAGGTAGTCGCTGAGCGAGGCCCGGGAGGAGATGCAGGTGAGGTCGACCTCGGGCCACTGCGACCGGCAGGTGGCGAACGCGCGGCGCTCCATGTAGGGCATGCAGGCGACGAGGATCTGGGCCGGTTTGATGCCCTCGGCCGCAAGGAGGTCGCGGGAGTTAGTGACGTTCTCGCCGGTGTGGCGGGCGTCCTCCTCGGTGAGGATCGCTTCGGCAGGGATACCTCTCACGATCATCCTGGCGCGGTAGGCACGGGCCTCTCCATCGCCGAGGTAGGCGCGGGTGGCGGGGTGGTCGCCGCCGGTCGCGACGATGAGCGGGGCGAGGCCCTGGGCGTAGAGGTCGGCGGCGACATCGGCGACGCCGATGTCGTGGCAGCCGAGCGCGATGATGACCTCGGCCGCAATGGGTTCGTGCCCGAGCTGGTGGTAGTCCCATACGGTTTCGGCGGCCTGCCAGACCTTGGTGTCGTCGCCCGGCCGGGTCGGGTCCTCGGTCATCACCGTCGCGTCCTCCGTCCTGCGCCGGCGCGGATCGCTTCGATGCTCCGGCGTTGATGGCCCAGACCATACCGGGCGGTGACCGCCAGCGCCTCGTCCAGGATCGCCTCGCCCTCGTCCTGGGTGGCCCTGTCGGAGATCAGGACGTGGCCTCTGGCGGTCCACAGCCTGACCTGCTGGAGCGGGGTGGCGGCGGCGCCGGTGGCTTCGGCGGCGGACAGTGCGGCGTGTGCCTGGTCGAGCCTGCCGGCGGCGCGGTGGACGAGTCCGAGCTTCTGTTGGGCCACTGACCAGTCCTCGACTTCGCCGAGGCGGTCGAATGCGATGGTGGCCGCGCTCATCCATTCGGCGGCGCTCTCGTGCTGGCCTTGCTTGGTGAGGGCGGTGCCGACCCACAGGCGCGCCCTGGCCTGGTCCCGGTGGCTGAGGCGGTCGTCGTCGCTGAGGGTCTGGTAGGCGGCGGTAGCGACTTCGAGGTTCCCGCACATTTCGGCGACGACGCCGAGGACGAGTTCGGTCTGGGCGTGGCGGCGGGCGAGCCCGAGTGAGGCGAACAGGCTCGCGGCGGCGCGGTAGCAATGTTCGGCTGAGCCGGGCCCGATCACCTGGCCCTGATCGCGGCGCAGGTCTCCAGCGAGCAGGAGCGAGAGTGCGAACAGTTCAGCGCCCATGCCTTCGGTGGTCGGCGGCGCCGCGAGCCACCGCTCGGTCAGTCGGGCGGCGAGTGTGAAGTTCTGGCGGGCGACCGCTTCTCGGGCGCGTTCGAGGTCTTCGGACCAGTCGCTCAGCCCCGCACCGTCATATGGGGCAGCTCCGAGGGCTTCTCTTGTGGCAGTTGCTGCCTGGTTGTGGAAACGCTGCTGTGCGGCGGGCGAGGCTGTTTCGAGGGCGGTGTCGAGGATTTCCTGGGTCTCGGGCAGTGGCGTGATGGCGGCGCCTCGTGCCTCCCAGTAGGACACGGTGCGGGGCGCAATTCCGAGCTTGTGGGCGAAGTCCCTGACGGACAAGCGCATCGCTCGGCGCAGGCGTGCAGCCTCGGCCCCGGTCCACACCTCCACCATCGAGCACCCCCAGTTACGAAGTCCTCTCCCATTGAAGCAGGTGGGTCAAATCGGTTGCGTCCGAGCGGGAGAGGCGGGGCAGCCGCCCACCCTGGGCTCCACATCGCTGATGTGGTCCGCGGCTGCCCCGCAGAGCCGGCCACCCGATGCCGACTCGCTGGTCCGCCGTCGTTGACGGCGGTAACTAGTGGTGAGGCCGCCGCACGGGAGTCGGCGACGGCCCCACGATGGAGCGGCTGGGTCCGCTCCAGCTCATTCCCGTCGTTGCGGCGGGTGCCCCGCCACCGGGTTTCTAGGGGTTCATAGGCGTAGACCGGAGGCGCGGGCGTCGGCGAGGATCTGTGCGAGCGCGCTGGCGACTGCTTCAGGAACGGGTTCGGCGTCTTCGGCCGGTATGAGGCTTTGGAATTCGCCGCTTTCGTGGAGGATGTGGGCGGCGAGACGGTCCCGGCCGCGGGAGACGCGGGCGAGTTCGGCGAAGCCGAGTGCCTTGCCGGGCCGGATCATCCAGGTGCACCCGGCCAGCTCGAAACCCACCAGGTCGAACTCGCCTTCGCCGAGTGGACGCGCTCGGTACTGCCCCGGCTGGGGGATGCCGCGGCTGAGCATGAGCGGGATCGGCTCCGCGTCGTGCAGGCCCCGGATATCGGCCTCCAAATGCGCGAGCTCCAGGCCCTGTTGCGCCTGTTCCTGCATCCCCGGTTGCACCAGGTCGATCATTGCCATACCCCGGGCGGTCTCCTCGTCGGTCCATTCCCGGTTCGGGTCGAGGTCGGCGTAGTCGAGCAGTGCGCTGGCCCTTCCAAGGGCTTCAACGTCCAGGTCGGCCGCCTGCCGGTCCGATAGGTGTCGGAGTGCGTTGTAGATCGCGGACTGGTAGCCGATCTCGGCGGCGAGCGCCTTACCTCCGGTGTTCAGGTAGGACAGATGCTCGACAACCACATCCGACCACGCGCACACTTCGACGGCGTCGAGCTCACCGGCGAGGCAGGCACCGAGCGCACCGTGGACGTGGTCACGGGTAAGCACCGCGACCGGGACCTGCGGGACGCCGCCGATCTTCTCGGCTTCGCGGCGCAGCGCCCGGATCGCATGCCGCGGCGGGGTGCGACGCTCGATCAAGTTGGTCAGCACGGCGGTATAGCGGCGAAGGTCGTTTCGTTTCATTCTGCTCCGGCTCCCCGTTCGATCGCGGCCGTGATCGTGTCGGAGAGGACGATCGGGTTGTCCACCATCGGGAAATGGCCCGCGCCGCCGATTTGGACGACTTCGACGCCGGCGAGCAGCGCACCGAGGTGTTCGGGGTAGCCCGACCGCTCGCCCCGCAGATAGGTGCGGCGGCCCATGTTGGACCAACGTGCGGCAACGCCGCCGGAGTCGCACCAGGTGACCAGCGAAGCGCTGGCCTGCCAGAGTGTCCCCGGGTCGGCTCGTTCGATCCAGTTCCCCCAGATGCGCATGTCGGTCTGGTCGGAGCCGAGCAGTTGATCGCGGAGCACGGCGTGGCCCGCGTGCATGAACGCCGACTCGGGCATTTCGGCGATGGACCGGGAGACGAGCCCGCAGTCCTCTCCGGTGAGGTTGCCCTCGATCGCCACAAGCGCACCCACCGGCAGCGAGGGGGCCGCGATCAGCGCGACCGCCAACCCCATCGAATGGGCGACGAGGTGGACGGTCCGCGGCGCGAGCTGGGTGACTAGCTCGATCACCACGTCCGCGTAGTGCCCCATGAGGTCGCCACCGTGGCCGATCGGGGACGAGTCGCCGTGGCCGGGCAGGTCGATCGCGAGCCAGCGTCGCTGCTCGTCGCCGGTGTAGACCGGACCGAATGACTCGCGGGAGCAGCCGAGGCCGTGCAAGAGCAGCACGAGTTCGTCGGATTCGCTGGTGTTGCTGGAGGCGGCGATGGCGACCTGGGTGCCGCGGACCTGGATGCTCATGCGCGATTGCGAGGTGAATCCGGTGTGCTGGCCGGCCGGTTCGATCGAGTTCATTGGGTGCCTCCCAAGGCGAAGGTCGCGCCGAGGACGGCGGCGGCGAGGAGCGCGGCGGGCAGGTAGGTCTGGAATCGCTCGATGGCGGCGTCAGCGCCCTGCACGAGGCGCACGACGGTGAGGCTGACCGTCATGGCGCCGAACGTCCCGAGCGACGCGCTCATGGGCGAGTCGGGCAGATGCGGGACGAGCAACTTGGCGGCCAGGAACGTCCATGCGGCAATCGCCGCGATTTCTACGAATGGTGCGGCCCAGGGCTTGCGGGCGATCCAAGTCCAATCGGTGTGGTTGAGGTCTGCGTCGATCTGGTCGAGCAATTCGTCCGTCACGCCGTTCTCGCCGGCTTCCATGAGACGGTGCAGGTGGTGATGGAGAATCCGTCTCGCGCGCGATTCCCATCCCAGCAACGAGTCGCGGGCGAGGGGGCCGGGCGGGGCGGTGAGCTCCATATGGACCACGAGCGCCCAGTGCCGCAGTTCCCTGGTGGACACCGCCCCGGACCGACACGCGCCGATCGCGTTCCGCATCGCCGCCCGGTCCAACAGGACCAGCGGCGCGCCCCGGTGATGGCGAAGCACGTACGGCACGACGGCCTCGGCAGCTTCGTCGAACGGTTTTCGCAGCAGCACAAGGTCGAGCAGCACCGCCCGGATCTCGGCGTCGATATCGTTGCCGCTCATGGCATCACCGGCCCGTCGACGCGGTCGTGTTCTGCTGCAGATGCCGTCTCGGTCGAGTCGTCGGCCGCGCCGAACGGGAAGACGGCGCGGAGGACGCAGATCTCCCCTTCGTCGAACTTGTCGCTGTCGAGCGCCACGTGGCCGTGGCTGCCGTCAGCGGCGACCACCGTCCACAGGTAGTCCTCGGCCGCTTCGGGTTCGAAGATCGCCCGTCGCCCCATGCGGCTGGTGAGAGCAATGGCGACCTCGAGAGTCTCGGGCGCGCCCGTGTGTTCGGCGAAGGCCTCGAAGCCAACGAATTCAGCGAAGGCCCCAGGCCCGGAGCCGGTGGCGATCTGCGCGATGACCGGCTCGGCCGCAGCGGGGTTGGTGAAGGTGTCGCCGTCCCAGACCTCGATCCGCTCACGGGGAATCGCGAAGGCCTCGACGACCGCCGTCGCGAGGACGGCCAGGTCCACCGGTTCGATGAACACGATCGTGTATGAACGTCCCCTCACGCGACCACCCCAGTCGCCACAGTGACGATGACGCCCGCGAGCGCGGTCAGCGCCACGGCCGTGCCGCGGACGGTCTTGGCCTCGGCGTCCCGGCCGCAGGCGATGAACCAGACCGAGAGCACGGCCAGGAGCGGGACGGCGATCACGACCCAGACCGGCGGGAGCGCCGCCGCCGCGCCGGTCGTGGTGGTGTCGATCGAGGTCGCGACGTTCCCGGCCGCCTGCCCGGCCTCGGTCTTGGCCTGGTCCAACAGGACCGGGCCGAAGTACGGGATCGCGCCCGCCAAGACGAGCGCGCCGATACCGGCGGCGATGATCTTCGGCATCCGCTTCCCGACCCGTTTGTCGTGCTCGGCGTTCGCCGCGTCCCCGCTCTGCTTGAGGAACATCAGATAGAACAGGTAGGAGACGCTCAGTCCGACGATCGGCAATCCGAGGACCGTCGCCCACGGGACCGAAGCGGCCTCCCCGCCGAGGCGGTCGGCCGCGAACAGCAGTCCCAGCACCACGAGGCCGGCGAAGATGAGCTTGCCCTTCATGCGGATGCCTCCTGCACGGTCGGCAGGAAGAACCGGCCCGCAATGTCGAGGCGCAGGCCGTGCTCGTCGCAGTCGATCGGGGTGCCGTCGCGGGCCGCGTCGATCGCAAGCATGGTCCGGATCAGGCCCTTCTCGAACATCGAGCCCTTTTCCAGGCGGATGTCCGCCGCGGGGTCCTCCCACAGCGGGCTCGCTTGCTTGTCGCAGCAGACGACCTCGCCCAGGACCGTGCCGCCCGAGCCGGGGAGGGTGGCGAGTCGGTAGATCCGTCCGATGTCTTCTTCATGGATGAGGCTGATCGCGATCGAGTGCCCGTAGCGGCGGACGGTGCCGAGCCGGTCCGGGTCCCTTGGCTGGTCGGTGTTCCCGCTCCTGCGGGGCAGAGTGCTCATCGTGTGGTGCTTTCTGTACAGAGGTGTGGTGTAAAAAGTCGCTGCTGCGGGGCGGCGGGTACGGCTAGGACACGTGCATCCATGTGCGCCACGCGGCCGCGCGCAGTCGCGTCCGCGCCACGACACCGGCGCTGCTGTCGCCATCGAACTGGCCGAGCCAGTCCCGGCAGGCCCAACTGATGCGCATCAAGAACCCGTGGCGGCGTGCCGAAGCGGGGCCGCGGTCGAGCCGGTAGAACGTCGCGATCCAAGCGGGGTCGCGGCCGTCGTGATGGATCAGTTCAGCGGTGATGACCGAACGCAGGGGCCGACGAACGAGGTGAACGCGGCGGTCGCCGATGTAGATCGGCAGCACCGTCTCCCAGTTGTCGGTGACCATGGGCGAGCGCCAGTCGGAACGCCACGCCCGCAGGATTTCAGGACCTGCCGCCTCCTGCTCGTCCTCGCTCCAGTCGTTCGGGAACCCGAAATTCGGGCAGGGCCTGTCCAGGCCCTTCGGGACCATGACGGCCTTGCCGTGAGCTGGGTCGGGATGTACGCGCGAGACCGTGACGCTGTCGTCCGACGAGTCCCAGTCCGGGTGGGCATAGACCCGGTACCGGCGTCCGTCGAGGTCGAAACTGCCGATGTTCAGCTGCGCACGCTGCTGCGCCCCCATCATGACGCCGCGCCAGCGGCTGGCCGCAGACTGAAGCGTCGCGCGTGGAACATGCTCGTCATGGCCGTTCCCCGCTTCCTGCGGCGGCTTCGGCATACCAGATATGACTGGCCGCGCTCGCCACATCCGCGCCCACATCGGCGAATCCGAACACCTGGAGCCACACGCCCGTCAGCCACAACCTGACCGAGTCCCCATCGACCTCCACGACCTCACCCAGCAACCGGGCAGATGTCTCGGTGTGGAGGGAAACCGAGCGCCGTTTCAAGTCGGGTGTGAACAGAACCCGCTGGTCGTTGATCGTCAGCGCTTTCGACCAGGGCCCCGGCGGCATCGGCACCGGCAACGCGCGCGGGCGCAGGGCGCCGGGCAGGTCTACCAAGGTGCAGTAGAACGCCAGCGCCTCGTACCGAAGCGCGGCAATGCGGTACTTGCTCAAGGTGTCTCGGTGCTTGCCCTTGAGCACGCACTGCGGTTCCCCGGAGGCCAGCCGGATGACTCGCCCGAGCTTCCGGTGCGGCTTGTCGGGCGTATGGACATCGACCGCGTCGGCATCGAGATCGAACCGGAGAAGGAGAGTGACCGGATTGTGGACCCCGATTGTCACGAGCTTCTCGGGCGATGTGGGCTCGGCGGCCCCGTAGCCACTCAGGAGCGTGTTCATCGCTTCACCTCGGTGCGGCTCATGGGGCCACCACTTTCGCCACGCCGATCGCCCGGGGCGTGGCCGCCGGGACCGGTCGGGGTCTCGAATGAGGCTGCCGCGCCCGCCAGCGGCGGGCGCCGCGTTTGTGTCGTGGCGCTGCTACCTGGATTCCCCGCTCGGCCTCAGCCTGGGTGATCAGGCCCTGGTCGACCAAGGCTCGCCGCAGTTCAGTGCGGCCCACCGTCAGCGACAGGATCATTTTCAGATTCCGAAGTCGCGCTGCGCAGCCGTGCGGGGTGGAATCCCACCGCTCGTCCTCGGCGTGATGCGGGCAGACCGGCCGCCCGAGTCCCCCGCGGCGGCGGATGACCTGACCTGGGTGATGAACGCCGAGCCCGAGACGGGCCGATGTGTAGGCGGCCTGAACTCCCTCGTCCTGGACGCCGATGAGCACGCTGGATACGATCGTTACGGCCACGAGGCTTCTCCTTTCGTGTGCCTGACCGCCCGCGTCGAGAGCTCCGCCAAGAACTTCCTCGACGCGGGCGGCGTCTATGTGCGATCCGTGTCTGTGTAGCCCGCCCGCCCCACCGTCTTGTGACCAACGTCAGCAGCGGGCGGGCCGTGGGCCGCTCTTGCGGCGGGGCACGTCAGCCGGTACCTCTCGCTACTGGCTGGCGCTGTCACCACCGTTCCGGTCTCGCAGCCCTGATTGAAGATGTGATGCCCAGCTATGAGGCCAAGCACAGCCACAGCATTGCACAATTTGAGCATTGATGCAACACTTGGTCGTGCGCAACCGTGGCGTTGATTCAACGTGCAGGGTCATACCGTGCCTGCGACGGTCGTCATCGACAGGGGCGCCGCCGGTCGGTAAGATCCCGTCAACACCCGCAAGGAGGGGAAATGGCCAGAAGGTACATACCGGTTCAGGCCCTCTATATCGGTAAGTTCATCCAAGAGCGGATGGCTGAGCAGGACATCTCCCCCAAACACCTCAGCGAGCAGATCGGGAAATCGGTCTCGATGATCAGCCGCTACCTGTCGGGCGAGTACGCGATCCCTGCCGAGGTCTTCCTTGAGATCCTGGATTTCCTGGACATCACGCAGGAGGAGGAACGACAGCAGCTGATCGCCCTAAACCGCGATGCAAGGGATTTCGGGTGGGTCGAGGGCTTCGGTTCCTACGTAGGCAAGAACGCCAACAGCGCCAAACTCGAAGGTGACGCCGAGGCGATACGGGAATTCGAGCTGAGCGTCATGCCGGGAATCCTCCAGACCGAGGAGTTCGCAACGGCGCTGATGAGCGCGGGCCCCAAGCGTGACGACCCGGTCGCCGTCAAGCGCCAGGTCGAGGTGCGGATGACGCGAGCGAAGGTGCTGTCCAAGGATGAGGCGCCGTCCGCACAATTTCTCCTCCATGAATCGATCCTCCGACAGAGGGTCGGAGGTGATGGGGTGACGGCTCGTCAGTTCGAGCATCTGCTGAACCTCAGCAAGCGGCCGAACGTCGAGATTCGAGTCCTGCCGGAGGAAACTTGGAGCCACATCGCCGAGGGCATCGTTACCGGTTTCACCCTTTATCACCTGCCGAGTCCCCTCCCTGTGGTCGTTTACATCGACAACTCGACCGGCGCAATGTACAGCCAAGACCCTGACATAGACTTGTTTAAGAAGGCCTTCGATGCGCTCTGGGCCGGCGAAGCACTTACACCTGAAGCCAGCCTGGCGCGGATCGCTCAAGAGTTGAAGGACGTGACGAAGTGAGCCCGAATCGCCGGGACGGATGGCGCAAGAGCACCCGGAGCAACAACTCCGGCAACGGTCAGGACTGCGTGGAAGCACGTGCGACCGGCGCTGCGTTCGAGGTCAGGGACTCCAAGCTCGGAGAACAGTCCCCGATCTTCGACTTGTCCTCCAGTGACTTTGCCGCCCTCCTGGATCACGGCCGCCGGAACGGCTAGCCCATACGAAGCCTGAAGCGCGTCCCCTCCGTGGGGGCGCGCTTGACTATTTTCCGGGAGTACCACGAGACATGCCAGCCCACAACCATCCGCTCAAGGGCGAGTTCGACAGCAGCACGGCACGCTGGGAACGCACGCAGCATCCGGACGGCACACCGGCCGCGCTGGAGATCGGCTACGCCGACAACGGACTCGTCGCCCTCCGGATGGCCGCAGACCCTGAGGGCGACCTCCTCATCTACACCCCCTCGGAGTGGGAGGCGTTCATCGAGGGCGTCCGCGACGGCGAGTTCGACCTCGAAACTTGGGCGGCCTAGTCGTCCGTGCCAGTGAGTCCGCGGTCCAGTGCCTGCAAGGCTCGTTCGAGCTCGGTCGTGACGATCTCGGGAAGATGTGCGTTCGGCTGCACCAGTTGGGCCACGTCTGCGAACAGCTTGAGGTTGTCGTGCGCGCCGGTCGCTCGCCACACCGTCACAACGTCGTCGCAAATCTCCACGAACCGTTCGCGAGGCAGCCTCGCACTCGGAAAGGCCCTGCTGACTCTCAGCAGCGCCTCGCGCATCGCAATGGCGCAGGCCCGCTCGGTCTCGTCCCCGGTGGGTTGCCAGAGGTCCAAGCGGGCGCGGATGCCGTCAACATTCAGTCCGATTTCTTCGATCACATGTTCGAGTATGTCACTGGCGCGGAGTCCTCCCCAACGGGCCCGCCAACCAAGCGTTGCCACGTCACGGCAAATCCGGACGACCTCTGACCTGGGCAGTTAGCCTGCCTACTGAGGCTGCCTCTCGTATATACAAGGCCCCTGGCCTGGAGCTACGGTCCTGGACACACAAACGTCCTGAACCGGAGTTATCAGCATGAACCTGACAATCCCCCGCCGCGCGGTCCTGGTAGCCGCCACCATCCCGGTCGCCGGCGTCGCCGCCGCAGCCTCGTACCACCACATCCACACCCTCGCCGCCGCTCACGGGCAGCCTGAGTTCATCGCCGCGACGCTGCCGCTGAGCGTTGACGGGATGATCCTCTCCGGCTCGTACGCCATGACCGATGGCCGTACGCACCGCGGCGCGGCCTGGGCGACGTTCATGGTGGGCGTGGTGTTCTCCCTGGCAGCGAACATCCTGGTCGCCGATCCCGACCTCATCAGCCGGGTCATCAGCGCGTTCCCCTCGATCAGCCTCCTGCTGACCGTGGAGGTCCTCATCCGGTCCAACAAGGTCGGTGCCGTCGACGCCGCAGCCGCGGCCGTTCGGCGGGCGGCCGAGGACGGTGCGATGCCGGAACTGGTCGCCGAACTCGAAGCGCAGATGCCGGTCGAGGCGCACGCGATGGCCGCCCTCCTAGCCGCGAACGACACGGCGGTCAAACCCGAGGCGCACCTGCCCGAGGGCATGTTCTGGATCGCGATCCAAGACGCCGAGCCCCTGGCCGACGCGGTCCCTGAGGCCCCCGCCGAGGACCACGCGAAGAAGACGCGCGAGCGCCAGCGGAGCCTGTCGCCCGAGATCCTGGCGCAGGTCCGCGACCTTCTCAACGAGGACCCGGAGATGAGCGACGAGGAGATCGGCGAGCGCATCGGCCGCGCGCCCCGAACCGTGACCGGCTACCGCAAGGCCGTGCAGCAGGAGCGCCCGACGTCGGGAGCGAGCGAGGAGGCCGCCGCTACCTCGGCGGCCGACCCGATCCCGCGCGTCGCATAAGGATCGAGACCCCGGGGTGACGATTCACCCCGGGGCCTCGTCGGATTCGGCTGCGGCACGACGAAAGCGCCCGGCCGCCCCTGACGGGGTGGCCGGGCACGCCGTTGGTGCCTCAGCCGAGATCGACTGCGACCGCGGCGAGGAAAACGGCGCCTGCGAGGGCGATGAGTGCGAACCGGAGCAGCTTCCACTTGAGGTTATTGATGGCCCTAAGGCGGGCGCCTTCCTCGGCGCGTGCCTTCAGATCGGCTTCGGGATCGGCGCTGGCGTATTGGGCCTGGGCGAGCAGGTCCTCGGCAGTCGGGTTCCGATCGGATGGTCGCCGGGGCCAGATGACTGCGACGAGCAGTGCGACCGAGGCGAGCGCGATCCCCAGTGCAGTTTGTGCAACGTGTGTGGCCGTCTTGGGCAGGTCAGCCAGAACGGTGAAGGCGATGGCGGTACCGGCTGTGGGGATGACGAGCACGATGGAGGCTTTCGCGTCGGTCCGTTCAGACTGGTGCCGCTCTGCGGCGACGTACTGGTCGAGCCAGGCTCGGTGCCGCTCATCGTCGTTGTCAGGCTCACGTGGGTCGTTGTCGTTGGGGTGCAACAATGCTCCTTCGGACGCGTCCAGGGCCTCAGAGCCTGGCCTGAGAGGACGACGACCGCTGCCCCCTCGGCGTCCACCCACACCCGGACTTCGGGACCGCCTAGCTTTGCGGGCGCTCATCCAGCCATTCGAGTCCCTGTCGGAGTTCAGTAACGTCGAGCCCACCGTCCCACGAAACAGCCTTCACAGGAGCATCTGGATGCGATTCGAGGATCGGGATTTGGGCATAGTCCGGCATCGGGTAGTTGGTCACCAGCAAGACTCCCGAGAAGGCTCCGAGATACCAATCCAGCCGCATCCGACTTACCGTGCGCATCACATGCCGAGGATCAGCGTTAGTGAAGTACTTCGCCAAGACAGCGATGCGGTGGCCGGACGGAGTCTGGACCACGTAGTCGGCACCCCCGTCCAAGGGGCCACGCCACCGCGTGTGTTCGGGGACGATGATGGCCAGCGCGAGACCAAGTTTCACCTCATAGTCAAGCCCTCGGATCACTGGTGATTCGTTGATGCGCGGGTGGAGTGCCTTCGCCGTTTCGATGACCGCCTTCGCCTCATCAGGTTCGCCCTCATCAAGCTTCTCCTCCGCCAGTTGCTTCGTTCGCTCAACCTGCTGCCGGGTCCCGAAGCTCGCGCCGCCTCCTGCGGTAATGCCGGTCAGCGGAGTGTTCTGAAGTCCCATAACGAGCAGCACTAGCCCGGCGCCAAAGACGCCGACCGTGCCGGCTTGGTTTCCTGAGTCGGTCACCACTGCCCAGCATCCGATTACGGCGAGCACTGCCCCAAGGCCCATTGCAGCAAAGCGCGCCCAAGGCTCCAGTCTCGCGAGCACGCGCTCGGCCTCCTCCTCGGGAGCGCCGTTTTCATCCATCGGTCCACTGTACGGGTTGACATCGATGCGTGCATGACGAGAAAGTCGCCCGAGAACCGGCTCCGTGACAAGCTGCACCACAACGGAAGAGCGCCCGGCCACCCTGTGAGGGGTGACCGGGCGCTTGGGTCGGGCTCCCCGGGGCGAGCGGGGCGAGTGGGCGGTTAGGTGCGGATGCGGGTGGGGGTGTTGATGGCGGCGAGCGCGGAGGTGACGAAGCCGGGGACGGTGGCCGCGAGTTCGGTCCACAGGTCTGTGGAGACCTCGTAGATACCGGCGACGAGCAGGCCGGCGGTGGCGATGCGGTAGACCCAGGCGCGGACCTTCTGGGAGAGGTCGGCAGGCTCGGGCGGGAGGGCTGCGGTTGCCATGTGGCGCTTCCTATCTGGGGCGCGGGGCCCCGGTGGTGGGTGTGGTGAGGGGTGGCCTGCGGCGGGGGGCGGGTCAGTCGGTGACGGGGTTGCGGTACGCGGCGGCCCAGGTCTTGGGGCCGATGAGCCCGTCCGGCACGAGCCCCTGGTCGTTCTGGAAGGCGATGGCGAGGGCGCGGTACTCCGAGCCGTAGCGGCCGTCGTTGCCGTACACGGGAAGCCAGCGCTTCCCGCGGCCGATGCTCCAGCCGCGGCGTTCGAGCTGGCGGGCCCATTCCTGGAGCCACTCGGTGTCGGTGCGGCCGTTGAAGGTCCGCCCGTGGTGCCCGGAGACGGAGGCGGCGCCGCCGGTGCGGGGCCCGAAGTAGTAGTGCTGCGGGAGCGGGAAGGCGATCTCGGGGCCTGGGGCCGGGCTGCCGGTCGGGGGCACGTCCGGCTTCGGGCCGGTGCCACCGCCGCCGCCGTTGTGGTCGGCGAGGTGGTCGGTGACCCAGTCGGCCAGGCGTTCGCCGGGGCAGGCGGTGGAGGCGAGCTGGCCGTGGGTGCGGATGCGCAGGGTCTTGCCAGCGCGGCGGTTGGCCTCGTCGTAGAGCCAGGCCAAAGCGTCCTTGACGGGTTCGGGGACGGCGCGGCTGACGTAGTTGCCGATGACGCAGACACCGACGCATTCGGTGTTGTGGCCGGCGATGTGCGCGCCGACCGTGAGCCAGCCCCGGCCGTGGTAGATGGTGCCGTCGTCGCCGACGAGGAAGTTGTATCCGATGTCGGACCATCCGCGCGAGTTCATGTGGAAGTCCTGGATCTCGCGCGGGGTCTGGTCGGCGCTGGCGCCGGAGTGGTGGACGGCGAAGGTGGTCCGCTTGGACCAGGTGGTGCGCGTGGTGCCGGTGGCGCTGCGTGCGCCCCAGGCGGAGCGGGAGACGATGCGGGACACGGACCCTCCAAAGTGGTCACTAGGGTGGTGCGGGGTGCGGAGCGGGCCCGGCGCGCGGTTGTGTGCCGGGCCCGTCGAGGGGTGCGAGAGGTGCGGTGGAGTGGTTCAGGCGCTGGCGAGGGTGTGGGCGCGGACGGCTTGGAGCCATAGCCGTCCGGGGCCGCTCGTCCAGCCGTAAAGGGTGAATTCGCCCGTCTCCCCGGGGGCCCGTCCGTCGCCCCAGCCGGGGACGGTGGCGAAGGCCTCGCCGGTCCCGGTCTGCTCGCTGATGACGGTGCGGCCGTTGAAGTCGAGGCGCCAGTGGGCGCGAGTCGCGAGGCCGCTGGTTTCGGTCTGTACGCCGATGGCGATGCGGCCCTGCCAGATCGGGGTGGTGCCGGTCAGGAGTGGGACGGGGTCGCCTGCGCTGGTGGAGGGCCAGAGGGCGGGGCCGTCCGGGTCGGTCTCGGCCTCGGCGGTCGGGACGAGGTGCAGGGGCAGGGTGGGGCGGGCGAGTCCGCCGGCGGGGTCGGTGGCGACGACCGGGGTGCCGCGGTCGTCGAGGAGCGCGATGGCGGCACGGGCGCCCTGGCCGGTGCCGGTGGTGGCGGCGCGGATGGCGGGCGATCCGTTGCCGTAGTTGAGTCGCCAGAGCGCGCCGTCGGTGTCGGGTTCGCCGAACGTCGCGATGGGGATGCCGTCGTCGGTGCGGAAGCTCAGCGCTCCGGTGACGGTGGTCGAGGAGCCGGGCGGGATGACGCGGCCGAGAATCCACCAGGTGCCGGGGCCTTGCCCTGGGGCCCAGCCGAGCAGGGCGACGAGGTCGCCGACGCCGAGGCTCATCGAGGTCCCCGGCGCGATGACGGGCAGGTCGTGGAGGTCGGTCTCGCGCCAGCGGATGGTGTTGGTGCGGGCGCGCGAGTCCCAGGCGACGACGCGGCCCTGTCCGAAGCGGACCGCGGAGGCCGGGGCGGTGTCGAGCAGGGCGGCGAGGTCAGCGGCGGGCCGGGGCATGCGCGCGTCCTAGTTGTGGTGGAGGGCCATCCAATGCACTGCCCGGTTCTCCCAGGTCGAGAGTCGCCCGCCGTCCGAGGCGAACACGAAGAGCGTGAAGCCCGTATTCGAGATGTAGAAGGCTCGGGAGTGCCATCTTGCTGTTTCTCCGGCGGCCGAATTGATGTTGGTGAAGACGACCGGCTGACTGGGAAACGGCCTGCTGTACGAGACTTCGACGGTGAAGTTGTCGCGGTTCTCGAAGCTCACCCGGACCTCGGAGGTCTCGATCGAGGCGAACATGAGGTCCACGCGGCGCCGGAGGTTCTGGAGGCCATCGGCGGTGGTGGCGGCCCGATCGTCGATGGGCGCCAGGGCGGCCTCGGTGTCGTCGGCGAGCTGCTCGAACGCCACCCAGCCTTCGGCGGGGTCGGTGCGTTCGGGGTGGCGCAGGCCGTAGCGGGGCGTGGTGGCGGTCATGCGAGTACCTCCGGGGCGGTGGTGAGGGCGGTCTGGTCGCGCGTCGAGGCCGACATGGCGGCGTCGATCGTGAGGGGGACGGTGAGGCGTTCGAGCTGGTGGACCTCGAATCCGCCGTTCGCGCCGGTGACACGGACGCGGTCCCAGGGGCGCAGGCCCGGGTGGACGATCGAGCCGAAATCGATCGCGCTCGGGCGGCCCCGGCCGCGCCGGAGCATGGCCGCGGCCGCGCGCGCGGCCTGGTCCACGGTGAGGATCGCGGCCGACTCGAACACGAACGGCACCATGCCCATCGGCCCGCCCCACCGTGCGGGCGAGGCGGGGTCGGTGTCGTAGGCGACGGCCTGGACGGGCTCGCTGGTCCCAGCGGTCTCGCCGCGGGCGACGACGGCTCCGGCGGCTCCGGCCCGGGTGAGGCGGCGGCGCGTCTCGACCAGGACGCCGCCGGGTCCGGCGTCGACCGTCCACACCGGTTCGGGTGCGTCCGGGATGTCTCTGACGCGCAGGACGCCTTCGCCGTCCCACCAGGGGATCTGGCCGTGCGCGGCGGCGAGCTGGGCGAGGGTGGCGTACCGGTCGTCTTCGCAGACGATGGCGCGGCCGAGCGGGGCGGCGCCGGTGCCGGAGTCGAAGCGGATCAAGGCATCGGGGATGAGTTCGCCGATGAGATCGGCGAAGACTTCCGCGAGGGTGACCTGGGGCCCGTACTGGCGGGGTGCGATGAGGGTCGAGTCGCGGACGGTGGCCATGCGGTCGGAGCCGGTGAGGGCGATCTGGCCGCGACGCCGGGTCTGCTCGACCGTGTCGATCCGGTAGTAGCCCAACGGGGACCACCAGGTGCCGGAGGGGGTGCGCAGGCCCCGGCGGACGAAGACCTCACCACCCCAAGGGGAGAGCAGGCTGTCGGTGCCCGCGCCGGGCCAGTGGGTCCGGGCCCCTCCCCCGCCAGCGGTGCCGGACACGGTGAGACGGAGGGTGCCGTGGACGGCGGCGGTCGCGTCGAGTTCGACGTCTCCGTCGATGATGTCGAGCGCCGTCCCCGGCGGGTTGGCGCCAGTGGGGTGGCCGGTGACGGCGCGGGCTTCGATGAGCGCGGTGTGCGAGCCGCGCAGGACCGCGTCGAGCACCGCCGGGCCGCTCACCGGCCCGGCTCCAGGTCCTCGGGCACGCCGAACCGGTCGGCGACATCAGCCCAGGTTCCGTTGTCGGCCGCGAGCGCGGCCCAGGTGGTCCAGGCGCGTGCGGCACCGGCCCAGGTGAACTGGGCGCCGGGCAGCTCGGGCGCGGGCGCCGCTGCGGTGCGGCACGGCAGCTCGAAGATGCGAGGCCCTTGGACGTGCCCGTCCTGGAGGTCCCGGACGGCGTCACCGATGTGGACGTACCCGCCGGGGACCGGCCATCCGGCCGGGACGTGCAGGAGCATGACCTCGCCGGGCGCGAGGGCGGCCTCGATGCGGTCCGCCTGCGCTTCGGCGTCGGCCGCCGGGTCGCGGCGCAGGTCGTCGGTGACGAGGGTGAGCGTCCACTCCCGGGAGGAGCGCGGCGCGGTGACCACGACCGGCTCGGCCCGACCGACGACCTCGAACACGCCAGCGCGGGCAGCACGGGTCACGGTGCCCCAGGTGAGGACATCCACCGGCAGGTTCAGGAACGGGAGCACGGGGCACTTGAGCCACACCGCGTCCAGCTCGGGCGTGATCGCGGCCCCGGCGAGGGGGCGCCCGAGCTCGTCCACGATGCGGTACCGGTTCTCGACGCCGGGGGTGAACTCGAAGTCGTTGCAGCGCACGCCTCCGGCCAGGGCGATGCGGTCGGCGCCGCGGACGGACTGCCAGGTACGGCCGGTGTCGGTCGAGCGCAGCACCGCACCATTAGTGAAGCGGTCGGCGAGGTCGCCCCAGGTCGGGTTGTCGGCCGCGAGCGCGTCCCAGGTCGGCCAGATCCGGGCGGCATCGCCCCAGGAGGGATCGGCGCCGGGGAGTCCGGTCGCTTCGATGCGCACCCGCGAGAAGTCGCCGTGATAGGTGAGGGTCAGCGCCATCAGCGGACCCGCCCGGTACCGGCCAGCGCGCTACGGGCGAGGCGCGCGTCGTGGCGTTCGAGTTCGACCTCGATGACCTCGCGGACACCGTCGCCGAGGTCGATGGGGATGCGGGCGATCATGGTTCCGTCGCCGCGGGTGAGCAGTTCGCGGTCGGCGGCGGCCAGGCGCACGGTCGGCCCCTCCAGGTCGGCGCGGACCATGCCGGGCATGTCGGCGGTCAGGCCCTCCAGTTTCGTTCGGACCGTGGGGATGCGGGCGTCGAAGCCGGTCAGGAGCGAGTCGATGATCGAGCGTCCGGCCGGGGTGAACAGGCGCCGGTCCCGCTTCGGGGGGCCCTTCCAGTCGGTCATGGACGAGGTCAGGCCCTGGAGTGAGTCGCGGACGGAGTCGTAGCTGTCCTCCAGGCCCTCCAGCAGGCCGTTCACGAGGTCGCGTCCGGCGTCGACGAGGAGGCCGCCGAGGTCGCCGAGCGCCGAGGTGATCCAGTCCGGTATCCCCCCGGCCCAGTCGAGGAGGCGCTGGCCCTGCTCGATCGCGGAGTCGGCAAGGTCGCCGAACCAGCCCGCGACCCGACCGGGCAGCGCTTGGAGCCACCCGTAGGCGGCGAGGATCTCCAGGGCGTGGCTCTCGACCCACGCGACGATCCGGTCGCCGATCCCGGCCACGAAATCCACAATGGCCGACCAAATCGCGGTCGTCTGGTCCTTGATCCACTGCCAGGCGCTGCCCAGGGCCGCGACCACGGTGTCCCAGTTCTTGACCAGGGCCACGATGCCGACGATGAGCCCCACGATGATGGCGATGAGCACGATGATCGCGGCGACCACGAGCCCGATCGGGTTGAGCATCAACGCGATGTTCCATGCGATCTGGACCGCCGTGGCGATCACGACGGCCGCGCGCCAGATCGCCATGATGACCGTCGCGGCGATGACCGCGACGCGCCACAGGCCCATCGCGACCGCGGCGATGCCGATGGCGATGGCGAGCCCGACGAGGACCGGCGTCAACGGCAGCAGTTTGTCCACTAGGGAATCGAGGTATGGGAGGAGCGGGGCGATGTGCTCGGCGAGGCCGGTGGTGAAGGTCCGGCCGAACTCGGCGAGCGACGCGCGCGCGGATTCCCCGGTCGCTCCGGCGACTTCGCTTGCGGCCCCGGTGAAGTCCCCGAGCGCACTCGTGGCGGTGGAGGGGTCGACGGCCAGGAGCGCCGACTGCATCGCCGTCGCCTCTTCGCCGAACAGCTCGACCATGACGCGGGAGCGCTCGGCGGGGTCCTCGATCGCGCTGATCGCGGCCAGGAGCTGATCGAGCGCGGCCTTCGCCTGGTCGCCGCCGCCGGCGAGCTGCGCCGCGAACGCGGCCCCGCCGAGGCCGAGGGCGTCGAACGTCTCGATCCCGTCGCTCGCGTTGCCGATCAGTTCCTCGAGCGCGCCGGTGAGGGCGTCGGCCGAGGGCGCACCGGCTTCCAGGCCCTGGACGAGCATCCCGATCGCCGAGGCGCCGTCGAATCCGAACTGGCGCAGGTTCACCGCCGAGGTGGAGAGGGTGTCGAGGAAGTCCTGGCCCCGGTCTGCGCCGCCCTGGAACCCGGCGGCGATGAGGTCGAACGCCTCGTCCATCGATCCGGCGAGGCCGGTGCGGACCAGCTGCGCGGCGGTGTCGATGGTCTGGGTGACGTCCTGGCCGAACATGTTCGCCAGCGCGGCGGCATCGGAGGTCAGCGCCGCCACGTCGCCGGTCTGCCCGAGCTCGTCGAGCGAGCGGGTGACCTCGCCGACGGCGGTGCCGACTTCGGCGAGGGAGTTGCCGAGCCCGGCGGCGTAGACCTCGCCGGCGATCTGCGCCGACTCGGCGGCGGCGTCCTCGGCCAGGCCGAACTGGGCGCCGAGGACGGCGGGCAGGTCGGCTTGAGTGAGGGCCTGGTCGAACGCGGTCGCGAACAGGGCCGCGGAGCCGAAGAGGAGCCCGGCGCCGAGAAGGTTCTCCACGGTGCCGCCGAAGCCGCTGCCGAAGCCCTCCCCGGCCCGCTCCCCCGCGTCACGTCCGGCGGACTCAGCCGGGCCAGACAGTTCGCGAGCGATCGCGGCGGACCCGCCCTGAAACGACGGGATGAGGCTGACGTAGGCCGCTGCGATCTCACCGGCCATCGCGTCGACCTTCCTTGCGGGGTTGGTGGCCGCGGGCCGCGAGCGCGGCACGGACGGCGTCTTGGCTGACCTGGGGCTTGGTCGAACGGGCCTTGTCGCGCAAGGGGAACGGCCGGACGTAGCGCTCGGCCTTGCCGCGCTTGCGCTTGTCGGTGTTGACCGCGACCGTGAGGTCCCACAGGTCGGCGAGCGCGAGCGCCTCCCGGGAGGCGGGGTAGTCCCACCCGGCGAGTGCCGCCGCGAGATGGCTCGTGGGGTCGGCAAGGAGCTGCTCGGTCAGCAGCCACGCCTCATGCCAGGAGACCGTCCCGTCGAACGGTGCCGACAGGGGTAGGCCGAACCGGGCCCGCCAGTCGTAGGCCAGGGGCCCGGGGTGCTCCTCGATCAGGTCGAGGAGCCCGGCGATTCCCCCGGGGCGGCTCCGGTCTGGCGCATCCACCGGCCGATGACCCGCCCGAACTCCTCGATATTCATGGCGCGCAACGCCTTCAGCGCGGCCGGGTCGGGGTCGGCGGCGTGGAGCATGGCGATCCCCAGGCGCAGCTCGCCGACGCCCGAGGTGTCGGTGACGGCGTCGATGAGCGCCCCGGCCTCCATGCGCGCGGGCGCGGTCGCGGCGGGCGGGAGCGTGTAGCGCTGGCCGCCGTGGGTGAAGTTGAATGGGCGGGGTGCTCCGGCGGCGGCGCGGGCCTCGGTTCCGGCGGGCGTCTGGCGTGCGCGGTTGCGGTTTCGGTTGCGGGCCATCAGGTCGCCTCGCCTTCGCCCGCGTCGCCCTCGTCGCCGGTGTCGGTGTCGGTGGCGAGCGCGGAGTACCACTTCTTCGCGGCGTAGCGCGCGGATCGGTTGCGGTAGGCGGTGATGGTGTTGGTGTAGCCGACCGGGTCGGAGCTGTTGACCGTCTGCGTGTCGACCTCGGTTACCTGGACCTCGGGCATGTGGAGGCGGCAGAAGGCGTCGCCGTCGACATAGTCGACGATCATCGCCCGCCGCGGCCCGGTCTCGCCGGGGTCGATGACGATCGAGCCGTCCGCTGCGACGGGCCTGCCGTAGTACAGCTCCAGGCTGTTGCGGTTGGTCTCGATCATCGTGAACACGGTGGTGAAGCTCGCCGAGGTGACCGAGACGCGCACGACATCGGCGTTCTGCCAGGCCGTGGTCTCCTGGAGCGAGCGGGTGCGCTCCTCTTCGATGCCGTCCTCGGAGAGGTAGCCGACATCCCTCCAGATCTCGGGGAGCGGGTCGGTCGCGTTCTGCGGTGCCCGGGTGCCTACGGGTGCGAAGCAGATCGCGCCGGAGATGCCGACGCGCACGTCGGCGGAGTTCAGCGCCATCGAGTCCTCCTGTCAAGTTGTGGTCGGGGTGGCGGGGGCGGGGAGGGCGCGGCCGCGGAGATGCACGGCGGCGGTGAGGGCGTAGCGGGCCTGGCCCGAGACCGGATCGGGCAGGTTGACCGGGCCGCCGAGTTCTTCGACCCGGTAGACGGGGGTGCCGTCGAGGACCCGACCGGGCAGGGCGGCGAGGAGGCCGCGCACGAGCTGGGCGAGGCGGTGCGCGTCGGTCTCGCTGGTGCCCCAGCATTCGGCGCCGATGGTGGCGGCGTCGACCACGAGACCCCGGCGGGCGCCGCCCAGGCGCGGCACGAGGACGCACCGGTCAGGGCGCGGGTTCGGCATCGTCACGGCCACATGCACATCGGCTTCGCCGTGGGCGGCGAGTTCGGCGGTGAGGTAGTCGACCAGGAGCGCCTCGGCGTCGCGGAAGACGATCACCTCGGAGCGCATCAGCCGCGCCCGGCGTCGAGGGCGCGGGTGAGATTGCGGGTCTCGGCTTCGGCTCGCGCGGCCTCGGGGGTCGCGGTGCGCACCGAGACGCGGTAGCGGTTCCGGGCGGTCTCGGCGTCGGCTTCCATGCCCTCCCCAGCGGCGTCAGCGATTGCCTCGCCGCGCCGCTCCAGATCGTCGGCGATGCCGCTGTAGTCGCCCTCAGCGCGCAGGAGCTTGCGGACTTCCTTGCGGTTGAGGCGTACTCGAGGTCGCGCCACGGTCGTCACCTCCGTCGAGTTCGTCGGCGAACTCGCGCAGGAACAGTGCGAGCGCGGTGCGAAGGTCGCCCGAGCGAGCGATGGTGGCGACGATGTCGGCGTGGACGTTCCCGACGTTGATGCGCACGGGTATGCCGTTGCGGGCCAATGGGGGTCTCCTCATCCCTCCGCGCGGCGGAGTTCGGCTTCGAGGTGGGCGAGTGCGCCGGTCGGTGAGGGCCAGCGCCGGGGTGGGCCGGCCAGGTCGTAGACGACGCCCTGGTAGCGGACGCGGTCGCGGACATCGAGGTCGGCGCTGGCGGGGGCGAACAGGCGCAGGGTCGAGACCGCAGCGTCGCGGGCCTGGCCGGTACTGGTGAACAGGACCCGCTCACTGCTCGCGGGCTGGAGGCGGCAGCCGGTGACCTCGTGCTCGGTCGCGTTCGCCCAGTCGGGAACCGGGGTGCCGCGTTCGATGCGCGAGCCGGGTCGAAGCACCGTGATCGCCTCGGTTTTGAACGAGATTGGCACTCTGGACCCCTTGTCACTCAAGGTCTCTGCGAACACCAGCGAGCCCCGAAACCCCTACACTCAGGGTCATGTGGGAGTTTCTTGGCGGTCTTGCGCCGGCCGGAATCTGGCAGATGATTGGTGCGGTTGTGACCGCAGGAGCGGCAAGTTGGTTTGGGTACAAGCTGGGCCACAAGACCGCGCACCGGAGCGAATACCGCCAGATCCTGCGGGAGCTGCTCGAAGCGCTTTCAGAATTGCGCGATCTAGAGCTTTCGCCGCCCGATCGCTCCTCCCGGAGCCATGAGGAGCTCATCGACCTTCATCTTGGCCTGTTCCGCAAGATCGAGAACCTGGGAGAACAGCTTCCCGACCCCCTGCTCCGGATGAGAATCGAGAACATCCCCGCTCTTCTCTCGACCAATTACGAGCAACTCCGTGCAACACCCAACGGATCGCTGTTGGAAGGGAACGAAGTCGAGTTTCGACTCATGGTTATCCATGACGCGTACAGAGCCGTGGGGAAGGTTCTGCGCGGAGAATCAGTGCCTGCCCCCACCAGATTGACGCTGGTCGGTTTTGCCCAACGCAAGAATCTACAGTTCAGCGCGGAGGATATTGCGCTCATGAAGCGCGGTGTTCCGTTGTAGCCGCTAGTACAGCCGAGTGCTCCGCGGCAGGGTGGGGAACAGCGCGTCGAGTGCGTCCGCTTCGGCGCTGGTGAGTCCGGTGGTGCCTGCGTAGGCGTCGGTGCCCCAGGTGACGGACTCGCCGCCGGCCTGTTCGGTGCGGGCGCCGGTGAGCATTGCGTCGGGGATTGCGGCCAGGCGCGCGGCGATCGAGCATACGAGTTCGGCGAGCTCGTCGGGCAGTTCGGGCCAGCCGTGCTCGTAGACCACGACGAGCGGCCCGCACGCCGTCGCAGTCAGGTGGGAGCCGTTGCGGGTGAAGGGCACCGGGGTGCCGTCCGCGTCGGTGAGCGAGGTGATGGCGCGGACGGGCCGCTGCGGGAGCCGCCACGGCCCGGGCCCGGCCAGGGTGAGTCGGGAGGTTCCGGCGGTGATCTGCTGGCGGGTGTGGCGGCGGACCCGCGCCGAGGCCGCCGCCGCCTTGGTTGCGGCGGCGGCCTCGTACCCGAACCGGGCCAGGTCGGCTGGACCAATCAGGTCGGGCAGGCGCGGCACGGTGCTAGGATCCGGGGTAGGTGTAGACCTGGACGGCCTGGTTGTAGCCGGGCAGGCCCAAGACGCGTGCGCCGTATACGTGCAGGCCGCGCAGCCTGTCTGCGAATTTGGTGTGGCTGCGCATCGCTTCGACGGTGTCGATCTGCGACACGTACGCCACGGCCGGGGCCCAGAACGCGACCGCCTGCGGCACATCGGCCTCGGGCAGCGAGTTGGTCGGCACCAGGGTGAAACCGAGGTATCGGCCGATGATCGCCTCGCGCAGGCCCGCCGGGGAACCGGAGGTGTCCACGCTGGTGATCTTCGCGTCCGAGCCGAGTAGCAGGGCCTCGAACTCGGGGTTCATGAGGAAATACCGGTCGGCGGCGTCGATGGACGCTTTGGACAGGGCCTTGCGCATGTCGCGCATGACGTCGTGGGTCGAGTCGCCGTCCTCGGCGTGCACGGTCACGGTGCTGGTGGCGTCGGTGCCTTCGGCGACCATGCGGGAGGTGATGTATCGGTCGGCGTCGAGGGCGACCGAGCGGCCGGCGGCGGTGGTCCAGTCGCCGAAGCCGCCTGCGGCCTGGGTCCGGTCGATGTCGTCTACCAGGAAGTCGAAACTTTTCTCCTGGTCGATGAGGACTTGCGTGGCCGCGTCCTCGATCTCCTCGGCCTCGGTGGTGCGCCCGGCGGCCTTGTAGTCCTTGACTTCGGGCGGGATGACGCCGGTGATGTTGACGGCGTTCCCGCGTCGGGCTTCGCCCTCATAGCCCCGGTTGCACAGGGCTGCGACGACGGCGTGGTCCTGGATCGCGGCGAGCGTGGCCGCGGCCCAGATTTCGGGGATGAAGTTGTCTACGGACAAGCGGGGTCTCCTATGAGGTCTTGCCCATCAGCTGGTCGAGGTGCCCGGCCTGGCGCGCGGCGTCGATCTGGGCCGGGGTCTTCCCGTCGAGGTCGGCGCGGGTCCACTGCGCTTTACCCCCCACGTCGGAGCCGCGGTGGCCGCCGCCGAAGTCGGTGCGCTTCGCCTTGTCGGTCTCGGCGCCCTTGAGTCGCTTGGCGAGTCGTTCGGCGCGGTCGGCGATCTCCTCGGGGGTGCCGGTGCCGAGGAGGGCGAGGTCGTCCTCGGACAGGCCGTGTTTGAGGGCGGCCTGGTGGCGGGCGAGGTCGGCTTGGGCCTGTGCCGCAGCGGTCTCGGCGGCGGTGACCTGCTCGGTCAGCTTCTGGGTCTCGGTCTTGTTGGCGTCTTCGATCGCGTCGAGCTGCTTCGCCTTGGCGGCGTTGGTCTTCGCGTTCGTCTCGTGCTTGCGCGCCAGCGCCTTCCACTTCTCGGCTTCGGCCTGTGCCTGCGCGAGCAGGTCGTCGGCGTCGGCGTTCTCGTCCGTGTCGGTCGAGGCGCCCGTGTCCGTCGCGGTGTCGGGTTCGGTTCCGGCGGTGCCGGTCTCGGACTCCGGTCCAGCGGTTGGGGCGTTCGCGTTGGTGGGCTTGGACATGGCGGTGTCTCCCGTGTCGGGTTGGGTCCCGCCCCGTGTCGGGGCGGGCAGGTCAGGTCAGGAAAGGTCCGCAGGCCCGGTGAAGTCGTGGGCGGCCAGGGTGAGGACCGGGCCGAGTTCGCCGTGCTCGCGGATGGCGATCTGCGGCCAGTAGGCGGCGGCGCGGGCGGTGGCGTCGACGGCGTCGGCGCCGAAGCGCTCGGCGATGGCGTCGTGGGCGCGGTCGAGCCCGTCGGGGTCGATGACCTGGCCGGGGTCTCGGCCGCCGTAGATCGGTTGGACGCCGCAGTCGCAGCCGCCGTGGATCGCGGCGAGGTCGGCCTTGCGGTACCGCTGGGTGGCGGCGACCGCGCAGATGCCGCAGTCCTCCCGGCCGGTCAGGACCCGCCGGTAGCCGACGACCCTGTCGTCGCGGCCGAGCACGCCCCGGCTGGTGTGGGTCTTCGCGAGCTGCAGATCGGTGACGGCGAGGGATTGGGCTCGTGCCCGCCCGGCGGCGACGGCGTCGGTGAGGCGCTTGCCTTCGGACAGCGCTGTCCACAGGGTGTGGAAGGGCCGCATGTAGACCTCGGCTGGGTCGACGCCGCGGAGCGCCGTCCCGGTGACGGCGTCGAGGTCGAGCCTGGCGGGGCGGAACGGGCCGCCGTGGAGGTGCGCGGCGTACTGGGCGAGGTAAGCGCTGGTCAGGTTGGCGATGTGGCGCTCGCCGGCCTGGACGATCGGGGCAACCGCGCGGACGAACCGGGTGGCGTCGGCGTCCCTCCAGGAATCGAGTGCGGCCCAGGCGTGTTCGACGCGGGCGAGGGTCTGTGTGCGGGCCCTGGCGTCGGCGTCGAGGTAGGCGCCCACTATCCGAGCGGTCTGCGCGTCAACGGCCATCGGCGTCCGGCTCGGGCGACTGCTCCGGGGCTGGGCGACCCGGTGCAGTCGCCAGCGGCGGGGCGGGGGCGGTAGTGAGAAGGTCTTCGGCGCGTTCAATGGCCATGCGGTCGATCTCGTCGCCGTCGAACTGCATGATGCGCGCCATCTTGGTGCGCCACGGGATGTCCGAGCCCGCCTTGGAGAGGGCGTCGAGCCGCTCGGTCAGGGACTGACGTTCGGGCGGGCGCCACTGGACATCGACCTCGGGGACCTCGTTGAGGCCCTGCTCGATCTGGAGGGCCAGGCCCATCCCGAGGGACCAGGACGGCCCGGCCCGCTCCAGACGGTCGCCGGTTTTGAAGACCAGGCCCTCGCGGGCCGCGGCGGCGCCCTCAGCACTTTGGTTCGTGTTGTCGGGCAAGAGCATCGACATGGGGGTGCGGGTGAGCGCGGCAAGGTCGCGGACATCGTCGCGGGAGGCGGTGAGAATGCCCGACACGTCGGTGACCCCGGACTCCCACAGCTCCACGCCTTCGGGCAGATGCCAGAGCGCGCCGGGGCCGGGGCGAAACAGGGCGGCGTAGTCGATCGGGGTGCCGGTCTCATCGGTCTCGGGCAGGTCGCCCTTGGTCGCGCGCTGCTTGTACGCCTGCATGGCGGTGATGACCAGCCGCTGGAGCACGCCCCAGTTGATGCGGTCGATGAGGTCGAGATGGGACCCGAACTCACTGCGACCAGAGCGGTTGACGAACGGCACCAACGGGACATGGCGCAGGCCGGTCGGCTGCGGGCCGAGCCGGAAGCCCTCGGCGTCGAGCGCGGGCGCCCACTGGCCGGCAACGGTCTGGATCGGCTGCGGGATGCCGTCGCGGTTGACCGGGGTGGCCCGCTCGAACCGCTCGACGTACGCCAGGCCGTCGTCACCGAGGACGTGGACGTAGGCAGCATCCAACCCGCTTACGTCGTCGCGGTAGACCTTGAGGCCGGCGCGGACCCGGTCGGGACGGGCCGGGTCATGGTCGCAGGCGACCTGCTCGGGCCGCTCGTAGACGATCTCGGCGCGGTCGGGATCGCGGGCGTCGCGCTGGACGCACACATACCCGGCGCCGAGGCCGATCATGTCGCGGTGGACATCGGCCGCCCACATACCGAGCCGGTTGCGTTTCCAGACCGCGCGAGCCGCGTCGTCGTCCTCGTTCAAGTCGCCAACCCGCCAGCCGGAAACGATCATGCGCTCGGCGACGGCCTCCACGATCAGCTCGGCCCAGTTCGACCGGGACTTGCGCTGGAACTCCTTATAGGAGTCGCGGCAGCCTTCGGCGCCCTCAGGTAGCGGGGCGTCGCCGTCGAGGTAGCGGCGCAGCAGTGTCAGGGCCGGGCGGCGCCGGTCGAGGGTGTGCGCGAGCCGGTCGAGCCACCAGTCGGTCGGGGACAACGCGGGGCCTCCGGGAGTCAGCGGGAGCGGCGGACGGGCGAAGTGCGGCGGGTGCCGATGCCGCGGGCGAGCGCGTCAAGGCGGGCCTGCCACGCGAGGATCGCGCCGACACAGGCGTCGATCTTGTTCGGGGAGTACTCGTGTTCTTTGCCCACGGTCAGCCGCTGGTGTCGGATGCGCCTGCGCGCGTTGAGGACGTGGCGGGTCAGTGCGAACCCCGCGTCATGGGTGAGGTCGCCGTTGCGCACGGCCGCGGCGAATGCCTCCACGGCGCGCTCGACCAGGATCGATCTGCCGCCGGTCATCCACCATTCGATGGGGTGGTCAGCGCGCACCCTGACTTTCAACCTGCGGCCCCATTTGGCTTCCCAGTTGTTGACGTAGGAGCGCCAGTCGCGGGCCGGGTCGGCGTAGAAGGCCACGACCTTGTAGCGGCGGAAGGCATCCGACACGGCCGCCTCGATCTCTGGGAGCGGCGGGGTCCAATGCTCTTGGCCGGGGCCGTCCGGTGCCTCCCAGACGCCGAGGGCGACGAGGTGCCCGTCCATCGTGCAGGCCACCAGCGCGGTGGCGTCGGGCTTCGCGCGGCGCCCGCCGCGGCGGCCGCGGGAGCCGTCGAACCCCAGGGTGATGACTTCGCCGGGAAGGAGACCCCGGTCGGGGTCGGCGCGTCCGGCCCATTCGTGGTGGCGCAGGTACGCGTCCCCCGCGCTTTCGCGCACGTTGAGGAAGTACCGGCGGGAGTCGGCGGGGTCCGCGCGGATGTCGTAGAACTCGTCAACGAGCGCGTCGAGGTCGTTCCAGGCGAGGGCATCGCCGAAGGCTTCGGCGATCCCTTTGCGGAGGGCTTCCTCGTCGGAGAGGTCCTCGCACTCGCCCCACCGGTGGTCGTACAGGAGCCGGGCGCGGCGGGAGCGGCCGGACTTGATGAGCTCGCCCAGCGCGTAGGTCTGCTCGGCGACCGACTCCTCGCCGGCGGCGTACATCGTCGTGGTCTCCAAGAACCACGTCTCGGCGATTTTCTTTCGCTTGCGGAGGTTGCGCGTGACGGTGCGGTACATGTTCCGCAGCTCGGCGGTTGTATAGAGGTGGGTCTCGTCGAAGACGACGAACGTCTCCTTGCCGCCGTCTTTCGAGGCGGAGGAGGCGGTGGATGGGGTGATCTCGCCGCCGCCGGGCAGGTTGACGCGGGTGAGCCCGGCGTCGATACCGGGGACGTGGGCGAGCGGGCACTCGTCGTCGGTGAGGTTGTAGTAGACCGAGTCGAACGTGTTCCCGGCCTGGCCCTCCTCGGTGGCCATGATCCGGATGTATGGGACCGAGACGGGGCGGCCCATCGGCTCGCCGGGCTGGTAGACGTACTCGAACCCGAGGCCCCAGGGGTCGGTGTAGACCTCGCCGCCCTCGGCGAACCCGTCGAACCGGCACGGCCCCAACGCCTCGAACAACGCGAGGCGGGCGGCGAGTCCGGACTTGTCGCAGCCCTTGGGGCGGGACAGGAACGCCGAGTCGTAGAGGCGGCGGCCGTTCGCGTCGAGCCCGTAGGCGTCGACGATGAAGGCGGTGTACTCGTCGCCGTGGGCGACGGGCTCGCCCTGGACGTCGCCGGGGCCGTGGCGGGCGAAATGCTCGATCCAGGCGACGCCCAGCCAGCCGAGCGAACGGGCCCGGTCGTGCGCGGGGGCGCGCACCAGTGTGCGCGGCACTGGCTACTCCAGGAGCCGGCGGCGGCGGGCGTCGAGGTCGGTCACGACCGCGAGCCCTTGGGGTGCAGCGCCTTCGGCTTCACCCGGTACCTGCACGGTCATTCGCAGTCGGTTGCGGTCCTCGAAGGTGGCGCCGAACTTCGCGGCGCGGAGCCGGATCTCGGCGGCGTCGCCCTTCCCGGTCTCCCAGAGCCGGTGATGCAACAGGGCGGTGTCAAGCAGGAACGCCCAGTCGGTGTCAAGAAAGGTCTGCGCCATAGGTGACCGCCGCCAGTGCTCCCACCACGCCACCGTGACCGGGTGCCACTCCTGTCCCTCGGGGAGCACGTCCTCGGGGAGCGCGGGGCCGCGAACCTCGTCGTCGGCTTCGAGAATGGTGGGAGCGATGGTGTCAGCGTTGCGGCGACGGCGGTGCGCGGGGTCCTTGGGCTGGGGTCCACGTCCGGCCACAGCATCCTCCGCTCAATCGATTCCGCGCCGCCGTTAAGAAGCCCTGACCTGCGTCAACGCCTTAAGCAAAAAAATCTCTGAGAAACCCGTAACCGGGGATCGCTGAGCTCGTTCTTAATATTGAACTTGTATTGGGCTTTGATGGTCACGGACAGTGTCCGGAAGACATCTTCAGTTCTGAAGTTCCCAGTCCCCCGCAACGTCCGCGCCAGTGGCACTGCTTTTACGTGCCTCCGTTTGGTCACGGGCCGAACATCGAACGGAGAACGGCGTCGTGAACCTCTATTCCCTTGGCTCCTGGATCACGGTGGTACTTGCCGCGCCAGCGATATGCGCTGCCCTGGTTGCAATCGCCGCGCTGCGCGGAACTCGCCCAGAGGAACGCCCAGAAATTCTGCGAGCGTTGGCGGACTTCACCACTGCGCTTCAGCTTCGTCGCGTGCCATCTGCGACCACCAAGCGCCGAGTTCCCAAGGGAACAACGCCTCCCGATCAGGATTGACCAAATCCCCAGACCCGTACGGAGGCCGGACCGCAGCACCTACCCGTCGCGCTGCCGGCCCCTGGGGGTCCCGCCCCTGGGGCGGCCGTGTTAATCGCGGGCGCTTGGCCGATGCTCTGTCGTGACACCGTCCGATACCTGACCTTGCGCGCCTGTTAGAGGCTTCAAGGCCGTCGCCTGTGCCGTGCTCCAGTACCCTCGAAAGGGTGCCCCTACCCCTTGGAGCTGATACCCGTGCACGCCAAACGCTTCGGATACTGGATCTCACAAGGACCTGCGGCCAGCATGCCTGCAACCCAGCGATGGATCGAGTCAAGGATGCTCGGGCCCAGGGGATGGACCATCTACCTTGGCGTGATAGCTACTGCGGTCGTCGTGCTCGTGCTGTTCGCGACCGGCACACTGGACAGCGGCACGATTGCAACTCCGGGTCAGGGACTCTTGCTTTGCCTGCTAATCCTTGCAGTGCTCGTATGCCTCTGGGCGATCCTCGGCGGGCCCCTGTACGCGTACTTCGGTCGGCGGATCCAAGCACGGCTCCGACGGCACCCGTGGCAGGCGTGGCCCGTCCTCGCCGAGCGGCAAGGCGTCGTGGAGCTTCTTGATCCCGAGGGACAAGTGTTCAAGACGTTCGTCAACTCGACACCGATGCCCCGACCGGTCTGGGAGGGACTGACCGATGGGCTGGGGGTGTTGTGGATCTGCGGCGATCTGCGAGAGGAGATCACGATGGCGGCGCCAGGAGGTGGTCAGATCTGGACGGCGAAGGTGTTGCAGCAAGCGCAGGCTCCAGCAAGCGCCACCGCCGATCCTGGCCTGCTGGAGTCGACCATCAGCTCGGCCGCCTCGGACTTCGTGCAGGCGTGGTTGAAAGAGCACCTCTAACTCGTTCCGGCGCACGCCGATACCTGCATGCCTAGAGCTCCAGGCGTCCCGGATGCGCTTCAGGATTGCGTCGCAGGCGAGGTCTCCGTTCCAGACTCCATCGCTTGTATCCGCGCCGAATCTCCCCCGCGGTCTTGGCGTCGTGGCATGGTTCGCAGACGCCCTGCCCGTTCGCGAGCGTGTGTGCGCCACCTTCGGCGACGGGCGTGCGGTGGTCGGCGATGGTCGCCGGGCGCCCGCCGCAGATGCGGCAGACGCGGTCGCGGCGTAGGATCGCGGCCCGGATGGCGCGAGGGAAGTGCTCGCGCCGGGGCCAGTCACCCACCCTGGTGCTCGGCGATGATGGCCTTGATGGCGTCGGCGTTGCCGCGCTTGAGCTTGTACCGGCCGAGGAGCTGGAGGGATTCGGCCGAGCCCACGCCGCGGGTGGCGCGTGGCTGGGGCGGGTGCCACAGGTGCCAGAGTGGATCGGTGCCGCGCCAAGCCTTCCCGGCGAGCGTGGCCCAGGCGATGCCGGCTGCGGAGTCTTCGCCGCCCCACCCTTTGAAGCGGGGGTCGAGGGGTGCGGCTTCGTAGAGGGCGCGGTCGATGACGACGAGTCCGCCGCCGGGCATGCCGGTGTACGGCCGCTGGGCAAGGGAGGCCGTCCCGATGTCCTCCCACGCAAGGCGCCCGCCGAGCAGCCGGCGGGTGGGTAGGGGCCCGAGTCGGCGGACCTGGCGGTGCGGAATCGCCCACCTCGCGTCCCCGAGTTGGACGGCTTCGACGGCGCGGCGGGCCCCCTCGCACCACACGTCAGCGTCGGCGATGACGAGCACCTCGGCGTCGGTCTTGGCGAGGGCGGCGCCGATCGCGTGCGCTTTGATCCACGGCTCGCCCTCGAAGAGTCCTTCGTGGAGTTCCCAGTCGGGGTGGGCGGCCTGCCAGCGCGGGCGCAGGTGGCGCCAGGCGCGGGATCGGTGGGAGTGGTCGGGGCGCCAGGGGATGAGGACGGCGGTGCGTCGGGTCATAGGGGCAGGGCCTCCGCGAGGGTGGTCTGGATCTGGTCGAGGGGCCGGTCCAGGGCGCTGGCGTAGTCGAGGTATTTGGTGTCGCCGCCGCCGATCCTTTGGTGGTGCAGGCGGATCGAGGGGATGCCGAAGGCGTCGGCGACGATGAGGCCGTGGAGTGATGAGGCGGCGATGACCGCGCATGAGCCGATCTGGGCGATGACCTCGTCGACGGGTGCAGTCACGTCGATGACGAGGTCGGCGTCGGGCCAGGTGCGGGTGTCGATGTAATGGGGGACGACGCCGAGGCGGTGGCGGGTGGTCGGTTTGTCCCAGAGGGCGGAGACGAGGAGGCCGGGGTCGCCGAGCGGCACCGTGTCGGGCAGGCCGAGGTGGGCGGCGGTGGTGCGGCCGCGGACGGCGGCGACGCGGCGGTACTCGACAGGGCGGGTGCGTCGGCGGCCGGGGGCGGTGCGCATGGCCCCGGAGCCCCACACGATGGTGTCAGTGTTGGTGACCATGTGGAGGATGGAGCCGCAGGCGACGAGTTCGGCCCGTTCGGGTTCGACGCGGCGGACGGTGTGCCCGAGCCGTTCGACGATGGCGGGGCCGAGTTCGTCCCCGAAGTTGGTGGTGCGGCCGTCGCGGGGCCGCCACCACCACATGTCCACGTTCGTCATTCGGTGTAGAGCCCCTTGGTGGTGCCGTAGTGGTGGATACCCCAGGTGACGGGGCCGATCTGCCTGCGGCGCATGTTGTACGGCAGCCACGTGTACGCGGGAAGGACCGGGACGTAGGCATGGGTGCGGTGCAGGCGGGTCATGAGTTCGCCGCCGGTCGTGCGCCAGGAGGGGTGGAGGTCGGAGACTTCAGCGAGGGCGTCCTGGTAAGCGGCGAGATAGGGGTGGCCGGCGGTGAAGGCCATGACCGCGTTCGTCAAGCGGGCAGGGCGGCCGTCCGGGAGCGGGTCGAGGTTCGGGGAGTGCACGACCCAGCCGTCGAAGTCCATGAACGGCGCGGCCGCGGGGTCGGCGACCAGCTCGGTGTCGGCGTCGATGTAGACCCCGCCGAAGCGGTTGAGGATCTCGACACGCGCGATGTTCGCGGCGCCGTTCCAGCAGCCCTCGGCGGTATAGCAGTCGTAGAGCCAGCGGTGGCGCAGCCCGAGTTCGGCGATGGCGGCCTCGTCCCACAGCCGGTACGTCCAGCCGTCGAGCTCAGCCCAGGTGTCCATCCACTCGGGTCGCTTGGCGGGGCCGATCCAGATCTGGTGAATGAGCCGTTCCACGGGGTCCTTCCGGTTGCGGTGCAGTCGATCAGCGGGGGGCGGCGTGGACGGGGCAGGCGTCCCAGCCGGGCGGGCGCGCGCAATAGGGGCAGGGGTCGGCGCTGGCGCGTCGGCCCACGGCCCACAGCAGGTCGCCCTCGGCGAGGTGCGGGAGGCACTTCGCTTCGTAGTGCGGATCGAGGACGAGGCCGCCGAGGTCGGCGCGGACGGGCTTCTCGTAGGCGACCGCCGCCCGGACGAGTGCAGTCCGGTTGCGCCACTTGGGATATCGGGTATTGAGGAGGCCGGTAGGCTCGGCACCGACGACGACGCCGACAACCGGGATCGGGTTGTCGGCGTCGTCGAGGCCGCAGCAGATCGCTGCGAGGGTCGAGCCCGAGCCCACGGGCACGATGATCCGCCTGAATTCGCGGTGTTCGAGCGCGTGGGCTTGGGCGGCGACCTGGTCTCGGTACACGGGCAGGTCCATGCCGAAGGGGACGTGTGCCCAGTCGGGGTGGGCGGCGGCATCGGTGCGGTACCGGGCCCGAATGACTGAGAGGCGCCCCGGCCGGTGACGCAGCAGGGTCGCCCCGGCGGCGAGGGCGGTGCGGGTCTCGTCGGTGTCGTTGCCCCAGCCGGTGTGGAGCCGGGCGGGGATGCCGAGGGCGGCGGCGACGAGCGCGGCGCGCTCCAGTTGCGGAGAGATGCGCGCCCCCGCACTCATCAGGCCCGGCGCGCCCTCGGCGGCGGTGAACATCGCGCGGGACTTCGCGCCGGAGGCCCCACCCCGAGACCAGGCATCCTCGCGCTTGACCCAAACGCCGCCGAGCAGCTCGACCGGCGTCACGGCGGGGGTGAAGTCGCTACCGCTCATCGGGGTTGCCGATGACCTCGGTCGCGAGCTTCGGGTCGCCCTTGACGAACGTCAGCACCCACTGGTGGTGCCGCCCTGCTTTCCGCGACGCTTTCCACTGCTTCGGGGTGCGGGCCGGGACCGACCCGAGGACGTTCATCAACAGCTGGTCGTTGTAGTAGTCGGCGCCGGCGGCCACGAACGCGCTCACGGTGAGCTCGGGGAGGGCGCGCAGGCGCCCGGCCGAGTCGCGCAGGTCGCCCACGACGTAGGTCGCGAACCGGTTGGGGCGCAGCCGCTCGACGGCCAGCGCGATCGTCTCGCGGTAGGCGGCGGCGAAGTCGCCCCAGGTCATGTTCGAGATGTCGCGCGCGTCGTCGGTGTACTTCTCGAGGTTGTGGTACGGCGGGCAGCTGAACAGGAAGTCGTACTCGGCTTCGGGGAGTTCGGCGAGGGTCTCGGCCGCGTCGCCGCAAAACCAGGTGGGTTCGGTGGCGAGGAGTCCGGCGGCGGCCCAGTCGGCGGCGGCGTCGAGGTCGGCCTCGATCTGCGCGGGAGAAAGGTCGATGCCGGTGTAGTCGTAGCCGAGGTTGGCGGCGACGAGTCCGCGGGGCGGTCCGCCCGCGTAGGGGTCGAGGATGCGTCCGCCGCTGGGGCAGTACCAGGTGTAGGCGAGTTCGGCGAGGACCGGGTCGAACGTACTCAGCGTGCCGAGCCCCGGTTTGTTGAAGACCTCGCGGGCCCAGAGGGATCGGGGGTCGAAGGTCTCAACCTCTTCGCGTCCGGCGCGCCCGGCGTCGCGGGTGAGCCCCAGGTCGTTCCAGTAGCGGCGGCGTTCCTGCCAGGGGCCGCGGTCGGTGCGCAGGATCGAGTAGGGGTAGATGCCGTGCAGGTCGATCTTGTGCTTGCGGGGCTCAGTGGGCATAGGGGTTCCCTCGGCGTCGGGGTCAGGGTGGGCCGGGGGAGGCATGGGGGCTCGACCGCCGACGCGGTGGGTTCGCGCGCGGGCCCTCCCCCGATGGCGTCGGCGCGGCACGCCGGCGGTCGAGCAGCTTGCGGGGGGGAAGGAAAGAGGAGGGGTCTCGCGGCCGGGCTCTGGGCACACCGGTGGCGAGCCAGAAGAACATATCCATACAAGTGTTCGATATGCCAGTGCGAGTGACGCATTCCACGTCCCGAACCGACTGGGGCGCTTGGGATCAGGGAGTGGCGGCAGCGAGCGCAGGAGGCCGGGCAACGGTGTCGGCGGGAGCGGCGGGGGTGGCGCCGGGGGCGGGGAGGCCGCGTTTCCAACCGCAGTTGGTGCAGGAGAGCCACAGGAGTGCGTGGGCCGGGTCGGGGGCGAGGGTGATGGCGGGGACGCGGACGCGCTGGCCATCGCGGTCGTATTCGGTGACGGACTGGGTCTGACAGTGCGGGCAGGCGGCGCCCCAGATGCGGCGGCGGCGCAGCAGCGGCGGGGCGAGCAGCTCGGTGATCCGCGCGGCCCACCGTTCGGCATCGGCGGCGAGGCGCTGGAGGCGGCGCTCGTCGCCGCGGGCGGTGAGGGCGTCAGCGACGCGGCGCAGGAGCCGGGCAGGCACAGGCCGGGGGTCGGGAACGGCGTGGACGGGGCCGGGGTCGATGTCGCACGATGCGGCCCAGTCGAGGGCGGCCTCGGCGATCTCGTTCCACAGGTCGAGGGCGCCGATGTCGAGCGGGGGCGTCGAGGAGGGGACGCGGCGGACGCCCTCGGAGCGTTCGCCGGAGTTGCCGACCGAGTCTCGCAGTTGGGCAAGTAGGGGCGGGATGGTGACGGTGCGGTCGTCGAGGGTTTCGCGGGTGGCCTCGGTGAGGGCGTCGAGGGCGGCGAGCCGGGTCTGGTTGGCGCTCATGGCACTCCAGGTTTCTAGAACAGGTGTTCGAGATAGTGGAGTGTAGGCGGCCGAGGCGGTTTCGGCCAGCACGGTGCGCCCGACCCCGCGCGGGGCGGGGCCGGGCGAAGGGTTCGCTCTACCCTTCCCGGGCGGCTTCGGCGATGGCATCGCTGAGGACCGCGCGGAAGACCGCGTCCATCTCCGCGTGGGAAAGTACGTGGCCCCGGTAAGCGCCGCCGGGACCGGTGTTGCGTTGCGCGTGGCGCTGACGGCAGGTCTCGTCGATGTCGGCGAACCAGATCGAGGTGCCGTGCAATTCGAGGTGGTAAGGGTCGCCGTCGCGGGTAGCGAACAAGTGCCCGGCGGGCCGGGCCGGGAGGTCCCAGATTTCGGCGATGTAGTGGATGCGGCGGACCTCGTAGCCGCGTTCGGTGAGGACGGCCTCGATGCGGTCGTCGCCTTCCTCGTTGAACACGGTGACGATGGTGGCAGGGCCGGCTTCGGGGCCGGGATTCCGGGTGGTGGTCATGGTCGTACTTTCCTTTCGCGGCAAGGGTGGGGCCGGGCCCGCCGGGGCGGGCCCGGACTGCTTAATGCGGGTAGTCGAAGTCCTCGGCGTCGGCGCAGTAGCGGCCTGGGTCGGGATTGACGTTGTCGGCGTAGGCGTAGGCGGCGCTGGTGGCGTCTTCGATCAGGCGCAGCAGGTCGTCGGTCGCCTCGTTCTTGCCGAGGATGACGGGCGCGGACACGTTGAGGTATTCGAGGGTGTCGGCGATGGCAGCGGCGCGCTGGTAGTGGGTCTGGGGCCCGGTGGGGGCGCTGTCCAGATTGGGGTGTTCGCTGACGGCGCGGGCCACCCTGACGAGGTGGCGGAGGTGTCCGGTCAGGTCCATGTCTCCCTGCTTTCCTTGTAGGCAATGGGTCGGGTACGGGCCTGGGGTGGCGCGCCGGGCCCGTCCTAGTGGGCCCGGCGCGCGCCGCGCTAGGCGGCGAGTGCTTCCTCTTCTTCGCCTTCCTCGGGGGCGGTTTCGGCTTCGACGGCCTCCCAGAACCGGTTGGCCTCGGAGGCGGCGACGCCGAGGGCGGCGATCAGGCCCTCGGCTTCGGGGTTCGCGCCGAAGAGGGCGGGGGCGGCTGCGGCGATCTCGCCGAGGGCCTCGGAAAAGGAGTAGGCCCTCCATTCGGCCTCGGTCTCCTCCCGGCCCGCCTTCGCGGTCCGCGCCAGGGCCGCTGCGGCTTCCTCGAACTCGCCGACCGTGATCGTCTTCTCTGCTTTCCGGGTCTTCTTGGTAGCCATCGTGTTTGCCCTTTCGCTATTGCCGTTCGCTTTGTCCTGGACGACGATAGGCGTTCGTATATACGAATACGAGCCGAGAAATAGGAGAATGCGAGTTGTCCTGAGCACTCGGATAAGGCTGGGGCAGAATGCTTTGTCCAGCGGACGTTGCCCTTCGGGAATAGCGAAGCCGCGCTGGCAGTCGGGGACTGCCAGCGCGGCGGGATGGTTGGCGAACGGGTTATCCGCCCTCGAAGCGGCGGAGGACCCAGCGGGGCACCAGGTCCCCCTCGGGGGCGTCGGCGGGTCGCCCGTGTTCGCGAATCAGTTGGTACATGTACAGGTAGTACACGTCTTCGCATTCGAGGTCCAGGACTGGTTCTCCGCGGGCTTCCATGTCGGCGGCGAGGCCGTCGGCTTCCGTCTGCGCGAGGTCGCGGATTTCTTTCCAGGTCAGCATGGTGTCGGCTCCGTTCGATCAAGGGTTACCTGGTGGGGGCGGGGCCTTGCGGCCCCGCCCTGCTGCGTCACTTCCGGGGGTCGTTGATGGCGTGGGCGAAGCGCTCGACCTCGTAGACCGCGCTGTTGAGTCGGCTCTGCGCCTCCTGGTAGCGGTAGGCGACAAGGCTGTCTTCGGGGTAGCCCGCGTTGTCGCCGAACGCCTCTTTCATACGGTCGGCTACGAAGTCGAGGAGGCGGAAGTACTGCACCGCTTCGGCCGCGAGGTCGCGCTCGCCTTCCGGGCTGGCCTCGGCCGCTTCGGCGGCAATCGCGGTCGCGTTGACCAGGTTTCCCAGGGCGTCGGTGTAGCTCATGCTTTTCCTTCTCTCACAATCGCTTTCGCATTCCCTTACCTGGACGACCATAGGCGTTCGTATATACGAAAACGAGCCCTGAAGGCATGGAATACGAGTAGCCTCCAACACTCCTCAAGAGACTTTCGAGCGGAGACGTGCGGCGGGGCGCGCTGGCTGTTGCGGGCCAGCGCGCCCCGGGCGGTCAGGCGATCGAGGCGCGCCATTCGTCCTCGGGAAGGGTGACCGCCCGCCCCTCCCGGATCACGATCACTTCGGTAGCCGACTCGTACTTGTGAGGGGGACCGAGATAGGTGTTGGCCTCGTAGGCGACGACGTTGCCGAAGCTCCGGACTTGGCCGTCCTTGGCGTCGCGGAAGTCGGTCAGGAGCTGGTTGACTTCGGCGGCAATGTCGGCGCTGGTCCGGTCCTTCTCGGTGAACTCGATGTGCCAGTCGGATTCGATCGTGCCCGCCGCTTTGGCGTCGGGGTCGTCGCTGGCGTAGTCGGCGCACACGAAAACGCCCATGACCGCGTCGGGCCGCCGGGCGAGGTAGCCGGGTTCGCCTCGGGGGTCGTCGTTCTCAATCCGGACGTAGGTGCCGTTGGCGATCAGGGGCGCGATTTCAGCTTCGGGGATCGGGGGCGTGATGTGCAGGGCGTCGTAGACGTCGACGTGGTCCATGCGTGTTCCTTCGGTGTCTCGGGGTGGGGGGGCGGGCCTGGGGCCCGCCCCTTCTGGGTCGGGTTAGGGCCTGCGGAGGAGGCAGCCGCAGTCGCCGTAGTCGATGCGGTGGGCGTCGACCTCGTTGGCGTAGAAGGTCGCGAAGTGCCGCAGCCAGTCGTCGACCTCGTCGGCGTCGGGGAGATCGACGGCCCGGCCGCCCTCGCCCCGGGGGCAGGTCGCGGCGTGGGCCTCGGCGAGGTAGACCTTCCGGTAGTTGTCGTCGCGGTAGGTCCGGCCGAGCGCTTTGATGGTGAACATGGAGGATTCCTCCTGGTAATCTCGTTGTGGTTGAACGGCTTCGCCCCAGTGGCGGGGCTGGGCGGGCGGCCCCGGTGCTAGCGGGGCCGCCCGTTTCGTCTTGCTAGGCGTCCTCGGTGAAGTGCCAGTCGGGCGCGTAGGCGATGAAGCCCGGGTCGTGAAGCTCGTACCGGAGGGCCTTCACGAAGTCCTCGGTCTCTTGGGCGCTGGTGTAGCGGCCGAGGTGGTGGGCGTAGCGCATGAGGTCGCGGAGGGTGCCGGAGAACGCCAGGCAGGTCTTGCCGTACATGCCGCGACCCGAATAGGCCTCGTGGTACGTGATCTCGGCTCCGGAGAAGGCTTCTCCCTCTTCGAGAATGTGTCGATCAATAGTCGGCATTTGCTTTTCCCTTCATCCTTTGGTCGCTCGACCATAGCCAGGTCGTATATACGAGAGCGAGCCCTGAAAGGCGATAGATCGAGTGATCCTGCCCGCTCGAACCAGGACACGAAAAAGGGAGGCGATGTAAATCGACTCCCTTATCCGATCTCACTCCTGTGAATTTCGTCCCGTTATTCGATCGGGTATTCGGAAGCTACTTCGATGGTCATTCGCGCGATGGCGAGGTGGGCCAAGACGCGGTCCCCTGCCGCCCGCCCGTCGACGTCGGCGAGATGGTCCTGATAGTTGCGGGTCCGCTCGGAGGCCGTCTCGATGATCTTGCCGATGGCCCAGAGCGCATCACCGGGAGTGGTTTCACCCGGGTCGGTCACACGCTCGATGGCGGTGCGGATGAGGTTGACGGCATCCTCGAAGTTGGCGGAATTGAACGTGCGGTTGGTCATTTCTACTTGTCCTATCGGTCGTGGTTGAACGGCTTCGCCCTTGCGCGGGCCTGGCATGGGGGGCGGCCCCGGTGCTAGCGGGGCCGCCCGTGTTCAAGTGCGGCTAGTCGTCGTCTTCGGCGAGTTCCCACCCGGGGTAATACGCGATGTAGTCCGTGCCGAACTGGTCGATCCGGACGTCCTCCGCGAGGTCGCGCCAGTCGCCCAGGGAGGCCCCGAGGTAGAGGTGGAACGCGAGGAGGTTGGTGATCGATCCGTAAACCGCGAGGCACCGCTCACCGAACATGGCCCGCCCGGAGTAGTGCCCGTGCAGTTTGACTTTCTCGCCGCTTTCTTCGATGGCCTCCTCGAAAAGGAGCCGGTTGATGTACTGCATGGTCTTTCCTTTCTCTCTTGGGTGGCTCGACCATAGCCAGTTCGTATATACGAAAGCGAGCCCAGAAAGGCGAAATTGCGAGTGATCCGAGCCGCTCGGAATCCGGCTTCGGAATCGGGCGTTCACGCGCGCTTGCGTCGCCGGGATCGTTGGAATCGCACCGAGATGAGATCCTTGAAATCGATGCCGAACTCGCATCGGCTGTACTCCTTGCCATCCAGTGCGTTGTCGTGGACGTCGTACACCTTGCCCGTCAGGCTCATCTTCTGCATGGTGTCCGCCGCGTCGATGTACCAGATTGCGACGCCTTCCGCCAGACCGTATTCCTGAATTTCGGCCTTGATCGCCGCCAGTGCGGCGACGGATTCGGCGTCAAGGTGGCGGGTACTGGCATCGTCGGACGTCGAGCCGGCGTCGTTGCTCTCGGAATGCATTGTTCTTCCTTTCGGTCGTTTGCGTGGCTCGACCATAGGAGGCTCGTATATACGAATGCGAGTCCAGAGGCGGAATGATTCGAGTGTTCCGACCCGCTCCGATGTGGGCACGGAAAAGGGGGAGGCGATTGGTGATCGCCTCCCCCCTCTTGTGTTCGGTTATGCGTCGACGGCGGGCGCGTCGTTCTCAGGACCGTGGTCCTTGACCTCGAACCGCTTCAGCCATGCGGCGGCGGCTACCTGGAACGCGGCGTGCCACGTCTCCCAGGGCTCCCACTCGCCCACGTGCCAAAGCGGCCTCCGCCCGCCCCAGGCCATGTAGGCGGCGGCGGGCTCGGGCGTGGGGATCGCCGGGTGATCGGCCGGGAACCGGCGCAGCCAGTTCGACACCGTCGTCTGGCGGACGCCGAAGTGGCGCGCGACCTCGGCCGTGCCCATGTAGCGGGGGCCCTGCTCGCGGTTCCCGGTCACCGCCGGTCGCGCCGGGCGGCCCCCGGCGCGTTCGGCCGCGTTGTTGAGCGCGAGTTCGGTGTTGAACAGGCTGCCCGGAACCCAGAACTCTCGGGCTTCGCCCGCGCCGTCAAGGAAGGCGAATTCAAAGGGTCGCAGGCGGACGCGGGCGGCACCGAGGATCTGGCTGACGGCCCAGAGTGCTTGCGCGGGGCTCGCCTCGGCCGGGTCGGTCAGTCGCCGCATGATGGTTTCGATGGTGGCGATGTCCGCTTCCTGGGCGGTGGTGAGGTTGGCGTCGTGATCGGACATGGTCCGTCCCTTTCGGTTCGGGCGATCACGGCTCGGAGGCGGGGCGGGGGCTCGGCCGGGTTGCCGAGCCCCCGCGTGGGGCTATTCCTCCTTGTAGGTCACCGTCTCGGTCCGCTCGTCCCAGGCGGCGGGCGTCGCGCAGAGGTGGGTTTCTCCGCGCAGGCACGCGCCGACCAGGTAGGTCGCGATGCGGTCTGATCCGAGGTCGGTTTCGTTGCTGAGTTCAACGATTCCGGCCGCGTCGATCTTCGCCCAGATCGTGTTGGGCACGATCCGCGAGAGGGTGATCTGGCCGAGGCGGCGGCGCGCGTCGATCCGGTTGCACTTGGCTTCGTGCAGTTCCAGGACGTTCACGCACCGTCCGGCCAGGGCGTCCCACACGGGCGTCGTGAACCACCCGTAATGGATGTTCGTGTCGCCGCGCGGGTTGAGGTTGTGGCCCATCGGGCCTCCTTGCTATGATCGCTGTGCTAACAGTTGCGGCGGTCCTGCCGGGTTTTCCCGGCCGGACCGCCGTTTTTCGTCATAGCGGGCCGCTCATACACTGTTGAATTGATTTACAACGTGTCTCGCGGTGTCCCGCTTTGACTGCTCGACCATAGGCGGTTCGTATATACGACGGCGAGTCTCTGAAGCGAGAATTTCCAGGTTTTTCGATAACGTATTGGCGACTCCGTGACGCTCTTTTCGGGGAGCGGAAAAGGCGGCGCTGGCTGCGCCGCCTTCCTTGTATTCACCGGTTTCTGTGGACGCCCGGCTGGTCGTCGTGTCCGCTACCCGCGTGCGCGCAGGTGTTCCATGAGCGCCTGGTAGTGGTTCCAGGCGTCCTCGCCTTCGATGTCGTTGCCGCAGGTCATCTGGATGGTGACTTCGACTTCGTGCAGGACCTCGGCGAGGTCGCGGGCGGCCTGGGGCAGGTCGAGGGCCTCGGTGCGGCCCGTTTCCGCGTCCTCTTCGCCCGCGAGAAGCCGCTCGTAGGCCGCTCGGGCGTCGCTGCCTTCACGGGCACGGAGCGCTTCGACAAAGCGGATGTCCCGGTCGCTGTTCATTTGAATACCTCCTGGTTTCGGTCCGGGAGGCTTACAACCCGCCGGGGCGGCAGGTTGCTTTCCCGGTACTGCTCGACCATAGGTTTCGTATATACGAACCAGCCAGCCTGAATAGCGGAGTATTCGAGTCGAGTAGTTCACTCGCCGAGGTCTGGCGTGGTATATACGAACGGGTTAGAGTCGCGGTATGGCAAACAAAGACCCGTACACGACCCCGAGGGCAGTGCGCATTCCCGACGACGAGTGGCAGGCACTCGACGCGGTCGCGCGGGCCCACGCCACGAACCGAACGGCTGCGATCAGGGCGCTGATCCGCTGGTATGTGGGCGCTCCCGGCGCGACCCTGCCGGCCCGCATCGAGACGAGGGTGGGCGCATGAGCACCGAAGAGACATCGACCGGGCTCGACGCGCGCCAGCGCGAACTGGCCGTCCTCCTGGCCGCGGCCGGAATCTACCCGCGCACGGCCACGTTCGGCGAGGCCGCCGACGCGCTGGCCAAGCCCGGAGGCCGCGCCCGCCCGTCGAGCGCGGTACGCGACACCGGGCGGCGCCTTCCCGTCCCGTCCGCGCTGGCCGCCGCCCTCGCGACGCACCGCTTCGCCGACGCGGGCCCGGTGTTCGGGACCCGGCCGTCAGTGGCGACTTTCGAGGAGTTCCGCGAGCAGTGGATCGCCCTCGCTCCGAAGGAGACCCGCCCGACCCAGCAGCGCGTGCATCGCGGCGGCGGCTTGGCGGACGACGACGCCGTTGCCGAGCAGCCGTAGCGCGGCAACACGGCCGAGTCCAAGCCCGGTGACGTGGGCGGGCGGGGCGTCCATCATCCACTCGACGAACTCCGGGCGCAGTTGCGGCAGCCCGCCCGCGCTCAAGGCGGCCGGGGCCGGGGCCGCGCGGCCGGTCACGTGCTCCCACCGTTCGATGGCGGCTCGGTAGCGCCCCCAATCAGGGTGATGGCGCTGGGCAGGGTGTAGTCCCTGCGGCTGCCCCGCGACTGGTTCGCACTCCCCTTCTTCGCATCCGATGCCAGGGGCGTCGGTAGGAGCACCGCCGAGAGCGGGGGCCGCCAGCCCCGGCCCGGCCTGCGCCCGGCCGTCCCCGTGTCCGAGGCCCGGGGCGTCGGCAGCAGCGAGGCGACCTCGGCCGCGAGACTCAGCCCGTGGGTGCCGGCCTCCTGCGAGGGGGTGCGGCGGTAGACCCGCTGCTCGTTCGGCGACGCGCGCGGCGTGGGCAGCAGCCCGCCACCGGCCGACGTGTTCGGCGATGTCGCCTGCGCGCTGGCGGTCCCAGGCGAGGAGGAACCATCGTTCGCGGCGGTGCGGGGCGCCCAGACCGGACGCTGCCAGGACCGTCCACTCCGTGTCATACCCGAGCGCGGCCAGATCACCGGCGACGGCGCCCATGCCGGATCGAGTGATGGCTGCGACGTTCTCCAGGAAGACGAGTCCGGGTCGAAGTACGCCGAGGGCAGCGGCGATGTCGGGCCAGATCCATCGCTCGTCGGCCTCGCCGAGGCGCCGCCCGGCGAGGGAGACCGGCTGGCAGGGGAACCCGGCGGCGACGAGGTCGACCGGTTCGACTCGGCTCCAGTCGCATCGGGTGAGGTCCCCGACATTGGGAACGCCCGGCCAGTGCGCAGCGAGGACGGCACTGGCGTCGCGGTCGGTTTCGGCGTGCCAGGCGGGTGCGCCGCCGAGCACGGCCTGCACGGCGAGGTCCATGCCCCCGTATCCGGAGCACATGCTCCCGATCCGCATGGGCCGGAGGGGAAGAGGGGTAGGGGTGGTTGGCACAAGAGCGGCCCTCCTGTCGGCGGACAGGGAGGGCCGCCACGGAATCTAGCACATCTGTTCTATGAATCCTTGCGGTTGGTGTCTACGTCACTGAGGATGGCGTCGCCGATGGCGTAGGCGGTGAGGGCGGCCAGGCGCATCCGGTCGTGGGTGAGGTACAGGCCGGAGGTCAGGTCGATGGTGAACTCGGCGGCGCCCTTGTCGGCGGTGAGCGCGCGCATTTCGGGGTCGGCGACGTAGGACTGGAAGTCGGCGCGGATGTAGTCGTAGCCGCGCGCGAGCCGGGCGGCGGGGTCGATGGTGGAGGTGGTCAGGATGAACATAGGGATACCTCTTTCTTGAGTGCTGGTTTCGGTTCGGTTCGGGGGGCCGGGCACGGCGGTGCGGTGGGTCCGGTGGCGGCGAGCCGGCGGCCGTCCGGCCACGTCCAATAGGGGACGGGTTCGGGCCGTCCGCCGCTGATGTAGGCCAGGGCGAGGCCGCAGTGCTCGCATTGCTCGTCGAAGCGGCGGGCGGGGTCGTCGATGTCCTCGCTTTCCCAGTGCTCGCGCCATCGGTGCCCCGAGCGGGTGCCGGGGGCCGGGAGTTGGGAATCGCGCCAGGCGGCGAGCGCGGCTGCGGCGCGGTCGTGTCCGGCGTCGGCGAGAGCGGCCGCGGCGGCGGTGACGGCCTTACGGGAGGCGCCGGGCCCTGAGAATCGTTCGGGCGCTGGCAGGTTCGCCTTTCGCCAGCGGTGGAGCGTCTCGGCGCTGCCCCAGTGCGCGCCTTCGCGGAGGAAAGCGAAGGCAGCGGCGAGGGCCTCCCAGGGGGTGGCGGCGGCAGGTACGGGGCGGTTCGTTTCACGCATCGGCGGCGCCGTTCGCGGGTGCGGGTTCCGCGCTGTGGAACTCCCTGAGGAGGCGATCGGCGGTGGCGAGCGCGGCGCGGGCGTCGGCGAGGCGTTTGGTCTGCGCCGGTTCGAGCCGCCGCGGGGTGTTGGCGGCCATGTCGCGGACGCCTGCATCGACCAGGCTGGCGACGGAGAGCAGGCGCCACGCGGTATGCCGCAGGAGACTGCCGTCGCTGACGGTGCGCAGTTCGTCTTGGAGTTCCTTGGCGGTCTTGGCGATGAAGTGGCCGCGGAGGGCGAGCTCATCGCGGAAGCGGTCGGTGGCGGTCGGTGGGTGGTACACGGTGTGGCTGCTTTCAGTACGGAGTGGAGGGTGGCGGGTCGGGCGCGGCCCCGGTCGGGCCGGGGCCGCGCGGTGTTCGGTCACGACGTGGCGGGTTCGCTGGCGAGCTTGGCCAGCTCGTTGGCGTCGAGACGTTCGAGTGGGTTGGCACATTGGCCGGAGAAGCCGACGCCTTCGCGTTGGAGGAGGTCGCGCGCGGCTTCGTGTCCTTCCCGGTTGCCGCGTGGGCGGCCGGAGGCGGCGAGGACGCGGTGTCGGCCGGGGACCGCTTCGGCGTCGAGGTACGGGCTGATGACGGAGTGGCGGATGCCGGTCAGCTCGGTGAGGGTGGACATCGCGGTCCACTTTCCGACTGGGATCGCCGCGACCAGCCGCTTGACCTGTTGATGCCATTCGGGCGCAGGGCGTCGCGTCCGATCGAGGCCGCCCGGTTGGGGGCGCGGCGCGGCGATGGCTGCGCGCAGTTCATCGGCGCGCATCCGCTGGTTCGGATCGGCGACGCCTGCCCGGCTGAACCGCACCCCTTCGCGGCGTAGTCGCTTTCGGACGGTGTCGGGTTCGAGGCCGGACGTCTCCTTGCGGCGGGTCCGCCCGTTGGCCAGGAGGACTCGGTGGTCACCTGGGAGGGAGTCCGCCGCGAGGAACGAGGTGATCTCGCGGGGATGGTGTCCTGTCAGGTCCGTGAGTTCCTTGATCGCGATCCAGCGGCCCTCGGGGATCGCCGCGAGCGCGGCACGGACCGTCGCCTGCCACGTGTCGGCCAGCGAGCCCGCGCGCCGGACCTCGTCGGTGACCGACAGACGGGGCCGGACGGCCGTCAGCTCCTCCAGGTAGTCGGGGAAGCGGCGGCGCGGGCACGGCCAGTCCTCGTATCGCAGGTCCGGGGTCGCTTCGCCCGCAACCCAGTCGAGGACGAACCGGGTGTCGCCGCAGACGGCTCGGAGCGTCATCGACTTGCCGCTGGGCCCGGTTATGAATGCCGCGTGCGCGGCCCCGGCGAGGTCGTCGCGGTCGCCGCCCCGGATCAGGTCCCGGTATTCGTCTTGGCTGGGGGCGGTGATGGTGACGGTCGCGGTGTCGTCGTCGATGACGAAGGTCTCGGCGTCGTGCTCGAATGGCCGGTGCAGGTATTCGGCGGCGAGGCTTTCGAGAAGGGCGCCGATACGGACGCGGTAGTCCGAACGCCACGGATCGACGCCCGCAGGGCGGTCGGCGAGGCCGGTTGCGGCGGCGTGGTTGTCGGGGATGACCGCGCGCAGGCCCGGCGCTTCGGGGGCGTGGAGTTCGAGGGCGATGCGGGCCCCGCACACCCGCAGCGTTTGGGCCTCGCGCAGCCATCCGAGCCGGGGGTCGGTCCAGGCCGGGCGGACGCCGACGGCGATGTCGGTCTCGGCGCCGGTCGCGGCCTCGGTGAAGGCGACGCCGTAACCGAGGTCGATCACGTCGCCGGGGACGCCGGGCGGCCAGCCGGAGGTGGGCCGACCGGGCAGGTGGCCGGGTGCGGCGTCAAGGACGCGGGCGCGCAGGATGCCGCGCAGACCGGTCATGCCGGTCTCGATGCCGACGCGCTGGCCGTGGGTTCCGGTGAGGGTCAGGGTGCCCCACCGGTCGCTCATGATCTCGGCGGCCGGGATGGCGGCGGTGCCGATGCCGAGGAGGACGTGTTCACCGCCGGTCAGGTCGCGGACCGGGGTCTCCCACCATGCCGTCTGGCATTCGGGGCCGCAGAACCGGTGTCCCGGTATCGGTTTGAAGGGGGTGCGACATCGCCAGCACAGGTTGAATCCCATGTCAGGCCCCAACCGCGAGGGCTTGGGCGAGGGTGGGCCGGAACGGGCGCGGCGGCATGGTGGCCGATCGGGCGATGACGCCGACGGCAACGACCAGGTGCCCGATGTTGTCGGCGTCGAGGGCAAGGAGGGTCGCGCCGAGGTCGATCTTCAGTCCTGCGGCCAGCGATACGGCGGCCCCGGCGAGGGCCTTCTCGCCCCCGGCCAGAGGCGCTTTCGGCAGGTCCCGGCGCATCGCTCGGAAGTCGATGCACACCAGGCCGTCATAGGCGTCGATGAACCGGAGCGTCCATGCGTGGTCGAGGAGCCCGGTGTCGTCCAGGAGGCGGACGGCGGACATGAGGCCGAGGTCGCCGTTAGCCCAGGCGTGCAGGTCGGCCGGGTGAAGTACGTTCAGGTCGGCGGCGGCCGGGCAGGTCTCGGCAGCGGCGGTGTCGTGGCTGGCGCGGCAGATGGTCGGGGTGTTCATCGGGTCTCCTTGCTCAGGTCGGGGGTGTAGCGGTCGATGAACTGCTCGATCCGGTTCATGTCGGGCCGGGTGAGCCCGGTGGAGGTCGCCGGGCGGATGCCGAGGAGTTCGCGGTCGTGGTTGTCGATCTCTTCGGCGCACTCGTCGTCGGTCCAGATGACCGGGCGCGGCGATGCCTGCGCCTCCTGCCAGGCCCGCCACTTGTAGACGCGGAGGGTGGTGGGTGACATCGGGTGGGTCCAGGCCCGCACCAACTTCGGCAGGTCCCAGAGGTCTTCGAGTTTGTCGGCGACCGGGCACCAGGCGCTCGCCCACACCAGATCGACGCTCCGGTTCTCGGCGAGGGCCCTGATCCGCTTGACCAGTGTCGGCGCCCAGGTGATCGAGACGCCTACGCGGTCGACCATGACCGCGCGTCCGGTCTGGGAGGGCCAGTCGCCGTCGACGGGGTAGTTCGCGTTAATCACGCCGCCGACGCCTAGCAGCCAGACCGGCCGCCGATCGGCGTTCAACAAGTCTATGTATTCGCTGGTCAACACCAGGTTTCGTCCTCTCTTGTGGGTGGAAGTCTGCGAGACCATAGGGCTCTAAGGCGGTCCTCCCAGTCGCCGACCCCGAGACCTCCGAACGGCCGATCCCCCTGCCCGCCAGCGCTTCTCGGACCCGGGCCGCGCCGCGCCGGGCGCGGTCAGCCCGTGCCTGGCCGGTCCCGAGTTCGGGCCGTGTTCCGGTAAGTGCGCGGCCGCGGGCGGCGTCGGCCCGCCCGGCGCGCAGGACCGCGAGGACTTGCGCGTCGTAGTCGGCGGCGTCGGGGTCGAGGCCGCGCAGCAGTTCCTGTTCGGACATGCCACTGCGAGCGAGAGACCGTCGGCGCTCGCGCTTGACGCGCTGGACGACGTGGCCGACTTGCAGCCAGGTGTCGGGGGCCTCGGCGATGTGCTCGACCACGGCCCGCAGCGCCTCGTCGCGTTCGACGCCGGCGAGGGTCAAGACCATCGCCCACAGCCGGATGTCGTCGGCCGCGACCGTGCGCCGGTCGGCACGCGCGACCATCCGCAGCACCTCGGCGGCCTCCTCGGCGGTCACGGGTCACCGCCTTCGCCGAGGACTTCGGCGAGCGCGGCGTCGACCTGCCGCATCCGCACGTCGGTGGTCGCTTCGCGAGCCGGGGCCCGCTGGCGGGCGGCGGCCAGGCGCAGCCGGTCGTACTGCTTCCGCAGCGTGGTCATGCTGAGCACGTTCGCCCGCCAGAACTCATCGCCTTGGCACCAGTCGATGGCGGCGCGGATCTGCTCGACCGTGCGGCCGTCCCGGTCGAGCATGAGCCGGGCCGCGTCCTTCCAGCCCTTCGTGATCGTCGGCCGGCGCGATCCGTTCTGCTCGACGCGGTCGGCCAGGTAGGTGCACAGCTCCTCGACCTCGGGGCGCACCTGCTCGGCGGCGTCGGCGCGCGAGCGCCGACGAGAAGAAGAACCTTGAGGTGGCACGACCTTGAGGTGTCCCCCTGAACCCTTACCCCTTACCCCCGGCCCATTCGCCTGGCCATCGGCGAAGGGTTCGCCGGAGCCATCGCCGGAGGGATCGGTGGCGGGTTGCTCGATGGCGTCGGCGAGGTCGGCGATCATGCCCGCCAACGGTTCACGCGACCCGCCCGGCATCACCGCTGCCGGGTCGTCGCGCAAGCGCACCAGCTCGACCGCGAGCGCGGCGCGCAGCAGCGGCGAGGTCACCGCCGCCAGCGCCGAGCGGGCGGCGCGCAGCAGGTTCGGCTGCTTATACACACGATCATTGCGTATGTGCGTGCGCACGAGCAGCTCCTCGCGCTCGAAGTCCACGACGACGAAGCGCGCCTTCGCGAGCTGGGCGAGGTCGCCCTCGATCGCGGCGACGGCGGCGCGGAGGTTGTCGGCCCAGCGGCGCACCCGCAGCGCAACGGACCCGCAGTGGGTGAGGTCCCGTTGGGAGAGCAGGTAGACGTACATGCGCTGGGCGCTCGCCTCCAGGGCGAGGAAGTCGGCGTCGTCCCACAGGTCGGCGTAGATGCGTGCTTCAGTGCGCGCCACGGCCCACCTCCGGGACGGTGGGCCGGAGCTGGTCGTTGTCGTGGAGCAGGACCGTGGCGACGGGGATGTCGAGGTAGCCGGCGATGGCGGCGGGTGCGTGGCCGCGGGCAGCGAGCTCGTCGACCATCCGGCGGCGGCCGGGGCCGCGGCGGCGCCGCCACGCGGTCCGGTCGGCTTCGCGCTCGATGGGGCTCGCCCAGCGTCGCCAGTCGGCCGAGGCGTGCGCGCGCATCACGGGGGCGGTCGCGACCATGACCACCGTGGCGGGGGAATCGGAGTCTTCGACGTCCCAGTGGGGCGGCCCGTCGAGGAGGAATCCCGCTTCGGTGACCAGGGCGCCGAGCCAGGTGGTGGCCTGTCCGATCGCTCGGGAGCGGGGCAGGTCGGCATCGACGGGGATGCGCCAGGAGCGGACGAGCGGGGTCACGGCGTCCACACCTCGGCGCGGGCGACGAGATCGTCGGCGACAGTCTGGGCGCGGTCGGGCTCGGCCAGGTGCTGACCGACCAGGTACTCCCCCAGCGTCTTTCGGGCGGCGGCAGCGCGGGCGAGGGCTTCGGCAAGGAAGGGGCATCCCGTCTTCGCGCAGCCGGTGGCCTTGCACCGGTCGGTCGCCTCGGCTACCGCCCGGTCGGCGGCGAGCACGTCGCCGGCGAGGTCGCCTAGGGCGATCTCCTCGTCGCGGACTAGTACTTCGCCTGCGAGTGGTCCGAGTCGGTGGCGCCGTTCGGCTTCGGCCAGTTCGTTCATCGCCGCGTCGAGCCGCTTGACGGCTTCGGCGGCGATGTCGCGGGCGAGCCGGGCGTCGGTGGCGGCGCGGTCGAGTCCGGTGCGGACGGCCGCGAGGAGGCGCAGGCACTCCTGGTGGGTCATGTGTTCGGTCCTTTCGGGTCGGGGGTGTCGCCGCGGCCGCGGTCGGTGGTGTCGTCGGGGCGGTCGAGGGCGCCGGGGTCGAGTTCGCGCAGGCGCCGCGCGAGTCCTTCGGCGGCGAGCGTTGCGAGGTCGGCGCGGTCTTCGGCTTCGGCGGTGCGGCCGTGGCGGTCGGCGCGGCCGACGAGGAGCCCAAGCCCGAACATCGCTGAGGGCAGCACCAGGGCGCAGGCGCATCCGGCGCCGATCGCCCAGCCCACCCAGGTCACCGGACGGCCCCGGCGGCGAGGACGACCAGTGCGGCGGCCAGTCCGACCGCGCCGAGGGTGAGGGCGCCGATGATGACCAGGGCCCAGCCGATGACGGCGCCGAGATGCTTATGCGGCATGCGGGCCCCCGGGGGTCGGCCGGGCGTCGGTCATGAAGCGTGCGAGGAGGTCGTCGGCGCCGCCGGGGTCCGCTTCGGTCAGGTCCCAGCGCAGGCCTGCGGCGTAGACCTCGATGGCGCGCAGTGCTTCGGCTTCGCGTTCGGCGTTCTGGTCTTTCTCGGCCTGGCGGGCGACGCCGAGCTGCATGGCGATGAGCGCCAGCACGTCGGCGCCCGGCGCGGGGGCGGCGATGACGCTCATACCAGCACCGCCGCGGCTGAGGGTCCAGTCTCGCCGCACCGGTAGAGGCCGATGGGAATCTCGTGCAGCGTCGGGGCGGCCCCGGCGCGGAAGTGCTCGGCGAAGACGCCGCGCTGGTGGTGGGCGCACACGAAGTACGCGCGCGCCTCGGTTTGGATGCGGTAGGCCGCAGGGGCGGCGCAGACCGGTGTCATGGGAACTCCTGTCGCAGTGGGGGATCGGAGGCCGTGCGGTGCGTGCGCTCGCTCACTTCGGTATTGCGTTCGAGCGCACTCGAAGCGGTAGCGTCCGGGCATGTCCATGCCCGAGGGCCGCGCCCGGCGGCAAACCTGTACGCGCCGCACTCAGTTGCGGCTTGCACATGCAGAAAGTGAGGAACGTCGCACCTGATCGAGCAAGGTCGATGTGCTAGTCGGGGGCCACGACGGGAACCTCGCCGCTTTCGTGGATTTCCCGCAGGTGGTCGGCGGTGAATCGGGCGTGTCTGCCCACTTTGGTGAATGGGATCGCCCGCGCACTCACCTTGTCGCGGACCCATGATGCGGGGACGTTCAGCCAGGCTGCCGCGCCGGCGATGTCGACCAGCCCATCGGGGTAACGGATCTTGGAATCGACGCTCACTTGCCCCGCCTAGAGCGCGCGAGCTGGGGAAACCGCAGCACGTAGCCGTCGAACCTGGACAGTGGCGGCACCGCCGCTCGCGTGAACTTGGTTGCAATCATGCTATGAAACTAGCAGTCTCATAGCAATGTTGCAACCAACAGAGTAGGGTACGGGGCAGTAATATCCCCACTACCCGTGCATAGCACCGGAAACCGGTGTGATGAGGAGGTTCTCCATGCCGGAGATTGCGCTCATCGGCCCCAGCTTGAGGCCGCCGCTTGCAGCGTGCCTGCAACCACTGCGACCCAGCCGTTTCGCGTACCCTGTTGCGCATGACACCGGAGCAACAGAGCGACACCGCGGGGGCATGGCCGTACAAGGAGTTCACGGTCTACCTCGACGACGTCCTCCGCGCGGCCGGAATCCCCGACTCGAAGCGGACCGGCCGCCCGAACATCGCCGAGTTCGCCGAGCGCACCGGCATCGATGCCGCCCGGCCGGGCAAATGGGCCTCGGGCAAGCTCCGCCCGACTGCGGACGCACTCCGCAAGATCGCCGACGCCTTCGCCGACGACCTGGACATGCCCGTGGACGAGCTCTATTCCCGGCTGATGACCGCAGCCGGATTCGGCGCGAGCAGCTCCAGCTCGACCCCTCCGATCGAATGGGGCGCAATGGCCGCGATCAAGCGGCTGTACATCAGAGCAGGCGAAGAGGATCGCGAGTGGATTCGCGGCAAGCTCGCGGATCTGCAAGAGCAGATCGAGATGCGGATGACGCTCTCGCAGCAGACCAAACGCGGTAGTTGACCGAAAAACCAAGCGGCACTTCACAAGCCAGGGATCTAGTGTGGCCTACGTCAACTGTCGGCTAGTAGACAAACGGCGGTCGCACCGTTAAGTTAAGTAATCCCCCCCAAACGGGGAGTTATTACACCAAAGTTAACAATTCCCATCAAATGTCCATCCCCCCAGTGGAGCGACTGCTCATGACCAGACAGTTCAAGCGAATACTGGAGGCCGCCGCGGTCCTCTTGACTCTTGTGAACACGGCTTACTTCGCGGCGAGTTGGGAGCGCAGCCACATGCCCTTCCTTCTGGTATCACTCCTCGTGATCACGGTTATCGCCGTGGTCATCGTCCGGTGCATCCCCATCACCATGCGGGACGAAGTCCGGCGGGAGTTCGCGCGTCAACGCGTGCTCAACGGTGTCGAGAACACCACCACGAGCTCCACCGAGCTCGGCGACGACGACCCCTCCTCGTAGCGACGAGGATTCCGGCCCTCGTTAGCCGGACCCCACCTTTCCCCATCAACGCTTCACCACCGGCAGACACAAGGTGAAGACTCACGGCCACTGACCGCGCAAGGGACACGGACAGCCGCACCCAGCGGCCCCGAGCGCGGCGCCTGGACCAGTGGCCCCACACCCGCCGCCTTCGGGTCGATTAGGGCCGCAGCCAGCGGCACTCGAACGCGGCAGCCAATCAGCAACTCCCCTCAGGTGTTCCACCCGAGTCTGATGCCGTCTCTGATCAGGACGGCGTCCCCAAAAGCTCCCTTTGCGACGAACGCTTGTTCGCTCGCTGGTGCCCGCATGTCGGCGTACGGTCCTCGACCACCGCCGGCAGGCTCACTGTTTGTCGGCGTGACCGAGTGGCGCAGCCTCCCCCGAAGCCGCTGCGCCCCAACCGATCCGACAATAGGAGAGCAAGCGCTATGTGGGTTGAGCCGTACAACGGCGGCAAGCTGTACCGCATCCGCGACATGGTGAACGGGAAGAAAGTCCCCATCGAGAGCGGGTTCCCGAACAAGACCACGGCTGAAAACCGGCTGCTGCGCCTCAAGGTCGAGAAGATGGACGGCGGCCTCCTCGCCACCGGGGCCGACAAGAAACTCCTCGGCGTCTGGGTGAACGAGTGGTGGGCCAGCCACGGCAAGAAGGTCGCACACTCCACCACCCGCACCGAGGGCGGGCGCATCCGCAAACACATCGTGAGCCGCATCGGACACCTTCCGCTCAAGACCTTCGGCCCGCGCGACATCCGCGAGTGGCTCGACCAGTTGATGGAGCCCGACGACGCCGATTACGACCCGCTCGGTGCGAAGTCCATCCTGAATATCCACGGCTACTTGAGCATGGCGCTCGATGCCGCTGTCGCCGAGCGCCTGATCCGGGTCAACCCGTGCACGGTCTCCGACCTTCCGAAGTGGGAGCGGGCCGAACCACGGTTCCTCACCGAGGGCGAGCTCGCGCGCGTCATCGAGCTGACCCCGGCGTACTGGAAGCCCGTGGTGGTTTTCCTCGCCGCCTCCGGGGCGCGGATCTCCGAAGCGTTGGGGCTCCAGTGGAAGAACGTCGACCTGCTCACCGGCCGCATCACGTTCGCCACCCAGCTCGTCGACCGGGATGGCACCTTCGTAGATGCCCCACTTAAGACGAAGTACTCGCGGCGGACCATCACGGTCCCGCCCTCGGTGTGCCAGGTGCTCGCCCTGCTCTGGTCAGCTGACCGGCGCGACAGCGACTACGTGTTCCGATCGCAGAACGGCGGGCCGACCCGTTACGCCGTGGTGCGCCGGGCCTGGCGCAACGCCCTCGAAAAGACCGAGTTCAAGGGCTTGGGCTTCCACGCCTTCCGCCACACCCTCGCCTCGCAGCTCATCAAGCGCAACAAGTCGCTCACCTCGATCCAGAAGCGGCTCGGCCACTCCTCGATCAAGGTCACGTCCGACCTCTACGGCCACCTCTACCCGGAGGTGGACGAGAGCATCGCGGTTGCCGTGGAGGAGATCCTCGAAGGCGCCCACCTGGCGGGCATCGTCGAACAGGCAACCGAGGAAGCCGAGCGGGAGAGATCACTCCAAGGCCAGCCCTGGCGGCCGGGAGCTGTCCCAGACTCTGGCGACGAGCGGGAGGGATCACTCCCAGATCGGCCCTGGAAGCCCGGAGAAGCCGGAATCCGGTGGGGAAGTGATGGGGAATCGGTGGGGAATTCAACCTTGAGCAGCCCGGACGTACCCGGAATACCAGGTCAGCGGGCAAAGAAAAATCCCAGCTCATCGGCCCTCTCGGGCGTCTGAACTGGGATTACGTTGGCGGTGGCGGTGGGATTTGAACCCACGGTTGAGGGTTACCCAACACTCGCTTTCGAGGCGAGCTCCTTCGGCCGCTCGGACACGCCACCGCCGAGAACACTACCGGACCCGGGCGGCGGGCGCTGAACCGGGCTCGGCGATCCAGCTCACAGCCAGTCCCCGCAAATTCATGGGATGTTTATGAGAAGCTGGCGTCATGACTGCACACATCTCCGCCAAGCCGGGCGACATCGCCGAGAGCGTCCTCCTTCCCGGGGACCCGCTGCGCGCGAAGTGGATCGCCGAGAACTTCCTCACGGACGCGACCCGCTACACCGAGGTCCGGAACATGTACGGCTACACCGGAACCTACAAGGGCAAGCGCGTGTCAGTGCAGGGAACGGGGATGGGCCAGCCGTCCGCGTCGATCTACACCCACGAGCTCCTCGACGTCTACGGCGTCAAGACCGTCGTCCGGGTCGGCTCCGCCGGGGCGATCCACAACGACATCGAGCTGCGCGACGTCGTCGCGGGCATCGGCGCGTCCACGAACTCGTCGATGAACCGCATCCGCTTCAACGGCGTCGTCGACTACGCGCCCGTCGCCGACTTCGGCCTGCTGCGCGCCTCCGTCGACGCCGCCGCCGCGCGCGGGATCAACCTGCACGTCGGCCAGCTGTACTCCTCGGACACGTTCTACACCGACGCCCCCGAGGTCGAGGCCAAGCTCGCCGACTACGGCATCCTCGCCATCGAGATGGAGGCCGCGGCGATCTACACGCTCGCCGCGAAGTTCAAGGCGCGCGCGCTGGCGCTGTGCACGATCTCCGACCACATCCTCAAGGGCACGGAGCTGCCCGCGGCCGACCGGCAGGAGTCGTTCTCCGAGATGGTCGAGATCGCCCTCGATGCGGTTACCGCTTAAGGATTCGCCTGCGAGGCCCGGCTCTTCGGAGCCGGGCCTTTCGGCTATCCGAGGACCGCGGCGAGCTCCGCTTCGAGGTAGGGGCCGAGGGTCCGGGCGTAGGTGTTGGTGAGGTGGGCGTCGTCGCGGTAGACGAGGACGTTGCCGACCACGGGCGGACAGGCGTCGGCCTCGCAGATGTAGTCGGTGAGGTCGATCTTGCTGACGCCTTCGGGGACCTGGAGGGCTTCGAACGCGCCTTCGTCGTAGTAGGAAGTGCGGTCCACAGTGCATTCGCCTGCGTCAGGGCCGTTGAGGTCCACGCAGAGCGGGATGTCGAAGCGGGGGCTCGGGGTGTCGCGGAGGACGGCGACGGCCGCGCCGGTGTCGAGCAGCTGCTCGTAGCGGTCGGTGTAGTCGGGGAAGGTCTCGTAGGCCTCGTAGCCGACCCGGGAGCCGTAGGTGAGGACGAGGTCGGGCGCGAGATCGCCGATCTCGGCGACGACCGCGTCGTTCCAGGCGGCGCAGGACCGGTAGCGCTCCTCGCCGAGGGCCTCCTGACCGGTCTCGATGATGCAGGCGTTCTTGGTGTACGCGACGACGTGCCAGTCCTGCGACTCGGCGGCGTCGAGCACGGCCGGGAGCCACTGCCAGATCTTGGAGCCGCCGTACATGACCACGGTGGCGGTGGCCTCCTCTGCGGCGGTAGCGCTGTGCACAAGTTCGCCTCCGGCGAAGTCGCACCGGACCGGCTCGTAGCCCTCCATGGTCTGGTTGCAGCGGCCCGAGAGCGCGGGGTCGTAGTCCTCTGCGGCGTCCAGTGTGGAGGGTGCAAAGGGGGCGTCGGGGACGTCGAGGCCTTCGGCGAGGGCGGCCGCGCCCGGGTACACCGAACTGTCGGCGACGGCTGCGGCGAGCCGGTCGCGTTCGAAGGAGACGTACCAGGTCAAGGCCGCGTACGAGGCGAGGACGAGGGCGAGGCAGGCCGCGCCGAGCGCGAACGCGCCGCGCTTGGTCCGGCCGAGCCCGGTCGCCGGGAGGCGCAGTTCGAGGGCCCAGCGGGTGGCCCAGGCGAGGAGGGTCGCGGCGGCGAGGACGCCGAGACCGCCTAGGAGCGTGGCCGTGTCGCGTCCGGTCGCGGTGAGATAGCAGATCAGGACGGGCCAGTGCCACAGGTAGAGCGTGTAGGAGAGGTCGCCGAGCCACTGCACGGGCCGCGTGTTCAGCAGGCGCCCGGCGCCGCCGCCGGGGCGCAGGGACGCGGCGGCGACGACCGCGCAGGCGGCGCCGACGGGCCAGAGCGCGGCGAGCCCGGGGAACTGGGTGCTGTCGAGGACGAACCCGGCGCCGAGGAGCACGGCGACGCCCGCCCAGCCGAGGAGCGCCGCAGTCCATTTCGCCTGCGGCGCATCGGGTTCCTTGAACGCGGTGCGCAGGCGCGGGAGGGCCAGCGCGAGGAGGCCGCCGGCGGCGAACTGCCAGAGGCGGGCGCGCAGGTCGAAGTAGGCGAAGGCTTGGTTGTGGGCGGTTTCCCACAGCGCGAACGCGAATGAGGCGGTGAAGACGAGGGCGAGGGCGGCGGTGAGGACGCGGGTGCGGCTTCGGCGGGTGCGGGCGGCGGTCCAGACGGCGGCGGCGATGAGGGCGGGCCAGAGGACGTAGAACTGGGCTTGGACGCCCATGGACCAGTAGTGCTGGACGATGCTCGCGCCGTTGTTGGAGGAGAGGTAGTCGACGGAGTGGAGTGCGAGGTTCCAGTTGCCGTAGTAGAGGGCGGAGGCGAGGATGTCGCCGAGCTGCTGGTTCCAGGTGGCGCGGGGGAGCCAGAGGACGGTGAGGAGGACGGTTGCGGCGGCGACGACGAGTGCGGGCGGGAAGATGCGGCGGACGATGCGGGCGGCGAAGGCGAGGGGTTGGACGGAGCCGGTGCGGTCGACTGAGCGGAGGAGGCTCGCGGTGATGAAGAAGCCGGAGAGGAGGAGGAAGACGTCGACGCCGCCGGAGACGCGGTCGAACCAGACGTGGTAGGCGGCGATGACGGCGATGGCGAGGCCGCGGAGGCCGTCGATCTCGCGCAGGCGCGGCGGGCGGGGGGCCGTGGCGGCGGGGCCGGGAGACGGAGGGGCGGTGGGCGCGGGGCCGGTGGCAGCGGTGGTGGGGGCCGCGGGGTCGGGGGCGGCGGCCGGGGCGGCGGCGGCTGAGGTGCTCGCGGGGTTGCTCATCGAACTCCGGGGAGGCGTGCGGGGGCGCGGCGTGAGGAGCGCCGTGCGGTGGTGCATCGAGGGTAGCCGCGGCGGGTTGCGGGGCGGCGGGAGGCAGGCGGCGGGGAGGGGAACGCGGCGGGTTGCGGATGCGGCGGGTCTCGGCGGTTCTTCGCATTTCGGGCATCCGCGGGCACCCCCGAACCGAGGGTCTCATGCGGGTGCGACACGGGGATCGGTGTCGTGGGCGCGGCGGGCCGGGCGGCTGACTGTCTGCCCGGCCGGGGGCGAACGCTCTTGCCGGTAAGTCAGTGAATGACCGGGGGCGGGAATGCGTTGACAGGCGGGGGTCGGCGGGACACAATATGCTTACCTTAACGATCGTTAAGGAACACTGTTCCGGCAAGGAGGCCGTGCCGTGGAATTCGGGGACTACCCGGCGGAGCGCGAGCGGATCGAGCGCGGCGGGGCCGACAAGTACCACCAGGCCGCGGCCGCCGCGGGCAAGTACCACGCGCGCGAACGCATCCGCCGCCTCTGCGACCCCGACTCCTTCCGCGAGGACAACCTCTGGGCCAACCCCGACCCGTCCCTCCCCGCGGACGGCGTCGTCGTCGGCACCGCGACCGTCCAGGGCCGCCCGATCCGCCTCGTCGCCAACGACTCCACCGTCAAGGCCGGGTCCTGGGGCGCCCGCACCGTGGAGAAGATCATCCGCACCGTCGAGGCCGCCCAGCTCGAGCAGCACCCGATCGTCTACCTCGTCGACTCCGCGGGCGCCCGCATCACCGACCAGGTCCAGCTCTTCCCCGGCCGCCGCGGCGCCGGGCGGATCTTCCACGAGCAGGTCCGCGCCTCCGGCCGCATCCCGCAGGCCTGCGCCCTGTTCGGCCCCAGCGCCGCGGGCGGCGCGTACATCCCGGCGTTCTGCGACATCGTCGCCATGGTCGACGGCAACGCCTCCATGTACCTCGGCAGCCCCCGCATGGTCGAGATGGTCACCGGCGAGAAGACCACCCTGGAGGACATGGGCGGCGCCCGCGTCCACTGCGAGCAGTCCGGCGTCGGGCACTTCCTGTGCCGCAACGAGGACGAGGCGATCGCGTCGGTCCGGCGCTGGCTGTCCTACCTGCCGTCGAACTGGACGCAGCCCGCGCCGGTGCGCGCGGCCCGGCCGCCGCTGCCGGTGGACCTCGCCTCGGTGGTCCCGGCGAGCGAGTCCGCGCCGTTCGACATGCACGCCTTCGTCGACGGCCTCGTCGACCGCGACTCGGTCCTGGAAGTCCAGGCCCGCTGGGCCGGGGAGCTCGTCACCGCGTTCGCCCGGCTCGACGGCAGGCCCCTCGGCATCGTCGCGAACAACTCGGCCGTGCGCGGCGGCGTCCTCTTCTCCGACTCCGCCGACAAGGCCGCCCGGTTCGTCGCCACCTGCGACGCGTTCAACGTGCCGCTGCTGTTCCTCGCCGACGTCCCCGGCTTCATGGTCGGCTCGGCCGTCGAGCACGGCGGCATCATCCGCCACGGCGCGAAGATGATCGCAGCCGTAGCCGAGGCGACGGTGCCGAAGCTGTGCGTCGTCGTCCGCAAGGCCTACGGCGCGGGCCTGTACGCCATGGCCGGACCCGCGTTCGGCTCCGACGCCACCCTCGCCCTCCCGACGGCGCGCATCGCCGTCATGGGCGCCGAAGCGGCCGTGAACGCCGTGTACGCCAACAAGATCGCCCAGATCGACGACCCCGCCCAGCGCGAGCAGTTCGTCGCCGACAAGCGGGCCGAGTACGAAGCCGACGTCGACCTGCGCAGGCTCGCAGGGGAACTCGTCGTCGACGACATCGTCGAGCCCGCACACCTCCGCGACGACCTCATCGCCCGATACCGCCGGCTGACCCACAAGGACCGCCGGTTCGCAGAACGCAGACACCCGATCACACCGGTGTAGGAGCACAGCCATGAAACTCGACCTCGAGCAGACCGAATTCGCCGCCGCCGTCCGCGCGTACGCCCAGGAGCACATCAAGCCCGTCATCGGCGACTTCTACGAACGCGGCGAGTTCCCCGCCGACCTCGTCCGCGGGCTCGGCAAACTCGGCGTCCTCGGCGTCACCCTCCCCGAGGAGCACGGCGGCGCCGGCGCCGGACTGTTCATGCTCGGCCTCGCCCTCGAGGAGATCGCCCGCATCGACGCCTCCGTCGCCGTCACCGTCGAAGCGTCGGTGACCCTCGGCGCCGAGGGCATCGCCCGCTACGGCACCCCCGAGCAGCAGACCAAATGGCTCCCGCGCCTCGCCGCGGGCCAGGGCCTGGTCGCGTTCGCGCTCACCGAGCCCGGCGGCGGCACCGACGCCGGGCACACCGACACCAAGGCCCGCCTGGAAGGCGGCGAATGGGTCATCGACGGCGCGAAGTGCTTCATCACCAACGCGGGCACCGAGATGACCGACCTCATCATCGCCACCGCCCAGACCGGCCCCGGCGAGGTCTCCTGCATCGCCGTCGAACCGGGCACCCCCGGGCTCGAGATCGGACCCGAGTACTCGAAGGTCGGCTGGCGCGCCTCCGACACCAGGCCCGTCTACTTCGACGGCTGCCGCGTCCCCGAGGCGAACCTCGTCGGCCAGCGCGGCCGCGGCTTCGTCCAGTTCCTGGAGCTGCTCGACGCGGGGCGGGTGGCGCTCGCGGCGCTGGCGACGGGTTCGGCGCAGGGCTGCCTGGACGAGGCGCTGGTGCACGCGAAGGAGCGGGAGGCGTTCGGGCGGCCGATCGCGGAGAACCAGTCGATCGCGTTCATGCTCGCGGACATGCGGCTGCGCGCGCACACGTCGCGGCTGGCGTGGCAGGACGCGGCGGTGAAGGCGGACGCGGGCGAGCCGTTCGGGACGGACGCGGCGCTGGCGAAGCTGCACGCGTCGCAGGCGGCGGTGGAGAACGCGCGGGAGGCGACGCAGATCTTCGGCGGGTACGGGTTCATGAACGAGACGCCGGTGGCGCGGGCGTGGCGCGACTGCAAGGTGCTGGAGATCGGGGAGGGCACGAACGAGGTGCAGCGCATGCTCATCGCGCGTTCGCTGGGGCTGTAGCGGCCGGGGTGGGCGCGGGGGTCTGTGAGCTTCCTGAGAACTTGATGAAGCTTCAACTAAAATCCTTGCTTTCCGCGCCCAACGCGTGACAAGCTCGGCATTCGGGCGTTAGCGTTGCGGCCGCAGGCGTCGCGACGCACGGCACCGGCTCGCAGGCAGCCAGGACCGGGCACGGCGCCCCTCAGCGCTAAGGAGCTTGACAATGACCGACACCAGGGCCGGATCCGATCTGGCGAAGCACGTGCTGGCCAAGGGCGTCAGCTCGCGGCGCGGCGTGATGTGCGGGCTGGCCGGGCTGGGGGCGGCGGGCGCGCTCGCGGCCTGCGGCACTGCCGAGTCCCCCAACGGCACCGAGTCGACGACGGGTTCGACCGACGCCGGGACCTCCGCGGAGGGCTCGACGGGCGGGACGGGGAGCACGGGGATCGCGGCGACCGCGGACGTGCCGGTGGGCGGCGGGATCGTCGTGGACGAGACGGTGATCGTGCAGCCGACCGCCGACGAGTTCCTGGCGTTCTCGGCGGTCTGCCCGCACCAGGGCGCGATCGTGGACGCCCCGGACGCGGACGGCAACATCGTCTGCCCCCGGCACCAGTCGACGTGGACGATCGACGGCGAGCTGGAGGAGGGCCCGGCGGAGACCGGTCTGTCCGCAGTGGAGATCACCGTGGAGGACGGCCAGATCTCGCTGGCTTAGGCATATGAGCGGCGGCGGCCGGGGAGCTTTCGCTTCCCGGCCGCTTTCGCGTCCGCGGCCCGCCTCTCCGGCGGGTCACTGTGGACGGTCTGCTACGTCAGGGCGTCGGCCGCGGCCGGGTCCGAGTCGCGCAGGAACTGGGCGCAGCGGGCGGCCTCGTCGGCCTCGCCGATCGCGGCCGCGGCGCGCGAGAGCTGGTGCAGGGACTTGAGGAACCCGCGGTTCGGCTTGTGGTCCCAGGGGATCGGGCCGTGGCCCTTCCAGCCGCTGCGGCGCAGCTGGTCGAGGCCGCGGTGGTAGCCGGTGCGCGCGAAGGCGTACGCGGCGACGTCGTCGCCCGACTCCAGGGCGTTCTTCGCCAGGCGCGCCCAGGCGGCGCAGAACCACGGGAAGCGGCGGACCGTGTCCTCGGGCGTGTGCTCGTCGAGGAACTTCCTGGCCTCGTCGTCCTCGGGCAGCTTCGTCGCCGGAGGCTGGGACATGAGATTCTGCGGAGCCAATACGCTGTCCTCACTCTAGGGTCGAGTCGCTGTGAAAAGCAGTCGGCCAAGCCTAACCCCGCGTTCGCGGCGTCCTCCACAGCCTGGTCGTCGTCGGCCTCCTGCGCGGCCTTGGGCGCGGTGAGGTGGACGGCGAGGGCGCCGAGGATCGCGGCGAGGAACGACGCGCAAAGGACGCCGATCTTGCCCTCGTCGGTGAGGAGCTGGGCGTCGCCGCCGCCGAACGCGAGCTCGGTGATGAACAGCGCCACCGTGAAGCCGATGCCGGCGACCATCGCGATCGCGGCGAGCAGCGGCCAGGTGGTGCCGGTGGGCATGCGGCCCCACCCGAGCTTGACGACGACCCACGTGACGGCGGTGATGCCGACGAGTTTGCCGACGACCAGGCCGAGGATGATGCCGAGCGTGACGGTGGAGGTGAGCGCGGTCGCGAACAGGTCGGAGGAGAGCGCGACGCCCGCGTTGGCGAGGGCGAACAGGGGGAGCACGACGAACGAGGAGAACCGGTGGTTGCGGGCCTGGATGCGCTCGGTCGGGGGCACGGCGTCGCGCGCGTACTTGACGAGCTGCTCGGTCTCCTCGGCGCTGAGGTGCCGGTCCTCGGCCATCTCCTGGGCTTTGGCGGTCGCCACCTGCGGGTCGAGGAGGGGCTTGGCGGAGATGATGAGGCCCATGACGACGCCCGCGATGGTCGCGTGGACGCCCGATTCGAGCATCGCGACCCACAGGAGCACGCCGATGACCAGGTAGACGGGCCCGGACCAGACGTTGAGGATCCGCAGGAGGATCGCGACGGCGACGAGGCCCCCGGCGACGGCGAGCCAGGACATCGACAGGTCGTCGGTGTAGAAGACGGCGATGACGGCGATCGCGCCGAGGTCGTCGACGATCGCGAGGGTGAGCAGGAAGATCCTTGCGGCCGAGGGGATGCGGGAGCCGAAGAGGGCGAGGACGCCGACGGCGAAGGCGATGTCGGTGGCCATGGGGATGCCCCAGCCGCCCGCTCCTTCGCCGCCCGCGTTCAGGGCCGCGTAGAGGAGCGCGGGGGCGGCCATGCCGCCGAGCGCGGCGGCGATCGGCGGGACCGCGTTGCGCGGGTTGGAGAGCTCCCCGGAGACGATCTCGCTCTTGATCTCGACGCCGACGACGAAGAAGAAGATGGCCATGAGGCCGTCGTTGATCCAGTCCTGCAGCGTGTGGTGGAGTTCGAAGTCCCCGAACGCGAACGTGATGTCGAGGCCCCACACGGCCTCGTAGGAGTCGGCCCACGGCGAGTTCGCCCACAGCATCGCGAGGACGGCGCAGACGACGAGCACGACGCCGGCGGCGGGTTCGATCTTGAGGAACTCGGCGGCGGGGCGGCCGACGTAGCGGGCGAGCGGGCGGCGCGAGTACAGGAATGCGGGCTCGTCCCGCCAGATCGGCGACTTCCAGGGTTCCTTCGACTGCGTCATGCGGGTGAGCCTATCGATGCGTCACGCAAAGCCGAGTCGGGTCGTCACTTTTCGGAGGCCCCGGCCACCGGCGCCGCCGCCTGCTCCGGCTCCCACACCTGGAGCCCGGTCAGGCCGGGCACCGAGTCGCGGGTGAACACCGGGTCGAGCCCGGCCTTGCGCTGCCGGTCGTAGTCGCGCAGCACCTTCACGGTGACGCCGGTGAGGCCGAGGACGGCGACGAGGTTGACGGTGGCCATGACGCCCATGGTCACGTCGGCGATGCTCCACACCGTCTGGAGGGACGCGACCGAGCCGACCAGGACCAGGCCCACGACGGCGACGCGCAGCGCCCCGACGGTCCAGCGGCTGTCGCGCAGGTACCGGACGCTCGTCTCGCCGTAGAAGTAGTTGCCGATCACCGACGTGAACGTGAAGAGCACCAGGATGAGCGCCATGACCTGCAGCGCCCAGCCGCCGAGCGCCGCGTCGACGCCGCGGGTGACGAGGTTGACGTCCGGGTCGCCGTACACCGGGTTCGTGGTGAGGATGATGAACGCCGAGATCGAGCAGATGAGGATCGTGTCGAAGTAGACGCCGAACGCCTGCGTCAGGCCCTGCTTCACCGGGTGGCTGACCGTGGCGGTCGCGCCCGCGTTCGGCGCCGAGCCCATGCCGCCCTCGTTGGAGAACATGCCGCGGCGCACGCCCTGGATGATCACGGTGCCGAGCGCGGCCCCGGCGAACTCCTCGATGCCGAACGCGGAGTTGAAGATGCTCGCGATCGCGCCGGGCAGCTCGTCGGCGTTGATGATGACGATCGCGGTGCCGAGCCCGAGGTAGACCAGGGCCATGACCGGGACGGCGAGCTGCGCGAAGTGCGCGATGCGCTGGAGCCCGCCGAAGACGACGACGGCGGTGACCGCGGCGAGGACCACCGCGATGACCCACGTGGTCGTCGAGCCGGTGTCGACGCCCATCCCGTCGAGGGAGTCGTTCACCGCGCCGGTGAACGTGTTGGCCTGCACCATGTTGAAGGAGAACGGGTACGTGAAGATGAGGACGACGGCGAAGACCGCGCCGAGCCAGGGCGCCTTCAGGCCGTGCTTCATGTAGTAGGACGGCCCGCCCTTGAAGCCCTCGGGGGTGCGCTCCTTGTAGACCTGCGCGAGCGTCGACTCCGCGAACGCGGTGGCGGCCACGGTGATCGCCATGATCCACATCCAGAAGACCGCGCCCGGCCCGCCGACGGCGATCGCCGTCGAGACGCCCACGATGTTGCCGGTGCCCACGCGGGCCGCCGAGGAGATCGCGAACGCCTGGAACGGGGAGACCTTCCGGTGGCCCTCGGTGCCCTCGCCCGGGTCCTCGCGCAGGCCCCGGATCATCTGCCCGAACAGCCGGAACTGCACGCCCCTGGTCAACACCAGGTAGAGCAGGCTCGTGGCGACGATGAGCGGGATGACCACCCAGGCCCAGTACCGGTCGTTCCAGGACAGCAGCAGGTCCACTTCGGGCTCCTTCGGTCAGGCGCGCAGGCGGGGCCTGCGGTCGGGCGGTCAGGCTCGTGGCCTGAACCTAGCGGTCCGCCGAGGGTGCTCGCTGGGATTCGCAGGCGAGGCGGCCCGATGACGATAACGGAGCAGAACAGGACAAGGCAAGGCAAAGCGATGGCCGTGACCGTATCGTCGCCGAAGCGCGACTAGAGCGCGACAGTCGCCGACCGCGCCGACGCCGCCGGGAGAGGGCTTGCGCCCCTTACGAACCCGCCTGACACTCGGGGCACAGGCCCCGGTAGGTGATCGAGGCGCGGGTGACGCTGAAGCCGTGGCGCTCGTCGCCGGGCAGCCAGTCGACCGGGTCGGCCATGGCGTGCACGTCCTTCATGAGACCGCAGCCCTCGCAGATGAGGTGGTGGTGCTCGTGGTCGGCGTTCGGGTCGTACCGCTTCGAACGGCCGTCGAGGGTGAGCTCAAGGACCTCGCCGAGCGCGACCATCTCGTTGAGCGTGTTGTAGACCGTGGCGCGGGAGAGCTCGGGCATGCGCTCGACGGCGCGCTCGAGGATCTCCTCGGCGGTGAAGTGCACGTGGGAGCCCTCAAGGGTCTCGGCGATGACACGTCGCTGAGGCGTGATGCGCCAGTTGTGGCGCCGTAGGCGGGTAACGAGGTCGCTCATGCTGTTCTCTCACGCGGTCGGGGCATTGGAATCCACTCTAGCAGGCGAAACGCTGTGGCACTCCTTACCTGGGACTGGTTCTTAGTTTAGAACTAGTCTAAGCTAGGATCCAGTCTCAGAACAAGTACAGCCGTGAACAGCTAGAGAGGGCCTGAGCCATGAGCGAGCAGTTCGACAACACTGCTGGGCCGCTGACCACCGAGTCCGGCGCGCCGATCTCCAACAACAACCAGAGCGAGGCCGCCGGCGTCGGCGGGCCCCTGCTCATCCAGGACCAGGTGCTGCTGGAGAAGCTCGCGCACTTCAACCGCGAGCGCATCCCCGAGCGCGTCGTCCACGCGCGCGGCGCGGGCGCCTACGGCACCTTCACCGTGACCGCCGACGTCACGAAGTACACGAAGGCGAAGTTCCTCTCCCAGGTGGGCAAGGAGACCGAGACGTTCCTGCGGTTCTCCACCGTCGCCGACTCCCTCGGCGGCGCCGACGCCCGCCGCGACCCGCGCGGCTGGGCCCTGAAGTTCTACACCGAAGAGGGCAACTACGACCTCGTCGGCAACAACACCCCGGTGTTCTTCATCCGCGACGCCATCAAGTTCCCCGACTTCATCCACACCCAGAAGCGCGACCCGTACACCGGTTCGCAGGAGGCCGACAACGTCTGGGACTTCTGGAGCCTCTCCCCCGAGTCGACCCACCAGGTCACCTGGCTGTTCGGCGACCGCGGCATCCCCGCGTCCTACCGCCACATGGACGGCTTCGGCTCCCACACCTTCCAGTGGGTCAACGAGGCCGGCGAGCAGTTCTGGGTGAAGTACCACTTCAAGACCGACCAGGGCATCAAGAACCTCACCCAGGACGAGGCCAACAAGCTCGCGGGCGAGGACCCCGACTCCCACCAGCGCGACCTGCGCGAGTCGATCGAGCGCGGCGAGTTCCCGTCCTGGACCGTGCAGGTGCAGATCATGCCCGCCGCCGAGGCCGCCGCCTACCGGTACAACCCGTTCGACCTCACCAAGGTGTGGCTCAACGAGGACTACCCGCGCATCACCATCGGCAAGCTCGAGCTCAACCGCAACCCGCAGAACATCTTCGCCGAGGTCGAGCAGTCGATCTTCTCCCCCGCGCACTTCGTGCCGGGCATCGGCCCCTCGCCCGACAAGATGCTCCAGGGCCGCCTGTTCGCCTACGGCGACGCGCACCGCTACCGCGTCGGCATCAACGCCGACCACCTGCCGGTGAACCGCCCGCACGCCACCGAGGCGCGCAACGGCAACCGCGACGGGCTGGGCTACGACGGCCGCCACGGCGGGCAGAAGAACTACGAGCCGAACTCGTTCGGCGGCCCGTACGAGACCGGCCAGCCCCTGTGGGGCCCGTCGCAGCTCAGCGGCCAGACCGGCGAGTGGGAGACCCCCAAGCACGCCGAGGACGACGACTACGTCCAGGCCGGCAAGCTCTACCGCCTCATGAGCGAGGACGAGCAGGACCGCCTCATCGCCAACCTCTCCGGGTTCATCGCGAAGGTCAGCCGCGACGACATCGCCGAGCGCGCCATCGCGAACTTCGCGAAGGCCGACGAGAACTACGGCAAGCGCCTCGCCGCCGCCGTGGCGGAGCTGCGCAAGTAAGAGCGTGGCGGAGCTGCGCAAGTAAGACGCCGAGAGCCTCGGGCCCACAGAAAGAAGCCGCCGGGCCCGCGGTTTTTCGACAACGACCCGCGCGCCGGCAGCCCCCTGTCGGAAGCGCCGGAGCACGGGTCACGCGCCCGGCCGGGGCCTTGGGAAGGGCACCCCGGCCGGGCCGCTTCGCGTTCCGGGCCCGAAGGCGGCCCGGAACGCGAAGCGGCCCGGCGGTGGTGCACCGCCGGGCCCGTCCGCTTCGCGGGGCTAGTCCTCCAGGACCCGCCCGCACTCGCCGCATTCCGGCGGCTTCTGCCGGGGCACCTCGATGAACTCCTCGGCCACGATCCACAGCATCCAGCGCCCGTCACTCTCGCGGTTGACGGTGATCGAGGTGATGTCGTCGCGGCTGGGCCGCTCCAGGCCCCACATGATGTCCAAGGGCGCCTTGTGCTTCGCGAGCTTCACCTCCCGGCCCTTCAGGTAGTACCCGGCGCGCGAGTACACCAGCTGCGTCTGCTCGCCGTGCTCCTTCGGCACCGGTTCACGGCTGCGGCCGTTGAGGAACGAGTGGTACTCGGTGTGGAGCTGCCGGGCGATCTGCTGCAGCGGCACCGACGAATAGACCTTGACCCAGCGGTTCGCGGGCTGGTTCTTCCACTTGGTGAGACGGGCCGAGATCTCGGCGTACGAGATCTTCTCCCCCTTCGCGCGCCATTCGCGCTGGAACACCGACAGCGACCAGTTGTACACGGCCCGAACCGCTTCGAGCGTCTCCTCCAGGTTCCGCCGCTGCTGCTCATCGGGGTCGAACGTATACTCGTAGCCGCGTTTCACCAAGTGGGTCATAGGCTTCGTCATGTCCATGACCTGTTGATATCAGACGATTACACACCGACACGTGTTCCTCACCTCATCGGCGTGTCTGCCAGCCGCGCGGCAAGTAACTTGGCGTGGTGCCCTTCGACATCGACCCCGGCCTGTTCGCCCTGCTCATCGCCGCGGCGATCTTCGCCGGATGGGTCGACGCGGTCGTCGGCGGCGGCGGCCTCATCCAACTCCCCGTGCTCCTGGTGGCCTTCCCCACAGCCCCCACCGCGCTCATGCTGGGCACGAACAAGATGGCGTCGGTCTTCGGGACCGCGACCTCCGCGATCGCCTACGCCCGCAAGATCAAACTCGAGCACCGGCTCCTGTGGCCCACCGTCGGCCTCGCCCTCCTCGGCTCCGGCGCCGGCGCGTTCGCGGCCCTCGCCGTCTCCTCGGAGGCGCTGAAACCCGTCATCATCGCCGTCCTCCTCGCCGTGCTCGTCCTCGTCGCCGCCAAACCCCAGCTCGGCCTCGAGGCACGCCCGGAACTGCGCACACGCTGGCGCGGCGTCGCCGTCCTCGTCGTCTGCGGCCTGCTCATCGCGTTCTACGACGGCATCATCGGCCCCGGCACCGGGATCTTCCTCGCCGTCGCGTTCACCACGATCTACGGCATGGACTTCCTCGCCGCGGCCGCCCACACGAAAGTGGTCAACGTGACCACCAACCTCGGCGCGCTCGTCGTCTTCGCGCTGCAGGACAACATCTGGTGGCTCCTGGGCGCCGTCATGGGCCTGGGCACCATGCTCGGCGCCTGGTTCGGCGCCCACACCGCGATGTCCAAGGGCAGCAAGTTCGTGCGCGCCGTCCTCGTCGTCGTCGTCCTCGCGCTCCTGGCCCGGCTGAGCTGGGACGTCTGGAAAGCCTGGAACTAAGGGTTCACGGCCAGGAACAGGTACGCCGCCAGCAACACCAGGTGCACCCCGCCCTGCAGGCGCGTCGCCCGCCCCGGCACCACCGTCAGGACGCTCACGACCACAGTGAGGCCCAGCAGCACGATCTCCGTCGAACCCAGGCCCAGCAGCAGCGGGCCGTCCATCCAGAACGACGCCACCGCGATCACCGGGATCGTCAAACCGATCGAGGCGATCGCCGAACCGTAGCCCAGGTTGATGCTCGTCTGGATGCGCTGGCGCGTCGCCGCCCGGATCGCCGCGATCGACTCCGGCAGCAGCACCAGCAGCGCGATCGCCACGCCCACCGACGAGGCCGGGAACCCGGCCGCGAGCACGCCCGCCTTGATCGCCGGGGACTCCATCTTCGCCAGGCCGACCACGCCCACCAGCGCGACCAGCAGCATGATCAAGCTCAGCAGGGCGGTCCTCCCGCTCGGCGGGTCCGCGTGGTCGTCCTCGCGGATCGCACGGCCCTCCTCGGTGACCGGGAGGAAGAAGTCGCGGTGCCGCAGCGTCTGCGTGAACACGAACAGGCCGTACAGCGACAACGACGCCAGCGCCGCGAACACCAGCTGGGACGTGGAGTACTCCGGGCCCGACTCGCTCGTCGTGAACGTCGGCAGGACCAGGCCGAGGGTCGCGAGCGTCGCCACCGTCGCGAGCGCCGCGCCCGAGCCCTCCGGGTTGAAGTGCGTGAACCCGAACTTGAGCGCGCCCACCAGGAGCGCGATGCCGATGATGCCGTTCGTGGTGATCATGACCGCCGCGAACACGGTGTCGCGGGCGAGCGTCGAGGCGTCGTCGCCGCCAGCGGCCATCACCGTGACGATCAACGCCACCTCGATGACCGTGACCGCGACGGCCAGCACGAGCGACCCGTACGGTTCGCCGACGCGGTGGGCGACGACCTCCGCGTGGTGCACGGCCGCGAGCACCGTCGCGATGAGCGCCACCGCCGCGAGGACGACCCAGAACGCGCCGAGGTCCCGGCCCCAGACCGCGGCCAGCACCGCCATCCCCAGGATCGGTGCGATGACGGTCCAGGAGAGCAGCGGGTTTCTCGTGACGGCGGCCATGGGCGCATGGTTTCACAAACGGGCGGCCCGACAGTGCATGTTCACAGATCGGATGGAACCGCCCACAAACCGTTGATCGTCCCCATTGTCCCTGGCAGCATTGGAGGGTCGCGCCGCCGGACGGTACTCCCGCCCGGAACCGGTGCCCGCTAGGCTCATGTCATGACCGGCAACGACATCCGCGCCGCCGTCGAACGGCTCCGCGCCCACTACGCCACCGGCCGCACCAAGCCCCTCCCGTGGCGGCTGGAGCAGCTCAAGGGCCTCGACAGGATGGTGCGCGAAGCCGGGGACGAACTCGCCGACGCGCTGCGCGCCGACCTCGGCAAAGCCGCCCCCGAGTCGTTCCTCGCCGAGATCGACTTCGTCGCCGCCGAAGTGCGGGCCCTGCGCAAGCACCTGCGGACCTGGTTCCGGCCCAAGCGGGTCTACACGCCCCCGCACCTGCAGCCCGCGAAGGCGTACGTGCTGCGCGAACCGCTCGGCGTCGTCACCGTCATCGGGCCGTTCAACTACCCCGTGCAGCTGCTCCTGGCGCCGCTCGCGGGCGCGCTGGCCTGCGGGAACGCGGTCGTCGTGAAGCCGAGCGAGGCCGCGAACACGACCGCGGCCGTCCTCGAGCGGCTCATCGGCGAGTACCTCGACCCCGACGCAGTCGCCGTCGTCCAGGGCGGGCCCAAGGCGACCGAGGCGCTCCTGGCCGAACGGGTCGACCACATCTTCTTCACAGGGTCGGCGCGCGTGGGGCGGATCGTCGCCAAGGCCGCGGCCGAGCACCTGACGCCCGTCACGCTCGAACTGGGCGGCAAGAGCCCCGCGATCGTCGAACCCGGCGCGGACCTGGCGACCGCGGCGCGGCGCATCGCCTGGGGCAAGTTCATGAACGCCGGGCAGACGTGCATCGCCCCCGACTACGTGCTCGCCGTCGACGGCACCGGCCCCGAGCTGGAGAAGCACCTCGCCGAGGCCGTCCGGGAGATGTACGGGCACGCGCCCGCCGACAGCCCCGACTACGGCCGCATCATCGACCACCGCGCGTACGACCGGCTCGCGCCGTTCCTCGACGAGGGCCGCCTCGTGTGCGGCGGCGGGCGCAACCGGGACGAGAAATACATCGCGCCGACCGTGCTCGCCGACATCACCCCCGACGACGCGGTCATGGGCGAGGAGGTGTTCGGGCCGATCCTGCCGATCCTCGCCGTCGACACCCTCGACGACGCGATCGCGTTCGTCAACAAGGGCGAGAAGCCGCTCGCGCTGTACGCGTTCACCGGCTCGGACCTGACGCGCCGCAAGATCCTCACGCGCACCTCCTCCGGCGCCGTCGGGTTCAACGTCCCGATGGCGCACATCGACGTCCCGGGCCTGCCGTTCGGCGGGGTCGGGCACTCCGGGCTCGGCGCGTACCACGGGAAGGCGTCCATCGAGACGTTCAGCCACGCGAAGTCGGTACTGGACAAGCCGCTCGCGCCCGACACGCTGAAGGTCGTGTACCCGCCGTTCACCGCGATCAAGGAGCAGGTGCTGCGGCGCCTGCGCTGACTCAGCCGCTCGCGAGGTGCGCGTTGACGACGCCGAGCAGCCGGAACAGCTCCCGGCGCTCGGCCCCGCTCAGCGGCGCCAGGATCCGCTCGTTGACCCCTTCGAGGACCGCGTCCAGTTCGGCGAGGCGCTTCCCGCCCGGGCCGGTGATCGTGATGACGTTGCGGCGCTTGTCGGCCGGGTCCGGGTCGCGGCGGATCAGGCCCGCACCCTCGAGCTCGTTGAGGACCGCGACGAGGTCGCTGCGGTAGACGCGGGTGCGGTCCGACAGCTGCGACTGGCTCGCCGGGCCCAGCTCGGCCAGCGCGGCGAGCACGACGTAGTGGTCCTTGCGGGCGCCGACGTCGGCGAGGGCGCCGCCGGAGACCTTGCCCATCTGCGCGCTCGTCATGCCCGTGAGGCGCTGGATCTGGCGTTTGAGGCGCTCGGGCGTCGCGTCGCCCTGGTCGAACCGCAGTTCAGCGTCGGTGTCCATGGGACCACCCTACCCGAGCGGCGTTAGCGCCACTAACGATGCGGTTCCCCGGCCGGGGACGGAAAAGAGCCCTGGCCGGTGTCGCCACCGGCCAGGGCCCATACCCCTCGAAGACAAGTCTGCAAAGATCATACCAACCCGCTTGCGCGCGCTAGCGCAGGGCCGGTTCGCACTGAACACGCACGCTCCCAAGCGAACTGTGGGAAACAGCCAACCTCTTGAATCCACTGAGGACTAGAGGTACCGCCAGCAGACCGTGTACGCGTGATCCGGGAAATCCGAGTTCTCCCACGTACTCCACCCGTCGTCACCGCACCACTCCAGGTTCTCGTACTCGTTCACCCGGCCCGTCACATACGTGTTCGCACTCCCGCAGTCAGCGAAGTAGAACAGCGCCGTCCCCGCATCCGGATCCCCCGACATCGACATGCAGTCGTCCTGCACCGCATACCCCATGTCGTCCGGATAGATCATCTTCAGACACAGCACCACGTCCAGATACTCATACCCGGTCGTGAACGTGTAGTTCTGGTTGTAGTACACCGACTCCGAGCACGACGCCGGATCACTCACGCCCTCAAGGCGCTCCAGCACCTCGAACGCGCCCTCCTGGCAGTCCAGCGGATACCACTCCGAAACCGAGTCGTTCGGGCCGTACACGCACTCGCCGACCTCAGCGTGGTACGCGTCCCCGTTCGGGTGCAGGTAACTCAGGCACAGCACCAGGTTCCCCGCCGACGACGACACACTCGTCGTCATGTCGTCCACCGCATCGCACGACGCCAGATCCGTGGTGTCGTAATAGATGTCGACGACCTCGAAACTCCCGTCCTCGCAATCCGAAGGCTCCAGGTCAGCGGTCGTCGCATCCCCGTAGTCCCAGAAGCAGTCGCCCACCACCGCGCCGGCCACCGGATCCGTCTCCGTCTCGACCGGGTCCGTCTCCGGATCGGTCTCCTCGCCGCCCAGACCCGAATCCTCACCGTCGGAGGACTCGTCCGACGAGACGCCCTCGCTCAGGGCCGCATCCGGATCCTCCCCGCCTTCACCACCCAGGTTCGGCAGGATCACGATCAGCGCGATCACCACGACCGCCACCACCGCGAGCGCCGCGTACAGCATCGTCCGGTCCGGCTGCCGCCCCTGCGGCGGCAGATACGGGCCCCCCGGAGGCAGCACCGGCCCGCCCGCCGGAGCGAACCCCGGACCAGCAGGCGCATACCCCGGCGCGACCGGCGAATACTGCTGCGGCGCAGACGGATACCCGCCGGGAGGCACCGGCGAATAGGCGACCGTCGACGGCTCAGAAAGCCCCGCCTGCGGCTGCGCCGCGACGAAACCGGGACCGAACACCACGACCGTCCGGTTCGGACGCACCTGCGTGTCCCAGCCGTGGCGGCGCGCCAGGTCGGCGACCTCGGCGCGCTGGCGCTGCTCGACCGCGGCGATCGCGGGCGGCCAGGGCGCGGCGAGGGGCTCCCCGATGCGCAGGACCAGCTCGGCGGCGGTGACGCGCTCCTGCGGCTGCTTGCGGACGCACGGCTCGACGAGATAGCGCAGGGCCTCCGGCAACCGGTCCAGGCCGGGATCGCCGTTCACGACCCGGTTCATGATCTCGTACAGCGCCTCGGCGTCGAAGGGGTTCGCGCCGGTGGCCGCGGTGATCACGGTGGTGCCCAAGGAGAACAGGTCGGACGCGGGACCGATGTCCTGGCGTGCGATCTGCTCGGGCGACATGAACGCGGGCGCGCCGATGAGCGCGCCTGTCTGGGTGATCGAGGCCTCGCCGCCCGCCTCCTCCATGGCGCGGGCGATCCCGAAGTCGATGAGGCGCACGCCGTCGTCGGTGAGGATCACGTTGGAGGGCTTGAGGTCCCGGTGCACGACGCCGAAGGAGTGGATCTCGGCGAGCGCGGAGGCGAGCCCGTGCATCAACCGCCGCGCCGACGCTTCGTCCAAGGGTCCGTTGGCGCTCAGGGCCTCCGCGAGGGTCGGCCCGTGGAAGAACTCGGAAGCGAGCCAAGGCGAGGGGGCGTGCTCGTCGGAGGCCAGCACCCCTGCCGTCCAGCGGCTCGCGGCCACCTCCCGGGAGGTGATGACCTCGCGGCGGAACCGGTACCGGAACTGCGGGTCGTGCATGAGGTGGGGGCGCATGACCTTGAGCGCCACCAGCTGCCCGTCGCCGGCGGCGGCGAGGAGGACGCGGCCCATGCCGCCCTCGCCGAGTTCGGCGAGTACCCGGTACGGCCCGACCTCCCGCGGGTCGTCGGCGCGGAGTGGCTTCATGCGACGGCTCCTGAATTCGGCGGTTCCCAATGATGCGCAACGCTAGAACCCCCCGTCACAACTCTGTCATGACGAGCCGACGCCTATATCCCCGTTTCAGGCCAGGTCGCGGTCACCCGAACCGGCGGAGCACGACCGTGATCTCGTTCCGGTTGTGCCGCAGCTGCCTCGCGAACTCGATGTCGTACTCGGCGCCGAGGATCGCGAAGGCCTCGTCGATCTGCTCGAGCACGCGGTGGCTGCCGGTCTTCAGCGTCGTGACGGCGACGCCGAAGGACTTGAGGAGCCGCGCGGAGTCGACCATGAGGCGGCTGGAGCGGTCGGGGCTCATCTTCATGTCGTTGACGATCAGATCGAACCGCTCATCGCTCTCCCGCAGGAAGTTCCCGGCAGTGGTCCGGACATGGACCACCCCGGGCAGCTCCAGGACCCGCGCATCGAGGTCCCCTGGGTCCACGGCGGTGGTCCGATACCCCCGCCCGGCAAGAATCCGAGTCCACCCGCCGGGAGCGGCCCCGTAGTCGAGAGCGGCGCCCTTCGGGTCGATCCCCTCGTCGATCGGGAAGACCTTGAACAGCTCCTCGAGCTTGAACTCCGCGCGGGAGACCTGCTCGGGCGACTTCGAAAGCCGCACCTCCCCGCCGGGCCAGGAGGAAAGGCTGTCCGACACACGGTTCACCCCGACGATCGCGGTCTTAGGCGTAAAGCAAACTGAGACGACGACCGAACCCCCCGCCCGGGTGACGGAATACCCCCGCTCGGAAAGCACCCGTGAAGCCCCGGCCCAGGCGTCCTGCTGGCTGAACTTGTACGACGTCTTGCCGCTCAACCAGATCTGCAGCGAGACCTCGTCACCGACCGCCTGCTCCCGAAGCGCCGAGTCGACCAGGTCGACGACCGCCTCCAAACCCTCGGCGGCATGGTCGTATTCAGCTACGACATCCGTCAGATGCCGGGGAAAGACAAGGGGCACCCGCCGAGCAAGCAGAGCCAGATCCCTGACACCAGTGCGTTCGGCCTCCAGAACCGCCGACTCCTCACCGACCCGCCGGACCTCGACGACGTCCTCGACATGACGGAGCAGCTCGTCCTTGGCGACCGGCCAGGAATCGGCCGCCATCGAAAGCAGCGTCTTACGTGTCGCCATGCGGGCAGCCCCTCGAGGTCGCGCGGACGCCCGCCGCGTCTGGGGACGTTCGCGAACAGTGTATTCATCGGCCCGCCGGCGCCGGCCGAGCAAAAAGAATCCCCGCCACCGGGACGCGAGTCCTGGTAAACGGGGATCGATCTGGTGGCCAGGGCCGGGATCGAACCGGCGACCTACCGCTTTTCAGGCGGTCGCTCGTACCAACTGAGCTACCTGGCCAGGAGGCGCGTCATGTGCGCACCGCCGTGAACACTGTACAGCACCCCCGGTCACACGCTCCATGCGGTATTGCCGCCGACGTGACCCCGGCCCCTGCCCGCCCCCGGTCCTGCCGCCGCCCCCGCGCCACGCCCCTGAACAGGCCGAACCCAAGGGCCGCAACCCCTTCCGGAGGCGTGATCACGGCCACTGGAGGACGCGGGTAGCGTAATGGGACCCGACCCCCGAGGAGGTTTCTGTGACCCGACTCGCTGCCATCCCACCCATGGGCTGGAACTCATGGGACGTGTTCGGAACCTCGGTCACCGAGGCCGAGACCCGCGCCAACGCCGCCTTCATCGCCGAGCACATGGCCGGGCACGGCTGGGAGTACGTGGTCGTCGACATCCAGTGGTACGACCCCGCGGCCCGCGCCGGCGGCTACAACCTCGGAACCCGCCTCACCCTCGACGAGTACGGCCTCCCCCAGCCCGCCCCCAACCGCTTCCCCTCCGCCGCGGGCGGCGCCGGGTTCAAACCCCTCGCCGACTACGTCCACTCCCTGGGCCTGAAGTTCGGCGTCCACATCCTCCGCGGAGTCCCCCGCCAGGCCGTCGCCGCCGACACCCCCATCAAGGGCAGCGAGTACTCAGCCGCGCAGATCCCCGACCGCGAGCGGGTCTCCTCCTGGATCGACGACAACTGGGGCATCGACCACTCCCACCCCGGCGGCCAGGCCTACTACGACGCGCTCGTCCGCCAGTTCGCCGACTGGGGCGTCGACTACATCAAGGCCGACGACATGATCGCCCCCTACTGGGAGGACGAGGTCGAGGCCTTCTGGCACGCGGTCGACCGCGCCGACCGCGACATCGTGCTCAGCCTCTCCCCCGGCATGAGCCTCTCCACCGAACACGCCCAGCACCTCCAGGCCCACTCCCACCTGTGGCGCATCTCCGCGGACCTGTGGGACCGCTGGCGCGACATCGACGCCCAGTTCGACCTCCTCCGCGACTGGGCCCCCTTCGCGGGCCCCGGCCACTGGCCCGACGCCGACATGCTCCCCCTGGGCCACATGGGCATCCGCGCCGAAGTCGGCGAGCCCCGCCAGAGCCTGCTCACCCCCGACGAGCAGCAGACCATGCTCACCCTGTGGTGCATCGCCCGCTCGCCGCTCATGGTCGGCGCCGACCTGCCCACGTCGAGCGCTGAAACGATCGAACTGCTCACCAACCCCGAAGTCCTCGCGGCCCAACGGCACCCCGCCGGGGCCCGGGAGGTCTGGCGCGAGGGGCGGCACGTGGCCTGGGCCTCGGAGGACGGCGCCTTCGCGGCCGTCTTCAACCGGGGCGCCGAGGCTGCCGAGCTGCAGCTGCCGTGGGCCTCACTGGGACTGGACCAGCCGGCCGAGGTGCGGGACTGCTGGAGCCGCTCGGACATCGTGCCCGGCGATCACCTGCGGGCGAAGCTCCAGCCCCATAGCGCGGCGCTGTTCCGCCTGTCCTGAGCGGCCGTCGGCCCGGGGCCGTTGCGCCCCAGCGGTAGTCGTGCTGCGACCGCCGCGTCGGCGGCCGGTGTGCAGTGGTTGCAGTAGTCGTGCTGCGGGCGGCCGGTGTGCGGTGGTTGCGGTACTCGTGTTGCGGGCGGCCGGGCTGGTGTGCCCGGCCGCCCGCTGGCGTTCCTCCATGGAGGAGGTGTGGCCCGTGCGGGGACCGCGCGCGGGTGGGTTCCCGCGCGCGGTCTCGGTATGGCGACGTTCGCGATACCCTTTGTGTCGCCGCCATCCCGCAAGGCCAGATGGCTTTTTTGTATCAAGGCTGACACTCTCCGTGAGCTACCCGCAACAAGAAGTTTTTGCCTGTGGATAACTTTCGCCCGAACCGCGTCCACACCGCACACAGCCTTGTGGATCGAGGCGGCGGTGCTGGTCTCACGGTTCATTCGGCGCATGTACCAACGGTGTCACGGCCCGTAGCCATCTGTCGACTGCGAGTTTCCTTCGTGTGGATAACTTTGTGGATCGCGGTCGCGCCGCAGGTCAGGCACTTGCAGCCGCTTCCGGTTCGGTCATCCACTGGACCAGCTGGATGATGACGCCGTTCGGGTCCGCGGTCTGGAAGTAGCGCTCTCCCCATTCCTCGGTCTCGATGGGCGTGGTGATCGCGACACCCTCGGACTTGACGCGCTCGTACTCGGCGTCGATGTCGTCGACGACGAAGGCGAGGAGGAGGCCGTCGGCGTGGCCCTTCGCGCTTTCGGGCTTGAAGGTGGGCAGGCCGGTCTTTAGGAAGATGACATTGAAGCCGGCGTCTGGGCGGGAGAGCGAGACGAAGCCTTCGGCGGCCATGTCCTCCTCGAAGCCGTAGTGGCGCTTGAGGAACTCGGCCGAGGCGGTCGGGTCGGCGACATTGAGCGAGACGGCGGACGAGGTGATGCGCATGTGCGGCTCCTTTTCTTCGTACGTTGTATATTGTACAACGTACGTCGTACGGCGTACAAGTTCGTCGGATAGGATTCTTCCGTGACTGCCGCCACTGACGCACCGAAACCGAACCTGCTCGAACTGCTCTGGAGGGCCGCCCCGGAGACCGGGCGCGGGCCCCGCAAGCAGCTGACCGTCGACGAGGTCGTCGCCGCGGCGATCGGGCTCGCAGATGCCGAAGGGCTGGAAGCGGTCACGGTGCGCCGCCTCGCGCAGGAGCTGGGCAAGGCCCCGATGACGCTCTATACGTACGTGCCGGGGAAGAGCGAGCTCGTCGCCCTCATGCTCGACTCGCTGTTCGAGCGGATGGAGCAGACGGCCGAAGACGGGCCCTGGCGGTCCCGGCTCGCCTCCGTGGCGCGGGACAACTACACGCTCTACCGGTCGCATCCGTGGGCGGCGGCCGCCTCGCCGAGCAGGCCGCCGCTCGGGCCCGGCCAGTGCGCCAAGTACGAGCATGAGCTGCGGGCGCTGGAGGGCCTGGGGCTCAGCGACGTCGAGATGGACGACGCCCTGGCCTACCTGCTCGCCTTCGTGCGCACCGCCGCGCAGGACGCCGCCCAGTCCGACGCCGAGCGCGCGGCCAGCGGCATCGACGACCAGGAGTGGTGGGAGGCCAACGGGCCGCTCCTCGCGAAGGTCCTCGACACCGAGCGCTTCCCGACCGCCGTGCGCGTCGGCCAAGCCGCGGGCGAGGCCCACGACGCCGCTTACAACGCTGAGCACGCGTTCGAGTTCGGGCTCGCCCGGACCCTCGACGGGCTCGCGGTGATCATCGAGCGGTAGCCGAAGCGCGAGCCGAACGGTGAGCCTGAGAACGAACGGCGCGGATGCCCGACGGGCATCCGCGCCGTTCGTTCTCAGACTTGCAGCGGTTCGTTCAGGCGGTCCGGCTTCCAGCTTCTGCGCGCTGCGACGACGAGTGAGGAGAGGGCCAGGGAGCCGATCAGGTAGGCCGCCAGGACGAGCAGCGCCCTCACCACGTGGGCGGTTTCGCCGCCGCTGATGGTGACGCGGAGCGCGTCCACTACGTAGCTCATCGGCAGTAGCGGGTGCAGGACCTGGAAGAACTTCGGCGTCGTCTCGACCGGGTACAGGCCGCCCGCGCTCGTCAGCTGCAGCATCAGCAGCACGACGAGGAGAAGGCTCCCGGCGGTGCCGAACGCCAGCTTGAACAGGTGCGCCATGGCCGTGAACGTCAGGATCACCAGGATCGACAGGCCCACCGTGTCGAGGGCGTCCTTCGGGTCGAGGCCCAGACCGAGCTCGACCGCCAGGTAGAGGACGAGCGCCGAGAGGATCCCGAGGAACGCGCCCGGCAGCCAGCCGCCGAGCGCGATCGGGACGGAGCGCAGCGGCCCGGCCAGCGCCCGGCTGTTCACCGTACGCAGTACGAGGTAGCCCATGAGGCCGAAGACCCACAGTGCGATGGCGATGAAGAACGGTGCGAGGCCGCGGCCGTAGGTGCCTGCGGGGTTGAGGTTCTCCTCGTCGATGGTGACGGGGCTGCCGTAGGCCTCGGCGTTGTCGGCGTCGTCGGCCGGGTTGGTGCTGGGGACGGATTGGGCGGCGGTGGTGAGGGAGTTGGCGAGGGTGTCGGCGCCGTCTTTGAGGTCGCCGAGGCCGTCGGCGAGGTCGCCGGCGCCGGTTTGGGCGGTGGCGGCGCCGGTGGCGACCTGGTCGGCGCCGGCGGCGACGTCGGCGGCTCCGGTCTGGAGGGTGGTGAGGTCGGCGGAGGCTTGGTCGAGGGTGTCGGTGGAGGTGCCTTGGACGGTGGTGTTGGCGTTTTGGATGTCGTCGTTGACCTGGTCGGCGTCGTCGATGTAGGTCTGGAGTCGGGCGCAGGCGTCGGGGTCGGCGGTGTCGGCGCCGCAGAGGGTGCTGTAGACGGTGTCGAGGTCGGTGTTGGCGCGGTCGGCGAGGTCGGCGGCGGAGGCGGCGCCGGTCTGGATCTGGGTCCAGTTGTCGGCGAGGGTTTCGACGACGGGTTGGGCGACGCCGACGGCCTGGTCGACGCCGTCGCTGACTTGTTCGGTGCCGTCGGCGACTTGCTGTGCGCCGGTGGTGAGGTCGGCGAGGCCGGTTTCGAGGTCCGCTGCGCCGGTCTGGGCGGTGCCGATGCCTTCGGAGAGCTGGTTCGCGCCGTCGGCGGCCTGGGTGAGGCCTTGGTTGAGTTCGGTGAGGTCGCCGAAGATGGTGGTGGCGAAGGTGACGTAGACGGCGGTGTTGATCTGGTTGCGGAGTTCGGCTTCGACGGTGGAGGCCATGATGCCGGCGACGTAGCCGTTGGCGTCGTTGAGGTCGAATTCGACGGTGGCTTGTTCGGGGTCGGTGCCGGAGAGGCTGGCGAGGCGGGCGGAGAAGTCTTCGGGGACGGTGATGACCATGTAGTAGTCGCCGTCTTCGAGGCCTTGGCGGGCTTGGGCGGCGTTGACGAACTGCCAGTCGAAGATGGGGTCGGCTTTGAGTTGTTCGACGAGTTGGTCGCCGCCGTTGATGGCGGTGGTCTGGCCGTCGGTGTCGACGGTGGCGCCGGTGTCCTCGTTGACGACGGCGACGGGCATGTGCTCGAGCTTGCCGTAGGGGTCCCAGGCGAACCAGAGGTAGAGGCCGCCGTAGACGAGTGGGATGAGGACGATGGCGACGAGGGCGGCGGTGCGGATGGGGTGGCCGCGGAAGCGGCCGAGTTCGGCTGCGGCGAGTTTGAACGGGCTCATTGCTGCGGGTCTCCGTTTCGGCCGCGGCCGTGGCGGCGGGCGTCGGGTGCGGGTGCGGGTTGGGCGCGGAGGTCGACGACGGTGTCGGCGGGCGGGTCGGGTCGGGTGCAGACGGCGAGGACGAGTTGTCCGGCGTCGGCGACGGTGCGGAGGGCGTCGAAGACGCGTTCGGCGCCGCGGGTGTCGAGTCCGGTGTCGGTGTCGTCGACGGCGATGGCGGGGGTGCGGCTGGCGGCGGCGCAGGCGATGGCGAGGCGGATCTGGTCGATGCGGGGGAGGAAGCCGTAGGTGTCGCCGGTGTCGATGTCGACGGCGAGGCGGTCGAGCCAGGCGTTGATGTTGGCGCGGGTGGCGGTGCCTTTGGAGACGGTGGTGGTCTCTTTGATGCAGGTGGCGACGGTGGCGTAGGGGTCGAAGCGGATGGGGGGTCCGGCTTGGGCGATGGTGAAGCGGCGGCGGATCTGGCCGGGTCTGGTCTGGCCGTCGACGCGGAGTTCGCCGCTGCGGAAGGGGAAGCGGCCGGTGAGGGCGAGGAGGAGTGAGGAGCGGCCTTCGCCGCCGTCGCCGCAGAGGGCGACGATCTGGCCGAGTTCGGCGGTGAGGTTGATGTCGGTGAAGACGGGGCCTTGGCGTCCTGCGGCGGTGAGGGCGGTGGCGGTGAGGAAGGGGGTGCGGTCGGGGACGACGGGTTGGATCCGGGTGGGGGTTTCGGCGGGGGTGGCGGGAGTGGTCGGCATGACGGCGGTGTCGCCGGTGGACTGGGCAGCGTCGGGTCCGGGCGGTGGGGTGGTGTCGCCGTCGGCGGGGCGGGTTTCGTCGTGGGGTGCTTCGGGTGCTGGCGCGTTCAGCGAGGTTTGCGAGCCGGCGGGTAGGGCTGCGGGCGGTGCCTGCGGGCCGTCGGTCGGAACGGCGGGTGGTGCCTGCGGGCCGTCGCTTGGCTTCTGCGGTGCTGCTTGCGAGCCGTCAATTGGCCTCTTCGGCGCTGCTTGCGAGCCGTCGGTTGGCACTGCCTCGTCACTCCTGTCGCTCATGGACACTATCCTCACAGGCCGGTGCGCCCGGTTTCGGGCGATTTCGCGGGTTGGTGAACACAAGTATGTTACTCATGAGTAACTTATGTGCGGAGCGAGGCGGCCGTGCTGTGACCGGCGCGTCCCGCGCGCGGCCCTTACAGTTGAGGCATGTCGGAAACGCAAGCAGCGAAACCAGCGGCTCCCCGCCGCGACCACCCGCGAACCCACCACGGCGACACCGTGAACGACCCGTACGCCTGGCTCAAGGACCCCGAGGACGCCGCCACGGTCGAGTACCTCAAGGCCGAGAACGTCCACACCGAAGCGCGCACCGCCCACCTCGCGGCGCTGCGCAAGAGCATCTTCGGCGAGATCAAGTCGCGCACGCAGGAGACCGACCTCTCGGTCCCCGTCCGCAAGCGCGGCTGGTGGTACTACGGCCGCACCGAGGAAGGCAAGCAGTACGGCATCCAGTGCCGCCTCAAGGCCGACGGCGACACGCCGCCCGAGATCGAGCCGGGGACCGCGATCGAGGGCGAGGAGATCCTCGTCGACGGCAACGAGCTCGCCGAGGGCCACGACTTCTTCTCCCTCGGGACCTGCGACGTCTCCCCTGACGGGAACCTGCTGGCCTACGCCGTGAACTACTCCGGCGACGAGCGGTTCACCCTGCGGTTCAAGGACCTGCGGACGGGCGAGGACTTCCCCGACGACATCCCGAACGTGTTCTACGGCGGGTCCTGGTCGCTCGACGGCTCCGTCTTCTTCTACACCAAAGTGGACGACGCGTGGCGGCCGTACCAGGTGTGGCGGCACGTCCTCGGCGAGCACGAGGACAAGGACGTCCTGGTCCACCAGGAGGACGACGAGCGGTTCTGGACCGGGATCGATCTGACCCGCTCCGAGCAGTACCTGTTCATCGTCTCCGGCTCCAAGATCACCACCGAGGTCCGCTACCTCGACGCGGCCGACCCGACCGGCGACTTCCAGGTCTTCGGGAACGGGCGCGTCCAAGGCGTCGAGCTGTCGGTCGACCACCAGGGCGACCGGTTCTGGGTGCTGCACAACAAAGACGCCGAGAACTTCACCCTCGGGTGGACCCCGGTCGACGACACGACCCAGTTCAACGAGGTCATCGCCCACGACGAAGCCGTCCGGCTCGAGTCGGCGGACGCGTTCGCCGACCACGTGGTGGTGTCGATGCGCCGGGCCGGGCTGTCGCAGGTGGCCATCCTCGATAACGGTCGGTTGACCGAAATCCAGTTCGACGAGCCGCTCTACGCCGTCGGGCTCGGGGACAACCCCGACTACGACTCGCGGCAGATCCGGCTCGGCTACACGTCGCTCGTCACGCCGTCCTCGGTGTACGACTACGACATCGACGCCGCCGAACTGCACCTGCGCAAGCAGACCCCCGTCCTCGGCGACTTCGACCCCGCCGACTACGTCCAGTACCGGGAGTGGGCGACGGCGGCGGACGGCACGAAGGTGCCGATCTCGATCGTCGCCAAGCAGGGCGTCACCGCCGACGGCACCGCCCCCTGCCTGCTGTACGGGTACGGCTCCTACGAGCACTCCATCGACCCGTACTTCTCGATCGCGCGGCTGAGCCTCCTCGACCGCGGCGTGGTCTTCGCGATCGCGCACATCCGCGGCGGCGGCGAGATGGGCCGGCACTGGTACGAGCAGGGCAAGCTGCTCCACAAGCGCAACACGTTCACCGACTTCGTCGACTGCGCCGAGCACCTCGTCGACGTCGGCTGGGCCGCGCCCGACCGGATCGTCGCCCGCGGCGGGTCCGCCGGCGGCCTCCTCATGGGCGCCGTCGCCAACCTCGCCCCCGAGCGGTTCGCGGGCGTCCTCGCCGATGTCCCGTTCGTCGACGCGCTCAACACGATCCTCGACCCGACGATGCCGCTCACCGTCATCGAATGGGAGGAGTGGGGCAACCCGCTCGAGTCCGCCGAGGTCTACGAGTACATGAAGTCGTACTCGCCCTACGAGAACGTCAGCGACGTGCGGTACCCGTCGATCCTGGCCGTGACCAGCCTCAACGACACCCGCGTCGGCTTCCACGAGCCCGCCAAGTGGATCGCGAAGCTCCGGTACGAGAGCCCGGAGTCCGACGTGCTGCTCAAGACCGAGATGGAGGCCGGCCACGGCGGGCGCTCCGGACGGTACGACGCGTGGGAGGAAGAGGCGTTCAACCTCGCCTGGGTGCTTGACAAGCTGGGCGCAGCCCAGATTGCCTTGGCAGAGTAGCTGGGCGCAGCCCAGCCTGCATTGGCGCAGTAGCGGCCCTATCAGGCAGTGAGGCCCGGTCCCGTGAGCGTTCACGGGGCCGGGCCTTCCGCTATTCGGGGTGCTCGTCGTCCTCCTGCGGGACCTCGCGGCGCTGCTCGGCCGCGTCCGCCGGATCGACCTCGTCCGGCAGCGCCTCCGGCTCCTCGACGGCCGCCTCCGGATCGTCCTCGGCCGGGGGCTCCGCCGAGTCCGCCAGGTCGAACTCGGACAACTCGCCGGACTCGTCCGCCCATTCCTGGTGATAGTTCATATAACCCACGGTAGACGCGCCCGAAGCCGCCCGGCCAGTGAACCACCAGGTAGCCTGAGTTATGCCTTCACACGGCTGTGGGCAATACTTCATCTCGACGCAATAGTTCGAGGCCATCAGACAGCGGCGTCTGGGCACCGCCCCCGGTCGGGGAGCAATCAACGACTTGTCTAAGGAGCAGGCAGCATGCCTATCGCAACACCCGAGGAATACAACGAGATGCTCGACCGGGCGAAGGCTGGCTCCTTCGCCTACCCGGCCATCAACGTGACCTCGACCCAGACGCTCAACGCCGCGCTCGCCGCGTTCGCCGAGGCCGAGTCCGACGGCATCGTCCAGGTCTCCACCGGCGGCGCCGAGTACCTCTCCGGCCCCACCATCAAGGACAAGGTGACCGGCTCCGTGGCTCTCGCCGCCGCCGCGCACGAGATCGCCAAGAACTACCCGGTCAAGGTCGCCCTCCACACCGACCACTGCCCGAAGAACAACCTCGACTCGTTCGTGCGCCCCCTCCTCGCCATCAGCGAAGAGCGCGTCGCCCGCGGCGAGCTCCCCCTCTTCCAGTCCCACATGTGGGACGGCTCCGCCGTGCCGATGGCCGAGAACCTGGAGATCGCCCAGGAGCTCCTCGCCCGCACCGCCAAGGCCAACATCATCCTCGAGATCGAGATCGGCGTCGTCGGCGGCGAAGAGGACGGCGTCGAAGCCGAGATCAACGAGAAGCTCTACACCACCGTCGAAGACGGCCTCGCCACCGTCGAAGCGCTCGGCGCCGGCGAGAAGGGCCGCTACATGACGGCCCTGACCTTCGGCAACGTCCACGGCGTCTACAAGCCCGGCAACGTGCACCTGCGCCCGGAGATCCTCAAGGAGATCCAGGACGCCGTCGGCGCCAAGGTCGGCAAGGACAAGCCCTTCGACCTCGTCTTCCACGGCGGCTCCGGCTCCACCGCGCAGGAGATCTCCGACGCGGTCGACCACGGCGTCATCAAGATGAACATCGACACCGACGCCCAGTACGCGTTCACGCGCCCCGTCGTCGACCACATCTTCAAGAACTACGACGGCGTGCTCAAGGTCGAGGGCGAGGTCGGCAACAAGAAGGCCTACGACCCGCGCGCCTACGGCAAGCTCGCCGAGGCCGGCATGGCCGCCCGCATCGTCGAAGCCTGCCAGCAGCTCCGCTCCGCCGGCAACAAGATCAAGTAAGACGAAGCACGGCTTCACGAGCCCGGACCGTTCTCACGGTCCGGGCTCGGTCCTTTCCGCGGATCCACATCCCGCTACGTCGCCGTATCACTTCATGTGTCCAAATTGTTCTTGAGCGGACCAGGAACTCGCAGGTCAACGATGTGAGACTTCTGTTGACTCGACCGTGTCGAAGTCGTTACGATGCAGGCCCCTGTTCTCACACCGGCCTCCACAGGAACATACATGCTCTCGCCCCTCGGGATCGACACAGAAACACAGCGGCTCTACCTCGCCATGCTCGCGTACCCCGACCGCGGCGTGGACGACCTGACCCGGATGCTCGGCATCGACCGGTCCGCTGTCACCAACGCACTCGAGACCCTCGCCAGGGCCCGACTGGTGGAGACCGGCTCCGAGGACACAGGAGGCTGGCGAGCCGTCGACCCGCGGGTCGGACTCCTGACGTTGATGGACTCGCAGCAGGCGGTGCTGGAGGCACAGCAGAACCAGCTCGCGGAGGCCCGCACCGAAGTCACCGAACTGCTACTCGATCTTAACGCCCACAAGGACTTCGCACCGCTCACCATCGGTGTCGACCGGGTCATCGGAGTCCCGGCGGTGCGTGAACGCATCGCGCAGATATCGCAGTCGTGCCAGATCGAGGTGTGGTCGTTCAACCCTGGAGGTCCGCAGACCGAAGCCGGGCTGACCGCCGCCCGCACCCTGTCGCAGGAGACCCTCGACCGCGGTATCGACATGCGCTGCGTCTACTTGGAGAGCGCCCAGAACGAGGAACTGACGCGCCAGCACGTGCAGTGGATCGCCGAGCAGGGCGCACAGGTGCGGCTCGCGCCTTCGCTGCCGAACCGGATGCTGATCGTCGACCGGCGGATCGCAGTGGTGCCCATCGACAACGAGGACTCCGCCTACGGAGCGCTGATCATCTCCGAGCCGGGCCTCGTCGCGAATCTCGTCGCCCTCTACGGCTGCTACTGGAAAAGCGCTCGGCCGCTCGGCGCGCGCAAGCGGCGCGACGAGAACGGCCTCTCGAAGCAGGACCTCGACGCGGTTCGACTGTGGGCGCAGGGCCACACCGACGGATCGGTGGCCAGGAAACTCGGAGTCTCCGAACGCACCGTCCGCCGCCTGCACGACCGCTTGACGGCGTACCTCGGCTCATCAAGCCGATTCCAGACCGGGGCACTGGCCGTGACGGAAGGGCTCGTCGAACCGAGTGACCTCATCTAGCCTCGCGGATGCGGGTGATCGTCCAGCCGCTTGCGGGAGCCGCGGCGACCAGGGCCCGCCGGATGAGCAGCGCGGTGTCCGCGGCGGGCGCGCACGGCTCGGTATGGCTCATGTAACAGCAGATCGCCATCGCATCAGAGCTGGTCCGCTCGATGAAGACATGTTCCACCTCTGTCGTGGAGGAACTCTCGGAGACGACTGCGCCGACCACTGCCTCCATTTCCGGAGACCGGTCGGCGAATTGCACATCGATGACCCACAGTTTCATGGAACATCCACCGCACGGCCTATCCTGAGCCGGGCTGAGAACGCTGCGCGACGCGCACGGCTACTCCCAAATCCAGTCACCCGCGGTCGATACAGCAGCGGCGTCGACCGTAGCGGCCTCGACGACGGTGGCCTGGGCCAGCGCGAACAGGGCTGCGAGAGCGATCACGGAGGCGGCGATCTGGCGCATCGGGGTTTCCCTTCAAAGGTTCGAATCCGCTTTTCGGATTCAATTCGTTCTGTAGGAACCTTCTCGCGAAAACTGCATCGGCGACAGTGGCCAAAACTGTCCATGGCCGGTTCAGGACACCTCGGAATTTCTTGTCATGAATCGGCCAAGACCTTTATGAGGCCGAAAGTGACCACTAGCGAAGACGGTTTCAGTGGGACAAGATTTCGTCATCGAACACCGCGATCGAAGTCAATTCATTTCGCGTATCTCCCTCGAAGACGAAAAGGAAACGGTCATGAAGTCGCTCAGCCGCCGCCAGATCAACAAGTCCCTCCTCGCGATCCCCGGTGTCGCATTGGTCGGTTCGGCCGCCGCCGCCTTGGTGGCTTCTCCTGCCGCAGCGGCATCCACTAAGGGAGGTTCTATCGGCACGACGGAAATCGTGAACCGCGCCAAGAACTGGCTCTCCCGCGATATCCAGTACAGCCAGACGAACTACGCCACGGATGTCGAGGGGAACGACTCGTACCGTACGGACTGCTCGGGCATGATCTCGATGGCATGGCATGCCACCGACAACTCCTTTTGGACCGGCAGCAACTGGGGTTCCATCGCGAGCACGGTCAGCAAGGGCTCGATGCGTCCCGGCGACGCGCTCATCACGACTTCGAACGGCCACGCGGTCATGTTCATGAACTGGATCGACAAGGCCGCGGGCAAGTTCAAGTTCATCCACATGTCGAACCCCAATACCGACATGGTCACCGGCACCGGCTACACCGGCGGCAACATCTCGAGCTACTCGGCCGGCTCGTACACGGCCTGGCGCTACGACAAGTCGTTCGACGACACCGTGGCTGTGGCGCGCGACTGGAACATGCAGATGCTGGTGAACTCCGTTTCCGGGTCCTTGGAGCACAAGATGCGTTTCAACAGCGGTTCCTGGGGGGAGGGGTTCGGCTATGTGGAGGGCCAGTCCGGCGACCAGGGCGTGCCCGCCGCGATCGCGGCGGCGGGAATGTACGACGATCTGCATGTGGTCATCGCCAACGGCGACGACACCGTAACCCACTGCGTGCGTGACGCGGACGGCTCGTGGACGCCCTTCCGCAACGTCGAAGGGCAGGTCGGCTCGATCTCCTCGATCACCAGCATCGCGGCCACCTCTGCCGGGTCGCAACTGCACGTCGTGGCCGTCTGCGCGGAGGGGCTTCGCCACACCTTCCGCAACCATGACGGGTCCTGGCAGGAGAGCGGCTGGGGGAACGTCGAGAACGCGGCGGGCACGCTGCCCGGTACCAAGACGAAGGTCGCCGCGACCCGGATCGGCACGACGCTCCACGTCGTGGTCGTCGCCGGCGGCTACGTCCGCCACTGCTCTCGGACCGAAGGCGGCGACTGGAGTGCGTGGGGCAATGTCGAGAACGTCGCCGGCGAGATCGGGACGATCACCGACGTGGCCGTTGCGGGCGTCAACGGCGAGATCCAGATCATCGCCCAGACCTCCGCGAACGCGCTCTACCACACCCTCCGCAACGCAGCAGGCTCCTGGCAGAACTTCATCAAGCTCTCGGACTTCTCGTCGTTCGTCCCCGAGTCGATCTCCATGACTGAAGTGGACGACGACATGCAGTTCGCCATCGTCACGTCCAGTGGTTCCATCAAGCACACGATCCGGTACGCCAACGGCTCGTGGCAGGAGAGCCCCGGCACGGTCAGCCTGTCGGGCCTTTCGGGGGGCGCCGCCGCGCAGCTCGCCATCACCGGTGCGCTCGACTAGCACCGAACACGCATGAGCGGGCCCGGCGCAGATCGCCGGGCCCGCTTGCCGTTCAGGTCCTGCTGTCTGATCGGACCGTGAGCCCACCCGCGGGCCACTTCGAAAGCGACCTCGAACAGCGGGGACACATGGAGACCGCACGGCCTGGTAGATGTGGACGATGACGTTCAACGTGCGAATCGCCCTCTGGTTCCCGCTGCTCATCGGCAGCGTCCTCGGCACCGCCGGCGTCGCCAGCGCGGTCTCCGGTTACCGCAGCGGCGACCGGTTCGACCTGGTGTGGGGTGTCAGCGCGGTGTGCTGCGTGGCCGTGATGCTGGTGGTCGTGTTCCGCGGCTTCTCGCTCGTCACGATCACGCCCGAGCGCTTGCGCAGCCGCACGCGCATGGGCGTCCACTCCGTCGCCCTCCACCCGACCGACCGGCTGTACATCTGGGACGACCGGCTGTTCGTCTTGCACGCCAACGGGCACTCGAGCGAGATCCCCGTCTACCGGATCCTCTTGCGTGACGCCGACTGGCAGCGGTTCAACGCCGAAGTCGCCCGCCGCTGGGCGCCGCCGCCCCACATGCCGCGGTGAGACGCGGAAGCGGGGCGGCAGTCGAAAGACTGCCGCCCCGCTTCGGTTTGCCTTGGGTTACTTGGCGAACCAGACGGTCGCGCCCGCGGGGAGGGTGCCGTTCTCCAGGGGGGTGCTGGCGAGGAGGACCTCGGTGCCGTAGCCGGCGACCGGGACGGGTTCGTCGCTGAAGTTGGTGACGCAGACGAGGGCGCCGTTGTCGAACGCGAACGCGTCGTCGCCGGGGTCGGCGAGCCAGGTCAGGTCCGTGACGGAGCCGCGCAAGGTCTTGCGGAGGTTGATGGCGGCCCGGTAGAACTCGAGCGTGGAGCCGTCGACGCCGTCCTCGGCCTCGACCGAGCGGTCCGCCCAGTCGGCCGGCTGGGGCAGCCAGGAGCCGCCGGTGCCGAAGCCGAGGGAGTCGCCTTCGCGGGTCCACGGGAGCGGGACGCGGCAGCCGTCGCGGCCGATCTGCTCGCCGTTGGTGCGGAAGAACGTCGGGTCTTCGCGGACCTCTGCCGGGAGGTCGAGCACTTCGTTGAGGCCCAGTTCCTCGCCCTGGTAGACGTACACGACGCCGGGGAGGGAGAGGAGGAGCTGCGTGGCGGCCTTCGCGCGGGCCAGGCCGACCTCGCCGCCGCCGTAGCGGGTGACGTGGCGCTGGACGTCGTGGTTGGAGAGGACCCAGGTGCAGGGGGCGCCGACGCCGGCGTTGTTGGCGATCTCCGCGTCGATGGCCTTGCGGAAGTCCGCGGCCTTGAACGGGGCCAGGACGAGGTCGAAGTTGAACGCCTGGTGGAGCTCGTCGGGGCGCAGGTAGAGGGCCCGGCGCTCGGCCGAGTCCGTCCACGCCTCGGCGACGAAGATCCGGTCGCCCTCGTACTCCTCGATGATCGGGCGCCAGGTGCGGTAGATGTCGTGCACGCCGTCCTGGTCGAAGAACGGGGCCAGGGTGGTGCCGATCATCTCGATCGTGCCGTCCCCGCCCGTGTCGGGCAGGCCGTCGGCCTTGACCATGCCGTGGGCGACGTCGATGCGGAAGCCGTCGACGCCCCGGTCGAGCCAGAAGCGGAGGATCGACTTGAACTCCTCGTGGACTTCCGGGTTCTCCCAGTTCAGGTCGGGCTGGGTGGCGTCGAAGAGGTGCAGGTACCACTGCTGGCCGTCGTCGGTCTTGGTCCAGGCCGGGCCGCCGAAGATCGACTGCCAGTTGTTCGGCGGGGTGTCCGGCTGCGCGGGGTCGACGTCGCGGAACCAGTACCGGGCGCGCTCAGGTGAGCCGGGGGCCGCGGCGAGGGCGGCCTTGAACCAGGCGTGCTCGGAGGAGGTGTGGTTCGGGACGAGGTCGGCGATGAGGCGGATGCCGTGCTCGTGGGCGGTCTCCAGCATCCGGTCGAAGTCCTCGAGGTTCCCGAAGCGCGGCTCGATGGCCCGGTAGTCCGAGACGTCGTAGCCGGCGTCGTTCTGGGGCGAGGCGAAGAACGGCGAGAGCCAGATGGCGTCGACGCCGAGCTCGGCGAGGTAGGGGATGCGGGAGCGGATGCCCTCCAGGTCGCCCATGCCGTCGCCGTTCGCGTCGGCGAAGGAGCGCGGGTACACCTGGTAGATGACCGCGTCGCGCCACCATTGTTGGCTCATCGGTTGGTTCCCTTTCAGTCTTCTCGGGGCGCCGCACCGGTGGAACCGCGTACGACGAGTTCGGGTCGGAAGAGGTATTCCGAGTTCGGGGTGGGTTGCCCGGCGATCTCGTCGAGCAGTGCCCGGGCGGCGGCGGTGGCGATGTCGCGCACCGGCTGCCGCACGGTCGTGAGCGGGGGGTTGGTGTGGGCGATGAGGGGCGAGTCGTCGTAGCCGACGACGGAAAAGTCTTGCGGGACGTTGAGGCCGCGCTCCTCGGCGGCGCGGATCGCTCCCAGCGCCATCATGTCGGAGCCGCAGACGACGGCGGTCGCGCCGCGGTCGATGAGGCGCGACGCGGCGGCGTGCCCGCCCTGCTCGCCGAAGAGGGTGAGCTCGATGAGCTCGGGGCCGACGCCCTGCATCGCGGCGCGGTAGCCGGAGATCTTGCGCCGCACGGGCCAGTACCGGTCGGGGCCGGAGACCAGGCCGATCTTCTTGTGGCCGAGCCCGGCGAGGTGCTCCACGGCGATGCGCGCGGCGACGGAGTCGTCGCAGGAGAAGGACGCCGCCTCGACGCCCTCGGGGTGGCCGGTCACGAACGCGACCGGGAGGCGCTTGTCCTTCAGCTCCTGGTAGCGCTCGGTGCTCGCGGTGGTGTCGGCGTGGAGGCCGGACACGAAGATGATCCCCGCGACAGCCCTTTCACGGAGCATCTCGACGAACTCGTCCTCCGAGACCCCGCCGGGGGTCTGCGTGCAGAGCACGGGGGTGTAGCCGGAACCGGCGAGCACATTGGAGATCGTCTGCGCGTAGAGCGGGAAGATGGGGTTCTCGAGCTCGGGCACGACGAGGCCGATGAGGCCGATTGCGTGCTTCCGCAGGGCCTGGGGGCGTTCATAACCGAGCACGTCGAGGGCAGTGAGGACGGACTGTCTGGTCTGCTGACCGACCCCGGGTTTGTCGTTGAGGACCCGGGACACCGTAGCCTCACTGACCCCGGCCTGCCGGGCGATGTCAGAGAGTCGAAGCCGCATGATGACAGCGTAGCCTATCTGAAATTTGGCAACAGTTTGGTTGCAAGGGTTTCCTGTTTCTGAAACATCTTGCTAACCTTCTAGGGAGTTCGGGGCGCGAGCCCCCGGTCACCGGCCCCCGCCCCGGGGCCCCTCAATGAGGAGAGAACAGACATGCGTAGAAGGACCCTGGGTATCACCGCCGTCTCGGCCGCCGCCCTCGGCGCGGCCGCCGCCTGCGGTTCCGACGACGGCGACTCGTCGTCCGAGGAGACCACCGCGTTCTCCGGCGAACTGGTCATCTGGGCCGACGAGACCCGCACCCCCGTCCTCAAGGAGTTCGTCAAGAACTTCGAGAAGGAGGTCGGCGTCAAGGTCACCGTCGAAGAGCACGTGGAGACCCTCCGCGAGGACTTCCTCGCCGCCGCCGAACAGGGACAGGGCCCCGACATCGTCGTGGGCGCGCACGACTGGTCCGGCCAGCTCGCCGCCGACGGCGTCATCGCCCCCATCACCCTCGCCGAGGACAAGAAGGCCGCCCTCAACGAGACCGCCGTCAAGGCGTTCACCGTCGACGGCCAGGTCTACGGCGTCGCCTACGCGATCGAGAACATCGGCCTCATCCGCAACACCGACCTGGTCCCGACCGCCCCCGCCACCTTCGAAGAGCTCGTCGAGCTCGGCAAGGCCGCCGGCACCCAGGAAGTCCTCACCGTCGAGACCGGCGTGGACGGCAACGCCTACAACGCCTACCCGCTGTTCGCCTCCATGGGCGGCTACCTGTTCAAGGACGACGGCACCGGCACCCTCGACCCGAACGACGTCGGCGTCGACTCCGAAGGCGGCATCGCCGCGTTCGAGAAGTTCGCCCAGCTCGGCAAGGACGGCGTCCTCAAGACCACCATCGACGCCACCAACACCATCCCGTTCTTCGTCGACGGCAAGACCGCCCTCATGATCTCCGGCCCGTGGGCGCTCACCGACGTCCAGACCGCCGGCCTCAACTACGAGGTCACCGCGATCCCCGGCTTCGAGGGCCAGGGCCCGGCCTCCCCGTTCCTGGGCGTCCAGGGCTTCTACGTCTCCAAGACCGCCGCGAACGCCGTCTTCGCCCAGGAGTTCGTCACCAACTACGTCCTCACCGAGGACCTGCAGCTCGCCCTCGCCGAGGCCGGAGGCCGCCTCCCGGCGCTCACCGCCGCCGCCGAGGCCTTCTCGGCCGACAACGCCGACGTCCAGGGCTTCGCCGCCGCCGGCGAGAACGGCGTCCCGATGCCGAACATCCCCGCGATGAACTCCGTCTGGGAGCCCTTCGGCCGCGCGCAGGCCGACGCGATCGACCAGGTCATGCCGGGCGAAGAGGCCGCCAAGACCGCCGCCCAGGCGATCCGCGACGCCGTCGCCGCCTCCTAACCAGCCGGAAAGCCTCGACGAGCGAAGGAACGCATACGTGCTCGACCAACGTTCCCGGACGGCCGGCTCTGCCACCGCCGCGGGTCTGATCATCAAGATCGCAGTGCTCGCGGTGGTCGCGGCGCTGGCCGTCTGGGCGGCGTTGCCGCTCATCGCCGCCGAGGCCTGGTGGGGCCTCGCCCTGGAGGCTCTCGTAGCCGCCGTCCTCTTCTACGTCTACCTCCAGAAGCGGGCCATCCAGCTCAAGTACCTCATCCCCGGCACCCTGCTGCTCCTGGCCTTCCAGATCCTCCCGGTCGTCATGACCGTCGGCACCTCCTTCACCAACTACGGGGACGGGCACCGCGTCGACAAGGAGCAGGCGATCGAGGCGATCGTCGCCGCGGGCGTCCAGCCGACCGGCGGCGCCACCTACCTCTTCTCCGTCGGCGAGTCCTCCACCGGCGAGCTGACCCTCCTGCTCACCGACCAGGAGGACGGCAGCACCTGGGCCGGAACCGAAGAGGGCCTCACCGAGCTCGACGGCGCCACCCTCGACGCCGCCGGGCGCGTCACCGCCGCCCCCGGCTACACCGTCTGGACCCTCCAGGACCTCAACGAGCGCCAGGCCGAACTCGCCGAACTCGCCGTCCCCACCGGGCCCGAGTCCGGCATCAAGGTCCAGGGCCTCTCCGCCTTCGAAGGCACCTCCACCAGGTCCTACTCCGAGGCCTGCGACTGCATCACCGACTCCGCCACCGGCACCGTCTGGACCGCCGACAACGAGACCGGCACCTTCCTCACCGAGGACGGCGACGCCGCGCTCGTCGGCTGGCGCGTCAACATCGGCGCCGACAACTACCTCGACGTCCTCACCGACCCCGACATCCGCGGCCCCTTCCTCGGGGTCTTCACCTGGAACATCATGTTCGCGGCCGCGTCGGTCCTGTTCACGTTCGCGATCGGCCTCGGCACCGCCATGGCCCTCAACAAGCCCTCGATGCGCGGCACGAAGCTCTACCGGACCTTCATGATCCTGCCGTACGCCATGCCGTCCTTCGCGATGCTGCTGGTTTGGGCGCAGATGTTCAACCGCGACTTCGGCCTCATCAACGAGCTGTTCAACCTCAACGTGAACTGGTACGGCGGCACCTGGTCGGCCAGGGCGATGGTCATCATCGCCAACACCTGGCTCGGCTGGCCCTACATGTTCCTCATCTGCCTCGGCGCGCTCCAGGCGCTCCCGTCCGACTCGCTCGAGGCCGCGAAGATCGACGGCGCGACGGGCGTGACCGCCTTCCGCAAGATCACGCTGCCGCTGCTGCTCATCGCCCTCACGCCGCTCCTGATCTCCTCGTTCGCGTTCAACTTCAACAACTTCAACGCGATCGAGCTGCTCTCGGGCGGCAACCCGTTCACCGCCGGCGACGCCGTCGGCGGCACCGACATCCTCATCACCTACGCGTTCCGGCAGGCCTTCGGCGCCTCCAGCGCCGACTACGGCTTCGCCAGCGCGATCAGCGTGTTCATCTTCCTCATCGTCGCCACCATCTCGGCGTTCATGTTCCGCTTCACCCGCAACCAGGAGGACGTGTACTCATGACGGACAACGTTCCCTTGCAGCGCAAAGGCAGGCACCCGTTCCTGAAGTGGGCGGGAGACACCGGCTGGCGGCACGTCGTCGCCATCGCGGTCCTGGTGTTCGGGCTGGTCCCGATCGTCTACGTGGTGTCGGCGGCGTTCAACCCGAACGGCACCATGTCCTCGACGAGCCTGCTGCCGACCGAGTTCGGGCTGAACAACTTCCAGAAACTGTTCACCGACGACAACGTGCCGTTCGCGTCGTGGTTCATGAACTCGCTGGTGATCGCGATCCCGGCGGCGTTCATCTCGATCTTCATCTCGTCGCTCGCGGCGTACGCGTTCAGCCGGTTCCGGTTCAGGGGCCGCCGCCCGATGCTCTTGTTCCTCCTGCTCATCCAGATGTTCCCGGCGTTCCTGGCCGTGGTGGCGCTGTACCTGATCTTCGGCAGCCTCGGCGAGTACTACCCGATCGTCGGCCTGAACACGAAGCTCGGCCTGATGCTGGTGTACATGGGCGGGGCGCTGGGCGTCTCGACGTGGCTGATGAAGGGCTTCTTCGACACGATCCCGAAGGAGCTGGACGAGGCGGCGACGATCGACGGCGCGACGCACGCGCAGATCTTCTTCGGCATGATCCTGCCGCTGGCGGCGCCGATCATCGCGATCTCGGGGATCCTGGCGTTCGTGGGCACGATGAACGACTTCGTGCTGGCGAGCCTGTTCCTGACCGACCGGCCGGAGATGACCCTCGCGGTGGGGTTGAAGACGCTGACGGCGGACAACTCGCCGGCGAGCTACTTCGGGATCTTCGCGGCGGGGACGCTGCTGACCTCGGTGCTCACGGTGGGCGTGTTCATGAGCCTGCAGCGCTATATCGTCTCCGGCCTGACGGGCGGAGCGGTGAAGGGCTAGCGGCTACGAGAGACCAACTGCTCGACACAACAAATCCTGTCCCCCAGGGCAGGTGAACGAAGGCCCGGATTCTGGAGAGCCTCCCTCTCCGGGGTCCGGGCCTTTTTCGTGCCTGGGGCTACCAGTGCGGGGGGCGTTCGGCGAGGAGGTCGAGGTCGCGGGCCGAGAACTCGGACTTGCGGGGGCGGCGTACGGGGGTCTCGCCCCAGCCACGGTCGGTGTCGTCGGAGGTCTGGTCCGGGAGCACGGAGAAGTCCTCGTCGAGCTCTACGGAGCGTTCGTCGTCGGAGACTGCCATGTCACCGACTGTACTTCAGGGACACCCGGCCGCGGCAACGAAGAGGCGGCCTTGGCGAAGCTTGCGAGCCATAAATTTGCCCTGAACACCCGGTGAACGGGTGTTCAGGGCCTTTCCGGGTGTGCAGGCTAGGCCTGGCCGACGAGTTCGTACCCGGCCTCGTCGACGGCTTCGCGGACGGCGTCGTCGGTGAGGGGGGTCTCGCTGGTGACGGTGACCTTGCCGGTCTCGAGGACGACGGCGACGTTCTGGACGCCGGGGAGGGCGGTGAGCTCCTGGGTGACGCTGCCGACGCAGTGGCCGCAGGTCATGCCCTTGACTTCGTAGACGGTCTCCATTGGTTCTCCTTCGGTGGGCGCGGTGGTGTTCAGGTTCTGAGCAGTCGGGCCACCGCGTCCGAGGCCTCTTTGACCTTGGCTTCGGCGGCGGTCGGGTCACCCGAGGTCTGCGCTTCGGCGACGCAGTGGGCCAGGTGGCCTTCGAGGAGGTTGAGCGCGACGGCCTGGAGCCCCTTGGTGGAGGCGGAGATCTGGGTCAGGATGTCGATGCAGTACTGGTCGTCGTCGACCATCCGCTGGATGCCCCGGATCTGGCCTTCGATGCGCTTGAGGCGGCGGGTGATGGCCGCCTTGTCGCCGTGGTACCAGTAGTGGTCGTGGCCGTCGTGCGCGGGCGAACCCTCGGTCGGCTCCGCTGTGTCGGTCGGTTCGTTCGCCATGTTCGTTTCCCTCCGGTCGCCAGTCTATACCCCTTAGGGGTATCTCGGCAACTGCTCGTCAGCTCAGTGCAGCGGCCCGTAGTATTCCGTGCCATTGTGTGAAAAATTCTCCCCCCGCCCTTGTCAAGGGCCACAAGGGCCTCTAACGTGAACCCGTCGCGTCGGAAACTCGGGGGCACCCCGCACCCGCCGAGCGGCACCGCCGAGTCGGAGGGGCACCCCAGTCCCACTGAACCGGGGAACCAGCAGTCGGCGTCCAACGCAGAGCCGACGGGGTGAATCGCGTCCCCGGGCGCGTAGGGCGACCCTTCCTTCCGCCCGAACCCGACAGCTAACCCGGTAGGCGGCCAAAGGAAGGAGCGCCTCCCTGGTGCGTACCCGGCGAATCACTGCCGCCGTCATGGCCGCAGCACTGATCCCCGTGACCGCCTCGCTGTTCACGACCTCTTCGGCGAACGCGCAGACGAGCGAGGAGATCCAGGCCGAGATCGACGAGCGCCACTCCGAGCTCGAGAAGGTCATCGAGGACTACAACGCCAAGCGCGAAGAGCTCGACGACGCCAACCGGCTCATCGCCGAGATCGAGGCCCAGCTGCCCGACCTCGAAGCGTCCACCGCCGCCGCGAACGAGGCCCTCGCCGAATACGCCGCCTCGGCGTACACCGCGGGCGACTTCGCCATGGTCAACTCCGTGCTCGCCGGCGACCCCGCCGACTTCGCCGACCGCCTGATGTACCTCGACAACCTCACCGCCGCCGAGAACGAGGCGCTGCAGGCGAACCTGACCCAGGTCCAGGAGCTCGAGACCCGCAGGACGGAACTGGAGACGCTCAAGGCGAGCGCCGACGAGATCCTCGGGGACATCGAGAAGCAGCAGGAGGAGATCGAGGACGAGATCGCCGCCCTCGAGGAGGAGTACGACGACGCGTACGCCGAGGAGAACCCCGAGCCCGACTGGGGCGACTACACCGGTTCCTCCGGCGTCGTCGACTTCGCGTACGACCAGCTCGGCGACCCGTACGTGTACGGCGCGGCCGGGCCGGACGAGTGGGACTGCTCCGGCCTCACCCAGGGCGCGTGGGGCGCGGTCGGCGTCTCGCTCTCGCACAACACCGAGATGCAGTGGAACGAGACCGCGCGTATCTCCCGCGACGAGCTCCAGGAAGGCGACCTCGTCTTCTACAACGGCCTGAGCCACGTCGCCATCTACATCGGCGGCGACCAGATCATCCACGCCCCCAACTCGACCACCGTCGTCAAGATCGCCGACATCGACATCATGGGCATCGACGGGTACGGGCGCCCCTAGCGGCAGCGGAAGCTCCCCCGGGCCCGGCGGGGCCCGGGACGCAGACTCCCCGGCGGCGGCACCGGCGGTCCCGATTGCTGACCCTGCTGCTGACCCGCAATGCGCCGATACCGCCGTCGGGGACTGATTTCATAGTAGAGAAACCCGTGCGGGCCGATCCTTCGGCCCGCACGGGTTTCGTTTCATACCAAGACGTTTCGGGGGCTACTCGACCTCGGGCGCGGTGAACTCCCAGTCGAAGCGCTCGTACCGGCCCGTGCCGCCCTTCTGCCACGGCTTCGGGCCCGTCAGCGGACGGTAGCCGATGCCCATGGCGTGCAGGCGGTCCAGATGCGCCTCGAGCCGGTCCAGGACCGGGTTCGCCTCGCGCACCTGCTGACCGGTCCACGCGACCTCGGCGAACACCGCCAGGCGCGGGAACGCCGCGTACTCCACGTCGCGCGGCTCGGGCAGGTACTCCGACCACAGCTGCGCCTGGACGCCGAGGATCCTGGAGGCGTCGATGCCCGGCGGGACCGGGTCCCACTCGGCGACCTTCGCGATCGGGGTCAGGCCGTGGATGCGAAGGCGCTCTTCGGGATCGTCGCTCTCGTAGTGGTCGAAGTACACGTGCGTCTGCGGGCTCACCAGCACCTCGTGCCCGGCCTCCAGGGCCTTCTCCACGTAGGCCTCGTTGCGCCACACCTGCACCGCGGCGTCCGCGGGCGCGCCGCCGTCGAGGATCTCGTCCCAGCCGATCACCCGCTTGCCCATGCCCGTGAGGTGGTCGCAGAACGCCTTCGTGAACCACGCCTGCACGCCGCGCACGTCGGTGATGCCCTCGCGCTCCATGAGCTCGCGCGCGACCGGCGACGACTCCCACTGCGTCATCGGCACCTCGTCGCCGCCGATGTGCACGAACGGGCCGTCGAAGACCTCCCCGATCGCCGTGTACGCCTCCAGCGCGAAGTCCAGCGCGGCCTGCGTCGGCTCCAGGACCTCCTCGAACACGCCGAACGTCCCGGAGACCGACTGGTCCTGCCCCGCCCCGAGCTCGGGGTAGGCGGCGAGCACCGCGCGGGCGTGGCCCGGCAGGTTCACCTCGGGGACGATCATGATGTGGCGCTCGCGCGCGTACGACGCGATCTCGCGCAGGTCCGAGACCGAGAAGTGGCCGCCGTGCGGCGTCCCGTCGTAACCCGCCTCGGTGCGGGCGTGGCCGAGCTTCGTCTCCGGCCGCCACGACCCGACCTCGATGAGCTTCGGGCGCGAGGGCACCTCGAAACGCCACCCCTGGTCGTCGTTGAGGTGCAGGTGCACGACGTTGAGCCGGTGCAGCCACGCCCGGTCGATCATCTTCAGCACGAAGTCCTTCGGCTGGAAGTGCCGCACCACGTCGAGCATGACGCCGCGCCAGCGCAGGCGCGGCTCGTCCCGGATCGCGACGAACGGGAGCACGGGCTCGGCGGCGGGGGCCTCGCGGAGCGCGTCTGCGGGGAGGAGCTGGCGCAGGGTGGCGATGCCGCGGGCGATCCCGGCGGGGTGGGCGGCGACGAGGTCGACGCCGTCGGCCGTGACGTCGAGGCGGTAGGCCTCGGCGGCGGTCGTGAAGTCCTCGGGGCGGTCGCCTTCGAGGGCGAGGCGCAGGACGCGGCCTCCGGCGGCGTCTTCCGCGGCGGCCTGCACGACCGGGAGGCGCAGGCCGGTGCCCCGGTTGAGGAGGTCGGAGAGGAGCCAGGCCAGGGGGTGCAGCCCGGGGTCGGCGCTGATGGCGCTGAGGATGCTCAAGTCGAGGTCGCCGTCTGCGGCGTTGAGCTGCTGCGGCTGCGGGATCAGCGAGATGCGGCGCTGCATGTGCGGGGGCTCCTGTGCTGGTTGTGGCGCTGTTCGGCTCGCGCGGCTTCGCGGGCCCGGGGGGTGTGCGGGGGCGGTGCGCCGCCCCCACCGAATTAGTTCAGTTTATTTATAATATAGGGCCGCGCCGCGGTCGGCCAGTGCTGAGAGCGTTTTCGCTCCCTTCCCGGCCGACCGCGGCGCGCGGCCTTGCTCTTCTTTTTGCGGTACTGCGGCCTAACGGACCACCGGCAGCTGCTGCGTGCGGTCGATGTCCGAACCGTCCCGCTGCTTGTTGATCGGCAGCGGCGCCGACTCCGACTCGAAGACCCCCAGCGACGCCGGGGACTCGTAGCCGCTACCTGCCGAAGGCAGGTCGAAGCTCGACCCGCTCGACGACGACCCGGCGGACGACCCCGCGAGCGTCGGCTCCTCCTCGCCCGAGACCAGGCCCAGCTGGCGGCGCAGGTCCGTCAGGTTCGAGCCCGCACTGTCGCGCTGGCGCGAGAGCGCCTCGACCTCTTCGGCGAGCGGCTGCACGCGCTCGGCGGCGCGCTCCTCCGCGTTGCGGCGCAGGCGGTCCGCCTCCTTCACCGCGTCGGCCTTGACGACCTTCGACTGCTCGACGGCGCGCTGCAGCGCGTCCTTCGCCTGCTGGTCGGCCTCCTCGCGGCGCTCCACCGAGCGGTTCTCGGAGCTGCGGGCCCGCTCCTCGGCGAGCGCGAGCCGATCCTCGGCCTCCGAGACGATCCGCTGCGCGGTCGCGATGGCCTGCTGGTGCCGGTCGGCCTCCTCCTTCTGGGCGCGCTCGCGCCGGTCGGCCTCGGCCAGGATGAGCTCCTGGGTCTTCTTCTTGCGGTGCTCGGCGGCCTCGGCGAGGAGCCGCTGCGCGGCGTTGCGCTGCTCGTCCGACTCGCGGGCGGCGTGCGCCTTGAGCTCGGTGACCTCGCGCTCGGCCGTGGCCCGCTGGACCGCGATCTCGCGTTCGGCCTGCGAACGGGTCTTCTCGGCCTCGGCCCGCGACTGGCTCTGCGCGGTCTGCGCCTCGCGGTGGGCGTCGGCCAGGGCCAGGTCGTGGTTGCGGCGGGCGTTCTCGCGCAGCTCGGTCGTCTCGTTCACCGCGCGGGCGCGGATCTCGGTGACGTCCTGGTCGGTCGTGGCGGTGATGTCGGCGGCCTCGGCGTGGGCGGTGCGCATCATCGACTCGGCCTCGGCGCGGGCCTCGTTCAGCATCGCGGCGGCCTGGCGCTTCGCGTCGGCCTTCTGGACGCCCGCGTCCTGCTCGGCGGCGCGCAGGATCTTCTCGACGCGCGCGCCGAGCCCGGCCAGGGTCGGGGCCTCGGCCTCGGCGATCTGCGTGGCGCGGTCGGCGACGCGCCGCTCCAGGGCGGTGATGCGCTCCTCGGCGCGGCGCAGCTGCGTCTCAGCGGCCTCCAATGCCCGCGACGCCTCGTCGCGGTGCTGCTCGTGGGTCTTGATGTTCTGGTACAGCCGGGAAGTGAACTCTTCGACCTGATTGCGGTCGTAGCCGCGCATGGCGACAGCGAATTCGGGCCCGGATTCCTCGAAGAATTTCGACATGGTCTTCCAGAGTCACAGGAAACGGTTGATGAATCATGATCACGCCTGAAGGGCCCGAAACCGGAGACGAACACGCCCGCGCCGCGTGTCGCGCCGAAAACGTCTAGAAGTAGAAAAATGAAAGGGCCTCAACCAGAGTCGCAACCCTGGCGAGGCCCTCTACTGTGTTCGACGCGTTAGCGGAGCTTGTCGGTCTCGTCGTAGAAGTCGCCCATGATCTCCTCGAGCAGGTCCTCCATGGCGACCAGGCCCGTGACCTCGCGGTCCGCGCCCGTCACGAGCGCGAGCTGCGCCCGCTGGCGGCGCATGAGCGCCACCGCCGCGGCAACGGTCGTCTCCGCGCCCACCAGCAGCGGCGCGGCGGCCAGGTCGGCGACCGCGGCCCCCGGCTCGGCCTGCACGGCCTCGCGCACGTGGACGAGGCCGACCGGGCGCTCCTGCGCGTCGACCACGACCAGGCGCGAACGGCCCGTGTCGCGGCTGCGCTCCTCCGCCTGCACCGCAGTGGAACCGGCCTTGATCGTCACGACCTCAGGCCACGGGATCGACAGCTCGCCGACCGGACGGCGCTGCACTTCGATGGCGTGCGTGAGCATCTGGTGCTCAGGCTCGCCGAGCACGCCCGCCTCGGCCGAGGACCGCAGCAGGTACCGCAGCTCCTCCGGCGAGTGCGCCTGCGCCTTCTCGTCGGCCGGCTCGACCTTGAACGCCCTCAGGATCGCGTTCGCGCCGTGGTTGAGGCCCAGCAGGATCGGCTTCGTCAGCCACACGTAGCCGGTGAACGGCCAGATCAGCGCCATCGCCGACGACTCGGGGTGGGTGATCGCCCACGACTTCGGCATCATCTCGCCCACGACCATGTGCAGGAACACGACGACGAGCAGCGCGATCGCGAACGCGATCGGGTGCGCCGCCGACTCGAGCCCGACGGCCTCCAACGGGACCTCGATCGCGTGCGCCAGCGCCGGTTCGGCGAGCGCGCCGAGGCCGACGGTGCACGCGGTGATGCCCAACTGGGCGCCCGCGAGCATGAGCGACAGGTTCCTGGTGCCGCGCAGGGCGGCGCGGGCGGCGCGGGAGCCGTCCTGTTCGAGCCGGTGCTGCCGGGAGGCCACGAGGGCGAACTCGGCGGCGACGAAGAACGCGTTGGCGGCCAGGAGGAGTACGGAGATCAGCAGTGCGGGTCCGGTGCTCACGCGTCCACCTCCGCCGAGGCTTCGCCCACGGGCGCGGGCCGGAGCTCGATCGCCTGCGGCACATGACGTGCGCAGGAGACGACCACGAGTTTCACGGTGCGCGGGGCCGGGTCGGCCAGGCCGTCGCCGTCCGCGTCGTAGATGCGGTCGCCCGGGACGGTGTCCACTTCGACCGTGTCCCCGGGGTGGGCGATGCGGCCGAGCAGGGCCATCACGAGGCCCGCGATCGTCTCGTAGTGCTCGCCTTCGGGGAGTTCGATGCCGGTGGCGTCGGCGACCTCGTCGATGCGCCAGCGCCCGGGGATGAGCCAGGCGCCGCCCGCGAGCGAGACCGGGACGGCTTCGAAGCGGTCCTGCTCGTCGCGGATCTCGCCGACGAGCTCCTCGGCGAGGTCTTCGAGGGTGACGATCCCGGCGAAGCCGCCGAACTCGTCGACGACGCACGCGAGCTGGCGGTGCTGGCTGCGCATGCGCTCCAACAGGGTGGGGAGCGGCAGGGACGCGGGGACGAGCAGGGCCGGGTCGGCGACCTGGCCGACGGTCACGGTGCCGCGGTCCTCGCGGGGGACGCCGATGATCTGGCTGATGCCGACGACGCCGCGCAGGTCGTCGACGTCGTCGCCGACGACCGGGAAGCGCGAGTGGCCTCCGGCGAGCGCCTCGACGGCGTCGGCGACGGTGGCGTCGGCGGGGAGGGTGTGGACGTTGACGCGCGGGGTCATGGCCTGGTCGGCGACGGTGGTGGTGAAGTCGAGGCCGCGGTCGAGCAGTTCGGACAGGCCCCGGTCGAGGGCGCCCTCGTCGCGGGAGACGTCGATGATGCGGTGGAGGTCCTCGGGGGTGGCGTTGTGCTCGAGCTCTTCGACGGCGTGGATGCCGATGAGCTTGAGGAGCTTGACGGAGGTGACGTCGAAGAAGCGGATGACGGGCCCGAACACGGTCATGTAGGCGCGGGTGGGGGCCGCGAGGGCGAGCGCGAGCGCTTCGGTGCGGGCGATCGCGAGGTTCTTCGGGCCGAGTTCGCCGAGGATCATCTGGACGACGTTGGCGAACACGAACGCGATGGTGACGCCGAGGGTGACCGAGAGCGCGGCGGGGACTCCGGCGACGCCGAGGAGGTCCGCGAGTCCTTGGCCCAGATACGGTTCGGCGAAGAAGCCGACGAAGAGGGCGGTGACGGTGATGCCCAGCTGCGCGCCAGAGAGGACGAAGGAGAGCTGGGAGCAGATCTGGAGGGCCCGGCGGGCGCGGGCGGCGCGGCGGGCGTCGGGGCCGTCGGCGATGTCGTGGAGCTTGGCCCGGTCGACGGCGGTGTAGGCGAATTCGAGCGCCACGAAGAAGCCGGTGGCGGCGGTGACGGCCAGGATGATGACCAGTCCGATGGCTATGAGCATTGCTCACGCCCCTGGTGCCGTGCGGCGGCACTGTTCGGTTCCGTTGCCCGGAGCGGGTCGCCGCTTCCGGGCCGGGGACTTCGATGTCGGGCTCGGCGCGGCTTGCCTGCCGCGATGGAGCGTCGTTTTCGTCGCATGGGCCCGATCTTAACGGGACGGAGCAGGGAGGCAAGCGGTCATCGTTGTTCGCCGCGCCACAAGACGATGTCGGTGGTGCGGCCGAACGGACCGGCCATCGCCTGCAGTTCGGCGAGCTGCGCGCGGGCGCGCTGGAGTTCGCGGGCGAGCTCCTCGACGGCGGCCCCAGCCTCGGCGCGCACGGCCTGGACCTCGCGTTCGAGGTCCATGATCCGCTTGATCCCGGCGAGGTTCACGCCCTCGTCCTGGGACAGGCGCTGGATCTCGCGCAGGCGCGTGACGTCGCGGACGGAGTAGCGGCGGCCGCCGCCCGGTGTGCGGGCGGGTTCGACGAGGCCGAGCCGGTCGTACTGGCGGAGGGTCTGCGGGTGCATCCCGGCCATCTCGGCGGCGGCCGAGATCGCGAGGATCTTGGCGTCGTAGTCGATCTCGTCGCCGCTGCCGCCGGGGAGGCGCTGGTGGTAGGCGATCTCGATGCGCACGTGGTGGCGGGCGCTCATGTCGGCGGGCCGGTCGGCCGGACGGCGCGCGGCGGTCTCGCCGGAGCGCGCGGCGGTGCGGTCGGTGTCGTGCGGCCCGGGGCCGTGCTGGTCCGAAGCGGTCACTGTTCCCTCCCTCGCTCGTTCCTCGCCTGCCGCGCCGCGGCATCCCGGCGGTTGCCGGGACGCAGCACGCCGGTGCGGCGTCTGCCGGTCGCGGCGGGGTTCCCGTCGCGGGTGCCGGGCACGGCGGCCCGGTCTGCGCCGGGCACGGACGGCTCCGCCGTCCACGGGAGACGGGCGAGTCGGAAGCGCACCTTCTGCATCATCACCGGTTGCAACATCATCGGGCCGCCAAGTCTTCCGGGTTCGCGCCATCGTTCGCCTGAACGGGAACGGGCGTCGGGCGGGCAGGCCTGGGGCGGTAGGCCGCCGGGTTCGCGAACCGGGCGGGGTCCGGCTCGCCGCGGCCGCCCGCGGGCGGCGTGGAGCCGAGCGCAAAGCCGTTGCCCGCGTTGGCGGTCCCGGCGTCTGCGGCGGGGGCGCGGAACGCCGAGACGACTCCTGCGGCCTTGTCCTTCGCCCGGATGACGCGATGCGCCACGGAGATGGCGCTGGTCGCGGCTACCGCGACCTTCACGTACGGGCGCAGCACCGGAACGGCGCTCGCAGCGGTGAGCCCGGCCCGCAGGATGCCCTGGTTCTCGGCGACGACCACGGCGACGGCGGTGCCCACGCGCACGGCCCGGGACCGGGGCAGCGCGCTCGCGGCGGAGCCGACCGCCCGCGCCACGCGGTAGCGCACCGGCACCCGCTCGGCGGCGGCGGCCTCGCGCGGCGCGCGGACGAAACGCGGCCGCAGGCGCAGCAGGCCTCGGCGGGTCGTCGTCTCGGGCTGCGGCTCGGACGGTTCCAGTCGCTCGCGGCGCTCGACCGTCTGCACGGGGACGACCGCCACCGGGTCGGTGGCGGCGCGGCGGCGCACCCGCCGCAGCAGCGCCGAGTCGCCGATCGCGTGTTTCGCCTTGGCGGCCAAGGACGACCCGGCAGGGTCCGTCAGCGGCGCGGGCGGGACTGCCGCGTTCACGGCTTTGCCGCGCGATCGGCGCAGCAGCGCCGAGTCGCCGATCGCGTGTTTCGCCTTCGCGATCACCGACCGCGGCTCGCGCTCGCTCGGCGGCGCAGGGGCGAACGCCGCCGGGCGTGCCGCTATCGCGGCGTCCCGGCGTGCCCGGCGCAGGAGCGCCGAGTCGCGGATCGCGTTCCCCGCCAAGGCGATCATTGGCCCGTCAGCTCTTCCAGCTTCGAGCGGTCGGCCGCCGGGGACGCGGCCGCGTACTTCTCCAGGGCCTCGCGGGCCTCGGGCGAGAGCACTTGGGGCACTTCGACGTCGACGGTGACGAGCAGGTCGCCCTTGCCGGGGACGCCGCGGCCCTTGACGCGCAGCACGCGCCCGGTCGGGGTCCCCTCGGGGATCTTCAAGGTCACGGGGCCGTCCAGGGTAGGCACCTTCACCTTCGCGCCCATCGCGGCCTCCGGGAAGGAGACGGGCAGGCGCACGGTGACGTTGTCGCCGTCGCGGGCGAACAGCGGGTGCGTGCGGACGGCGACCTTCACGAGGAGGTCGCCCGCGGGACCGCCGCGTTCGCCGGGCGCGCCGCGCCCGGCCAGGCGGATCGACTGGCCGTCGCCGATGCCCACCGGGACGCGCACGGTGATGACGCGGTCCTTCGTGGTCGCGCCCGTGCCGCCGCAGTCGGCGCACGGGTCGGTGACGACGGTGCCCGTGCCCTCGCACTCGGGGCAGGGCTGGGCGAAGCTGAACGCGCCCTGGTTCTCGGTGACCAGGCCCCGGCCGTTGCAGCGGGGGCAGGTGCTCGGGGCCGTACCGGGCTTCGCGCCCGAGCCGTGGCAGGTCTCGCACTCGCCCGGCGCGCGCATCCGCAGCTCGGTCGTGGTGCCCTTGACCGCGTCGGCGAAGTCGAGCGTGATGTGGGTGCGCAGGTCGTTGCCGCGCTGCGCGCCGCTGCGGCGCCGGTGGGCGCCGCCGCCACCGCCGCCGAACAGGCCGCCGAAGAGGTCGGAGAACCCGCCTGAGCCGCCCGAATTGGCGAACAGGTCCTCGAGGTTGACGCCGCCGCCGCCCGGCATGCCGCCGAAGCCGCCGCGACCCGACTTCATCAGCTGGATCTGGTCGTACTCCTTGCGGGCCTTGTCGTCGTGGAGCACCGAGTAGGCCTCCGAGATGCCCTTGAAGCGCTCCTCGGCGGCCGGGTCCGGGTTGTGGTCGGGGTGGAGCTCGCGCGCGAGCTTGCGGTACGCCCGCTCGATGTCCTTCTTGGAGGCGTCCTGCGGCACGCCGAGTATGGCGTAGAAGTCCTTCTCAAGCCATTCCTGCGATGCCACCGGACGCCTCCTTTACTCGCTCATCGGTAGGGCGGGACCTAGGAGTCCTTGCCGCCCTTGTCCTTCTTCTTCGCCTTGTCGGACCGCTCGTCCTCCGACGGCTCGGCTTCGGCCGCGGGGGCCTCCGCCGGCTCCTCGGACCCGTCGCCCTCGGCCTCGTCGGCTTCCGCCTCCAGGACCTCGGCCTCGGCGACCTCAGGCTCCGCTTCCGCTTCGGCCGCAGGCGCTTCCGAGTCGTCGTCGGCGGGCTCGGCGACCGCCACGAGGGCGGGGCGCAGGAGCTTGTCGCCGAGGCGGTAGCCCGAGCGCATCACGTCGATGCAGGTCGGTCCGTCGACCCCCGGCATCTGCATGTGCGCGACGGCCTCGTGGACCTGCGGGTCGAACGCGTCGCCCTTCGTGCCGAAGGACTCCAGCCCGTGCTTGGCGAGCGCGTTGACCAGCTGTTCGGCCACGGAACCGAAGGGGCCGTTGAGGTCCCCGTGGTCCCGCGCCCGGTCCATGTCGTCGAGCACCGGCAGCAGGCTCTGCAGCACCGCGGCCGTGGCGAGCTCGCCGGAGCGGGCCTTGTCCCGCTCGACGCGCTTGCGGTAGTTCTGGAACTCGGCGGTGATCCGCTGGAGGTCCCGTGTGCGCTCCTCGACCGTGGACTGGAGGACGGCCACCGCGTCGTCGGCGGCCTGCCCGTCGTCCGAAGCGGCCGCGAGGATGTCGTCCACGGTCAGCTCGTCCCCGCCGTTCTCGGCGTCGGGCTGCTGGCTGTCGTCGGCTTCCTTGTTGCCTTCGTCCGTCACTTCTGGTCCTTGTCGTCGTCGACGATCTCGGCGTCGACGATCGTCTCGGAGTCACCGGCCGCGTCAGCGGTCGGCGCGGACGGGGCCTGCGAGCCCTGCTCGGCCTGCGCCGCCGCGTACATCGCCTGACCGGCCTCCTGGCTGACCTTCGACAGCTCCTCGGTGGCGGTCTTGATCGCCTCGATGTCGCTGCCGCCCAGGGCGCCCTTGAGGGAGCCGGTGGCGTCGTTGATGCGGCCCTTGAGGTCCTCGGGGATCTTGTCGCCGTTCTCGGCCAGCAGCTTCTCGGTCTGGTAGACCAGCGACTCGCCCATGTTGCGGGCCTCGGCCTCCTCCTTGCGCTGCCGGTCCTCCTCGGCGTGCTCCTGGGCCTCGGCCATCATCCGCTGGATGTCGTCCTGGGCCAGGCTGGAACCGCCCGAGATGGTCATCGACTGGGCCTTGCCCGTCGCGGAGTCCTTCGCGGAGACGTTCACGATGCCGTTCGCGTCGATGTCGAAGGTGACCTCGATCTGCGGGACGCCGCGCGGCGCCGGCGGCAGGCCGGTGAGCTCGAAGGTGCCGAGCTTCTTGTTGTAGGCCGCGATCTCGCGCTCGCCCTGGAAGACCTGGATGAGCACCGAGGGCTGGTTGTCGTCGGCGGTCGTGAAGACCTCCGAGCGCTTGGTCGGGATCGTCGTGTTGCGCTCGATGAGCTTGGTGAAGATCCCGCCCTTGGTCTCGATGCCGAGGGACAGCGGCGTGACGTCCAGGAGCAGCACGTCCTTGACCTCGCCCTTGAGGACGCCGGCCTGCAGGGTCGCGCCGATCGCGACGACCTCGTCGGGGTTGACGCCCTTGTGCGCGTCACGGCCGATGAGGCGCTTGACCAGGTCGGAGACCGCGGGCATGCGGGTCGAGCCGCCGACGAGGATGACGTGGTCGACCTCGGAGACGTTGATCCCGGCGTCCTTCACGGCCTGCTCGAACGGCTTCTTGCAGCGGTCGAGGAGGTCGGAGGTCATCTGCTCGAACTCGGCGCGCGAGAGCGAGACGTCCAGGTGCAGCGGCCCGTCGGGGCCCGCGGTGATGTACGGCAGGTTGATCGAGGTGTTCATCGCGGACGACAGCTCGATCTTGGCCTTCTCGGCGGCCTCCTTGAGGCGCTGCATGGCCATCTTGTCCTTGGACAGGTCCACGCCGTACTGGCCGTTGAAGGTCTTGACCAGGTGCTGGATGACCCGGTCGTCCCAGTCGTCGCCGCCGAGGTGGTTGTCGCCCGAGGTGGCCTTGACCTGGATGACGCCGTCGGCGATCTCCAGCAGGGACACGTCGAAGGTGCCGCCGCCGAGGTCGAAGACGAGGATGGTCTGCTCGTCCTCGCCCTTGTCGAGGCCGTAGGACAGCGCCGCCGAGGTGGGCTCGTTGATGATGCGCAGGACGTTGAGGCCCGCGATCTCGCCCGCCTCCTTGGTGGCGGTGCGCTGCGCGTCCGAGAAGTAGGCCGGGACGGTGACGACCGCGTCGGTCACGTTCTCGCCCAGGTAGGCCTCGGCGTCGCGCTTGAGCTTCATGAGGATGCGCGCGCTGATCTCCTGCGCGGTGTACGACTTGCCGTCGATGTCGACGGTCCAGTCGGTGCCCATGTAGCGCTTGACGGAGCGGATGGTGCGGTCCGGGTTCGTGACCGCCTGGCGCTTGGCCACTTCGCCGACCAGCACTTCACCGTTCTTCGCGAAAGCGACGATGGACGGGGTGGTCCGCGCCCCCTCAGCGTTGGTGATGACCGTGGCTTCCCCGCCTTCGAGGACGCTGACCACGGAGTTCGTCGTGCCGAGGTCGATACCGACCGCACGTGCCATGTTGATCTCCTGACGTAGTCGAACAGATGTCTCCGAGTCCGGAGACCAGTCTCTGTCTCAAGCGGCCGGGCGGGAACCCCGAACCAAGTTGAGCCGGATAGACTCAATGTTCGAACGACAGGTTTCGGCTGTCAAGCCGATCTCGGGAATTGTGATGAATCGCACGAAAGTTGAGTCGGGTCGACTCAACTCTGCGACCGGTGGGGCTAGCGGGCTCCGGCGGGGGCCTCGCCCGCGGCTTCGCAGCACTCGGTGAGGAGGTCGTCGGCGATCTTCCACGTGTCGCACGGCCAGGCCTGCTTGCACGAGGCGCAGTCGATGCCGAGCAACTGCTCGGGCAGGTGGTCGCGCCACATCGCCGAGGCGAGCGACCAGCCGGTGATCTCGGTGATCCCCAGGGGCGCATCGAGCGGCGGCGGCTGCTCCAGGGAGAAGAGCTTCGAGGGGCCCTCGCGGCGGGAGCGGCGCGAGCGGGCCGGGATCGGCACCACCATCGACGGCGAGTCGACCGGGGCGGCGACGGATTCCGCGGTGTGGCGCGAGCGGCGGGGCGGCGGCGTGCGCTCCTGGCGCGGCAGGCCGCGGCCCGTCTCCGGCGCGTCGGCGTCGTGCGGCGCCTGCCTCGCTGAATGCTGCATGCTCACGCTATCCCCTCATTCGCCTTCGCTTCCGTGCACTGCGTACGCCTCTTACCGGATTAACGGTCGAGCGGGCCGCGAGGACACGGGTATGAGCACTCGGCACTCTAGTCCGTCCGAGACGGATAGGTACAGAGGCGAACTCGCGAGACATTCCGGATCACACGCAACACGAATTTCACTTGTGTTTCGGCGTTTGCATTCGGGCGGCCGCGGAGTAGCCTGGTGCGCATCGCCCCGGAAATCGCGCGGCACGCGAACTATTGGGCGGCAAGCGTTTCGGCGTACGGCCGGAGGGCTCGGACCGCGCTCTCCAAGAAGCGTAACGGAAGCCGCACTCTGCGGTGCATATCCTGGTTGAGCTGGCATTACAGGTTTGTGACGGACCCGAAGACTGGATTAACTTTGGGTTACCATGCCCGTTTTGCCGGAAAACGTCCCAATCACGTGTGGCATCATGGGATCATGCAGTCTCCTTCTGAAGAAGTACAATGGACGGTTGACGGTGGATTGATCACTCCCTACTTCGAGATCAAGACCACCTTCAACCGCAGCGCCGGATCAGAGCAGCTGACCGAGCACGTCTACATCTACGGCCTCGAACTCCAGGGCGACGGCGAGATCGCCATGCGGTTCCGCCCCGAGCACCGCCACCAGCACGCCGAGGCCTCGCTCACCATCCGCGTCGACGAGTCCAACTGGATCAAGACCGGCGCCGAATACCTTGGGGGCCAGCACCTCGTCTCCACCGTGACCACGCGCGAGCACACCAACTGGTCCCTGTCTCCTGTGGACACCGAGGCCGACGAGATCTGGCTGCGGCTCATCCGCGCCGGAGGCACCGTCACCGTCGCCCACGCCGACGACGGCGTCGACTACACCACGATCGCCTCCACCTACCTCCCCGGCGGCGTCCCGGTCATGGCCGGCATCGCCAGCGCCCGCCCCGTCTCCGAGAGCTTCTGGGACGCCGCGCAGGACCTCGACATCGACGTCGACTAGCTGCTGAACCTCTTGCAGCGCACTGGCGGTGGGGCCAGGAAGCGCTGAGCATAGAGGTCGGGCCCGGTGGCGATCCCCTCGGACCCGACCTGTGTGCTCAGCTTGAGACCCCAACGGGTGCAGGCATGAAGGCAGGAGAACGGCGCGGCCGGAAGCTGATGCAACCGATCGCGCCGTTCAGTGCGTATTGAGGTGTGCGGCGCCCGGTTTGGTCACCGGGCGCCGCTTCACGGGTCTACTCGAAGAGCGAGGCGTAGGTCTGGAAGGCCGTCGCGACCTCGACCTGGTGCCAGTACCGGTGGTACTGGAACTCCGGCGCGGGGCCGGTGCAGCCGCCGTCGATGTACGCCTGGACCTGGTCCCAGCCCTCGAACTCCTTCATGAAGGAGCGGGTCTCGATGAACGTGACCCCGTTCTCCAGCACGTCGCCGTTCGGCATGGTGCCGGTGAAGCCCGGCGGGATGTAGACCTCGTCGCCGAAGCGGCAGTAGTCCGCCCGGCCCTCGGTCTGCGTCACGCCGACGCCGTCGTTGACCGCCCAGAGGCCGTCGAGCAGGTTCGCGGCCGCCGTCTGCGAGGCCGTGTCGCCGCTGGCGGCGGCGTGGTACGACAGGATCTTGGCGAACGCGCCGGCCACGCCCGGGTCCTTGGACATGGTCAGCACCGAGGCGGACAGGCCCGCCCCCGGCTCGCCGTTCCACTCCAGGTCGCCCGGCAGGCTGTAGTCGGTCGCGCTGATCTCGGACTCCGAGAGCGCCCAGGCGACCCACTTGTCGAGCATGTCGCAGGCCCGGGTGTCACCGGTCTCGTAGCAGTACTGCGCGACGCGGTCCATGCCCCAGACCTGGAAGCCGAACCAGCGGTTCGACGGCGGGTCGTGCCACACGGGCTGCTCGTCGTAGTACAGGCCGTTGTGCTCGGCGGTGGTGGTGGGGTTGCCGTAGTTGCCGCCCCAGTTGTTGGTCGCGCCGCCCGCGATGGCGCCCGCTCCCTGCGACCCGGCCGGGACCTGGAGCCACTCCAGGAAGTCCAGCTGGGCGTCGAGGCTCTTGGCCCAGTCGTCGTCAGCGGTCGGCGAGTCCGGCGCGAGGCCGCCCTCGGAGAGCGCGTACGCCGCCATGAGGTTCTGGTAGCCCTGGTGGACGCCGGAGCCGCCGATGCGGAAGGACCAGTCGCCGTTCATGCCGGCGCCCCAGGAGTAGTACCAGGAGAGCAGGTAGTGGAACGAGGACTTGCCGGTGCCGTCGGGGCAGGTGCTGATGCCGATGCAGTCGCCCGCGATCTGCTTGAAGTACTTGTCCGCGAAGGCGTACCGGAGGTAGTCGCCCATCTTGGACGCGTTGTCCAGCGATCCGGAGATCTGGCTCTGGGCGCCCTGCTCGGTGGCCCACTTCTGGGCCATCCACGCGACCTGGACGGCGCGCGCGTCGGCGTCGGGGGCGGCGGTGTAGCGCTCCTGCTGGGAGTACTGCGAGTCGCCGACGAACAGCGGGAGGAAGCCGTTCGGCCCGCCGAAGTCGAAGGTCTCGCAGGACGGGTGCGCCACGGTCTCCCAGGTCGACTCCTGGGAGCCGCGCTGGAAGGTGTTCATGTACGCCGGCTCGGTGGTGCCGTCGCCGCACTCGCCGAAGCCGTAGGCGTTGTCGACGTCCAGGATCCAGTGCATCCCGTACATGCGGTTGTTGCCGTAGGTGTTGCGCAGTTCGGCGCCGAGCGGGTCGTCGCCGACGGGCGCGTTGAAGTCCAGCTGCGTCGGGTAGTCCGTGACGTCGTCCGATTCGGGCGCGTACGAGGCCGGCGAGCTGGGGTTGTAGTTGGTCGGGTTGAGGTCGGGGATCGCGTACGTCTCGGCGGTCTCCCAGGCCTGGTTGTACCCGGACCAGTCGCCCGTGACCTGGCCGTAGGCCGCTTCGAGCCACATCTGGTAGCTCAGGGCCTCGGAGGTGGTCTCGTGGCCGTAGTCCGGCGCCTCGACGATGAGCTCCTCCACCGAGTGGTAGGGGACGCCCGTCTGGTGCAGGTACGGGGAGTCCGTGCCCGCCAGCTGGTCGTACATCGCGAGGAAGCGCTCCTCGTTCTCCGTGACCTCGCCGATGTCGGCGATGCTGACGACGACCTGGAGCGGGTCGAAGCCGGGGGACGAGACGGTGAACGTCGCCGAGTCGCCCGGAGCCGCGTTCGCGGCGGCGGCGAAGGTGACCGGCTTGGTGTTGGTGTCGCCCGCGGCGAAGCTGAGCGAGCCGCCCGAGGCCACCGAGATGGCGGTCGAGCCGGAGGTGCGCGCGGTGGTGACGGTGGCCGCGGCGTTGGTGGCGGCCGAGAAGCCGACGTCGATCGCGGCGGTCCCGCCCGCGTCGACCACGACGTTGGCGCGGGAGACCTCGAGCTCGGGGTCGACGGGGATGACGGGCCCGCCGCAGGTCTCGCCGTTGACCTTGACGCCGGTGGGGGCCGTGGCCGAACCGGATCCGATGAAGCCGAAGACCTCCCTGGTCTGGCCGGACGCGACGGTGCCGTTCCAGCCGACGTCGCCGCCCTTGAAGGTGGTGCCGCTCTGGCTCCAGTCGACGTTCCACGCGCTGGAGACCGTGGTCCCGGCGGGGAACTGCCATTCGAGGTCCCAGCCGTTGAGACCGGCGGTGCCGCCCGTGAGGGAGACGTTGGCCTGGAAGCCCGAGCCCCAGGTGGAGACCACGTTGTACTTGAAATCGCCGCAGGTCGGATTGGCGAAGGCCTGGGGGGCGGCCACCGCCGCGAAGGTGCCGACGAGGGCGATCGGCAGCGTCACCGCGGCGGCGGTGCGCCATCGGCGTCTTGCGCGCCGCGGCGGGGCCAGGTTGTCGAGATCCATTTGGCTAACTCCTGTGGGTGGTGTGTCCGATTTCCGTGGGAGCGCTCATGCCGGGATGGTCGCCTTCGAACCGCACGAGTGGAACGAAACGGACCGCTTTGCGGAAGCGCTCCCAAGTCATGCTGCCAAGTTTCCGGCCCGAATGTCAATACATTGACATCTCTAAATTTCTACTTGGACCGGGACATACACCCCCGATTGGCAAACATTTTTCCAGCTCACGAGCTTGTTTCCAGATGATCACAGTTATAGATCTGCGACCTTCGATTTCCTGGCCGTGGGCGGCGCTGTAACAAGCGAGTAACGACCCTCACACCCGGGCTTGCGTTGTGGAACACGCTCCCGTATGGTTCTGGTATCGCTCCCAAGGGCGATCGCCTCGGCGGTTTCAGTCGCGGGCCGCCGTGCACCCACGGCGGCCCGCACCTCCTCCGCCTAGGGCGCCAAGGCAAGACGAGTCCCTCAACCCCTCTGGAAAACGCAAGGCGCCGCCGAGGCGCTCGGAAGGAACCAGCAAAGATGCATCTCCTCAATCGCAGGCACGGCAAGACGGCCCTGGCGGCCGCGGCCGCCGGCGCGCTCGCCCTCTCCGCCGCCGCGTGCGGCGGCAGCGGCGACGGCGGCGACGACTCCACCGGCGAAGACGGCAAGATCAAGCTCACCGTCTCCGTGTTCGGCACCTTCGGCTACACCGAGGCCGGACTCGAAGCCGAGTACGAGGCCGCCAACCCCAACATCGACGTGGTCATCGAAGGCGACGGCGTCAACTTCGAGCAGGAGTTCCGTCCCGCTCTCCAGACCGCGCTCGAGACCGGCTCCGGCGCCGGCGACGTCGTCGGCATCGACGAGCAGGGCGTCACCCAGCTCTTCGCCGACTCCTCGCACTGGTACGACCTCGCCGAGTACGACGCCCGCTCCGCCGACTACGTCCAGTGGAAGTGGGACCTCGGCAAGTCCGAGGACGGCACCCTCGTCGGCTTCGGCACCGATGTCGGCGGCATGGCCATGTGCTACCGCACCGACCTCTTCGAGGCCGCCGGCCTCCCCACCGACCGCACCGAGCTCGCCGCCGCATGGTCCACCTGGGACGGCTTCAAGACCGTCGCCCAGCAGTTCGTCGACGCCGACACCGGCGCCGCGTTCCTGGACGGCCCCACCCAGCTGCAGAACATGCTCCTCGGCCAGCTCGCCGGCCAGGGCGACGGCGCCATGTACGTCGACGCCGAAGGCGAACTGACCCTCGACTCCGCCGCGGCCACCGAATCGGTGAACACCGTGCTCGAACTCCAGGAGATGGGCGCCATCGGCAACTTCGCCTCCTGGACCGACGAGTGGAACGCCGGCATGGTCGAAGGCGGCTACGCCGTCATGCCGTGCCCCGGCTGGATGGCCGGCGGCGTCATCGAGCCCACCTCCGGCCCGGACAACGCCGGCAAGTGGGACATGGCGGCGGCCCCCGGCCTCGCCGGCAACTGGGGCGGCTCCTGGCTGGGCGTCCCCTCGCAGTCCGAGCACCCGGAGGAGGCCGCCGCGCTGGCCGCGTGGCTGACCGCCCCCGAGCAGCAGATCAAGGTCTTCGAGGCCGTCGGCAACTTCCCGTCCTCGCCGGTGGCGCAGGCGGACCCGCGCGTCGCCGACAAGACCAACCCGTACTTCAACGACGCCCCGGTCGGCCAGATCATCGCCGCGTCGGTGCAGAACTTCCCGGCCCTGACCTACTCCTACTACCACCCGCCGGTGAAGGGCGCGGTCGAAGGCGTCCTCAACGGCGTCGCCGACGGCACCTTCAAGGCTGAAGACGCCTGGAGCGAGATCGAGTCCGCCGCCACCGAAGCGGTCGAACTCGCCAGCGCCGGCATGTAGCCCCCGGCGGCCCGGCCCGGCGGAACCTGCCTCCGCCGGGCCGGGCCGAAGGTCCGGTCCCTGCCAGCCAGGGCCCCCGGATCCAGTGCCGCCCAGCGAGGACCGGCGCCGAACGCCTCCCAGCATCCGTTCGGCGCGACCCCCCAGGACCCGGTCCTCCAGGCGGCACCGTGTCGGCCCGCCGCGCCCCAACCCGCGGCGGGCCGGCTCCCCGAATCCGTCCGTCCCGCCCCTGCGGCACCGTCCCCGCAGGCCGTCCCGGCGAACGGCACGCAAGCGCACACAGGCGGTCGGCCCGGCGGGCCAACGCCGCGACCGTCCCAAGGAAGGCCTCATGACCACCCGCAACGCCGCACCGCGCCTCACCTGGCGGGAGAAGCTCAACCGAGCCGACGCCAAGGCCATGCCCTACGCGCTGGTGTCCCCGTACTTCATCCTCTTCGCCGTCTTCGGCATCTTCCCCATGGCGTACACGCTGTACGCCTCGCTCCACGCGTGGAAGCTGGGGAGCCAGACCAAGGAGTTCGTGGGGCTCGACAACTACGAGTTCCTGCTGACCACGTACGACCGGTTCAACTGGTCCGTGGTGAACACCCTCGGCATGTTCCTCATCGCCACCGTGCCGCAGATCGTGTGCGCGCTCATGGTCGCCAACGCGCTGAACAAGATGATCAAGCGGGCGATGCTGTGGCGGATGCTCATCCTCGCCCCCATCGTGACCTCGGTGGTCGCCGTCGGCGTCATCTTCGCGCGCATCTGGGGCACCGAGTACGGCATGGTGAACGGCGCGCTCGAGCTCGTCGGGCTCGACGGGATCGACTGGCAGACCGGGCGGTTCTCGTCCTGGTTCGCCGTGTCGTCCATGGTGGACTGGCGGTGGATGGGGTACAACTCCCTGATCTTCCTGGCGGCCATGCAGACCATCCCGCGCAACCTCTACGAGGCCGCCACGGTGGACGGCGCGACGCCCCGGCAGCAGTTCTGGAAGATCACCATCCCCCAGCTCAAGCCCATCCTCATCTTCACGGTCTTCGTGTCCTCCGTCGGCGGCATGACCCTCTTCGTCGAACCGATGATGTTCGGCGGCGGGCGGCTCGACGGCGGGGCCGACGGCCAGTTCCAGACCACCGCGATGGTCCTCGTCGACATCCTGCGCACCCACGGCAACTACGGCATCTCCGCCGCCGTCGGCTGGCTCCTGTTCATCGTCATCGGGATCGTCGCCGGCATCAACTTCCTCGTCGTCAACCGCATCCAGGGGAACAAATGAGCACCGCCACCGCGCCCCGCGAGACCGCCGCCGCCCCCCGGCCGCCGAAGGCGCCCAAGCCCAAGCGCAGCACCGCGACCCACAACCCGTCGGGCGGGATCCTCGCGCCGACGATGCTCACCCGGATCGGCCTCATCGCCGTCGCGGCCCTGTCGATCTTCCCGCTGTACTGGATGGTCGTCATCGCCTCGCGGACCACCACGGACGCCTCCGGGTTCCCCCCGGCGCTCCTGCCGGGCGGCAACCTCGGCGAGCACATCCAGGAGGCCCTCACCAACCCCGAGGCGAACCTCCTGCTGGGCCTGCGGAACTCGCTCATCATCACCGGCACCGTCACGCTCTCGGTCGTGCTCATCTCGACCCTCGCCGGGTTCGCGTTCGCGAAGCTCAGGTTCCGCGGCTCCAAGGTCCTCATGGCCACCGTGCTGTTCTCCATGATGGTGCCGCTCCAGCAGCTGGGCATCGTGCCGCTGTACATGGTCATGGTCGAGCTCGAACTGCTCGACACGCTCACGGCCGTGATCCTGCCGTTCCTCATCAACGGGTTCGGGATCTTCCTCATGCGCCAGTACGTCGAGCAGTCGGTGCCCGACGAGATCATCGAGGCCGCCCGCATCGACGGCGCCACCACGCTCGGGATCTGGTGGCGCATCGTGCTCCCCGCCCTGCGCCCGGCGATGGTCGTGCTCGGCCTGCTGACGTTCATGCTCACCTGGAACGAGTTCCTCTGGCCCTTCATGGTGCTCAGCGACGAGAACCCCACGGTCCAGCTCGCCATCCGCCAGATCTCCACCGCCACCTGGGCGGCGGACCTCTCGATGGTGTTCACCGGCACCCTGATCTCGATCATTCCCATTGCGATCCTGTTCGTCGTGTTCGGGCGGCAGATCGTGCACGGCATCATGGAAGGTTCTGGCAAGTGACAACCAACGAAACCGAAACAGCCGCGCTCGCGGCCCGGTTCCCGACCGGGTTCACCTGGGGCGCGGCGACCTCCTCCTACCAGGTGGAGGGGTCCACGGGCGCCGACGGGCGCGGCCCGTCCATCTGGGACGCGTTCGTCAACGAGCCCGGCCGGGTCGTCGACGGCTCCAACGGCGACACCGCGATCGACTCCTACCGGTCCATACCCGAGGACGTCGCCACCATCAAGGCCCTCGGCCTCAACGCCTACCGGTTCTCGCTGTCGTGGCCCCGGATCTGCCCCGACGGCTCGAGCCGGGTCAACGAGGCGGGGCTCGCCTACTACTCCAACCTCGTCGACGCCCTCCTCGCCGAGGGCATCACCCCGTGGATCACCCTGTACCACTGGGACCTCCCGCAAGCCCTCGAAGACGCCGGCGGGTGGCCCGTGCGGGCCACCGCCGAGCGCTTCGGCGAGTTCGCGCAGATCGCGCACGCGGCGCTGGGCGACCGCGTCAAGCACTGGATCACCGTCAACGAGCCGTGGTGCTCCGCGTTCCTGGGCTACGCCTCCGGCGAGCACGCCCCCGGGCGGCGCGAGCCGGCCGCGTCCATCGCCGCAGCCCACCACCTCATGCTCGGCCACGGCCTCGCCGCGCGCGCCATCAAGGCCGCCGACCCCGAGGCCACCGTCAGCGTCGGCCTGAACTTCTACCCGATCCACGCCGCCACCGACACGCCTGTCGACCTCGACGCCGCCCGCCGCATCGACGGCGTCCAGAACCGCTGGTTCACCGACGCGGCGCTCCTGGGGGCCTACCCCGAGGACATCGTCGAGGACTTCAAGGCGATCAGCGACTTCGCGTTCGTCGAGGACGGCGACATGGAGGTCATCAACGCCCCCGTGGACGTCTTGTCGGTGAACTACTACAGCCGGTTCACCGTTACCGGTAACGGGGGCGCGACCTCGGCTTCCGCCGCCCCCACGGGCGCCGGATCGGCGTGGCCGGCCAACGAGCACATCGGGTTCGTCTCCTCCGGGCTGCCCGTCACCGACATGGGCTGGGAGATCGACCCGGGCGGGCTCACCGAGATCCTCACGCGCCTCCACGCCGCCTACCCGGGCGTGGACCTCGCCATCACCGAGAACGGCTCGGCGTTCCCCGACAAGATCGAGGACGGCGAGATCCACGACCCCGAGCGGCAGGAGTACGCGCAGGCGCACCTGGCCGCGTGCGCCGACGCCGTCGCCGCCGGCGTCCCGCTCGTCGGGTATTTCGCCTGGTCGCTGGCTGACAACTTCGAGTGGGCCTGGGGCTACACGAAGCGGTTCGGACTGGTGTACGTCGATTTCGAGACCGGCGAGCGCACGGTCAAGGACTCCGGGCGCTGGTACGGCGACCTGGTGCGGCGTGCCCGTACGAACCGTGAGGCAGAATAGACCAACACAAACGTTGCCCGAGGTGATGCACGATGACCGAGACCCAGCTTGAGGCGCCCGGCGAGCCCTTGAAGAGCGAACGCCGCCGCCGTTCCGGCGGCCGGCCGACCCTCGACACCGTCGCCCGCCACGCGGGCGTCGGCCGGGGCACGGTCTCGCGCGTCATCAACGGCTCCCCGAAAGTCGCCGAGGACACCAGGGCGGCGGTCCTGGCCGCGATCAAGGAGCTGGGGTACGTCCCCAACCAGGCGGCCAGGACCCTCGTCACCCAGCGCACGGACACCGTCGCGCTCGTGGTGACGGAGTCGCAGGAGTGGTTGTGGTCGGAGCCGTTCTTCGCGGGGGTGCTGCGCGGGATCACCGAGCAGCTCGCCGAGGAGAACATGCGGCTCATGCTCACCTTCGCCCCGCGCGACGGCAGCCGGGCCGACCTCGAGTCGTACCTGCTCGGGCAGCACGTCGACGGCGTCATGATGGTCTCGAGCCACTCCGGCGACCCGCTGCCGGAGCGGCTCGAGGACGCCGGCATCCCGATCGTCCTCTGCGGCACGCCCGCCGGGTTCCGCCCCATCGCGTACGTCGACTGCGACAACCGCTCGGGCGCGCGCCAGGCGGTGGAGTACCTCGCCGAGAAGGGCCACAAGCGGATCGGCCTCATCGCCGGGCCGCAGGACATGGCCGTCGGCGTCGACCGCCTCTCCGGCTACCGCGACGGCCTGCGCGGCCACCGCCTCCCCGTGGAGGAATCCCTCGTCTCGGTCGCCGAAGGCTTCGACGAGGCCAGCGGCATCAAGGCCGCACGGCACCTCTTCGACACCGCCGGGGTCCTCGACGCGGTCTTCGCCCACTCCGACCCCCTCGCGATCGCGACGCTCCGCGTCGCCCGCGAGCGCGGCATCCGCGTGCCCGAGGACCTCGCCCTCGTCGGCTTCGACGACTCCCCCCTCGCCGAAGTGGCCGAGCCGCCCCTCACCACGGTCCACCAGCCGACCGAGACCATGGGCCGCGAGATGGCCCGCCTCCTCTGCGGCCGCATCCGCGGCGAGGAGGCCGGCCCCCTCGTCACCATCCTCGGCACCCGCATCGTGGTCCGCGAATCCGCTTAGACCCCATACGAAAAGGGCCCGGCTTCAGAAGAAGCCGGGCCCTTTCGCCTTGCCTGTCAGGCGATGTACTTCCCGGTCCAGCTCGAAGTGCTGATCTGCGGACGGGACGAGTACCCGCCCGCACCGTTGCCCCGGTACAGGAACAGGGCGCCGTCGCTCTTGCGGCGCGCGATCCAGTCCTCGTGGCCGTCGTGGTCGTAGTCGCCGACCGCGGCCAGCGAGTCGTACGACGCCCAGCCGCAGCTCATCTTCACCCTGGACTTCAGGGTGCCGTTGCCGTTGCCGCCGTAGAAGTAAAGGCAGTTGTCGGCGGCGCGGATCGCGAGCAGGTCTGCGTGGCCGTCGTGGTCGAGGTCGCCGGGCGCGGTGATGTCACGCATCCCGTTCCAACCCGAGCCGATCTTGGTCCGGGCGCCGAAGGTCCCGTCGCCTCGGCCAGGATAGAACCACAGGTACCCGGTGGACTTCTCCCGGGCGAAGAGGTCGATCTCACCGTCGCCGTTGTAGTCGTGCCCGGAGGCGATGGCGCTCATGGAGTTCCAGCCGGATCCGACCGTGATCCGCGGTTCGTCCCCGAAGCCCCCGTTGCCGGGGTACACGTACAGGACGCCGGTGGAGCCCTTGCGGGCGAGGAGGTCGCTGTAGCCGTCGCCGGTGAGGTCCCCGGCGGTCTCCAGGAGGCTCCAGCCAGAGCCGGACATCGGGTTCATCCAAGCGCTGTCGAGCTTGCCGGTGTCGCCGATGAAGTAGGTGTAGATGGTGTTGGTACCGGGATCGCGGACTACGACCTCCGAGCTGCCGTCGCCCTGGTGGTCGTAGGTCCAGTCGTCCACGACGGCAGGCAGCCGCATCTTGTTCCAGCCGCCGCCGACCACGGTGCGCGCGTAGAGGTCACCGTTTGTGGGGTTGAAGGACCTGATCTCGAGACTGCGGGTCTTCCCGTTGACCGCCAAGAGGTCCCAGTATCCGTCGCCGTCGTAGTCGCCGGTCCCGGCGACCTGGTCGAACCGGAGGCCGAGGTCGGAGTCCGAGAGGTTCCAGCCGAGGTGGTCGTAGTCGTCGACGTCGAAACCTCCCTTGCCGTCGCCCAGGTAAACCACGTACGCACTGTCTCCAGGACTGTGTGCGAGGAGGTCGTCGTGGCCGTCGCGGTTGAGGTCGCCGAACGTGGTGATGGAGTCGTGGGTGTCCCACATCTGCATCCAGCTGAAGGCGGGCGCCGTGCGGGAGCCGAAGGTACCGTCGCCGCGGCCGGGGTAGAAGAGGATCCTCCGGTCGGAGTGGCGCAGCGCCATGAGGTCGGTCTTGCCGTCCTCGTTGTAGTCGCCCGCGGAGGCGAACGAGACCATGCTGTTCCAGCCGGGACCGACCGTGATGCGGGACCCGAGGCCTCCGGTGCCGTTGCCCGGGTAGGTGTACAGGACGCCGGTCTTCGCGTTGCGGGCGAGCAGGTCGGCCTTGCCGTCGCCGGTGAGGTCGCCGGACATGACGATGTCCATCTTCCCCCACCCGTAGCCGAGGGAGACCGCGGTCTTGAAGGTGCCGTCGCCCTTGCCCGCGTAGAACATCAGGTACCCGTCGGACTTGCGCACCGCCATGAGGTCCTGGTGGCCGTCGCCGTTGTAGTCGTTGCGGGAATGGGTGGCCTCGATGTAGTAGGCCTCCCTGGAAGTGATGTTGCCGGCCTTGTCCTGGACTCGCACGTCGATCCGGGTCTCCAAGTCCTGCAACGGGATCGCGAAGGTAACGACGCTGCCCTCGTTGATCGTTTTGGAGAGGTCCGGAGTGCCGTTCCAGCTGTCGACGACGACCGTCAGGGCGTTCACTCCGTCGGGGAAGCCCGCGTCGGACACGGCGACTTCGACGGTCGCCGACCCGCCGATGTAGCCGGTGCCCGAAACGGTCGACACGTCGAGCAAGTCCGGGGTGACGGTGTCGATGACGGTGTGGCAGGTCTTGGTGCTGTTCAGGCCCGGTTCGGTCGAGACGAACTCGTAGCGGGTCTCGTAGTGCCCGTCGGGCAGGCCGGGGACGCTGACCGTGGGGACGGCCGTGCCGGTGAGCTCGGTCGGACCGGACGATGCCACGGTCTTGCCGGTGCCGCGGTTCACGACCTCGGCCGCCCACGTGAAGGAGTGGCCGAACAGCTCGGGGCGCCAGACTTTGGCGGTGAAGCCGCCGTAGGAGAGCCCTGAGGAGCGGGTGAAGCCCGGAGCGTCCGCGCTGGTGCTGCAGACGGGCGAGGGCGCCCGGAAGTAGTCGACCGAGAAGTACGCGTCGAGGCGGGCGGAGCCGCCGTCGAAGCGGGCGGTCTCGGCGCCGCCCGGCATCGCGAGGGTCAGGAACTGGCTCCAGGTACTGGCGGCGACGCCGGACACGTCGTACACGGCGGTCCCGTCCTGGCAGGTCCCGGCGATGAGGTCGGTGCTCAAGGGCACCCGGTAGTTCCAGGAGCGCCCTGGCGTGTAGATCGACGAGGCGCGGTACAGGTCCGGAGCGACACATGCGGCTCCGTCCGCCGCGTCGACCCGGAAGGTCGCCGACTTCGCGGTGAAGGCGAGCCAGTTCGCGTCGGCGGGGGCCAGCCGGCTGAGCAGCGGCGACCAGAACGCCCAGTAGGAGGCGGCCTCGGCGGTGCCCGTGCAGGAGGGGTCGGCGAGGGCGTCGCAGTAGGCGCCCGCGACCGCGGTCGCCGACTGTCCGGCGGCCGTGAAGTAGGGCTGGTCGAGCCCGGCTTCGCCGCGGTAGACGGAGAGGTCGGGGTGGGCGGAGGTGGCCGAGCCCCAGGACGTCGCGCCCGGACCGAGGTCGGTGAAGGCCGTCGTGAGGGTGAGCGGGTACGCGGCGTCGCCGAGCGCGCTGTCAGGAAGGGTCACCGTGAGTGCGCCGCCGTCGCCGAGAGCGAGGCCGGCGCGATAGGCGGTCCCGTCCGCGTCGCGCACGGTAAAGGGCGAGGAGAGGTCGTAGCCGGTCGTACGGCCGGCGTCGTCGGTCTCGTAGGCGAGGATCGTGTTCTGCCCGATCCGCGGCGCTTCCGCACCTCGGCGGGTCACCGTCAGCCCCGTGTCGAGGGCGTCCCATGCCGTGGCGTCCGCGATGGCGAACGTGAGCTCGACGGCCGTGGCGGTGGACTCGGCGGTGAGGACGAGACCGGGTGCCAGCTCGCCGTATTCCGCGACGCTCCCGGAGTGAGCCGGGACCGGCTGGACGCCGACCCAGTCGATGAAAGCGGCCTCGGTCCGCAGGAGCGGCGCCGCGGTGTCGGTGCCGCTGAGGGCGATCGGCCACTCGGTGCCGACCGGGACGAGAGTGCCGGACGACGCGGTGAGGGTCGCGTCCGCGGGGCCGTGCGAGCCGTTGCCCTGCACGGGGTCCGCGGTGCCCACGTAGTGGAGCTGCCCGGCGGGGGTGGCGTACACCGTCGCGAAGGGGGTGGCGCGGCTCGCGATGCGGACCTCCACGCCGCAGGCGACCGCGGTTTCGAGGGCGGCTTCGAGCCCGTCGGCGATCGGGTCGGCGCCGAGGGCGGCGCAGTCGGTGCCGGTCGGGGCGTCCTGCGCTCCGGCCGCGCCGGGGTATGCGATCAGCGCTGCGCCGAAGACCACGGCGGTGGCGGCGGCGATCCGTTCGAGGAGGCGGCCCCGGGCGGGGATGCGGTTCATTCAGGTGTCCTGTGGGTGCAGAGGGGGATCGGGCATTGAGGCGAATCGGGGCATGAAACGCGCACTTTACGTGAGCGAATGATCGCGTTACGGAGTATAAGCAGGTCATGGTGACGAGTCCACAGCGGATTCCTTCGGGCCTGAGCGGCCTTCGTGCGAGCCCCGCCCGGCGCAGGGCACCGGGCGGGGCTCAGCGGTCCGCTAGGCGAGGTGGCTCATCGCGTTCCAGCCGGAGGCCCCGATCTCACGGCGGGACGCGTAGCCGCCCGCGCCGTCGCCGAGGTACAGGAACAGCTTGCCGTCGGACTTGCGTCGCGCGACCCAGTCGGTGCGCCCGTCGCTGTCGAAGTCGCCGACGGAAGCGACCTGGTCGTAGCCGATCCAGTTGCAGGACTTCTTGACTCTGGGCTTCAAGGTGCCGTCGCCGCGTCCCGCATAGAAGTACATGCAGTTGTCGGCGGCGCGGATCGCGAGGAGGTCGGGGTGCCCGTCGTGGTCGAGGTCCCCGGCCGCCGTGATGTCGCGCATCCCGTTCCAGCCCGTGCCGATGCTCGCCCGGGTGCCGAAGGAGCCGTTGCCCCGGCCCGGGTAGAACCAGAGGTTGCCGGTCGACTTCTCACGCGCGAAGAGGTCGGCCTTCCCGTCGTTGTTGAAGTCGTGCCCGGCGGCGACGGCGCTCATGGCGTTCCAGCCCGTGCCGACCCGGATGCGGCGGCTGTAGTCGAACTCCCCTTGCCCGGTACCGGGCATGACGTAGAGCGTCCCGGTCGAAGCGGCCCGGGTGAGCAGGTCGGGGATGCCGTCGCCGTTCAGGTCGCCTGCGGTCTCGACGAGGTCCATGCCCGTCATCGGGGTCCCCCATTCGATGCGGGGACCGAAACCGCCGGACCCGTTGCCGGTGTAGACGTACACCGCTCCGGTGCTCGCCCGCCGGGCGACGAGGTCCGGGGTGGCGTTCCCGTTGTAGTCGTGGGTCCGGTCGACGGCGACGCCCGGGAGTCGGTTCCCGCCCCATCCGGTCGCGAGGACGCGGCGCGGGAGGACCGGGTTGCCGAGGGCGTCGAACGAGTGCGCGACCAGGCTGCCGGTCATCGCGTCGACCGCGAAGACCTCCTTGGTGCCGTTCCCGTCGTAATCGCCGGCGGCGACGACCTCGTTGTACTGGAACGTGCTCATGCTGCCGGACTCGAACACGTCGGTGACCCGCTCGCGGGCGCCCAGCCTGCCGTCGCCCAGCCCCGGGTAGAGGAAGTACTCGCCCTCGGACTGGCTCCTCGCCAGCAGATCGGCGGTGGCGCCGTGGCCGGAGACGACGGTGAGCGTGTCCATGTCGCCCCAGCCGGATCCGAGCGCGGTCCGGGCGCCGAACCTGCCGTCGCCCAGCCCGGGGTAGAAGTAGAGCTTCCCGTCGAGCCTGCCGGTGGCGTAGAGGTCGTTCCTGCCGTCGCCGTTGAAGTCGCCGCCGGACGTGAAGACGCCCATCCGGTTCCAGCCGGAACCGACGGTGATGCGCGCGCCGAAGCCGCCGGACCCGTTGCCCGGGTAGGTGTACATGTAGCCGGACTTGGTGTCGCGGGCGAGCAGGTCGGGCTTGCCGTCGCCGGTGAGGTCGCCGGACATGGCGAGGTCCGTGCCGCCCCAGCCGGTGCCCTTGGAGACCCCGGTTGCGAACGTCCCGTCTCCCTTGCCCGCGTAGTACATCAGCGCGCCGTCGGACTGGCGGACCGCGAACAGGTCCTGGTGTCGGTCGCCGTTGTAGTCCCAGCCGTTGCGGCCCGCGACGATCTGGATCTCCTCGCTGTAGACGTTATGGGTCGCGAAGCCGTCGTACATCTGCAGCATCCAGGAGTTGGCGCCCTCGGTGTAGATCTCCATCTCGAAGGTCACCGTGGTCGTGTCAGTGAGGACCACTTCCTCGGGCTGGCAGTCGTCGGACCCGAGGCACCAGATCGTCAGTTTGCTGACCCCGTTGGGGAAGCCGGCGTCGGCGACGGTGACCTCGACCGGGACGACGTCGCCGACGAAGTGCGGGCCGGGCGGCACGGTGATGTCGACGAATTCGGGCTTCTGCGTGTTCACGAGGTAGTGGCAGCTGAACCGCTCGACCACGGTTCCCGCGCTGTCGCGGAACTCGTATTTCACCTCGTGCCTTCCGTCGTCCACAGGGAACGACGACGACGGCGCCTTTCCGGCCACCACCTCAGCCGGTTCCGACGAGACGACGGGATCGCTGCCGACGAGGGTCGCGGTCCAGGTGAAGTGCTGCTCCACCAGGTCCGGCCGCCACAGGTTCGCGGTGAAGCCGCCGTATCCGAGCTCCGACCAGTACCGGTTCAGCGGGTATGCGGCTGTGCCGCAGCCGCCGGACATGTAGAAGTCGTACGCGCGGATGTCGAAGTAGACGTCGAGTCGGGCGGACTCGCCGTCGAAGCGCGCGGTCTGCGCGCTCTCAGGCATCCCGAGCCCGTAGGGCGGGTGGTCGCTGAAGGCCTCGCCGATCCCCGTGATCGCGCTCGAGACGTCGTAGGTGGCCGTGCCGCCCTCGCAGGTCCCGGTCATCGCGGTCCCGCTGAGCGGGCGCTTGGCCCACAGCGTGCTGGGAAAGAGCGAGGCAGTTGCGCGCAGTTCCGGTGCGACGCAGTCGGTTCCCTCGGCCGCGTCGACTCGGAACACGGCGGAGTCGGTGACGAACCTGAAGGAGAAGCTGGAACTCGGCTCGTCGCCCGGGTTCGCCAGCAGGGGGAGCCAGAAGTTCCAGTACGAGGCGGCCTGGGCGGGGGCCGCGCACTCGGGGTCGGTCACCTTGTCGCAATAGGGGCCGACGACGGCGTCGCCGCTTTCACCTCCCGCTTCGAAATACGGGGTGTCCAGTCCGCCTTCGCCGCGGAGCAGGTTCTGGTCGGGCGACGAGGAGGTGACCGAGCCCCAGTCGTTCACGGCCCGGTTGCGCTGAGTCCACTGTGTGGAGAGGGTCAGCGGGTATGCGGCGTTAGCAACGGTGCCTTCGGGAAGGGTGAGCGTCAGCATGCGGTCGCTGCCGATGGCAGGTGTGACCGGGGTGATGGTTCCCTCGGCGTCCCGGACGGTGAGCGGGGTGGTCCAGTTCTGGTCACTGGTGTAGTCCCCGTTGTCGTGCCACCCTTGCAGGATGCCTCGCCCGGCGGTGAGCCCGCTGGTCGCGATCCCGGTGTCGAGGGCGTCCCAGGCCTCCGCGCTGTCCGCGGTGAAACGCAGCCCGGCGGAGGAGACGCCGACTTCGACGGTGAGGTCGAGGCCGGGCGCGAGCTCGTCGTACACGGCGGTCGCGCCGGAATAGGCCGGCACTGGAACGGTCCCGGTCCAGTCCAGCTCGGTGTACTCGGTCGCGAAGAGCGGCGCGTCGGCATCGTCGTACCGGAGCGTGAACGGCGTGCCCGACAGGGTCTGCGCGAGGGTTCCAGAGCCGAGCGTCAGCGTCGGGTCGGGGACGCCGACGTCCTGGAGCTGCTGGACCGCACCGGAGGTCGCGACCAGGTGGATCTGGCCTTCGGGGGTGGCGTACACGGTCTCGTAAGGGCCGGAACGGGACTGCACGCGGATTTCGACCCCGCATTCCTGCGCGAGTTCGAGGGCGGCGGTGATGCCGGCTGCCATCGGGTCGGTGCCGGGGGCCGGGCATGCGCCGGTGTCCTGGGCGGCCGCGGTGTGCGGGGCCGCGATGAGGGCGGCACCGAGGACCGTGGTGGTGGCTGCGGCGATCCGCTTGAGGAGGCGGACCCGGGAGGGGATTCGGTTCATTCGGGTGTCCAAAGGGGGTCGGGCTATGGGCGCGAAAGCGCTGTCTATGAAACGCTCACCGTGTGCGATCGGTTGCAGGTGGACTTGAAGGAAACCTGCCGGATCCGGAACGCCGCGGGGCTCATCTCGGCTGAGACGGGCCCCGCGGGGTTCGGTTCGCGTCAGGCCACGGTCATGCCGTTCCAGCCGGTGCCGACCGAGGTGCGCGCGGTGTAGCTCCCTGCCCCGTTGCCGGCGTATAGGAACAGTGCGCCGTCGGACTTGCGGCGGGCCATCCAGTCGACGTGGCCGTCGCGGTTGAAGTCGCCCACGGCAGTGATCTGGTCGTAGCCGCCCCAGCCGCAGCCGATCTGGACGCGGCTCTTCAGCGTGCCGGTTCCGGTGCCGCCGTAGAAGTACAGGCAGCCGTCGGCGTTCCTGACGGCCAGGAGGTCCGCGCGCCCGTCATGGTCGAGGTCGCCGACCGCGGTCACTTCCTTCATCGCGTCCCAGCCGCTGGCCCCGATCGTGATCCGCGACCCGAACGTGCCGTCGCCCTTGCCCGGGTACAGGTACAGGCTCCCGGTCGAGGCGTGGACCGCGATGACGTCGGCCTTGCCGTCCGAGTTGTGGTCTTGGCCGCCGGTGATCGCGCTCATCGCGTTCCAGCCGGTGCCGATGGTGACGCGGCCCGCGGTGTTCAGCGCGCCGGTGCCGGTGCCCGGGTACAGGTACAACGTGCCGCCCGAGGTGCGGGCGAGGACGTCGGCGAAGCCGTCGCCGTTGAGGTCACCGGCGGTCGCGATGAGGGTCATGCCGTTGAGGGCCGTCCCCCACGAGACGCGGGAGCCGTGGGTGCCGGTGCCGGTGCCCGGGTAGAGGTAGGTCGTTCCGTCGGAGTTGCGGCGTGCGACGAAGTCGGTCGCGCCGTTGCCGTCGTAGTCGTAGACGCGTTCCTCGTTGACGCCCGCGAGGCGGTTGCCGCCCCAGGTCGACGCGATGACTCGGCCCGAGTGGACGGCGGTCCCGTTCCCGTTGAGCGAGTGGAGTTCCAGCTCGCCTGTGCGGGAGTCGACGGCGACGATGTCGGTCTTGCCGTCCCGGTCGAAGTCGCCGCCGGCGGCGATCTGGCTGTACCGGTCGGAGCCCGAGCCGTCCAGCGATGCCGCGATGGCGACGCGGCTGCCGAGGTTCCCGGCGCCGTCGCCCTTGTACAGGTAGTACTGGCCGGTGCGGGAGTCGTGGGCGAGCAGGTCGGCCTTGCCGTCGGCGGTCAGGTCGCCGACCGAGGCGATGGTGTCCATGACGCCCCAGCCGGTGCCGAGGGCGACGCGAGGATTGAACTTGCCGCTGCCGTTGCCCTGGCCGTCATAGAAGTACAGCTTCCCGTCGGCCTTGCCGACGGCGAAGAGGTCGATGTCGCCGTCGCCGTTGAAGTCGCCGCCGGAGGTGAACACGCCCAGGGCGTTCCAGCCGGATCCAGCGGTGATACGGGTGCCGAAGCCGCCGGAACCGTTGCCGGGGTACGTGTACAGGGTCCCGGTCTTGGTGTCGCGGGCGAGGAGGTCGGCCTTGCCGTCGGCGGTCAGGTCCCCCGCCATGACGACGTCCATGCCGCCCCAGCCGGTGGCCTTGGAGACCCCGGCCGCGAACGTGCCGTCGCCCTTGCCCGCATGGAGCAGCAGCGCTCCGTCCGACTTCCGGACGGTGACGAGGTCGTCGAGGCGGTCGCCGTTGTAGTCGCGGAAGTCCATGTCAGCGGCAACTTCGACGGAGGTGAGGGAATCGCGTCCTGCCCGGTCCTCGGCCTGGACCCACCAGCGGGTGACCGGACTGGTCAGCTTCGCTTCGACTACCGCCGTGCCGGGTCCGGTCAGGTTCGCGCTGTCGAGAACGCCGAGGTCGGTGCGGTTCTGCAGATAGACGACGATCGAGTCGTATTCATTGGCGAAGTCCTCCTCGCCGAGAGCGACCTCGACCGAGACGGTGTCGCCGATCCGGTGCTGGCCGGGCTCCACCGTGATCTCAGGCGAGGGATTCGAATTGTCGGATACGAAGTGGCATACCGGGGAGACATAGGTGAAGGGGACTTCGGTGGAGGAGATCTCATATTCGACCGTGTAGGAGCCCTGCGGGAATTCCGAATGGATTGCTCCGACGGATCCGTTTTCTTCCAGCACGGGCGCGGGCTCGGTCGTGAGCACGGTATCGCCGGTGCCAGGGTCGGTCACCTTCGCGGTCCAGGTCGCATGGAGGTCGATGAGGTCCTCGCGCCAGCCTTCGACGTGGAGGCCGTAGTCAACCCCGTAGGAGTAGAAGTCGGGGTTCGCCGGATCGGTGGAGCACCACTGGCGCACGTTGATGCCCGCGATGTCGAAGTAGACCTCGAGTCGCGCCGAGCCGCCGTCGAAACGGGCGGTCTGCGCAGTCTCGGCGGTCGCGAGCGTGATCCCCTCAGCGGTGTCGGTGTCGCCCCAGGCCTCGGCGATCGGCTGGGTCAGGTCGTAGACCGCGGTGCCGTCCTGGCAGGAGCCGGACGCGGCCGACCCTGCCACGCCGGGGCGCTGGTTCCAGGTGGTCGCGGTCGAGTAGCCCTCGGTGAAGTCGAGGTCGGGCGCGACGCACTCGGCGCCTGCGGCGGCGTCGACGGTGAAGACCGCCGAGGTAACCGGGTAGTCGAACTCGTAGCTGACCGAAGGGGTCTGCACGTCGATCACGCTCGACCCGAAGGTCCAGTAGGCCGCCGCCTCGGCTGCGGTGCAGTCCGAGCCGTGGACCGAGTCACAGTACGGTCCCGCGATCGTGTCCGCGCCCTGTCCGGACGCAACGAAATACGGTTCGTCCAGGCCTGCCTCGCCTCGGTACAGCGGCAGGTCAGGGGAAGCTGAGCTCACCGAGCCCCATTCGTTGACCATGTCGTCGCGGTTCGCCCACTGGGTCGAGAGGGTCAGTGGGAACACTGCCTCGGCGAGGGTCTGGTCGAGCAGTTCGACCATGACGGCTCCGCCCTCCTGGAGCGACAGGTGGGCTTGGTGGGTCGTGCCTTCCGCGTCGCGAACCGTGAACGGGGTGGTCCATTCGACGAGGTGCCCGTCGTGGTTGTCCGTCCGCAAGGAGTTGTCGACCGCTTCGACGGGTTCGTAGGTGCCTACGGCGCGGAGACCGACGGAGAGTGCGTTCCACGCGTCGATGTCAGCGGCGGTGAACTGGAGGCCCACGGTGGAGAGCCCGACGTCCACCGACAGGTCGAGCCCTGCCGCCAGTTCGTCGTAGACAGCGGTCGTGCCGGTGAAGGTGGGGACCGGGGTCTCCCCGGACCAGTCGAGGGTCGCCGCCCGTGTCTCCATCAAGGGGAAGGCCTGGTCGGTGTACCGCAGGAACGTCGACCAGTTCGCACCGTGCCGGGTGAGCGATCCGTCGTACTCGGACAGTGCCGGCTCGGGGAGGCCGTAGTCCTCGTACATCTGAGTCGGCTCGGCTGTCGAGACCAGGTGGAGCTGTCCGTCCGGGGTGACGGTGACCGTTGCGTGGTGCCAGGAGCTGGAGGCGACTCGGACTTCGATATCGCAGGCGACGGCGAGGTCGAGAGCGGGACCGATGCGGAGGGGATCCGGGTTCGGGCCGTACGCGTCGCAGTCGACGGTCTGCGCTGCGGCGGTGCCGCCGGGGTAGGCGAGCAGGGTCGCGCCGAGTGCGGCCGCGGTGACGGCCGCTAGACGACCGGCGCGGCGGGGCTTCGCGGGGGAAGCGTCGTTCATTCAGATGTCCAGGAGAGTTCAAGGGGGTATGGATTGCGGAGCCGGGAACCGGCTTCGGATACACGCGACACGGATGGAACCGGTTGCACTGCGTGCATGCGAAAGGGAGCCCCGCTGATACGGGGCTCCCTTCACTCAGTGCGGTGTGCGGCGGTCAGGCGATGTTCATCCCGTTCCAGCCGGTGCCGATCTGGACGCGCGAGCCGTGGCCGCCCTTGCCGTTGCCCGGGTAGAGGAACAGGACGCCGTCGGTCGCACGGCGGGCGAGGAAGTCCGCGTGGCCGTCGCGGTTGAAGTCGCCGACGCCGGTGACGGCGTCGTAGGACTTCCAGCCGCAGCCGACCTGCACGCGGGACTTGAACGCGCCCTTGCCGTTGCCCTTGTACAGGTACAGGCAGTTGTCGGACTTGGCGATCGAGAGCAGGTCGGCGTGGCCGTCGTGGTCGAGGTCGCCGACCGCGGTGGTCTCGCGCATCCCGTTCCAGCCGGTGCCGACCTTGATGCGCGACCCGAAGGTCCCGTCGCCCTTGCCCGGGTACACGTACAGGGTCCCGGTCGCGGCGTGGCGGGCGATGAGGTCGTCCCTGCCGTCGCCGGTGTAGTCGTGCCCGCCGCTGAGGTCGCCCATGGCGTTCCAGCCCGAGCCGACTGGCGTGTACGGGGACCACTGGAACCCTGGCTGGCTCGCGTCGCTGCCCGCGATCGTCCGGAGCTCGCCCGCGTAGGTGCGGATGAGCATGTCGGTGCGACCGTCGGAGGTGTAGTCGCCTCCGGGGATCGTCGCGGTGATGCCGTCGCAGTTGTCGCAGATGTTCACGCGCGAGCCGTGGCCGGTGCCGGTCCCCCAGTAGAGGTAGAGGTCCCTGTCGGACTTGCGCTGCGCGAAGAAGTCGCTGAATCCGTCGTAGTCGATGTCGTAGGTCCGGTCGAGCAGGGTGACGGGGAGGCGGACGGTGTTCCAGCCGCTGTTGCCGATCACCGTGCCGTCGAGCGAGGTGGCCAGGTTCGGGTCGAAGGAGCGGGAGAGCAGCTTGCCCGACTTGAGGTCGGCGGCGATGAAGTCGGGGCTGCCGTCGCGGTCGAGGTCGCCCACGCCGACGGCCTGCTCGAAACGGCCGTCGGTGTACGTGTGGAGCTGCTGGTTGAGCTGGTAGACCTCGCCTTGGGACGAGTAGATGTAGTAGCGCCCGTCGTAGTTCCACCGGCTCAGGAACTCGTCGTAGCCGTCGCTGTCGACGTCGCCGATCGAGGTGATGACGTCCCAGCCGTCCCACTGCTCGCTGACGAGTTCGCGGGCACCGAACTTGCCGTTGCCCAGTCCGGGATAGTAGTTGAGGTCCCCGTTCGTGAACGCGGTCGCGTAGATGTCGGGGATGCCGTCGCCGTCGTAGTTGCCGACGGAGATCTGGCCGACCTTGCTCCAGCCGGTGCCGACGGTGATGCGGGTGCGGAAGCCGCCCGTGCCGTTGCCCGGGTAGGTGTAGAGGGTCCCGGTGGTGTTGTCGCGGGCGAGGAGGTCGGGGATCCCGTCGCTGGTCAGGTCGCCGGCCATGACGATGTCCATCTTGGCCCAGCCGGTGGCGACGGTGACGGCCGATCCGTAGGTCCCGGCACTGTTGCCCGGGTAGAGCCGGAGCGCCCCGTCGGACTTCCGGATCACGAAGAGGTCCTCGTAGTCGTCCTGGTTGTAGTCGTAGCGGGCCTCGTACGCGTCGACGTAGACGGACGCGAAGTCGCTCCCGGGATTGCCCTCGTAATCGTCGCCGTAGACCGCTCCGATCTCGACCGCCCCTTGGAACGCGGTCATGTCGGTGATCTTCACGGTGTACGTGATGTCCGGCTGGGCGCCGAACCCGAACTTGTCGAGGGCGCAGGCGAAGTCGAACCTCGCAAGTGCGGTGGTGGTCGCCGCGTGGAGCGCCTCGAGCTCGGCGGGGTCGTAGCAGTCCCACGCCCCCTGGCCGTCGCTGTCCACGCGGACCAGTTCGGTGCCCTCGGGCAGCTGCGCGCGGACGAGGTAGGAGTCGCTCTCCGGGTTCAGGTCCGGACCGCCAGCCGGGCCGTTGTTGACGATGTCGGTGGTGACCGTGACGTTGTCGCCGACCATGCCCTCGATGACGGTCTCCGAGACCTCGAGGTCGTAGGTGCTGTCCTTCGTGGTGAGGGTGAGGCCGCCCCAGTAGTAGGCGACGGACTCTTCGGCACCGTCCCAGCCCTCGGGCGCGGTGGTGAGGCGGATCGCCGTCCCCGCCCAGGACAGGTCGTCGTACTCGGCGAGCGCGGCGGCGTCGATCGTCTTGACGCTGTAGCGGCAGTCGCACACGTCGAGCGGGCCGACCGCACCGGAGGCGATCTTGTAGAGAAGCGCCGACGTGAGGGTCAGGAACTGGCCCTTCGCGTCGGGGAACTCGGTGATGACGCACTCGGCGCCGGTGGCGGTGGCGCCGTCGTAGGTCGTCCGGCAGTTGTTGTACGTGTCGTACGCCGAGGCGAGGCCCGTCGTGTCCAGCGCGCCCCCGGGGAGCGGGTTGGTGAACGTGATGACCACGGCCGCGGCGGTGGGGGCCAGGTCGAAGTCCTGGTAGAACACCGGCTTGACCTTGACGGAGTCGCCGCCGGAGACATCGGTGGCCGTGAAGTCGCCGTGAGCGTACGGGTTGTGGACGTCGTAGTCGGCCACGACCCCGTAGCCGCCGGTCGCGCTCTTGACCTCGGTGCCGTCGACCGCCGCTTTGAAGGTGTAGTCGATGGTGTCGTCCTCGGCGCTGGCGGCCGGGGCGACCTCGAAGAGGAACTCGGTGTGGGGACCGGCGTCGGCGGAGCAGACGATCGTCGCGGGGGTGGAGACGTCGCAGGCCGGGTCGGCGGTGGTGATGTCGAGGACGCCGTAGGAGTCGTCGAAGACGAGCTCGGTGACGACCGCGTGGGTCGTGGTGTCGCCGGTGACCTCGTACGTGTAGTCCACGGTCATCGAGCTCGGGGCCATCTCGGTGGTGTCGAGGTCGGGCGCGAGCGAGACCGCGGCGACCGGGTCGCCGTAGATGCCGGGGATCGCCGCGGAGGCCGGGGCCGCGAGGGCGGCCGCCGCGGTGGCTCCCGCCGCTGTCGCGGCGAGCAGGCGCAGGCCTGCCCGACGGACCCTGGGGGAATCAGGGGACATGGGGCTCCTTGTTCAGTTAGCCGTTGAGCTGGGGGTTATGGGGGCCGGAAATCCGGTGATGACTACACGCGCACTGGTGGAGACCGGTTGCAGTCGAGTTCACCGGGTGCCCATGCCACAGTCGGGCCGCTTCTGGCATGCCGGTTCGACAGGCTGGCTACTGATCAGTAACATGTATCGTGATCGGGAACACCGCACTGCCGAGAGGTCGCCATGGGAGTCGTCCAAATCGTCACGGCCACGGTCGCGTTCGCGTACACCGCGGTCGCCATCGGGCTGTTCGTCCGCGCCGGGCTCGGGATGCTGGGGCTCATCAGGCTCGGCGCCGCCGACAGGACCCGGAAGGGCGAACGCGACGCGCGCGTCAAGACCATGCTGCGGGAGACCCTGGGGCACACCAAGATGCTCAAGTGGACCTGGGTCGGCCTGGCGCACTGGGCGGTGTTCTTCGGGTTCTTCCTGCTGTTCCCCGCCCTGCTGCAGTCGTACTTCGAGGTGATCAACCCGGAGTGGAGCCTGCCGATCGTCGGGCACTGGAGCCTGTGGCTGCTCGGCTCGGAGATCCTCACCGTGCTCACCGGCCTCGCCATCGTCGCCCTCTTCGCGATCCGGCTCGCCCGGCAGCCCCGCGCGCACCGCGTGGATCCGCAGGGCACCGCCTCGGACGCCGGGCAGCGGCGGTCGTCGTCGCGGTTCGAGGGCTCGCGGCAGTGGATGGCGTTCTACATCGAGGCGACGATCTTCACGATCGTCGTGTCGCACATGCTCATCCGCTCGTTCAAGGTGGCGCTCGGCGAGATCGACCACGAGTGGACGTCGCCGGTCTCCACCCTCATCGCGGACTCGTGGAACGGCGCCTCGCCGGAGTCGCTGCACACCGCCGTCACCCTCATCGCGGGGCTCGACATCCTCGTGTCCTGGACGTTCTTCCTCATGCTCGCGCTCATCCCGTCGATGGGCATCGGCTGGCACCGCGTGACGGCGTTCTTCAACATCTACTTCAAGCGCAGCGCCGACGGCGCGGTCAGCCTGGGCGCGGCCAAGCCGATGCTCATCGACGGCGAGCCCGCCGACTTCGAGACCGCCGACCCCGAGACGCAGCCGTTCGGCGTCGCCACCATCAGCGACTTCTCGTGGAAGGGCCTGCTCGACTTCTCCACGTGCACCGAGTGCGGGCGCTGCCAGTCGCAGTGCCCCGCCTGGAACACCGGCAAGCCGCTGTCGCCGAAGAAGCTCATCACGGACCTGCGCGACCACCTGTACGAGCAGGCCCCGTACCTCAAGGCGGCGGCGATCGCGGCCGAGCGCGGCGGCGAGGACCCGCACCAGAAGATCAACATCATCGGCAACGTGATCGACCCGGACGTGCTGTGGTCGTGCACGACCTGCGGCGCGTGCGTCGAGCAGTGCCCGGTCGACATCGAGCACGTCGACCACATCCTCGACCTGCGCCGCAACATGGTCATGATCGAGTCGGACTTCCCCGACGAAGCCCAGACCATGCTCCGCAACCTCGAGAACAAGGGCAACCCGTGGGGCGAGAACCCCGCCCACCGGCTCAAGTGGGCCGAGCCGCTCGACTTCGAGGTGCCGATCGCCGAAGCGGGCGGGGACTTCGAGTACCTGTACTGGGTCGGCTGCGCCGGCGCGTACGACCCCAAGGCGCAGAAGACCTCCCGCGCGGTGGCGCAGCTCCTGCACGACGCGGGCGTGAAGTTCGCAGTCCTCGGCGAGGCCGAGACGTGCACGGGCGACTCGGCGCGGCGCATCGGGCACGAGTTCATGTTCCAGATGCTCGCCGAGCAGAACGTGGAGACGCTCAACGAGGTCGGCGCGGTGAAGATCGTCGCGACCTGCCCGCACTGCCTCAACACCGTCGGGAACGAGTACAAGGACCTCGGCGGCAACTACGAGGTCGTGCACCACACCGAGCTGCTGAACGACCTGGTGAACGCCGGGAAGATCACGCCCGTCGAGGAGCACGAGGGCAAGCTGACCTACCACGACCCGTGCTACCTGGGCCGGCACAACCGGATCTTCACGCCGCCAAGGGAACTGCTCGGGTCCTTCGCGGAGGTCACCGAGATGCCGCGCACGGAGGAGCGCTCGTTCTGCTGCGGCGCGGGCGGGGCGCGAATGTGGCTCGAGGAGCCGCTCGGCAAGCGCGTCAACCGGGAGCGGGCCGACGAGGCCGTCGCCACGGGCGCGAAGACGGTGGCCGTCGGCTGCCCGTTCTGCTCGACGATGCTCCGCGACGGCGTCGCCGACGCGGGGAGAGAGGACGTCGAGGTCATCGACATCGCGCAGCTGCTGGCGAGGACGCAGGAGAAGCGCCAGGAGAAGGCCGTGGCGGCCGAGTAACGGCCGATCACGTCAGGAACGATGTCGGACCCCCGTGCCACCCTTGGCAGTGCCAATTTATGGCTCGCAAGCTTCGCCAAGGCCGGGGGTCCTTCGTTTGTCCGATTTGAAGGCTGGCGCCCGCTGTATCAGCCTTTCGGGCTCCGCCCGAAGTAGGACCGCAGGAGCGCGGCCGAGTCGGCTTCGAGGACGCCGCCGTAGACGTCGGGGTTGTGGTTGAGGCGGGGGTCGCGGACGACGTCCCAGAGGGAGCCGGCCGCGCCCGTCTTCGGCTCCCAGGCGCCGAACACGATTTCACCCACCCGGGCGAGCACCGCCGCCCCGGCGCACATCGTGCACGGCTCCAGGGTCACCACTAGGGTGCAGCGCTCGAGCCGCCAGCCGTCGCCGTGGACCGCAGCGGCCTCCCTGAGCGCCAGCACCTCCGCGTGCGCGGTCGGGTCGCCGAGGGCCTCGCGGGCGTTCGCGGCGGCGGCGAGTTCGCGTCCGTCGGGGCCGATGACCAGCGCCCCCACCGGGAGGTCGCCGCGGGGTGCGGGGTCCGGGGTGTCGGTCGGCCCCGGAAGGGGCCGCCGGTCCGCCGGGAGGCCTCCGGTGCGCGCGATCTGGAGGGCGCGTCGCATCCAGGTCTCGTGGACCTCGCGGCGGGACTGCATGGGGCTTCGGCTCTAGGAGCCGGTCGCGTCTTCCAGGGCCTCGGCGAAGCCGATGGTCTTGGCGACCTCGGCGACGACGTCGGAGGGCATCATGCCTTCCTTGGCGCACAGGGCCAGCAGGGTCGAACCGGGCACGCCCAGGTCGCCCAGCACGTCCGCCTCGCCGACGGGCTCGGCGTCGAGCTCGGTCGGGCGGGCCGAGATCGACTCCTCGTCCTCGGTGTCGATCTCCTCGGTGTCCTCGGGCTCGAGGTCGCCCAGGAGGGCCTCGCCCAGGCGCGACTGCGACGCGTACTCGGCATCGGAGCCGAAGGTGCGCAGGTCGTCGCCGTTGTCGAGGCGCATCACCGTCAGGTACTCGTCGTCGGCGTCGACGAACAACAGCGTCAAGTCGGCGTCAGGGAAAGCCTCACGCATGGCCTCAGCCGCGTCCTCGACGTCGGCAACAGCGTCGAGGTCGACCTCCGCGGCCTCCCACTCGTCGCCCTCGCGGCCCACAGCCACAGCGAAATACGACACGATCCGTCCCCGTCTTCTCATTCAATGGAACCTGCGGCCCGATTGGGCAGCCGTTCGATACGACCTACTGAAGGATGTGGCGACCCGCGGTTGATGTAACCACAGGATCCAGTCGCCGGTCAGCAAAAGATACAGCTCGCATGAGAGCCCCGTGACGCCAGCGGCCGTCCCTGCGACCGCCGCTACGCCGACCGCTGCCCCGCGGTCACCGTAGCGCGCCAGCAGCGCGGCGGCGACCGCTCCGATCGTACTCGCGGCCAAAGTCACCCAGGCGAAGCCCGCCCCTGTAGGCAGGGCCTCGCCGGCGCTCCTGGCGTACGCCAAGAGCCACAGGAGCACCCAGAGCCCGGACAGGACCGAGCCCGCCGCGGCGGGTCCGACGCGGACCGGGTGGGGCTCCCTCCAGCGCGGCCTCCCGGAGCGCGGCGGGGGCGCTGTCGCGGGCGGCTCAGCGGGGCCCGCCCACGAGGTGGGCCCGATGGGTCCCTCATGCATACGAGACAGGGTACGCAGGCGGGGGCGCCAGCGGAAGCGGCATCACCGGCTGCGGAGGCGGCTCGACGGCGCGGACCTGGCCGTCGGGGAACGTCACGTGGTACCGGCGGCCGTCCCAGAGCGCGGGGGGCGTCTGCGGGTCGGACCCGGCGTAGACGGCGCGGGCGGCGTGCATGGTGCGCACGGCGTGCTCGATGCACCCCTGGTCCCAGGGCCTGCCGATGGACGCGAGGTCGTACTGCTCGGCGAGATCGGAGGCGGCCCTTTGGAAGTCCCGCATGGCCGTCTCGCCCGGCTTGCCGCGGTGGCGGTAGGCCCAGGCGCGGGCGGCGGCGCGGCGCGCGAACGTCGCGAGGGACGCCAGCTCGGGCGGCGAGACCTGTCCGGCGGCCACCATGGGGGCGAGGGAGGTCTGGGTGCGGCGGGCGTCGGCGGCGCGCAGCCACAGGGCCGCGCCGACCATGGTGAAGAACAGGGGCGCGAGGAACGCCGGGTAGAGCGCGAACCACAGGGCGGGCATGTCGAGGTTGACGCCGAGCACGGAGGAGCCGTTCCACAGGGCGTGGAGGCCCATGCCGCACAGGAGCATCCCGATGATCCACACGGTCTGGAGGCCCTTGCGTCCGGGCTTGCGGGCGGCCTTGCCGAGGCCGATCGCCGACAGGCCCGTCATGAGCGGGTGGGCGAACATGGTGGCGAGGCCGCGCACGGCGACGAGGATGGTGACCTGCGCGATCCCGGCGGCCGCGTCGAGCGACTCGGCGCCGTACAGGTACGCGCCGGAGGCGTAGAGGACGTTCTCGGCGACGGCGAAGCCGGCCCCGGACAGTCCGCAGTAGACGAGGGCGTCGAGGGTGCCGGTGAGGTGGCGGCGGGCCGTCCAGTACACCAGGAGCGGGCCGAGGAGCTTCGCGATCTCCTCGATCACGGGCGCGGAGACGACGGCCGCGAGGTTCGGGTCGAGGTCGTTCCGTTCCAGGAGGATCGAGGCGCTGGTGTTGACGACGAGGGAGATCGCGGTCGCGACGCACGCGCCCCAGCCGAAGCAGAACGCGAGCACGAGCCACGGGCGGCGCCGGTAGCGGCCGAGCCACAGGAACGTGCCGACCAGCAGCGGCGCGGGCAGGATCGCGGCGGCGAGGCCGACCGCGAAGGCCTGTGCGCCCGAGCCTTCGACGATGGCCCAGGCGAGGACCGTGGCCCCTGCCGCGAAGAGCATGGCGGTCCCGGCGATGAGGAAGGCCTTGGTCTTGCGGGCCAGGCCGATCCAGGCGAGCACGATGCCGCCGAGCGCGAGGACGATGGCGGCGCCGAGGATCGCCTGCGCCGTGGTCGAGAGGTTCATCGCGGGGGCTCCTGGCCGGAGTCGGTGGCGGGGTCGGGGCGGCCGAGGGTCTGGCCGGAGTCGGTGCCGGTCTCCTCGATGTCGCTGAGGCCCAGCGAGGGGCTCTCGGCCTCGGGGGCGCTCTCGCGGATGACGAAGTGCTCGCCGATGCCGGAGACGGCGAGGAGGCGCTTGAGGAAGTCGCCGAGGTTAGCGAGGACGAGCACCGCGCGGGCGCGGGCGGCCGCGCGGGCGACGATCACGAGCGTGCCCAGTCCGCGCGAGTCGCAGAACGTCACGCCCCGCATGTCGAGGACGACCCGCACGGGGTCCTCCACGAGCGCGGCGTCCACGGCCGCGGAGAGCCGGGGCGCGGTGTGCAGGTCGATTTCGCCGGTCAGCACCACGATCGTCTCGTTCGCCTCGCGGTGTACCGAGATGTCGAGCTTCTGGTGCGTCACGAGGACAACCCTAACCGGTTTCCCACGAAAGGAGGAGCCCCCGGCGCGGATCGGACGCGAAACCTTGTCGCGCTTGCCGTTCGAACAACCGAGGCGCGACGATGTCGTACCCGCCTGTCAGGTTTGAGACGGGGGGCCCACGCCGCGGCCGAACCTCTTCAGCATGCGCATCGATCGTTCGAACACGCTGCGCCACTGCGATGTCACACCCCTGTGTCAGGGTTTGAACCGGGGGCCCACTCGGCGGTCGAACCTCTTCAGCGTGCCTTCCGTCCCGCGCCTACGCCTGCCCCGGTTCCAGGAGCCCCAGGATGCGGGCGATCTCGGGGTCGTCCGCCCGGCCCTCCTGCCAGGCCGCGAGGGCGTCGCGGGCCTGGTCGAGGCGGCTCGTCAGGTGCCCCTCGCGCTCGCGCAGGTCCCTGGTCCGCTCGGAGGTCTGCCGCAGCGCCTGCCCCTGCGCCCACAGGTCGATGAACACCTTCACCTTGGTGCGCAGCATCCACGGGTCGAACGGCTTCGTGATGTAGTCGACCGCGCCCACCGAGTACCCGCGCATCGCCAGGTGCGCGTCCCGGTCGGCCGCGGTCAGGAAGATGATCGGCGTGTGCCGGGTCTTCTCGCGCTGTTTGATGTGCCGCGCCGTCTCGAACCCGTCCATGCCGGGCATCTGCGCGTCCAGCAGGATCGCCGCGTAGTCCTCCGACAGGAGCCGCTTCAGCGCCTCCTCGCCGGACGTGACCGCGATCGTGTTCACCGGCAGCCCTTGGAGAATGGCTTCCAGCGCGAGGAGGTTCTCGGAACGGTCGTCAACGAGCAGGACGCGGGCGGTGCTCATCTGGTGCCTCCAACGGTCGGTCCGTCATTGTCGCGTTCGGACGCGACGGCCCCGCCCGCGGGGCCCGACTCGTGTGCGCCGCCTCGCGCAGCGTGGCGCCCGTTCCCGCTCGGGGCCGTGACGATCCACTGCGACATGGTGTCGAGCAGCAGGTCGAGGTCCACGGGCTTGGTCAGGTACGCGCTCGCGCCCGCCTCGACGGACTTCTCCCGCTGCTCGGCGAGGGCCTGCGCGGTGAGGAACACGATCGGCAGGTCCGCGAACTGCGGCATGCGGCGGATGACGCGGGTCGTCTCGTTCCCGTCCATGCCCGGCATCATCGAGTCCATGAGGACGATGTCGATGCCCGGGTGGTGCTGGAGGGCGTCGATGCCGTCCGCGCCGTTCTCGGCGTAGTGCACGTCGATGCCGTGCAGCTCCAGGGCCGCGGTGAGCGCGAAGACGTTGCGGATGTCGTCGTCGACGATGAGGACCGTGGCGCCTTCGAGGTGCTGGGCCGCGGCCGACGACGAGGGCGTCTCCGGTGCGCCCGTGAGGATCCCGGGGGAGGGCTCGCGGACGGCCGGGAGCTCGGAGCGCACGGGCGTGTAGTCGCCGTCGGCGTCGATCTCGACGGGGACGACGAACGTGAACTTCGACCCGGCGTCGCCGGTGTGCTCGATGAACACGTCGCCGCCGAGCATGAGCGACAGCGACTTCGAGATCGAAAGGCCCAGGCCCGTACCGCCGAACGTGCGCCGCGTCGTGCCGTCGGCCTGCTGGAACGGCTCGAAGATGATGCCCTTCTTGCCTTCGGCGACGCCGATGCCGGTGTCGACGACGCTGAACGCGAGCCGCTCGCCCGCCGCGTTCAGGTGCGGGGCGTCGAAGCGCAGGTCCGCCGGGACGCGCCGCACCGCGAGCGTCACCGAGCCGACCCGCGTGAACTTCACCGCGTTCGACAGGAGGTTGCGCAGGACCTGCTGGAACTTCTGCCCGTCGGTCTGCATCAGCTGCGGCACGCCCGCGCCGACGTCGACCTTGAAGTCCAGGCCCTTGTCCTCGGCCTGCGGCCGGAACGCCGACTCGATGTCGCCGAGGATCTCGGCCAGGTCGACCGGGTGGACCGACACGTCCATGCGCCCGGCCTCGATCTTCGACAGGTCGAGGATGTCGTCGATGAGCGTGAGCAGGTCGGTGCCCGCGTTGTAGATCGTGCGCGCGAACTCGATCTGGCGCTCCGAGAGGTTCCCGTCCGAGTTCTCCGACAGGAGCCGCGCGAGCAGCAGCAGCGAGTTCAGCGGCGTGCGCAGCTCGTGCGAGACGTTCGCGAGGAACTCCGACTTGTACTTCGAGGCCTGCGCGAGCTGCTCGGCCTTCTCCTCGATGTCCTTGCGGGCGGTCTCGACCTCTTCGTTCTTCAGCTCGATCGCCTTGTTCTGCGCCGAGAGCAGCTGCGCCTTCTCCTCGAGCTCGACGTTGGTCTCCTGCAGGCGGTTCGACTGCGCCCGCAGCTCCTGCGCCATCCGCTGGGACTCGCGCAGCAGCACCTCGGTGCGGGCGTTGCCCTCGATCGTGGCGAGCGTGACGCCGACGTTCGGGGCCAGCGCGTCGAGGAACCGCTTGTGGAGCCCGGAGTAGGTGTTGAACGAGGCGAACTCGATGACGCCGCGCACCTTGTCGCCGAACTGGACGGGCAGGATGATGAGGTCGGTCGGGGTGGCCTGGCCGAGGCCCGAGGAGATCTCCAGGTAGCCCTCGGGGATGTCGTGCAGGTGGATGGTGCGCTTGGACGCGGCGGCCTGGCCGACCATGCCCTCGTTGTCCTCGATGAGCTTCTTCTCGCCGGGGTTGGGGTGGCCGTAGACGGCGTTGAGCCGGTAGGTGACGTGCCCGGAGACGTCCTCGTGGCGGACGTAGAACGTGGAGGTCTGCGCGTCGATGAGCGGCGTGACCTCGTCGAGGACCATGCGGGTGACCTCTTCGACGCCTCTGCGGCCCTGGAGGAGCGAGGAGATGCGGGCGAGGTTCGAGTTGAGCCAGTCCGCGTCGGTGTTCTGGCGGGTCTTGTCGCGCAGGGCGGTGATCATCTGGTTGATCGACTCGGTGAGGTCGGCGATCTCGCCCGCGGCCTCGAAGTCGACGGACTGGGTGAGGTCGCCGCGGGCCACGGCGTGGGCGACGTTCGCGATGGCGCGCAGCTGGAGTGTGAGCGTCGCGGCGAGCGAGTTCACGTTGCGGGTGAGGGCGAGCCAGGTGCCGGAGACGCCCGCGACCTCGGCCTGGCCGCCGAGGTTGCCTTCGACGCCGACCTCGCGGGCGACGCGGGTGACCTCGGTGGCGAAGCTGGAGAGCTGCTCGACCATGGTGTTCACGGTGGTCTTCAGTTCGAGCATCTCGCCTTGGACGTCGACGGTGACCTTCTGCGTCAGGTCGCCGCGCGCCACGGCCGTGGTGACCGAGGCGATGTCGCGGACCTGGCTGGTGAGGCTGGAGGCCATCGAGTTGACGTTCTCGGTGAGGTCCTTCCAGGTGCCGGAGACGCCCTGCACGTTGGCCTGGCCGCCGAGGACGCCGTCCGTGCCGACTTCGCGGGCGACGCGGGTGACCTCGTCGGCGAACTGGGAGAGCTGGGCGACCATCGTGTTCATGGTGGTCTTCAGCTCGAGCATCTCGCCCTGCGCGTCCACGGTGATCTGCCGGTTGAGGTCGCCTCGGGCGACCGCGGTGGCGACGGAGGAGATGTTGCGGACCTGGGCGGTCAGGTTGGAGGCCATGGAGTTCACGTTGTCGGTGAGGGCCTCCCAGATGCCGGAGACGCCCTGGACGTTCGCCTGTCCGCCGAGGCGGCCGTCGGTGCCCACTTCGCGGGCGACGCGCGTGACCTCGTCGGCGAACTGCGACAGCTGCGCCACCATCGAGTTCATCGTCGACTTCAGCTCGAGCATCTCGCCGCGCGCATCGACGGTGATCTGCCGGGACAGGTCGCCGGTGGCGACGGCCGTGGCGACGGAGGAGATGTTGCGGACCTGGGCGGTCAGGTTGGACGCCATCAGGTTCACGTTCTCGGTGAGGTCCTTCCAGGTGCCGGAGACGCCCTGGACGTTCGCCTGGCCGCCGAGGCGGCCCTCGCTGCCGACCTCGCGGGCCACGCGCGTGACCTCGTCGGCGAAGCTGGAGAGCTGGTCGACCATGATGTTGACGGTGGTCTTGACCTCGAGGATCTCGCCCTGGGCGTCGACGGCGATCTTCTGCGTCAGGTCGCCGCGGGCGACGGCGGCGGTGACGGTGGAGATCGAGCGGACCTGCTCGGTGAGGTTGGAGGCGAGCTGGTTCACGTTCTGGGTGAGGTCGCGCCAGGTGCCGGAGACGCCGAACACCTGGGCCTGGCCGCCGAGGCGCCCCTCGGTGCCCACCTCGCGGGCCACGCGCGTGACCTCGTCGGCGAAGCTGGAGAGCTGGTCCACCATCGTGTTGACGGTGGTCTTCACCTCGAGGATCTCGCCCTGCGCGGGGACGGCGATCTTCTGCGTCAGGTCGCCGCGGGCGACCGCGCTGGTGACCTTGGCGATGTCGCGGACCTGGTCGGTGAGGCTCGCGGCCATGTCGTTCACCGAGTCGGTGAGGTCCTTCCAGGTGCCGGAGACGCCGGGCACGGCCGCCTGGCCGCCGAGGCGGCCCTCGGTGCCGACCTCGCGGGCGACGCGGGTGACCTCGCCCGCGAAGACCTGGAGGGTCGCGGTGAGGGAGTTGATGGTGTCGGCGAGTTCGGCGACCTCGCCGGAGGCCTTGACGGTGATGGTCTGGCCGAGGTCGCCCGCGGCGATGGCGCGGGTCACGGTGGAGATGGAGCGGACCTGCTCGGTCAGGTTGGAGGCCATGGTGTTCACGGCGTCCGTCAGGGAGCGCCAGGTGCCGGAGACGCCCTGGACGTCGGCCTGGCCGCCGAGCTGGCCTTCGGTGCCGACCTCGCGGGCGACGCGCGTGACCTCGCCGGCGAAGGAGCGCAGGAGCCCGACCATCTGGTTCACGGTCTCGCCGAGGCGGCGGAACTCGCCGCGCAGCTGCGAGCCGTCGATCTCCATGGCGGCCTCCTGGGAGAGGTCGCCCGCGGCGACCGCCTCGAGGACGCGGCCGAGCTCGGTGGTGGGGCGCACCAGGTCCTCGACCAGGCGGTTGACGCTGGCCGCGCCGTCGGACCAGCCGCCGTCGAGGTGCTCGATGACGAGCCGGTGGTTCCAGGAGCCCTCCTGGCCGACGACGCGGGCGATGAGCGCGAGGTCGCGGGCCTGCCGGTCGGCCTGCTCGACCACGGCGTTGAACCGGTCGACGACCTCCCCGGCGAGCCCCTCGCCGCGCGGCAGCCGCACCGAGAAGTCGCCCCGTTCGACGGCGCCGAGCGCGTCGGCGAGGCTGCGGAGCAGGTCCGACTCGTCGGTCGGGCTCGCTGTACGGGAAACGGTGTCCGTCATGGCGTGGTTCCTCAGCTGCGGAGACAGGCTTGGGTACCAGGTTGTCACATGAACCGGGCAAACGTGAAGGCAGGTTACTCAGGGCATTGTGTTCGGTCACGGCAAGTTAGGGAAAGAAAACTGACTGAAGCTCGCAACCGGTGTCTTCTGTGGTGCGTGTGATCTATCGCAGCGCTCCCGCGGTGAGTTCGACGATCAGTGGAGACCGCGAGAGCGCCGCACCCCCCAATCGAAGATTCCCATAGGAGACATATGTCCCCCCTGAACAAGACCGGTCTGCGCGTCGCCGCGGCCGGAGCCGCGGCGGCCCTCGCGCTCGCGGTCGGCGCCCCCGCCTTCGCGCAGGAGACCGAGCCGGAGAACCCCGAGAACACCGAGAACACCGAGACCACCCCCGCGGCGGAGGAGTCCACCCCCGAGGCAGAGGCCACCACCGAGGAAGCCCCCGCCGAAGAGAACCCGGCCGAGGAGGAGGCCCCCGGCGCCGGCTCCGAGAACGCCGAGGAGAAGGACCCTGCGCTCGAAGAGGTCCCCGAGACCGAGGTCCCCGAGGGCGAGCTGCCCGAGGCCGGCGAGGACGACGAAGACGAGTTCGGCTCCTTCTACTCGTACTCCTACATCGACGAGGTCCTCCAGAACGCGAACCTCGGCGAGTCCGTCGAGGCCCACCCCGAGTTCTACATCGAGGCCGCCGCCGAGAACCCCGACGACGTGGCCGCCACCGTCCTCGTCTTCAACGACTCGGTCTCGCTCGCGAGCATCGAGGACGTCTGGGAGCTCACCAACCACGCGTGGGCCTGGGCCCCCTACGACAACTGCACCGTCTGGGAGTGGGGCACCACCTGCGTCGTCCTCGACTTCGAGGGTGAGGCCGGCACGACCTACGGCCTCGACGCCCCGCTGTACTTCGACATCGTCGACGAGGTCGACGACAACGACATCGCCCCGTACTACGCGGTCGACGTCGACGCCGAGACGCTCGACCTGGTCCTCGAAGAGGGCTACTACGACCTCGAGACCGACAACCAGCTCGGCCTGACCGAGATCGAGCCCACCGAGGGCGACTGGTGGAACGGCTTCGGCGCGTTCTACTTCGAGGCCGGCCAGGCCCTCCCGGACGTCCCGACCGCCGAGCAGCCGGGCACCGGCGGCGGCCAGCTGCCGACCACCGGCAACTCCTCGATCGTCCTGATCAGCTCGGCCGCCGCCGCGCTGCTGGCCGGTGCGGTCGTGTTCTTCATGCTGCGCCGCCGCAAGGCCCAGGCCACCTGGGAGTAGCTCCCGCAGGGGTCCGCTGAGGTACGAGAGAACCCGGACCGACTCCGCTTGCACGGCGGCCGCCCCCACGGGCGGCCGCCGTTTCGCGTTCCCCCTGCACCGCAACGCCTCCGCGCACCATGCGACATGCGGGTCCGCGGCGGGCCCGACGCGGCGACGCGGTCCCCCGCACCGTTACCGGACCGGCATAGACTTGGGCCCGTGACGTACCCCGAGAGGTTCGCCAGGCGCCTCCGGCTCCCGGCCGACGACCGCTCCCCCGCCGCCGCCCGCGCCGCCGTCCGCGCGGTGCTCACCGAGGCCGGGCTCACCGAGCTGCTCGACGAGACCCTGCTGCTCACCACCGAGCTGGCCACCAACGGCGTCGTCCACGCCGGCACCGACATCAACCTCACCGTCGCGGCCGACCCGATCGGCGTGCGCGTCACCGTCACCGACTACCGCTCCGGCGGCATCGACCCCCTCGACACCGCGATGCCCGAGGTCACCGCCGAAGGCGGCCGCGGCCTCCTCCTCGTCGACCGGTTCGCGTCCTCGTGGGGCACCACGCACGACCAGACCGGCAAGTCCATCTGGTTCCGCATCGACCGCGACCCCGACGCCCGCCCCGCCACCCGCCCCGACCCGGACGCCGACACCGAGACCCACCTCCCCGACCTCGGCCAGCTCGCCGCGCTCCTCACCGTCGCCCCCGCGATCCAGTCGCGCCTGCCGGTCGACCAGATCGTCACCGAGCTCCTCGCCCGCTGCCACGACGCCACCGCCGCCGCGGGCGGCGCGATCGAGTACGACGCCGGGGACGGCGCCGGAGCGCAGATCCTCGCCAAGTTCGGCGACGTCGGCACCGTCTCCGTCGCGGTCCCCCTCCCGCTCACCGCCCCCGCGACCGGCAAGCTCATGCTCGCCGGGGAGCCCGAGCCGTCCTGGCGGCCCCTCGCCGAGCTCGTCGCCGAACGCATCGCGCTCGCCGTCCAGATCGACCGCATGCGCACCGACGAGCAGCGCCGCTCCGGCTGGCTCACCTACCTCGCCGAAGCCGGCGAGCTCCTCGCGCACTCCCTCGAAGAGCACCTGACGGTGGCACTCATCCCGCAGCTCGTCGTCCCCCAGCTCGGCCGCTGGGCCGCCGTCCACCTCACCGGCGACGGCCCCGACCTGCGCCTCGCCTCGCTCACGCACGCCGAGGAAGGCGAACTGGAGCACCTGCGCGCCAAGCTCGACACCGCGGCCCCGGCGCTCGCCGCCGCGCTCGCGACCGACGGGTGGACGGGCATGGAGCTGCCCGTCCCGCGCGGCCTCGACGGCATCGCCGTGCCGCTCTCGGCGCGCGGCGCCACCATCGGCGTCCTCACCGTCGGCAAGCACGTCGACCGCCAGCACTCCTCCGAGGAGCGCGCGGTCGTCGCCGACCTCGCCAAGCGCAGCGCGCTCGCCCTCGACAACGCCCGCATCCACGCCGAGCGCCAGGCCGTCGCCAACGAGCTGCAGGCCGCGCTCATGCCCGGCTCGCTGCCGGACGTCTCCGGCGTCTCGTTCGCCGCCGAGTACCTGCCCGCCACGGCGCGCCGCCTGCCCGGGTCCGGGCCGGGACCGGTCTCCGGCACCGAGGTCGGCGGCGACTTCTACGACGCGACCGAGCTCGCCGACCACCGCCTGTGGGTCGCGATCGGCGACGTGTGCGGCAAGGGCGCGCAGGCCGCAGCCGTCACCGGCGTCGTCCGCGACGTCCTGCGGGTCATGGCCCGCGACGGCCGCCCGCTGCCGCGCGCCCTCGAACTGCTCAACGCGACGCTCCTGGAGCAGCCCGGCGACATGCGGTACGCGACCATCGCGTCCGCGCTCCTGGACCCCGGCCGCGACGGCACTCTCAACGCGACCCTGTGCCTCTCCGGCCACGAGAAGCCGCTGCTGCTGCGCGCCGACGGCGAGACCGCCTGGGTCGGCCGCGAAGGCACCGCCGTCGGGCTCTTCCCCGACGTCAAGGTCAACCCCGAGGAGGTCCGCCTCGACGCCGGGGACGCCCTCGTGTTCTTCACCGACGGCGTCACCGAGCGCCGCGACGGCGCCGCCATGTTCGGCCACGAACGCATCGAGCGGGCCGTCCGGGACGCGGCGGGCAAGGGCGCCAGGCAGATCGCCACGGCCCTGCTCGAGGCCGTCGAGGCGTTCTCCCCCGAGTCACCCCGCGACGACATCGCGATCCTCGTCGTCCGCTGCGACCCGAAGTAAGGCAAAGGGAGAGGGCCCCGCGAGGTGACTCGCGGGGCCCTCTCCGTTCGCCTTAGTGCAGGAGCGTGCCCGCGCCGTAGTAGCTGTTGCCGTGGTGCAGCTCGACGACCTTCACAACGGTGGTCGAGTTCGGGGCGTGCACGATCAGGCCGTTGCCGATGTACATGCCCACGTGCGCGAGGCCGTTGTAGAACACGAAGTCGCCCGGCTGCAGCTCGTCCTCGCTGATGTGCGCGACCATGTCCCACTGCGCGGCCGCGTTGTGCGGCAGGCTGATCCCGATCTGCGAGTACGCGCCGAGCATGAGGCCCGAGCAGTCCCACGAGTCCGGCCCGGCCGAACCCCACACGTACGGCTCGTCGAGCTGGTCGAGCGCGAAGTCCACGACGGCCCACTGGTCGTCGGTCATGCGCGGCAGGTCGTACTCGAGGACCTCCTCGCCCGCGGCGGTCTTCCACTCCTCTTCGAGGTCGTCCATGCGGGCGGTGAGGTCGTCGGCGGCCTTCTGCAGGTTCGCCTGCTCGGTCTCCAGGTCGGCCTGGAGATCGGTGAGCAGGTCCCGCTGGGTCGTGTACTCCTCGGTCGCGGTCCGCAGGTCGTCCATGAGGTCGAAGTTGTAGAGGTTCGCCGAGTTCAGCCGGTCCATGCGCTCGACGAACGCGTCCGGCGTGCCCGATTCGAGCAGCAGCGCCGCGTCCCCGATGCCTTGGTCCACATAGGTCTCGCCGATGAAGTCGGCGAGCTGGTCGCGCAGGACGTCCAGGTCGGCCTCGGCGGTCTCGAGGTTCGCCTCGGTCTCCGCGATGAGCTCCCGGTTCTCGTCCACCTCGGACGCGAGCTGGTTGTACTCCTCGACGGCCGCAGCGAGGTCGACGTCCAGGTCCTCGATCTCGGCGTTGATGTCCTCGGGCGAGTCCTGTGCCCAGGCGGGCCCCGAACCGACGGTGACCAGCAGGCCTCCGGCGACGGCGGCGGACATCCACTTGCGTCGAACAGGCGACTGCTTCACGAGGAGGGCGCTCCTTCGGATGGGAAGACGGGGTGCACTCAAAACACGCACAGGGCCGCCCGCGGGATGCACGGCGCTGGGGGCGCCGCCGGGAGGCCGAACATGAGCCTAGCGCGCGGGATTACGGGCGGGTAGCCCCCGGGAGTGACAAATTCGCAGCGTAACGAGCATTCCACCGATGGTGTGTCGCTCCTGTGAGTTGCCTGGGAATGTGTACCATTGACCGCATGACCTCCCCGATGTGTCCCTGTCGCCGCTGTCACCAGCGCTGAGCCGCCGCGTGCCGCTCGGCGCTTCCCCGCCGACAACCGTTCCGACACATCGAAAGCCACGTCTTCGGATGAACTCCAGCACTCGAATGAGCTCCAGCCTGCTGCTGCTGCCGCCCGCCGCCCTCGACACCGAGCGGCTCGAGGCGCTCGCCGCGTTCTACGCCGCGAACCTCCACCTCAACCCGCGCTTCACGAAAGGCAGCCGGTGGGCGCGCCGCGTGCTCGCCGGACCCGGCCACGAAGCGTGGCTCCTCGCCTGGCTGCCCGGACAGGGCACCGACCTCCACGACCACGGCGGCGTCACCCGCCCCGCGGCGGCCGCGGTCGCCGTCGTCTCCGGCGAGCTCACCGAGTTCACCGTGCAGCCGGGCGACTTCCCCGGCCTGCGCCGCGAGCGGCTCGGCACGGGCGACGTCTCGGTCGTCGACGACCGGACGGTCCACGGCATGCGCAACCTGTCCGACGCCCCCGCGGTGAGCCTCCACGTGTACTCGCCCGGGCTCGAGGCGATGCGGACCTACCTGCTCGACGAGACCGGCCTCGCGCCGTCGAAGATCATGCGCGCGGGCGAGGACTGGTAACGGGCCGAACGTGAACGGAGGGTCCCGGGCAAATCGGGCATTGATGGGCCCCCGGCATCAACCCTGACCCATGGGTACGACACCGTTTCCGGTCAGCCGCGGCGCCCGGGCGTGTCGGCCGCCGACAGGGTCTCGCCCACCGCCTGCGGCAAGGCCTTCGCCACGTCTGAGGCGGTCACCGTGCGGTGTCCCGCACCGGCGATGCCGCCCGCCCGACCGTGCAGGTAGGCGGCGGCGACCGCGGCCTTCACGCCCGACATGCCCGAGGCGAGCAGCGAGGCCACGAAACCCGCGAGCACATCGCCCGAACCGGCCGTCGCCAGCTGCGGGCGGCCCGTCGGGTTCGCCCACACCTCGCCGTCGCTCGAAGCGACGACCGTGTGGTGCCCCTTCAACAGCACCGTGCAGTTCAACCGCTTCGCCAAAGCTGCCGCGGCCGCGCCCCGGTCCTCGCTCGGCGGCGAACCGTAGAGCCGCTCGTACTCGCGGTCGTGCGGCGTGAGCACCACCGGCGCCTCCCGCTGCGACAAGACCGACGGGTACTCGCCGATGAGCGTCAGCGCGTCCGCGTCGAGCACCACGGGCGCAGGCGATTCGAGCACGTGGCGCAGCTCCGCGAGCGCCGCCTCGTCGGTCCCGAAACCGGGCCCGGCGAGCCAGGCCTGGACGCGTCCGGCCTCCTTGACCTCCTGCGTGCACACCACCTCGGGGTGGCGGCGGCGGACGTGCTCGGCGGCGGTCCCGGCGTAGCGCACGTACCCGGCCGGTCCCGCGAGCGCGCCGGAGGAGGCGAGGACGGCCGCGCCCGGGTACTGCTCGGAGCCCGCGGCGACGCCGACGACGCCGCGCGTGTACTTGTCGTCGTCGGGGCCCGGCTCGTGCCACCAGGCGGCGAGGTCGCCGTCGCCCGCGACGCGCACGGCCGGGTGCGGGTCGAGGTAGGGGCCGAGTCCGATGTCGACCAGGACGAGGCGGCCGACGAGGAGGGCGGCGCGGCCGAGCACGTGGCAGGGCTTGCGGGAGCCGAAGGCGACGGTGACGTCGGCGGTGACGGCGCTGGCGGGGACGGCGCCGGTGTCGACGTCCACTCCGGAGGGGACGTCGACGGCGACGACGGTGTCGGCGTCGATGGCGGCGAGGGCGTCGATGGCGCGTCCGGGGAGGCCGGGTCGGCCGCCGATGCCGAGGACGCCGTCGAGGAGGAGGTCGCAGTGGCGGGGCGGGCGGGCGACGAGTCGGCCTCCGGCCCTGGTGAGCGCGGCGGCGGCGACCGGGTGGACGCGTTCGCCCATGACGGGGACGGCGAAGACGCGGGCGCCGCGGCGGGCGAGGCGGGCCGCGGCGAAGAGGGCGTCGCCGCCGTTGTCGCCGGGTCCGGCGAGGACGATGACGGTGGCGCCGTAGACGCCTCTGCCGCCGGTACGGGTGGTGTTGCGCCGCTTCAAGATTCGTGCGCATTCGACGGCGAGTCCGGCGGCGGCGCGCTGCATGAGGGTGCCCGGCGGGAGCTGGGCCATCAGCTGGGCTTCGGCGCGGCGTACTGCCGCTGCTGACCAGGCACCGTCCATGGTGTTCCCTCTCAGGCCCGCTGGGGCCGTCATGCCGTTTCGGCGATCACCACCGCTGTAGCGATACCGCCATCATGCGACAGCGACACGTGCCAGCGTGAGACGCCACGCTGCTCGGCCGCTGCCGCCACCGTTCCGGTGATGGTCAATGTGGGGCGGCCGTCGGGGAGGGAGAGGACTTGGCAGTCGGCCCAGTGCATGCCGCCGGGGGCGCCGAGTGCTTTGGCCACGGCTTCTTTGGCGGCGAAGCGGGCGGCGAGGGACTCGGTGCGGCGGGCGTGCCCGTCGGGGGTGCGGCGTTCGGCCTCGGTGAAGAGCTTCTCGGCGACATGGGGGGTCCGTTCGAGCACGCGCTCGAACCGGTCCACTGCCACTACGTCTATGCCCACGGCGACGATCACCCCCCAAGAGTGCCACGGGATCGGGCGTACCGCCCCCGCATCTGAAGGTTCACCGCACCGGGTGACGCCTTGCGGGTCCCCGCTTGGGGTCTCAAGGGGCGGGGTCGAGGCCGACGGCGGGGAGGATCGCCTGGTCCACGATGGCCTCGAGGTAGTCGTCGCCGGGGTCGGCGCCGGTGTCCATCATGCGCTTGGTGACGAGGGCTTCGCCGATGTCGAGGACGACGGGGGTGAGGCGGGCGGGGTCGATGCGGCCTTGTGCGGCGTAGTGGCGCAGGACGGTCTGGGTGAAGGTGCCGCCGCGGGCGTCGAAGACGCGGGTGAAGAGGGCTTCGACGGCGGCGGGGTCGCGGCGGGGGTCGGCGACGATGGCCATGACGGCGCGTCCGGCGGGGCTGAAGGCCCAGTCGCACATGAGGCGGAGGGCGGCGAGGAGGTCGCCGCGGAGGTCGTCGGCGCCGGGGTCGGGCTGTTCGAGGGGATGGAGTTCGGCGAGGGCGTCGAGGAGGAGGTCGACGGGGTCGGACCAGCGGCGGTAGAGGGTGGAGCGGGGGGTGGCGGCGCGTTTGGCTATGGCGTCCATGGTGAGTCGGCCGGGTCCGGCTTCGGCGGCCTCTTCGACGGCGGCGGTGTAGATGGCGTCGAGGAGCGCCTTGCCGCGTCTGCGCGTCTGTCCTTCGGCCACGGACCGCCCCCGATCGTTAGCTACAGTCGTGTATCTTCAATTTTTAGATACAGTTGTGTACCTAAAAATCTGGAGGCGAGATGACCCTCTCCCCGCCCGCCATTATGAGCACGCCGCTGCGCGAACGCTCCCCCGCACCCGATCTGGCCAGGGGCCTCATGCTCCTGCTCATCGCGCTCGCGCACGCCCACATGTTCCTCGCCCACGAGACGACCGGCTGGCGCGGCTACGCGGTCGACGGCACCGTCCTCGACCGCACCGTCGCCGGGGCGCAGGTCCTCCTCGTCGACGGCCGGGCCCTGCCGATGTTCGCCGCGCTCTTCGGCTACGGCCTCGCGCTGCTCGCGGGCCGCCGCCTCGCCGCGGGCGTCCCTGCGCCCCAGGTGAAGCGGCTCGTCCGCCGCCGCAGCGCCTGGCTCCTCGCGTTCGGCGCCGCGCACGCACTGCTCCTGTTCTTCGGCGACATCCTGGCCGCCTACGGCCTCATCGGCCTCGTGTTCGCGGGTCTGCTGTGGAGCCGGGACCGGACGCTCGTGCGCACCGCGTGGATCGCCGCCGCCGCGCACGTCCTCGTCGTGGCCGCCCTCGGCGCGTCCGCCGAGGCCGCGGGCCACGCGAACTCGTCGCCGACGCTCGTCGCCGACCCGCTCGAGGCCGCCGCGATGCGCCTGGCCGTCTGGTCGGCCCTCACGGCCAGTTTCTACGTCGTCAGCGTCCTGCCCGCCTTCGCGCTCGGCGTCTGGGCGGCCCGCCGCCGCGTCCTCGACGAGCCCGGCCGCCACCTGCCGCTGCTGCGCCGGACCGCGTTGTGGGGCATCGCGATCGGCGTCGCGGGCGGCGTCCCGCTCATGCTTGCCGACACGCGGCTCCTGCATCCCGAAGGGGCTGTAGGGATCGGCCTGTACGCCCTCCACAGCGTCACCGGGATCGCCTCCGGACTCGGCTACGCGGCCCTCGTCGCCCTCGCCGCCCGCCGGGGAAGGGCGCGCGGACCGGTCGCGGACGCGCTCGCCGCGACCGGCCAGCGCTCGCTCACCTGCTATCTGCTGCAGTCGGTCGCGTTCACGGCACTGTTCACGCCGGTGTTCGGGAACCTCGGGGCGAGACTGGGGGACGCGGCCGCGTCCGGGGTCGCCGTCCTCGTCTGGGCCGCGACGGTGGTCCTCGCGGCGTGGATGGCGCGGGCCGGGCTGCGCGGCCCGTTCGAGGTGCTGCTGCGGCGGCTCACCTACGGCCGCGCCTGAAGACGGCACAGGGGCCCGGACGCGACCGCGTCCGGGCCCCTGTCGTGCAAGCGGGTCTAGCAGATTGCGGGTTCGTACCAGGTGCATTCGAGGCTCGCGGGCATCTCGCCCTCGGCCGGGAACGCGGCCTCCTCGGCCTCTGCTTCGAGTTCGGCGAAGTCGGGCGTGTCGACCTCGGAGGAGAAGGTGCTGATCTCGGCCTCGGTCGTCGCGGTGCTGTGCGAGGCGACGGCCACGGCGATCTTGTCCTCGATGTCCTTGACCGTGGACCACAGGAAGTCGTTGACGACGATGCCGAAGACCAGTTCGCGGCCGTCGGCGTCGGTGACGTACCCGGAGAGGGCCGAGACGCTGGTCATCGAGCCGGTCTTGGCGCGCACGTTCGCGGCGGCGGGGGTGCCGCACATGCGGCTCGCGAGGGTGCCGTCCTGGCAGGCGATCGGCAGCGAGTCGTACCAGGTGCCGAACCAGTCGGCCTTCTTGGCGCCGACGAGGAGGTCGGTGAGCATGTTCGATGTCATCATGTTGTGGCGCGAGATGCCGGAGCCGTCGACCTGGCGGATGGGGCCGGTGTCGACGCCGTACGGCTCGATCCCGGCGTAGGTGGCGGCCTTGCCGCTGGCGAAGGTGCCCTTGCCGGTCGCCTCGTAGCCGAGGGTCTTGAACAGGGCTTCGGCGACGGAGGCGTTGGAGGGCTTGAGGACCACGCCCGTGAGCTCGGTGAGCGTCATCGACTGGTGGGACGCGAGGGTCTCCAGGCCCTGCGGGGTCGCCTCGCCGAAGCGGAGGTCGCCGTTGAGGGTGATGCCCGCTTCGGCGAGGGAGTCGGCGAAGACGTCGGCGGCGAGCTGCGTCGGCTCGATGACCGAGCGGGTCGCGTAGGTGCCGGTGGTGCCCGCTTTCACGGTGCCGCTGATGCGGATCACGTTGTCGTGCGGGTCGCGGTCGACGACGACGCTCGTGGCGGTGCCGGTCGTGGCGTTGTTGACGATCTCGACGTAGTCGTTCGCGGGGGCCATGCTGATCTGGGCGGGGTCGCCCGCGGCCGCGCCGGGTTTGACGAACACGCGCACGGACCCGGCGTTGTAGTCGTTCCCGGAGGCGACGGTGAGCGCGGAGACCTCTGCGGCGTACGTGTACTGGAGGTCGGCCCAGCCCCATTCGGTGCCGGAGCGGACCGCGTCGAACGCGGTGTCGTCGGCGACGAGGTCGCCGTCGATCGTGGACACGCCTTGGGCGGCGAGGTCCTCGGCCATCCGGTCGTAGTCGGCTTCGAGGATCGTCGGGTCGCCGAAGCCGCGCAGGTACAGGTCGCCCGCGACGACGCCGTCCGCGGGGCGGTCGCCCGCGACCTCGGTGCTGTAGGTGAAGTCGCCGCCGAGCTGTTCCAGGGCGGCGGCGGTGGTGGTGAGCTTGTCGTTGGAGCCGGGGATGGCGCGCTTGGCGCCGCCGCGCTCGTACAGGACCTCGCCGGTGTTCGCGTCTGCGACGGTGACGCCGATCTGCGAGTCGGTGAGGCGCTTGTCGGTGAGGATCGCGTCGATCGCGGCGGCGAGCGCCTCGTCTCCGGTCTCCTGCGCTTGGGCGACGACGGTGCCCGCGATGGTGATGGCGCCCGCGGCGGTGACGGCCACGGCGCTCGAGATCAGGGTGCGTTTTCTCACGACGCGAGTCTATGCGCGTCAATCGCGTAACGATGCCCGATACGGGGGCCCTGTGGCGAATCTCGTTGGGACGCAGCGCGACCGGATCGTCACGGAGACGCGGACGGCGTGCGCGGAGCTCCGCGCACGCCGTCACAGCAGCAGTCTTACTCCACCGTCACGGACTTGGCGAGGTTGCGCGGCTGGTCGATGTCGCGGCCGAGCGCGGTGGCGAGCTCGATCGCGTACTCCTGCAGCGGGACCGTGGTGAGCAGCGGGGCGAGCAGGGTGGGCGTCGCGGGCGTCTCGATCACGAAGTCCGCGTGCGAGGCGGTGATCGCGTCGCCCTCCTCGCAGATCGCGATGACCTTCGCGCCGCGCGCCTTGACCTCCTGGATGTTGGAGATCATCTTGTCGTGCAGCAGGGAGCGGCCGCGCGGGCTCGGCACGATCGCGACGACGGGCGTGCCGTCCTCGATGAGCGAGATCGGGCCGTGCTTGAGCTCGCCCGCCGCGAAGCCCTCCGCGTGCAGGTACGCGAGCTCCTTGAGCTTCAGCGCGCCTTCGAGGGCGACCGGGTAGCCGACGTGGCGGCCGATGAACAGGACGCGGTCCTTCCCGGCGGCGGCCGACTCGCGGGCCATCTCGCGCACCGGCTCGAGGTGCTCGATGACCTTCGCGATCTTCCCGGGCGAGGCCACGAGCTCGTCGAGGATCGCGGAGACCTCGTCGGCGTACTTGATGCCGCGCACCTGCGCGAGGTGCAGGCCCACCAGGTAGCAGGCGGCGAGCTGGGTCAGGAACGCCTTCGTGGACGCGACCGCGACCTCGATCCCGGCGCGCGTGTAGAGCACGGCGTCGGACTCGCGCGGGATCGTCGACCCGACGGTGTTGGAGATGGCGAGGACGCGGGCCTTCTGGTCCTTCGCGTGGCGCAGCGCCATGAGCGTGTCCATGGTCTCGCCCGACTGCGAGATGACGACGACCAGCGTGGAGCGGTCGAGGACGGGGTCGCGGTAGCGGAACTCGCTGGCGAGCTCGACCTCGCAGGGGATGCGCGTCCAGTGCTCGATGGCGTACTTGGTGACGAGCCCGGCGTGGTACGAGGTGCCGCACGCGACGATGAAGACCTTGTCGATGTCGCGGAAGTCCTGGTCGGACATGCGGACCTCGTCGAGGACGATCTGGCCGGTCTCGTCGATGCGCCCGCGCAGCGTGTCGGCGACCGCCTGCGGCTGCTCGTGGATCTCCTTGGCCATGAACGTGTCGTAGCCGCCCTTCTCGGCGGCGGCGATGTCCCAGTCCACGGAGAACGGCTTGCCTTCGGACGGCAGCCCGTCGAAGCCGCGCACGGTGATGCCGTCCTTGCGGTTGATGGTGACGATCTGGTCCTGGCCCAGCTCGATCGCCTCGGTCGTGTAGGCGATGAACGCCGCGACGTCGGAGGCCATGAAGTACTCGCCGTCGCCGAGGCCGACCACGAGCGGGGAGTTGCGGCGGGCGCCGACCACGGTGTCGGGGTCGTCGGCGGCCACGGCCAGGAGCGTGAACGCGCCTTCGAGGCGCGCGCAGACGCGGGTCATGGCCTCGGTGAGGTTCCCGTCGACGGCGTACTCGCGGGCGAGGAGGTGCGCGGCGGTCTCGGAGTCGGTGTCGGACTGGAACTCGATGCCCGCGGCCTCGAGCTCGGCGCGCAGCTGCCCGAAGTTCTCGATGATGCCGTTGTGGATGAGCGCGATGCGCCCGTCCGCGGAGAGGTGGGGGTGGGCGTTGCGGTCGGAGGGGACGCCGTGCGTGGCCCAGCGGGTGTGCCCGATGCCGCACGCGGCCTCCAGCTCGCGGTCCTGCTCGGCGAGGACCGCCTCGAGATTGGCGAGCTTCCCGGCCTTCTTGTCGAACTCCAGGTACGGGTCGGCGCCTTCGGGGGCGTAGACGAGGGCGACGCCCGCCGAGTCGTAGCCGCGGTACTCGAGACGGCGCAGGCCGTCGATCACGACGTCGACGACGCTGCGCGCCCCGACGTATCCAACGATTCCACACATGCGAAGAACCCTACCGCAGTTTCGCGCATCACTCCTGCGCGGATGACCTAGAACTGATCACACCGTTTGATCGTTCCCGGCGTTCGCGGCCCGTTCACCACCGCTTCACCGCGCGTTTGCGCAGCATGAGCGGCACTCGCGAACGCGCCTAGGCGCTACTCGGCGGCCCTGCCCGACGCGCTCCTGCGCGGCGCTACTCGACAGCGCTACTCCGCAGCGCTATTCGACGACGGCGATGCCGCGGGTCCCGTCCTCGTCCACGAAGCTCACCGCCGCGCCGGTGCCGACCGGGCTGAGCTGCGCGTCGTGGCACCAGTTCGCCGGGATCGGCTCGCCGTCGGCGGTCTCCTCCGCGAACGGGACCTCGGCGGCCGTGCCGTTCGCGATCTCGTACAGGCGGCACTCGGGCCGGGTCGGGTCCAGCGACAGGTCGGCCGCGAGCACCGCCCGGTTGTCCGGCAGCACCGTCCCCCAGCCGCGCGCGACCTCCGGGTCCAGCGGCGTGAAGCCCAGCCGCACCGCCTTGCGGTACAAGCGGTCCCCCGAGTCCACGTCGTACGCCATGACCCCCAGCCAGGAGCCCTCCCTGTCCTTCGCGGTGTAGCACTCGATGATCTGCACGCTGCGCCGCTCGGCCGCCGGGGCCTGCGCCTTCGACTCCCCGCCCGCCGCGACCCCCGAGGCCGCCGCGGCCGTCGGCTGCGACAGGTGCAGGGTCCCGCCGCACGCCGACGAGTTCGTCGAACCGAACCGCTGGTCGTCGACCCGCCAGCGCTCGACGCCGTCGGCGATCCCGTAGGAGATGAGCTGGTGCTCGAAGCTGCGCGCGGAGAACGGCCCGTCGGTCACGCGGTGCTCGACCCGGCTGTCGAGGACGATCGCGTCCTCGGTGACCAGGAAGGACTCGGGGACGACCTGGGCGCTGATGCTGATCTCCTGCTGCCACGCGGGCGTGCCGGCTTCAAGGTCGAAGGCCATCACGATGTCGCGCGCCACGGACCGGTCCGGCGCGGGCACGCAGTCGGCGAGCACGAGCGCGCGCCCGCCCGCGAGCTGCGCGGCGGTGCCCTCGCAGCCGTCGGGCATCGCGGCCTCCCACACGAGGCCGCCGCCGAAGTCGTAGACGGAGAAGGACTCGCTCTTGTCCTTCGTGAACAGCAGCCGGTCCTGGGCGAGCGCGAGCAGGACGCCGGGCGAGCCGTCGAAGTCGGCGGTCGCGACCTCCCCGCCGTCGCGGGCGTTGAGCACGCGGGTCTGGAAGTCGCCGTTGTTGTCCGCGCGCGGCCCGGTGAGCGCCACCAGGTCCTGCGCCTGCGACAGGACCGGCGACTGCGAGGCCAGCCAGTTCCAGCGGCGGTGGTACCAGACGGCCGCGCCCGTCGCCGGGTCGAGCATCGTCACCGCCTGCGGGGTCGGATCGGCCGGGTGGTCGGTGCGCAGGAGCCCGTACGGGGTGTCGGTGAAGCGGCCGACGCCCGCGAGGTCGGCGAGGCTGTCGAGCCCGGGGTCGGTGACGCTGCCGGTGGCGGCCGCGTCTCCGACGAGCACGTCCTGGTTCGCGAGTTCGGCCCAGCGCTGCATCGCGGGCGCGAGCGCCGCCGCGATCATGACGATGATCGCGGCCGCGAGCACGCCCATCTTGCGGCGCAACTGCTTCGGGGCGGGCACGCGCCCGCCCGAGTAGCCCTCGACCACGAACTCCGAGAGCGCCAGGAGCCCGCCGCCGACGACGCCGAACACGTACGCGAGCGCCGCGACGCCCGCGCGGTGCGTGATGAACTGGCCCGGCCCGGCTTCGGGCATCGACGAGTAGACGGCCCACCCGGCTCCGGCCGCGAAGACCGCCGTGAAGAGGGCCGCGATGATCGTGCGCAGGCCCGCGTGGGTGGCGGCCGTGGCGATGACGACGGCGACGAGCAGGACCGACCCCACCGTGCCGATGATCATGTAGACACCGGAGGAGCCCGAGCTCGCACCGGTGCCGAACGACGCCCAGACGAGGAGCACCGCCCAGCACACCAGGGCCGTGATCCCGGCCGCGCGCAAGAAGACCCGCGCGAGCGGACGCCCGAACCGGGTCGGTTCGCCGCTCGCTGACGGCGTGCTGGAACGGCCGGTGCCGGTGGCGCTGTGGGACATGCCCTCTTTCTACCGGTCACCGTTGCCCAGAGCGGTGCTTTCGCGCAGATCGCGAGGCGGTTTCTCCCTTGCGCCCGAACGCCGGGGCCCCGGTGTCACCGGGCGGCAGCGACCGGCCCGCGGGGTTCAGCCGAGCGGCGCGGAGGCGACCGGCGTGTAGAGCGGCTGCGCGCCGACCTGGCCCTTGCCGAAGTCGGAGCGGTACAGCACGACCTCGTTCGCCGTCCAGCTCGGACCGTAGTAGCGGCGCAGGGTCAACAGGTCCTGCGCGGCCTGCTGGTTCGTGACGCGGTCGCCGGGACGGGCGAGGGTCACGTGCGGGCGGTACTGCTTCTGGTCCACCGGCAGGCCCCCCGCGAGGAGCCCGGCGCGGATGCGGTGCACGAGGTCCACGAGCGCGGCGACGTCGCCGTCGAGCCCGGCGTAGACCACGGAGTAGCGGCCGCGCCCGAACCGGCCGCCGCCGGAGACGCACAGCCGCATCGGCGCGGACTCGCGCGCGGCGGCGGCGATGACCTCGGCGGTCTCGGCGCAGCGTTCTGCGGGGACCTCGCCGAGGAAGGAGAGGGTCAGGTGCCAGTTCTCGGAGCGGACGAGCCGCGACGAGGTGCGGCCGGTCGCGCCGGGGCGGCTGGGCGCGCCGCGACGGGCGATGTTCAGGTCCGCGACGACCTCGGCGAGGTCGGCGACGGCGTTGTCCGGCAGCGGGAGCGCGGCGAAGAGGCGCTCGGTGCGCACTTGGGTCGCGGCCTGCGGGACCGCGGTGGCGGAGGCACTCACTGGATTCCCTCCAGGGGCTCTACTCGGGGTCAGTGACACGCGCTGCGGCGAGAGGTGTGTCGACGCGGCGTGGTCGGGGCTGTCACGATGTGACCTATCCTCGCAGCAACGCCAACACTTAATTCAGTGAAATCCCACGGGACGGGACAGTAATTTCGTCGGAGTAACACTCCTGTTGACGCCTGATGCAGCGGAGGCGCAGGAGGTTCCGGGTACGGCGGGAGCACTCGGACGATTCACGGGGACGGCGGCCCGCCTTGCGTTCATGGAGTGGGAATCACCGGACAACAGTGAATGAAAAGTCGGGGGCCGACTATGGCATCGCTTTGCCGGTGAGGACGGCCGCGCGGCGCTTCAGCTGGGCGCGCTTGGCGAGGGCCAGCGCGGCAGGGGTCACGATGCCGACGATACCGCCGAGCCACAACCCCGCGCGGGCCCCGTAGACCTCCATGAAGAAGCCGACGATCGGCGCGAAGACTGCGGTGGAGCCGAGGAAGACCAGCATGTAGAGGCTCAGGACGCGGCCGCGGAAGTCGGCGCGGACGCCCATCTGGACGCGCTGGTTGGCGGCCTGGGCGTAGTAGACCATCGCGAAGCCGGTGGGGGCGAGGAGCGCCATGGCCGACCAGATCGAGGGCGCGAAGCCGACGAGGAGCGTGCCGACGCCCAGGAGCGCCGAGGAGGCGAGCATCGTGTTCAGGCTCGGGCGGGTCGAGCGGCGCCCGGAGGCGAGGGACCCGGCGAGCGCGCCGACGGCGAGGGCGGTGAGGAGCAGGCCGTAGGAGTCGGCGCCGGTGTTGAACTCGGTGCGGGCGAGCATCGAGAGGGTGAGCGCGAAGTTGAACGTGAAGCCGGAGACGAGGAGCGAGACGATGAGGACCGCGATGATGTCGGGGCGGGCGGCGGTGTAGCGGAGGGCGTCGCGGATGCCTCCGGCGGCGGCGTCGCGGCGTACCGGGTTGGAGAGGCTGCGGCGCAGCAGGACCGCGCAGGACAGGGCGGGGCCGAGGAACGCGAAGGCGCACAGGACGATGACCGTCCCGGTGGAGGTGAGCGCGATGAGGACGCCGGCGAGGGCGGGCCCGGCGATGCGGCTCATGTTGAAGATGGCGGAGCCGAGGCCGACGGCGTTGGGGAGGGCTTCGCGGTCGACGAGTTCGGAGTAGAAGGCCTGGCGGGCGGGGCCTTCGACGACGGCGACGGAGCCGAAGGCGAACATGCCGACGTAGACCATCCACAGTTCGATGTGCCCGGTGAGGACGACGGCGGCGAGTCCGGCGGTGACGGCGGCGGAGCCGAGGGAGCACAGGAGGAGGACGCGGCGCTTGTCGAAGCTGTCGGCGATCTTGCCGCCTTGGAGGGCGAAGAGGAGGTAGGGGCCGAACTGGAGGGCGAGGGTCCAGCCGAGGGCGGTGCCGGAGTTGCCGGAGAGTTCGAGGACGAGCCAGCTGACGGCGGTGGTCTGGAGCCAGAAGGCGAGGGTGCCGAGCAGCTGCCCGGCGGCGTAGACGCGGAAGCCGGGGTAGGCGAGCGCGCGGAAGGTGCGCTGCAGCTGACTGAGGATCACCGGGGACATCGCATGCAAGGATATCTACTTACCGGTCGGCTAGCCAGTAACCGTGACCGACTTCTCGCAATCCCGGGCACGACGAGAAAACAGGCGGGCCGGAGGCCGCTCCCGCCTATACGGGAGGCCCCGGGTACCCGCCCAGTCCCACCTTCACCACTACCAGTGAAAAAGGACAGGGTCCCATACGGGTACGACAAAGGCCCGCACTCGAACAGAATGCGGGCCTTCCTCGTATTCGGGCTTGTCGGCGGAGCCGCCCTACTTCTTGTCGGCGGAGCCGAACAGGACGTCGTCCCAGCCCGGGAGCTGGTTGCGGGGCTTGGAGCCCGCGGCGGCGAGGGGCGGCGTGTTCATGTCGTCCTCGGCCGCCGAGCGCTTGCCCGGGCGCAGCACCGCGAGCGAGGGCACCTCCGGCGTCTCGCGCTGCTCCGGCGCGGACGTGCCCGGCAGGCCCAGCTGCGAGGTCCGCTTCCCGCGGCCCGGCATGTCGTCGAGCGGGCGCTCCAGCACCTCGCGCAGGCGGTCGCGCCGCAGCGGGTCCGGGTGCGAGGCGTCGTCGTCGCGGTCGCGCAGCCCGTGCATCGGGTCGCGCGAAGGCCGCACCGGGTCGCCGGGGCGCACCCCGAGCTCCGAGACCGCGTCCTGGTGGCCGGGCACCTGCTGTGGCAGCGGCGTCGAGAGGAACTGGGCCATCTCGTCGTCCGGCGTCACCGTCTGGCGGGCCCGGTCGAGCTTCCAGCGCGCACGCGCGGTCGTCTTGCCCGACGACCACGAGGCCTGCACGAGCCACGAGCCGTCCTCGGTGCGCCAGGCGTCCCACGAGACGGCCTCGGGGTCCACCCCGTGCGTCCCGAGCTTGACGTCGACCACATTGGACATGCGCTCGCCGCGCTCCGAGGTCGCCAGCCGCGAACGGCGGGCGGCCTGGGCGAGCATCGCGCGCTCCTGGAGCACCGGACCGGCGTAGCGCAGGACCCGGTCGACCGCGACCTGCGCGGACGCGGCGATGTCCTCGGCGCTCTCACCGGCGCGGATGCGGGTCTGGATGTCGCGGGGGGAGAGGCTGACGGCGGCGGGGCGCTGCGGCACCGGGCGGCGGGAGGACTCGGGCCTGCTCGGCGGACCCTCTACTTTGGCCCGGAGGGCCTTGCCGTCCTCGGGGACGTCGACCACGGCCGCGACACGCTCGTCGATCGGCAGCGCGAGCAGCCTCCCGAGTTCGTCGGCGAGCACCAGCGCATGACCGTCCTCTGAGAGGGCTACGAACCGTACCGGCCTCATGCCTTTCCACCCCTCGCGTTCGTGTGTCAGCGCCGCTTCGCCAGCTCATCCGAGCGTACGCCCAACCCTACCGGCGGACCACAACCGGCGGGGTGCCGATAACGGATCGCCTTCGCTCCAGGGAATCCCGCGGCGTCCGTGCCCGCCCGCGTCGACGCGACGGCCTTTCATGTCAGCGTGACCGATTGTCGCAGGCACTGACGCAGCGTACATTGGCAGCGTGCCCACCGACGGAACTTCCCAGCCACCGGCCTCGCCCGGCTCGTCGGCGTCCCCTCGCGAGGCGTACCAGCGCGTCAAGCGGACCCCGGACCTGCCGGCGCCCGAAGCGGTGAAGATGCGCATGGCGCCCATCGCCGCGATCGGCACTCTACTGTGGGCGGTCGCGCTGGTGCTGACGCAGATCTTCCGCGACGAACTGGCCGACTCCGGCCGCGAGTGGTGGGGGGCCTGCGCCCTCGCGGGCGTCGTCATCGGCCTCCTCGGCACCGCCGGGATGGCGTTCGCCGACAAGCGGCACTTCCGGAAGCCTTAGAGGAGCTCGGAGCCTTCGTCGTCGTAGACGACCTCGGACTTCTCGACGCCCTGCGGGGTCGTGTCGACGAACTCGCTGATCTGGGAGTGGGCGCCGCAGCCGTGGTCGGCGGAGACGACGCGGGCGTCCTCCGACGAGTACAGGTTCGCGCACGCGCCGAAGACCAGGCGCATCGATCCGGCCAGCGGCATGAAGAAACCGCAGGTGCCGCACCGCGCAGGGGCCGGGGCGGCCTCGGCGATCGGGGCGTGCGGGCCTCGGTCGCCGTCGTACCAGCGCTGCGCGGTCTCGGCGCGGCCCTCGCGGTTCATCACGCGTTCGCGGCCCAGGCCGAGCTCGAAGGCGATGTCCTCGACGGCGTCGTCGTCGGAGAGCTGGTAGGCGGGCATGAGGCGGTCGTCGTCGTCCTCGGTCGGGAGGACTTCGCCGGTGCCGACCTCGCCGCCCTGGAGGCGGTCGGCCCACGGGACCCACGCGGGCGAGCGGAGCGCGTCCGGCCCGGGCAGGAGCGCCGACTCGGAGACGGTCGCCACGCGGGCGCGCGGCGCGCGGGTGAGCACGACGGCCCAGCGCCAGCCGCGGTAGCCGGGCAGGGTGCACTCGAAGTAGTGGGTGACGACCCGCTCGGTCTCGGCCTCGACGCTCAGGTGCTCGCCGATCCCGTCGCCCGCTTCCTCGGCGGCCTCGCGGGCGAGGTCGAGGGCGTCGGCGAGGACCCGGTCCAGGCGCGGTTTGCGGCTGCGGGTCTTGGCGGCGGCGGTAGAGGTGTCAGGCACGCTTTCAAGCATAGGTCAGCTCGGGCCCGCACCCGGCGGACGGTGCGCCGGGTGGGAAGCGGAATACACCACACTCCGCGGCCGAGACCCGAGGGATCGGCCCGGTAGCTTTGAGGCCATGCGAATACTCGTCGTGTGCGCGGTCGCCGAGGAAGCCCAGGCCGTCGAGGCCGGGCGCTCACTCCGCCACGAGCTGGACGTCCTGGTCTGCGGCGTCGGACCGGCCGCGGCCGCGGCCGCCACCGCCCGGACCATCGCCGAGAACAGCCACATGGGCCGCGCCTACGACGTCGTCGTGAACGCGGGCATCTGCGGCGCGTTCCGCGGCAAGGCCCGGATCGGGGACCTCCTCATCGCCACCGACTCGGTCGCCGCCGAGCTCGGCGTCGCGCTCCCGTGGCGGTTCCAGCCGATCGACGAGATCGGCTTCGGCACCAACCGGATCGGGTGCAACACGGTCCTCACCGTCGCCGTCGAGGGCGTGCGCGGCGAGATCCTCACGCTCGCCTCGATCACCGGCTCCGACGGGCTCGCCGCGAACCTCGCGCACCGCTACCCGGACGCGATCGGGGAGGCCATGGAGGGCTTCGGGGTCGCCACGGCCGCACAGCAGGCCGGGCTGCCGTTCGCGGAGATCCGCGCCGTCTCCAACTACATCGGCGACCGCGACGTCGAGCACTGGGACTGGGCCTCCGCGTTGAAGACGCTCACGACCGGGATCAGGGAGCTGTAGGCATGGCGGCACTGGGCACCCCGTTCGACCTCGCCTCCGACCGCGACCCGGCCGGCGCGCTGCACCTGGCGCACTCGCCGTGCCCGAACGACACGTTCATCTACCACGCGTGGACCTCCGGCCTCATCGACGGCGCCCCGGCGACGCGGCTGACGTTCGCCGACATCGACGTCACCAACACCGCTTGCGCGCGAGGCGAGTTCGACGTCGCGAAGGTCTCGTACGCGGCCCTGCCGTACCTCGGCGACGAGTGGCGGCTGCTGCCCGCGGGCGGCGCGCTCGGGCGCGGGTGCGGGCCGCTCGTCCTCACCGGCGGCGGCACGGAGGTCGGCGACCTGGCGGGGAAGCGCGTGGCCGTGCCCTCGGACCGCAGCACCGCGTTCATGCTGTTCAACCTGTGGCTGCGCGACCTCGGCTCGCCCGAGGTGGCGTGGGAGGTCGTGCCGTTCGACCAGATCATGCCCGCGGTGCAGGGCGGCCGGTTCGACGCCGGGCTCGTCATCCACGAGGCCCGGTTCACCTACCGCGAGTACGGGCTCGAGTCGCTGGTCGACCTCGGCGAATGGTGGGAGGGGAGCACCGGCTGCCCGATCCCGCTCGGCGCGATCGTCGCGAAGTCCCATCTCGACACCGACGCGGTCACCGACGCGATCCGCGCCTCGCTCGACCACGCGTGGGCACACCCGGAGGCGAGCCGCGCCTATGTGGCCGAGCACGCGCAGGAGATGTCGGAAGCGGTGTGCCGCATGCACATCGACCTGTACGTGAACGAGTTCTCGCGGGACCTCGGGTCCGAGGGCCGCATGGCGGTCGAGCGGCTCCTGGGCGGCGCGGCCGAGCTGGGGCTGGTGCCGAAGCTGCGCATCGCGGTCCCGTAGCGCGACCTGCGTAGCCGTCCGGTCACCCGAGCGTCCATGCCGTCCGGTTCGTGCCAGGCTAGGCTTGACGGACTCATCAGTTCCCTGCGAGACGAGAAGTTCGAGGTTCAGCGGTGCCCAGTGGTCGAGTGAAATGGTTCGACACCGAGAAGGGATTCGGATTCGTCTCCCGCGACGACGGCGGGAAGGACGTGTTCGTGCACCGCGACGCGCTGCCCGAGGGCGTCGAAGAACTCGCCAAGGGCACCAAGGTCGAGTACAGCATCATCGACACGCGCCGCGGGGTCCAGGCGATGGGCTTGCACGTCGTGGCGGCCCCGCAGGCCGGCGCGGCCCCGGCGGCCGAGACGCCGAAGCGCTCGCCCGAGGAGCTCAACAGCCTGCTGCAGGACATGATCGGCGTCCTCGAGCAGCAGATCATGCCGCCGCTCTCGCGCGGACGCCGCCCGGACCGCAAGACCGGCGCCAAGATCGCCGAGATGCTCCGGGCCGTCGCCAGCGACCTCGAATAGCCGACACCGCACGAGGTTCCTTTAGCCGATACCGGCACGAGGTTCCTTCGCGACCGCTTCGTGTCGTACCCCGATGTCAGGGTTGTTGACGGGGGGCCCATCGTGCGGAACATTTCCGGAATATCGGGAGAAAACGGTCGACCGCGAACGGCGGGATAGTCTCTGTGAGGTGACCTCCCAGGCTCAGGCGACTCCCCAGACGACCGATGTGCACACCCGCGCCGACGCGGCCGCCACTCCCGACGGCGCGCCTTCCGCCCCGGTCGAGGCGCTGCTCGAACGGCTCGCGTCGCTGCCGTCGCTCATGGTGGCGTTCTCGGGCGGCGCCGACTCGGCGTTCCTGCTCGCGGCCGCAGTGCGGGCGCTCGGCCCGGAGCGGGTCGAGGCCGCGACCGCCGTCTCGCCTTCACTGCCGCGCGTCGAGCTCGAGCGCGCCCGCGAGTTCGCGGCCGGGCTCGGCGTCGCGCACCACGCCCCGGTCACCGACGAGCTCTCGCGCGAGGGCTACCGCGCCAACGCCGGGGACCGCTGCTTCTTCTGCAAGACCGAGCTGATGAGCGTCGTCGGGCCGCTCGCGGCCGAGCGCGGCATCGCGTTCGTCGCGACCGGCACCAACGCCGACGACCTCCGCGCCGGGTTCCGGCCCGGCATCCGCGCCGCCGCGGACGCGGGCGCGATCACGCCGCTCGCGGACGCGGGGCTCAGCAAGTCCGAGATCCGCGAGGCCTCGCTCGCGTGGGGGCTGCCCACTTGGGACAAGCCCGCGGCGGCGTGCCTCGCGAGCCGCATCGCGTACGGGGTCGAGGTGACCGCGGGCGGGCTCGAACGCGTCGCCGACGCCGAGCAGGCGCTGCGGCACGCGCTCGCCGAGGCGATGATCCCCGTGCGGAACCTGCGGGTGCGGGACATGGGCGGCGACGCAGCGAAGGTCGAGATCGACGCCGAACTGGTGGCGGCCGTGGCCGAGCGGCCCGAGGTGCTCGCGGCGGTCGAGGGCTTCGCGGAGGTGCGGCTCGACGAGCAGGGCTTCCGGTCCGGGGCGATGAACGAGCTCCTGCCGAACCCCGAGCGGTATCGCTGAGCGGGCTTCGCTGAGCGGTGCGACAGGGCAGCGACCGGTGCCGCGGGCGGCGATCGGGCTGGGTTCGCCTGAGCAGGACCGGATCTCGGGTGGCGCCGTTGGGCGGGCTTCACTGGGCGGGCTTATCAGGATATTCCGGATATGTTCCGCACGATGGGCCCCCCGTCGACAACCCTGACATGCGGGTGTGACAGCAGGCGGTTCGAGAGGAATGCTCGGAGTGGCGAGCCGGGTGGAGAGTGCCCGGTGAGACGGGCCAGCGGCGATCGTCAGTGGAGGATGAGTCCGAAGATCCGCCTCACCGGGTCCATAACCCCTCGGGAACCCCTCATTCCCCGAGGCCCCCACCGTGGGCCATGAGGCTGAGCGCGGCCTGAACCGTCCCTGGCAATTCCCTGATATAGGGGTGTTCACCTCATAACGGGCAGTGCGCCGTCTTATGTGGCGCATGGCCCGCAATCATCCCCAATCGACATTCGGCCGGGCGATCTTCCTTCACTTCCGCCTCTGCCGCATCGCGGTTCCCTCGGGCGGGCGGCGTGCGGGCGGCGCGGCGTGTAGAACGGTCCTGTGGATGTGTCGGGCTGCGCCAGCGCCTACCAGCCGGGCTGCTCGGCCGGTTGCGGCGCGCCGCTGGGCGCGTCCTGCGGTCCCGGCGGTCCGTGCAATCCGTGCGCGGCCGCGTGCGGCGGGGCGACCGATCCGGGGCCGTACCATGCGCTCATGGCGGGGCTCTTGGGTTTCGGGCGGTTGACGCCGGAGCAGTTGGAGGCCGCGCGGGCGCGGCACCGGCCCGGGCCGCGGCGGTTCGGGCTCCGGTTGATAGCGGTGTACCGGCGGTGGCTGTCACCGCGCGTGCAGGTGGAGTGCCGGTTCACGCCGAGCTGCTCGGGTTTCGGGTACCGGGCGGTGTCGCGGTACGGCCTGTGGACGGGCGGGCGGCTCGCGCTGGGGCGGGTGCTGCGGTGCCGTCCGGGGGTGACTCCCGGCACGCATGATCCGGTGCCCGGTCGAAGCGGCGACCGTTAAGATCCAGCGCATGAGTGACTCGAACATCGCCGGCCGTCCGTCCGACCTGCCGGCCAAGACCCGCAGCCGCGCCGTCAAGCCCGGGCACCTGGAGGTCGGTGAGTTCACCTCCGGCCACATCGGTGCGTCGTCGCCGTTCGGCACCTCCTCGTTCCCGCTGCCCGCGGGCACCGTCTACTACGAGAACACCGGGCCGGTGGAGACGCGCGTCCTGGAGGACGAGCGGCACTAGTGCCGGACAGCAACGGATTACCAAGACGTTGTAAGAAAATTTCATAGGTGGTATGTTCTTGCGCACACGGGGTGCGCGTCTCGTCGTGCGCTCGGCACGTCGCGGCGCGCGCCCCGTCCCCCCGTTCAACCCCGGAGGAAGAAGCGCAATGTTGCGTACCGCCCGCATCGCGGCGGGAGTGCTGGGCACAGCCCTGCTACTGACCGCCTGCGAAACCCCTGATCAACCGCCCGGCGACGGCGGCTCGTGGACCGACGAGCCCACCGATTCGCAACTGGCGTCCCTCGCACAGGACACGGCCGCTGAGGCCGAGCAGTTCTACTTCGTCATGACCGACCGCTTCGCCGACGGCGACGCCGCGAACAACACCGGCGGCCTGGAAGGCGACTCGCTCGCCACGGGCTACGACCCCACGAAGCGCATGTTCTACCAGGGCGGCGACCTCGCCGGGGTCGAGCAGCAGCTCGACTACATCGAGGGCCTCGGCACGACCGCGATCTGGCTGACCCCCGTCGTCGTCAACCAGCCCGTGCAGATCACCGACAACTGGACCGGCGCGGGCTACCACGGCTACTGGGGCACCGACTTCACCGCCGTCGACCCGCACCTGGGCGACGACGCGCAGCTCCAGAGCCTCATCGACGCCGCGCACGACCGCGGCATCGAGATCTACCTGGACATCGTCGTGAACCACACGGCCGACGCCGTCGAGTACGCCGAAGGATCCAATACGTACGTGGAGAAGGAGGACTCGCCCTACACGGATGCCGACGGGCGGGCCTTCGAGGACGCGAACTACGCCGAATCCGACGAGTTCCCGCAGGTCGACGGGTCCTCGTCGGCTTACACGCCGGTGCTGGAGGACGACGAGGCGTCGCTGAAGTCGCCCGAGTGGCTCAACGACCCGACGATGTACCACAACCGGGGCGACTCGACCTACACCGGCGAGTCCTCGACGTACGGCGACTTCTCCGGCCTCGACGACCTGTGGACCGAGCGTCCCGAGGTCGTGGACGGCTGGATCGACGTGTACTCGGAGTGGATCGCCGAATCGGGCGTCGACGGTTTCCGCATGGACACCGTGAAGCACGTCAATCTTGAATTCTGGCCGCAATTTCTTGCAGGGATCCGCGAGGCCTCCGACGCGAAGGGCATCGACTTCTTCGCGTTCGGCGAGGTCTACTCCGGCGACCCGAACGTGACGAGCGAGTACGTGCGCCAGGGCGACCTCGACGCCGTCCTCGACTTCGGGTTCCACGGCGCGGCCACCGGCTTCGCGTCCGGCACCGCCGGGGCCGACGGCCTCGCGAACCTCTACGCCTCGGACGCGCTGTTCACGACGGACGGGACCGACGCGCTCGCCAGCCCCACGTTCGTGTCGAACCACGACATCGGCCGCGTCGGCCGCACGATCACCGAGACCGCGGACGAGTCGACGTGGACCGCGCGGGCGATCCTCGCCCAGCAGCTCATGTTCCTCACCCGCGGCCAGCCCGTCGTCTACTACGGCGACGAGCAGGGCTTCACCGGCTCGGGCGGCGACGACTACTCGCGCCAGACCATGTTCGCGTCCCAGGTCGACGAGTACCTCGACGACGACCTCATCGGCACCGACGCGACCCACGCCGTCGACAACTACGACACGTCGCACCCGATCTACCAGGCCATCGCCGAGCTCTCGCAGCTGCGCGAGGCGCACCCGGCGCTCGCCACCGGCACCCAGGTGACCCGCTCGACCGGGGACGGCGTCTTCGCGTTCTCGCGCATCGCGAACGCCGAAGGCGTGGAATACCTTGTGGCCGTGTCGAACTCGACCGAGGCGCAGACCGTCGCGGTGGAGACGTACTCCGACACGTTCACGCCGGTGTACGGCGACGGCGCGATCGAAGCCGCCGACGGGACCGCCTCGATCACCGTGCCGCCGCTGTCGGCCGTGGTCTTCAAGGCCGACGACGCCGTCGACGGCGGGGACGCGCCTTCGGTCAGCCTCACCGTGGACGAGGAGTCGGCGACCACCGCCTACGTCTCGGCCGAGGTCGCGGGCGACCCGCTCGCGCGCGTCGCCTTCGCCGTCTCCGTGGACGGCGGCGAGTGGACCTACGCGGGCACCTCGCCCGGCCCGGACCACCGCATCGCCTACGACCTGGACGGCCTCGCGGGCGGGAAGTCCGTCGAGTTCAAGGCCGTCGCCGTCGACCGCGAGGGCCGCACGGCCTCCGCGCTCGCGACCACCACCGTGGCCACGCCCGACCAGGCCGGCGGGTCCCTCGACTGGGCCCAGGTCCACTACGACGGGGACGCCTCCGAGTGGGGCGTGTACGCGTGGGGCGACATCGCCGAGTCCTCGCAGACGACCTGGCCCGAGTCGAACGCCTTCGCGGGCACCGACTCCTACGGGTCGTTCGCCTCGCTGCGGCTCGCCGAGGACGCGAAGTCCGTGGGGTACCTGGTCATCGACGGCGAAGGGAACAAGGACTACGCGTCCGACCGGACCTTCGACCCGAACGCGACGCCGGAGATCTGGCTCAGCGCCGGTACCGGCGACGTCGCGTACTCGCTGGCCGAGGCCAACGGGTACGTCACCGTGCACGCACCCGACGACGGGACCGGCTGGGGCCTGCACCTGTGGGGCGACGCCCTCGCCGACGGCGTTGCGACGCAATGGGACGCGCCCCGCGCGCCCGACGGCCACGACGCATGGGGCAAGTACTGGCACGTGCCCGTCGACGACGTGAACGCCGACATGGGGATCATCGTCCACTCAGGAGACACGAAGCTGTACGGCTCCGACATCCTCCTCAAGCCCGCCGCCATGGGCGAGACCTGGGTGACCGCCTCCGGCGCGCACGCCTCGCAGGCCGCCGCCGACGGCAAGGCCGTCATCCACTACCAGCGCCCCGACGGGGACCTCGACGGCTGGAGTCTCCACACCTGGGAGGGCGCGGCCGCCCCGACCGACTGGAACAACGGGCTCCAGCCCGTGCGCACCGACGCCTACGGCGCGGTGTACGAAGTGCCGCTTGCGGACGGCGCTGAGGCGCTGTCGTACATCCTCCACCGCGGCGACGAGAAGGACCTCCCCACGGACCAGCGCCTCGACTTCGCCGAGTACGGCCAGGAAGTGTGGATCACCGCCGCGACCCCGGGCTACGTCCGCCCGGCCGGGGCCTCCAACGGCCGTTCGCAGGAGCTCGACCTCGCTGCGGAGCAGGCGGTCTGGCTCGACGGCGACACCCTCGCCATGGACGTCGACGCCACCGACGGGAAGGTCTTCGAGCTCCTCGCCAGCGCCGACGGGTCGATCACGGCCCAGGACGGGTCGCTGACCGGGAACTTCACGACCATCCCGCTGACCGCCGCGGGCGGCTTGACCGAAGCCCAGCGTCAGGCGTGGCCGCAGTACTGGGGCTACCGGGCGTTCAAGGTTGGCGCGGACGGCGACGCGATCCGGGAGGCCCTGCGCGGGCAGCTCGTCGCGGTCGAACGCGACCACACGGGCGCGGCCTGGTACGCGACGGGCGTGCAGACCGCCGGCGCGATCGACGCGGTCTACGACGACGCGCGCAACGCCGACCTGGGCGTGACGTGGAAGGGCAAGAAGCCCCAGCTCTCGTTGTGGGCGCCCACCGCGCAGTCGGTGCGGCTCGAGCTGTTCGACTCGCCCGAGGACACTGAGCCGGCAGTGCACGAGATGTCCTTCTCTGAGCGCACGGGCGTGTGGTCGGTGAAGGGCGCGAAGGACTGGGACCGCAAGTACTACCGGTTCGCGCTGGAGGTGTGGCACCCCGCTTCGCAAGCGGTGGAGTCGTACTCGGTGACCGACCCGTACTCGCTGTCGCTGGCGGCGGACTCGACGCACAGCCAGATCGTGAACCTCGACGCGGCCGACCTCGAACCGGAGGGCTGGGACAAGGAGGACGCGCCCGCCGAGGTCGACCCGGCCGCGGCGCAGGTGTGGGAGCTGCACGTCAGGGACTTCTCGATCGCCGACGAGTCGATGGACGAGGAGCTGCGCGGCACCTATGCGGCGTTCACGCAGGAGGACTCGACGTCGGTGCGGCACCTGGCGGAGCTGGCCGAGGCCGGGTTGACGCATGTGCACCTGCTGCCGACGTTCGACATCGCGTCGATCCCCGAGACGAACCAGGCCGCAGTGGACTGCGACCTGGACCTGATGGCCGCGAACTCGACCGAGCAGCAGGCGTGCGTCGGGGCGGTGCGCTCCGAGGACGCGTTCAACTGGGGCTACGACCCGCTGCACTTCAACACGCCGGAGGGCTCGTACGCGACCGACCCCGATGGGGCGCAGCGCATCCTGGAGTACCGGCAGATGGTGCAGGCCATGCACGAAATGGGCCTGCGCGTGGTGAACGACGTCGTCTACAACCACACGGCCGCGTCGGGGACCGCCGACAAGTCGGTGCTCGACCGGATCGTGCCCGGCTACTACCACCGCCTGGACGCGGACGGCGAGGTCCACACCTCGACGTGCTGCGCGAACACCGCGACCGAGCGGCCGATGTTCGACAAGTTCATCGTCGAGTCGACCGAGCTGTGGCAGGACGCCTACCACGTCGACGGCTTCCGCTTCGACCTCATGGGCCACCACCCGAAGTCGAACCTCCTCGCGGTCCAGGCCGCCCTGGACGAGGACATCCTCCTGTACGGCGAGGGCTGGAACTTCGGGGAGGTCGCGAACGACGCCCTGTTCGAGCAGGCCACGCAGGTGAACATGGCGGGCACCGGGATCGGGACGTTCAACGACCGGATGCGCGACGCCGTCCGCGGCGGCGGCCCCTTCGACGGCGACCCGACCACGCAGGGCTTCGGCTCGGGCGCGTGGACCGACGACAACGACGGCACCGCAACCGATCAGGAGCTGGCGGCGCTGCTGCACGCCCAGGACCTGACGAAGCTCGGCCTGGTCGGCAACCTCGCCGACTACGAGTTCACCGCGACCGACGGCGAATCGACCACGGGCGCGGAGCTGGACTACAACGGGACCGGCGCCGGATACACCGCCCAGCCGGGCGAAGCGGTGAACTATGTGGACGCCCACGACAACGAGATCCTGTTCGACGCGCTGGCGTACAAGCTCGACGCCGACGTGAGCGGGACCGAGCGGGCGCAGATGCAGGTCCTGTCGATGGCGACTGCGGTGCTCAGCCAGGGCACCGGGTTCTCCACGGCCGGTTCGGAACTGCTCAGGTCGAAGTCCCTCGACCGCGACTCGTACGACTCCGGCGACTGGTTCAACGCCATCCGCTGGAACTGCGAGGGCGCCGAGGGCTTCGGGACCTCCAGCAACGGGTTCGGGGCGGGGCTGCCGCCGCAGTGGACCTCGGAGGCCAAGTGGCCGTACGCCGAGGACGCGATCGCGGCGGTGGACCAGCCGAGCTGCGCGGACATCGAGCTGGCGAACCAGCGGTACCTGGAGCTGCTGCGGATCTCGGCGTCGACGTGCGCGTTCAACCTCGGGGACGCCGAGGCCGTGGCCGAGCGGGTCTCGTTCCCGCTCTCGGGCACCGGCGCGGAGCTGCCGGGCGTCATCACCATGCGCGTCGACCTCGACGGGCTCGACGACGCGTTCACGTCCGTGACCGTCGTGTTCAACGCGAGCCCGGAGGCGGTCGCCCAGACCGTCGCCGACGCGGCCGGGTCCGGCTCGGCGCTCCACCCGGTGCTGCAGGACTCCGCCGACCCCGCGTTCGCGGACGCGTCCTTCGACGACGCGACGGGGACGTTCCACGTCCCCGGCCGGACCGTGGCGGTGTTCACGAGCTGAGCCGATGTAGCGATTCGCTAACGAAACCGCTCTTGACAGGGCGGGAATACTAGGGATTAGTTTCGGATCCCTGAAGCCGGGGCGGGCGCGGCACCCGTCCCGGTTTAATGTTTTCTCAAGAAACCTGAGGAAGACAGGCGCGGCGCGTGCCGGATACGATCGCAGCATGACGTACCCCCCGCAAGACCCCGCCGCGCAGCCCGGCGGCCAGTACGGGCCCTCCCAGCCCGGCGCGCAGCCGAACGCGGGAGGCTACGCCCCGGGCCAGGCCGGCCCCGAGACCTACGCGACCACGCAGCTCCCCGGCCAGTACCCCGGCCAGCCCGACCCCCAGTACGCGCAGCACCCGCAGTACGACCCGGCCTCGGGCTACCAGGCCCCCTACGGCCAGTACGGGCCGCCGCCGGTGCAGCCGAACACGAAGAGCAGCAGCGGCACCGTGTTCCTCGTCCTCGGCGTCGTCCTGCTCATGGCGATCGGCGCGTTCGGCGGCTACTACTTCCTCGGCAACGACAAGGACGCCACGCTCGCCGACGACGCGACCGTCGAGAACACCCCCGGAGGCGGGAACGGCGAGGACGAGAGCGGCGACGAAGGCGGCGAGGAGTCCGAAGGCGCGCCGCTGCCCTCCGGCACGCACCTCACGGTGACCTCGCTCGGCTCGGTCACCCCCATCCCCGGAGACGAGTGGCAGTACACGGCCGGGCCGGGCGTCTCGTCCGAACCGCTCGCCGACGCCGAGATCTACCAGGTCAACCACACCGAGTCGTGGGTGTCGATGTTCGCCGTCGGCCTCTACTCGGGCGCGGCGGCCGTGTTCGACCCCGCCGACCTCCCCGCCAGCGCGCTGAGCGCCTCCGAAGTGTGGCTCGGCTCCGGGTTCTCCACTGTGGAGGGCTACCAGATGAGCGAGATCAAGTACACCGAAGTCGAGGTCGACGGGCGGCCCGGCGTGCTCGCCGAATGGCGGAACTCCTGGACCGCCTCCCCCGACACCCCCGACCTGTACGAGGACACGGCACTGCTCGTCGTGGACGTGGACGGCGTCAACGGGTTCATCGGGGTCGCGTCCGTGTCCGAGTCCGGCACCGCGATGTACGCCCCCGCGATCGAGGCGCTGCTCGCCACCGACTTCGGGGCCGAGACCGCCTGAGACGCAACGAAGGCCGCGCCGACCGGCGCGGCCTTCCGCGCGCTCAGGGGCGGGCGAGCTTCTCGCGGACCCGCGCGAGCTCGCGCGTCGCCCGGTACCGGACGTACACGGCCTCGGCGGTCCGCCACAGACCCTGCGCGCCCGCCTTGTCGCGCATGGCGTCGAGGACGTCGCCGACGAGCTCGTCGGTGTAGGCGGCGCTGGACTCCTGCCCGTACTCGTTGAAGCCCTCGCGGGCGTGCGCGTAGTGGCGCAGCGCGTCGTCGCAGCGGTCACCGAGGTGCGCGACGTAGCCGAGCCCCAGGTGGGTGTGGGCGACCGCCAGGGGCGCGCCGACCTCCAGCGACAACGCCATGAGCTGCTCGTAGTGGGCGAGGGCCTCGTCGACGAGGCCGAGGCGGGCGATGTGCCAGCCGACGACCCAGCTCGACCGGTACGACCAGATGCGGTCCCCCGCCTCGAGGAAGTACACCGTCGCGTCCTGCGCGTACTTGACCGCGTTCGCGTCGTCGTCCTCGCGGGCGGCGTGCACCGAGAGCCCGAACGACACGAAGCCCTTCGCCCACGGCTGGTCGATGTCGTCGGCGATCGCCATGGCCCGGTCGATGAGCCGCCCGCCCTCCTCCTGGTCGCCGTGGAGCATCGTCGCCGCCGACAGGTAGCCCAGCGAGATGACCTGGCCGAAGCCGTCCCCGGAGCGCTCGGCGGCGGCGAACGCGGCGGTCTGGACCTCCATGAGGTCGACCCCGAGCGACCGGTCGAGCATGTACCCCGAGACGCACCAGGCCAGGAGCCAGAACCGGCGGTCGCCGCCGGGCACGGCCTCGCGGCGCAGCAGGCCCAGGAGCACCTCGTACTCGGTGGCGAACCAGGACGCGGCGGCGGGCATGTCCGGGACGGGCTCGGGCGTGGTGCCGGGGGCGGGCTCGCCGACGTCGATGGTGCCGCCGTGGAAGGTGAGGCGCTGGTCGGCGGCGTGCGCGGAGTGGATGTAGTAGTCGACGAGGCGCGCCTCGGCGGCGTCGCGGTCGGGCGCGGCGACCTCGTCGCGGAAGCGTTCGGCCGCATAGGAGCGCAGGAGGTCGTGCATCGTGTAGCGGCCTTCGCGGTGCTGGTCGGCCAGGTGCACGTCGGCCAGTTCCTGCAGGGCCGCTTCGGCGTCGGCGGCCGGGGCTCCCATGAGGCTCGCCATGGCCGGGACGGTGAGGTCGGGGCCGGGGTGGAGGCCGAAGAGCCGGAACGCGCGCGCCGCCCGGGAGCCGAGGGCCTGGTAGGAGCAGGCGAACACCGAGCGCGGGTCGGCGGCCGGGTCGGCGGTGGAGAGGACCCGGAACACGTTCGTCGTGGAGTCGAGGCGGTCGGCGAGCGAGGACAGCGAGAACTGCGGGTGGGCGGCGGCCCACGCCCCGATGAGGGTGAGCGCCAGCGGGAGCCTGCCGCAGGAGGCGACGATGCGCAGGACCGCGCGCTCCTCGTCGATGGCCCGGTCCATGCCGATGCGGCGCACCAGGAGCGCCCACGCGTCGGCGTCGGAGAGGAGGTCGAGCGGGACGATGTCGGCGCCTTCGGTCGCGTCGAGGCCGGTGAGGCGGTCGCGGCTGGTCACGAGCGTGAACGATCCCGGCGCGACCGGCAGGAGCGGGCGCACCTGCGCCGCGTCCTTGGCGTTGTCGAGGACGACGAGGAGGCTGCGTCCCGCGAGGACCGTGCGGTACAGGCCGATCCGCTCGTCGAGCCCGGCCGGGAGCTGGTGCGCCTCGACGCCGAGGGCGGCCAGCGCTTCGCCGAGGACGGTGGCGGCGTCGGTGCCGGGCGCGAGGGGGTCGAAGCCGCGCAGGTTGAAGTACAGCTGCCCGTCGGGGAAGCGGTGGGCGACGCGGTGGGCCCAGGAGACGGCGAGCGCGGTCTTGCCGACGCCGCCCATCCCGGTGATGACGGCGAGCCCGGCGGCGCCCGCGGACATCTCGAGGACGCCGTCGAGGACCCGCAGCTGGCTTGCGCGGCCGGTGAAGCGGGTGTTCGCGCGCGGGAGCATCGCCGGGACGCGGCGGGGGAACGGCGTCTCAGCGGCGGCGGGGACGGCCGGGCCCGGGGTCGGCGGGCCGTCGCGGAGGATCGCGGTGTGGAGGTCGCGCAGGCCCTGGTCGGGGTCGGCGCCGAGTTCGTCGGCGAGGCGTTCCCGCAGGGCCGCATACGCTTCGAGGGCTTCGGCGGTGCGTCCGCACAGGTGGAGGGCGCGCATGAGCAGGGCGGTGAAGCGCTGCCTGGTGCCGTGGACGGCGACGATCTGCCGCAGCTCGTCGACGACCTCGGCGGCGCGGCCCAGCTCCAGGTCGAGGTCGATGCGGCGCTCCAGGAGCGCGAGGCGGTGCTCGTCGTAGCGGCGGCGGACCGCGTCCACCGTGGGCCCGGAGAGGTTCGCGAGGGCGGGCCCGCGCCATTCGCCGAGGGCTTCGCGGAGGGCGGCGACGGCCTCGTCGAGGCGGCCTTCGGCGCGCAGCGCCCTGGCCCGGTCCTCGTTCGCCCTGCAGCGCAGCGTGTCCAGCTCGGCGGTGTCGATGCGGAAGCGGTAGGCGCGGCCCACGGTCTCCACCCGGTCGCGGGCGGCGCCGAGCTTGCGGCGGAGCACCCCGACCGTGTTCTGCACCTGCGTCTCCGGGTCCTGCGGGATGTCGAGGCCGTAGACGGCGCGCACGATGCTCTCGAGGGGGACCACGCTGTTCGCGTCGTCGAGGAGGATCGAGAGCACGGTCGCGGTGTTCCCGCGCGGGACCGCGCACGGCGTGCCGTCGACGCGGAGTTCGAGGGGCCCGAGCAGGCGCACGTCGAGGTGGGGCATGTGGTTCCGCCTTCGATCCGGGACGGGACGGGGGGACATCCAGTGTCCCACAACGCCATAAGTGACGCATTCCTCAAGACCTGCGCGACGGGGGCATGACCGATCGGTGACCGATCCGTGAGCGGGCCCGCGACGATGCCGTTCCACAGCGTTTGAGGAGGCAGACTGATGCACCGGATCGAGATCCCCGAGGACTACGAGGACCGCCTCGCCGCCGGACGCCACGCCGCCGCGCGGCTCCCCTTGGGCGACATCCGCGACGGCGTCGACCGCGCCCTCGACGCCGCGCCTTCCCGGGAGCGGTACGAGGAGGCGGCCGACCTGGCCGACCGCGCCGAGTCCCTCACGCGCGAACTGACCGAGCGCGGCTTCGACGGCACCGACGCCGACCGGGTCGCATGGCTGCGCCTGGACTACCTCGGGCGGCTGCAGTCGCTCGCGCTGAGCCCGACCATCGACCGGTTGAGCAACCCCGCTGTGGCCGACGCGATCCAGGCGGCCTGGACCGCCGCCGAGGCGGCCCGCTCGGAGTACGTGCTCGTCCTCGAACGCGCCCACGCCGACATGCTCGCCGCCCGCGTCCCCGACCGCGGCGGCGACGAACTGCGCGACCGCATCGCCCGCGCCGCGCACGAGCGGTTCGGCCACACCACCGACGACGACCTCTGCTCCGCGGAGGTCAATGTGGAGGGACGGTTGACGGAGTTCAAGTTCCTCGTCCCCAACGCCACCCTCGACACCGAGTGCGAGGAGCTCTCCGAGCAGGCCACCGCGACCATCCAGGCGGCGCAGGCGAAGGCCGTCGAGCGCCTCGGCGGCCTGCTCGCGTTAGGGCCTGATGGCGACCGGGAAGAGGACCGTGCTGGCCACCGCGGCGTCGCGCTCTTCGGCGAGGGCGAGGCGGCGGGGGTCGGCCATGTAGGCGTCCAGCGCCGCCTGGCCGGGGAAGCGGTAGACGTGGACCTCGTGCGGGGCGCCGTCCGCGCCGTCGCCGACCGCGCGGGAGACGAGCTCGCCGCCGTGCTCGGGGACGAGCGCGGTCACCTTGTCCTCATAGGCGTGGAGGGCCTCCTCCGCGCCGGGGAGGGCGCGGAGGAGGCAGCACAGTTCGATCGGGGCTTCGGCCATGCGTCCATGATCCCCGGCGGTCAGGCCTCGTCGCCCGGGACCCAGCGGAGGAGGTCGCCGGGCTGGCAGCCGAGGACGCGGCACATCGCCTCGAGCGTGGTGAAGCGGACGGCTTTCGCCCTGCCGTTCTTCAGGACCGCGACGTTCGCGGGCGTGATCCCGACGGCCGCGGCGAACTCGCCGACCGACATGCCGCGCTCGGCGAGGAGGACGTCGAGGTCGACGACGATCGGCATCAGACGACCTCGGCCATCTCGGTCTCGAGGTCGGTGGCCTTGCGGAGCAGGCCGCGCATGATGACCATGAGGAGGGCGAAGGCGAGCCCGACCCCGACGCAGACGACCGCGCCGCCCCACAGGCCCAGCTCGTCCATGCTCGCGTCCTGGGTGAAGGGCATCGCGCCGAACGTGAGGTGCAGGAAGACGCCGAAGGCGAGGACGGTCGCGCCGAGGGCGGCGCCGATGATCGTGTCGAGCCAGCGGAACGCGCGGAGCGAGAAGATCGCGCCTGACTTGATCATGGCGAGCAGCCGCCAGAGGGCGAACAGCGCGACCTGGACGCAGGCGACGCCGAGGACCGCGACCGCCGTGTAGGCCAGCACATACGGGCGCGTCTCGGTGGCGGAGCCGACGATGGCCTGCGCCATGGCCTCTTCGACGGCGTTGGGGGCGACCACGATCTGCCCGAAGAGACCGGCGGCGAAGGCGGCGGCGATGGCGAGCTGCAGCAGGGCTATCGAAAAGCGATTCATGCATCGATTATCGATCGATAGCTATCGAAAATCAATAGGGCGCTTGGGGTTGGCACGAACCCGGGAGCGGCCCCCGCAAAACCGGTCGCGCCCGACCCCTCGGCGGCGGCAGGATGTGGGCATGGCAGACCACCTGGGCCCCTGGGAACCCGAGACACCCGCCGAAGTCCGCGAACACCTCGCGAAGGTCGACGTCCCGTGGTGGATCGCGGGCGGCTACGCGATCGAGTTCGCCGTCGGCACGCCCTTCCGCACCCACGCCGACATCGACATCCTGCTCCTGCGCCGCGACCAGCTCGCCGCGCAGGCCGCCCTCCCCGGCTGGGAATGGTGGGCCGCCGACCCGCCGGGCACGCTGCGCCCCTGGGAAAGCGGCGAGACCCTGCCGCCCCACGTCCACGACATCTGGTGCCGCCCGACCGCTGACGCGCCCTGGCGGCTCCAGTTCATGCTCGACGAGGCCGACGGCGACGACTGGGTCTCCCGCCGCGACCCCGGCATCCGCCGCCCTATCGACGCGATCGGCCGCACCGGACCCGGCGGCATCCCGTACCTCGCCCCCGAGATCCAGCTCATGTACAAGGCCGGGAACATCCGCCCCAAGGACCAGCAGGACTTCGACGCGATGCTCCCGCACCTCGACCCCGAAGAGCGCCAATGGCTCCGCACCGCCATCACCGCCGCGTACGGGACCCGTCCATGGCTCGAACAGCTCTGACGCGCTTTGGGCCGCTCTGGGCCGTCAGCGGCGCGCCCGGGGCCGGGAAGACCACCGCGCACGCCGAACTGCTCGCGCGCGGGGACGGACTCGTCGCCATGGACATCGACGAACTGCTCGAGGACAGTGCGCTCCTCGGCGTCCCGATCGCGGTCCCCGAAGCCGCACCGATCTGGCCCGCCTACGGCAGGATGTGGCGGCGGATCATCGACATGACGCGCCGCTCAGGCCACCCCGTGGTCTTCCTGAGCCCCAACATCCCCAGCGAGTTCCCCGGCGCCACCGGCCACCTGCTCCTCGACTGCGACGACGACGTCCGCGCCGAGCGGCTGCGCGCCCGCGGATGGGACCAGGCCCAGGTCGACGACGCCCTCCGGGACGCCCGCGCCTACCGGCCCCTGTTCCGCGCGTCCCTCCGCACCGACGACACCACCCCCGCGGGCGTCGCCGACCGCATCCTCGACTGGATCGCCCGATCCGCGTAGGGTCGGGATTCGACCAGGGAGGCAACGCGATGGCACACAACGACACACCCGAAGAGCGGCTCTGGCAGGACTCAGGGACGATCCGCGAGCTCACCGCCGGGCGGCCGTTCTGCGCGGGCGTCCTGCTCGTCCGCGACGGCAAGGTCCTCACCACCCTCAACGCCGACGGCGTCGACGCGGCGGACGCGGACGGCACCGAGTGGCACGTCGGCGGTGTCGGCGGCGGCATGGAACCCGGCGAGGACCCCTGGGAGTGCGCGCTGCGCGAAGCCCGCGAAGAACTCGGCGTCCCGGTGCGGCTCGTCGCCGCCGACCGGACCTACCTGCACGACATCGCGACCGACACGCTGCGCCAGGCCCGCACCGGCGACGCCCCGGCCCCGTTCATCGTGCACCGCAACCCGAACCCCGACCCGACCAGGCCGTACCGTCCCGACCTCCCCGCCGGTCCGTACACGTACTTCTGCATGTTCCTCGCCGAGTTCATCGACGAACCCGACCGGTTCGCACCCGACGACCCCGACATCGCCGCCCTCGTCTGGATGCCGCTCACCACCGGCGACCTCATCCGGGGCGGCACGACCTTCGCGACCCTCACCGCCGCCGGGGCCGCGATCGCCGCGGGCGGACCCATCGCGGCCGACGCCCGCATCCACCTGACCCGGACCGAAAGCCTCCGCGTCGCGGGCCCGCTCCTCGCCGACCGCCTCGCGTGATCAGCCCCGGGCGATGTGGAACGTCATGTGCGGCAGCATCCGCCCGGGAATCGACGCGCTCGGCAGCTCCCCCGTGCGCACGAACCCGTACTTCGCGTAGAACGACTCCGCGTTCGGATCCGCCTCCAACGTGACCGTCTGCGCCCCGAGCGCCTCGGCGGCGCCCAGCGCCCGCTCCAGCAGCGCCTTCCCCACCCCGGTCCCGATCGCCGGCGGATCCACGAACAGCGACTCCAGCCGGGCCTCCGGCACCCCCTCGACCAGGCGGTAGAACCCCAGCAGCCGCCCCGCCCGCTCGGCCACCACCAGCATCCCCGACCCGCACACCAGCGGCGAATACGTCAACTCGTCCCGGATCGCCTCCATGAACGCCTCGCCGTAACCCCAGTACGCCTTCGACCGCACCGCCAACGCCGAAACCGCCCCCGCCTCATCAGCCCGCGCAGCCCGAAACTCGATATCCACCAACCGAAGTCTACGGACCAACCCCCCGAGAACACCGAACCGCACCGCCGAACACCCGCGCACCAGTTCCCGGCCACATCCAGGCCTTTTACCGTGTGCACCAGCGATTTTGGTAGTGCTAGCCGCAATGTGCTGAGCACGGAACCCGCATAGCTTCCAAACCATGCGAAGTTCCAACAGATACCTCATCGCCGCAGGCACCGCCGCGGCCACAGCCCTCGCGCTCGTCCCGAGCGCCGCAATCGCCGAAACGCCCGGCACCGAAGGCCATTCGTCCATCGACTGGCAGCCGTGCGCCGAAGCACCCGAGTTCGACTGCGCCACCATCGAAGTCCCGCTCGACTACACCAAGCCGCGCGGGCCCAAGATCGAGATCGCCCTCGCCCGCCGCCTTGCGACCAACCCCGACGAGCGCATCGGCACGATCCTCATGGACCCCGGAGGCCCCGGCGGATCCGGCGTGCAAGACGTGATCAACGGCGAATATGCCCTGGCCGCGGATGCCGCCGAACGCTTCGACTTCATCGGCTTCGACCCGCGCGGCGTCGGCGACAGCACCCCGATCAACTGCGACGCCGAACTCCTGGCCGCATTCGAGTCCACCCCGGTTCCCACGACCGAAGCCGCGTTCCAGACCTGGCTCGAACGCAGCGAAGCCACCGCCGAATCCTGCCGCGAGCTCACCGGCCCGCTCTTCGACCACGCCGACAACCTCCACGTCGTCGAGGACATCGAACGGATCCGGCGCGCCATCGGCGAAGGCGACCTGAATTATCTGGGCTTCTCCTACGGCACCTTGATGGGCCAGCAGTACGCCGAGCGGTACCCCAAGCGCATCCGCACGATGGTGCTCGACGGGAACCAGGACCACAGCCAGACGACGATGTGGGAGTTCATCAGCGCCAACACCGCCGCGTTCGAGCAGAACTTCAGCGAATTCGCGCAATGGTGCGACACCACCGAGACCTGCGCACTCCACGGTTCCGGCACGGTCGAGGTCTACAAGGAACTGCAGGACCGCGCCCGGGCAGGCGACCTGACCGACCCCGGCAGCGGCGCACCGCTCGACTTCTTCGGCCTTACCCGCTTCGCCTTCGCCGCCAACCAGCCCGCCGCCTGGTCCTCCCTGGCCGAGGGCCTTCGGGCGATGCACGACGGAACCCCCGTCTCCGCCGCGCTCACCGACACGATCAGCGCCGCCGCTGAAACCGACCCCGTCGCAGGGGCCCTGCGACAGTTCCCGGAGATGCCGATGTTCTGCCAGGACTGGGATTTCCGCATCGACGAGTTCGCCGAGTGGGAGTCGATGATGGCCAAACTGGCCGAGGAGTACCCCGTCACCGAGTGGAGCCCGTACGCCGGTCTGCCCCTGTTCTGTTCGGGCTCCGGCATCGAGCCCACGAACCCCCAAGGGCCGCTGGACACCGAGGGCGCACCCCCGATCGTGCTGATCGGGACTGTGCATGACTACGCGACCGTGTACCCGTGGTCGGAGAGCGCCGCTGCGCAGACCGGTGGGACGCTCGTGACGTACGAGGGCTACGGCCACACGGCCTACGGGCTCAAGACCCCGTGTCTGGACGAGGCCGTCGACGCCTATTTCATCGACCTGGAGGTTCCTCCGGCGGGTCTCAGCTGCCCTGGTGTGGAGCGCTGACCCAGCGACGCCCGTGGCCGGCGGCCGCCGGCCACGGGCGTCCGGTCTCACGAGTAGGGGTTGTTGTCGTCGTCCTTGCCGATGCCCCAGACGTCTTCCTCAGGGTCCTCGACCAGGAAGGACTCGCGCTCGACCTCGTTGTCCTGGTTGCCACCGGCACCGCGGCCGCCGCCACCGCCCATCATGCCGCCGCCCGCGGTCTTGGAGGCAGCGCCACCGGCGGCGCCTCCGGCCGCGGCGCCGACCATCGTCGCGGCGCCCATGCCGCCGCCGGTGGGCGCGCCGCCAGCGGGGAGGCCCGAGCCGAGTCCGCCCGCGCCGCCGCCCATGCCGCCGCCGAGGCCGGCGCCTCCGGAGGCGAGACCGCCGGAGAGGTCTTCAGGGTCTTCAAGTTCGGAAGCGTCCCAGGGGTTGTCGAGTTCGGGCATCTCCGGCTGCGCCATGTCCTCCATGCCGGAGGGCGTCTCGGGCATGGTCGGCTGCTGCTGGTCCTGAGGCTGGCCCGGGTCCTGCTGCTGTTGCTGCTCTTGTTCCTGCTGCTGTTCTTCCTCGGTCTTCTCTTCCGCCTCTTCCTTCTTCTCCTCCTCTGAGGACTCCTCTTCGTTCTCCCCGCCTGTGCCGCTCGAGGAGTGGTCCTCGGCGGCCTTGTGCGACTCCATGTCCTTGCCGCCGCCCGACTTGTCCTCCAGCGGCTTGAGGAGCTCTGCCGCCTGGCTCAGGGCCGCTCCGGCGGTGGCGTCGGCGGCGTTGATGAGGGACGTCAGGGTCTGGAGTCCGAAGGTCCCCGCCGCGGCCTGGGCCTGCAGGGCCGCTTCGAGGATGCCGCCGAACGGGCCCGCCATGGCGATCGCGGTGCGCTGCGCCGGGCCGAGGGTCACCATCGGGGCGGGCTGGATGTTGAAGCCGAGGGCTTTGAGTGCGGCGTCGGCGGCCTTGAGGCCGGTGCATTCGAGGAGCATCTGCGCCGCCGTCCCGGCGAGGCCGCTCGCGGTCGCGGTGACCTCGCCGATGACCTGGGTGAGGTGTGCGTTGACGTTGCCGACCTCGCCGTTGAAGGCGTCGTTCGCGGTGTCGCGCCAGTGGCTGTTGATCTCGGCGACCTTCGTGCCGTAGTCGGTCTGCTGCGTGGCGAGGTCCGTTGCGGCGGCGGTCATCTCAGTGGCGTACGTGAGGAACTCCGAGGGGTGCGCCGAGAGCGCGTCCTGATAGCTGGGCATGGGGTCCTCCTAGGCTTTCGGCGTGGTGGGGAGCTGTGACTGGATGCCGCCGAAGCGGGCGCCCGTCTCCTGGTCGGCGGCGGAGAGGTCGTCGGCGCTGCCGATGACCTGGTCGCCCTGCCAGGTGAGGCGGCGCTCGACGCCGGTGGCGACGGCGGCGAGGGCGGTCTGCCAGCGGCGGCCCGCCTCGCCCGTGGCGAAACCGGTGTTCTGCTCGGCCGCGGTCGCCGCCGGGCGCTCCACCCGCCTGGTCGCGGCCTGGCTGTTCGGTGCCAGGCCGCGCAGGCCGGTGCCGCCCGTTCGCACATCGTCAACGTCCATGTGCACGGTCATGGGCTCCTCCTTCTCGAGGTGTCGACGCCCTCGCGGGCGGACGCCCGGCGGCGTCAGGAGTACTGTCGCGCGGCCCGTCACGGGTCGGTCCCGGTGCGGGCTTGATCAACCTATGACGGATTCGTGACGCCTCCGCTTTCCATGGGCCGCACACGCAATCGAAGCCCGGGTCCCGGGCCGCCACGTGAGGAGGTGCGCCGCCGATGACCGATTTCTTCGCGGACAGTGGGGACGGTTCGCTGGAGCTGCCGTCGTTCGAGTTCACGATCGCGTTCGGCGACACGTCGGCGCTGACCTCGGGGGACCGCGCCGGGTGCTCCGCGGCGGCGTGCCCGCATCCGGTGGCGCACCCGGCGGAGGAGGCGTGGGTGCAGTTGGCGTCGGCGGTCCCGGTGGAGGGGCAGCGGGGCCGGTTCAAGCCGCGGTGCGAGGGGATGGCGTACCCGACGGAGGAGGACTTCCGGGCGGCGGTGACGGCGGTGCGGCCAGAGGACGCGGATGCGTTCTCGCTGCAGCGCTTGCGCACTGGGTGGTCGGAGGAGATCGGGTCGCGGCTCGGGACGTGGCCGCAGCGGTTCAGGTCCAAGCTCGCCGCCCTCGCCGAGCACTGGGCGGGTGAGGATTTCGACGCGTTCGCGGTGCAGGCCGGGGAGGCGCGGGCCCTTGTGGAGGGTGCGCTCGACGACATCGAGGCGACCGTGGCGGAGCTGGGGAGCCGCGAGTCGGCGATCTACACGCTGCAGGGCGGGGACTCGGGCGAGATCCCGTACCCGGCGCCGATGGTCGGGACGGAGGGCGAGTGGTCGAGTCTCGTTGCGCTGCATGTGCGTCCGGCGTGGTGGCACGGGGACTGCATCACGATGACGTGCGAGGAGGCCGAGAAGGCCCTGGAGCTGGCGGGCGCTGACGCGGGCCTGGCGACGGAGGTGCGGGAGTTCGTCGAGGAGCGCGTGGGCCAGCAGCTGTCGGGGCTGGGGGCGCTGGTCGCGGACGTGCGGGCGCTGGTGGGCGAGGAGGCGAAGGAGGTCTTCTCGGAGCGGGTGGCGGCCGAGCTGGCGGCGTACGTGGAGCGGCAGGCGGCGATCGACGAGGCGATCGCGGAGAAGCGGGACGGGCAGAGCGCCGAGCTGGCAGCGGTGACGACGACCGGTGAGGACCGGCCGTATCCGAGCAGCGCCGACACGTCCTATATGGAGTTGACGGTGCCGGAGGCGGAACAGCCCGCCGCGCCTGTCGCACCGCAGACGACGCAGGATCCGAGCCCGGTGCCTCCGGGCGGCGACGGCACGGTCGTCGAGGAGGAGAACCCTTGGGAGGCTGCGGAGGCCGACGAGGAGGACGAGCCTTCGGGCGGTCTGGCGAGCGGCGGGTCGGGCTTCGGCGGCGGGACCGGCGGCGGTCCGTTCGGGCCCGGCGGCGGGCGTCCGGGCGGCGGGATGCCGACCGGTCCGGGCGGCGGCGCTGTCCCGCAGGGGCTGTTCGGCCCGGCCGTGACCACCCCGGCCACTACGGCGACGACCGCTTCGACGAGCGGGTCCCGGGGCGGCGGCGGGCTGTTCCAGCAGAGCCAGACCGCGGGCGGTTCGGCCGCGAACCAGTCCCGGAAGGGCTCGGACCGTTCGGATTCGGACAAGAAGCAGGACGGCGAGCAGGACGACAAGCCGCAGGACCTGGCGCGCCGCGAGACCGGGAACGTCTGGGGCTACGTCAAACCGAACGAAGACCCCTACAACTAGGCGAGGGAAGGCGAGATCATGGCGGACCGCGTGTTCGACCCCGAGGCGATCGGCGAGTACCGGCAGTTCCTGGTGGAGCTGATCGAGGAGCTCGAGAACGAGTTGCTGCCGGTCATGGCGACCGGCACCCTGAGCCGCGCGCCCGCGTTCGGCACCGCGCCCGGCGCGGCCGAGAACGCGCTCGGCCAGTACCTGGAGTTCCACGCCGCGATGTGGCGGAACCTCCAGTACCTGCGCGGGACGCTGTACGGCCTGGACGCGGCGCTCGCCGAGATGACCAGCGGCGACGACCCCGCGGCGGTCTACTTCGACTTCGGGACCGCAGGCCCGGCGGTCTGAGGCCTTCACGATTCGCGCTTGCAGGGCCGCAGGCCCGACGGTCTGTCGCCTTCGCGATTCGCGTTTGCAGGGCCGCAGGCACGGCGGTCTGTCGCCTTCACGCTTCGCGCTTTCGGGGCCGCCGACTTGGAGGCCTGAGGCTTTCGCGCTGCTCAGGGGTGGTGTGTGGCAGCTTGTGGCCCGGGCCGTTACGTGCCGTCCCTATCCCCCACCCACCCAAAAGGGGATGCGGCTCATCATCGCCGAAGGGTCCGACAAGAACCCGACGCATCCAGGGCCCCGGGCCGGGAAGTCACCCGAAAGTGGTGGCGGTGCGAGAGCGGCTCTGAAAAGCGGAGGCCCGCGCCGAAAGGCGCGGGCCTCCGTCTCGTCGTGCGGGCCGGCTGGCCCGTCGGTAGGAAAGCGCGGTCGAGAAGGCGCCTTCGAGAAAGCGCCGTCTAGAAGGCGTCGTCGGGGAGGTCCATCGCGGTCAGGTCCGCGGCCTCGACGATCTTGCGGTCGGCGGTGAGGCGCGGCAGGACTTCCTTGGAGAAGAACGTCGCGGCCGCGACCTTCCCGCGGTAGAAGTCGTCGTCGGCCCCGGCGTCGAGCTTGGCCTGGGCGATCTCGGCCTGGCGCAGCAGCAGCCAGCCGACCATGAGGTCGCCGACGGCCAGCAGCAGGCGGCGCGAGTGCAGTCCGGCCTTGTACAGCTCACGGGGCTCGTCGCCCATCGCGGCCATCAGTGCGGGCTGCAGCGCCTCGAGGATGCCCTGCACGTCGCCGAGCGCGCGCAGGACCTTGCCGCGCACGCCCTCCAGCGCCGGGTGTCCGTCCTGCGTGGACTCCATGATCTCACCCGCGACGACCATGAGCGACTCGCCGTTGTCCTTGATGATCTTGCGGAACAGGAAGTCGAGGCTCTGGATCGCGGTCGTGCCCTCGTACAGCGTGTCGATCTTGGCGTCGCGCACGTACTGCTCGAGCGGGTAGTCCTGCAGGAAGCCCGAGCCGCCGAACGTCTGCAGCGCTTCCGAGCTGAGCAGCTCGTACGCCCGCTCGGAGCCGCAGCCCTTGACGATCGGGAGCAGGAGGTCGTTGACCTTCTTCGCGGTCTCGGCCGCGTCCTCGTCGCCGTCGATCTCGGCCAGGCGGGACTTGTCCTGCCAGGACGCGGTGTACGCGACGAGCGCGCGCAGGCCCTCGGCGTAGCTCTTCTGCATGAGCAGCGAGCGGCGCACGTCCGGGTGCTTGATGATCGGCACGCGCGGCGCGGTCTTGTCCGCGGATTGGAGCAGGTCCGCGCCCTGGATGCGACTCTTCGCGTAGTCGAGCGCGTTCAGGTAGCCGGTGGAGAGCGTCGCGATCGCCTTGGTGCCCACCATCATCCGCGCGTACTCGATGATGAGGAACATCTGGCGGATGCCCTCGTGCTTCTCGCCGAGGAGCCAGCCCTTCGCGGGGGACTTCTCGCCGAAGGTGAGCTCCGCGGTCGCCGAGACCTTGAGGCCCATCTTGTGCTCGATGTTGGTGACGTTCACGCCGTTGCGCTCGCCGAGCTCGCCCGTGGCCGGGTCGAACAGGAACTTGGGGACGATGAACAGGCTCAGGCCCTTGGTGCCCGGCCCGCCTGCGCCCTCTTCGCCCACGGGGCGGGCGAGCACGTAGTGGATGATGTTCTCGGTCATGTCCTGGTCGCCCGAGGTGATGAACCGCTTGACGCCCTCGATGTGCCAGGAGCCGTCGGCCTGCTTGTAGGCCTTCGTGGTGCCCGCGCCGACGTCGGAGCCCGCGTCGGGCTCGGTGAGGACCATGGTCGCGCCCCAGCCCTTCTCGACGAAGAGCTTCGCCCACTCCTGCTGCTCGGGGGTGCCCTCGAGGTGGGCGGTGTGCGCGAAGGAGGAGCCCGCGGCGTACATCCACAGCGCCGGGTTGGCGCCGAGGACGAGTTCGGCCAGGGACCACCAGAGCATGCGCGGGGCGACGGTGCCGCCGAGGACCTCGGGGAGGTCCAGGCGCCAGTACTCGGCGTCGATGAACGCCTTGTAGGCCTTCTTGAACGACTCGGGCAGCGTCACCGAGTGGCTCGCCGGGTCGAACACGGGCGGATTGCGGTCGCCCTCGACCCAGCCGGAGGACAGCTCCTCCTGGGACAGGCGCGCCAGCTCGGCCAGGATCTCGCGGGCGGTCGCCTCGTCCAGGTCCGCGAAGGCCGGGTTGTCGAGAATCTTGTCCGCTCCGAAGACCTCGAAGAGATTGAACTCCAGGTCTCGAAGGTTGTGGCGGAAGTGCGTCATTGCGGGTCCTCCATTACTCGGTGGTAACCCTGATCATATTACCCGTCAGTAGCTAGCTCAAGTATGCCGCGCCGAAACGCCGCGCGAAAGTGGTCTCACCAGGAAAATCCAGTCCGATTTCCGACTGGCCCGCCACAGGGCGCTCATTCGATCGGGTGATCGTCGCCGCCGTGCGGCCGATCCGCCGTAACCTGCGCACCCGTGCCTCGTTGAACCCGGTGAACGACCGCCTGTGCGAAACCACCGGGAGCACCCCATGATCCGAGCCGTCGCCGACCGCATCGCCGCCCGAGCGCGGCCCTCCTACGTCGGCCGCCACCGCCGCGCCAAGCCCGTCCTGCACCGGGTCCTGCGCATCGAGATGCCGCTGGACCTGCCCGCCGAGGAGGCGGCGCAGTGAGGTTCAGGAGGCACCTGCCCGTGCGGTTCACCAAGCGCCGCAAGGCGCTCTCGCGGATGCGGCACCTGCGCCGGTGCCGCCTCGCCAGGCCCGAGTGAGCCAGCGGCCAGCGCGGGCCCACCGGCCAGCGCGGCCCACCGGCCAGCGCTGTCCTACCGGCCGGCGCTGTCGGGGCGGTAGTCCAGGAGCAGGAGCGCGATGTCGTCGGTCAGCGGGCCACCCACCCAGCGGCGCAGGGCCGACTCGAGGGACGCCAGGCCGTCGCCCACGTTGCCGTGCCCGATGAGGCTCCAGGCCCGCTCGCGGATGGGGAAGAACTCGCCGTCTTTGCGTGCCTCGGCGAGGCCGTCGGTGTACAGGAAGATCCGGTCCCCCGGTTGCAGCCGCACTGTCAGCTCCCGTGCCGAGGGGCTCAGCCCCAGCGGCGGGGCCATCGACTCGGGTTCGAGGTAGGTGGCGACGCCGTCGCGCACGAGCATCGGCGGCGGGTGGCCGCAGTTCATGATCTCGAGGGTGCCGCCGCGCTCCTGGAGGAGGATTGCGGTCACGAAGTCCTCGTCGCCTGCGTTCCGCGCGACCGCGTGGTCCAGGTCGTTCACCATGCACCGCTGGTCCGAGCGCTCGAACGCCACGTGACGGTAGGAGCCGAGCACCGTGGAGGAGAGCCGCACCGCGTCCAGGCCCTTCCCGCGCACGTCGCCGATGATGATCCGCACCCCGTAGTCGGTGTTCAGCGCCTCGTAGAGGTCACCGCCGATCTCCGCGCCCGAGCGCGCCGACACGTACCGCGCTGCGATGTCGAACGGTCCCAGCCGTTCTCCGATCGGCCGCAGGATGGCCTGCTGCACGACCGAGGCGAGTTGCGTCAGCCGTTTCATGCGTTCGTCGTCGCGTTCGCGCACGATCGCGACCGCCGCCGAGATCACCACGGCCACGGCGACGACAAGGAAGTCCACGCCGTGTGAGGCGACGCCGTCCATTGCGAAGCCGTAGAGGACCCACAGGTACACGAACGCCGCCGCCATGCTGGCCAGTCCGACTCCGGCGACCCAGCGCCACGGCAGGAACGCCGAGGCCGCCAGGGGAGGCAGTGCCAGCCATGAGACCGCGTGCGAGTCGTCGCGCACGGTCAGGCGCAGGCCCACGAGGACCACGACGACTGCGAACGCGGCGGTGAACGCGGTCCGCACCGAGGGCGCCGACCAGCCGTTCCAGCGGTCAGCGCGGGCCATCTGCGGCCTCCGTCGCTGCATAGTGCGCATATGGGTGAATGCCTCCTTCCTACCGGATCACGGCCGGGTAGCCCGCACGATCGCCGAAGCTCCGCGCGCGGCGGCTCCCGCACGGGGTTCGGGCGCGGGCGGGGGCCCGCGCCGCCGGGAGCGCCCGGCCGGAGCCGGGGGGATGCGCGCGCCCGCGTGCGTTCGAAGGCGATGGAGGGCCCGGGACGCCGGACCGATCAACACAATCGCCGATGTGAAGATCGTAATGGTCGCGGAGGCGATACCGGCCGTGGAGGACGCCGCCGAAGGGGTGAGCGCCAAGTCTGTGCGTTCGGTCGGCCGTGGCCGCCGAACGGGCCTCCCGCACCTCGGCCGATCGGCCGGTTTCGGGGCGGTTTGCGCAGGGCCGGGGCGTGAGCAAGGGCGCTGGCGCGTGCGGGGGCGCCATGTCAGCATTGGACGCGTGCAGTACACGCTTTCGAGGACCCGGTTCGACAGCCCTGTGGCGCAGTTGCTCTGCGCCGAGATCCAGGAGGAATACGTGCGCCGCTACGGCGGCGGCGACGAGACTGAGCTGGGTGAGGACGACTTCCATCCGCCGAACGGGGACTTCATCGTCGCGTTCGACGAGTCCGGGGAGCCGGCCGGGTGCGGTGGCTGGCGCTCGCACGGCGAGGACGGCGGGTCGAGGGACGCGGAGATGAAGCGCGTGTACGTGCGTGAGCACGCCCGCAGGCAGGGTCTCGCGAGTCTGCTCGTGGCCGCGGTCGAGGCGTCGGCGGCTGAGGCGGGGTGCAAGCGGGTCATCCTCGAGACCGGGCCGCGTCAGCCTGAGGCTGTTGCGATGTACGGGGTGCTCGGGTATGCGCCGGTGACCCCGTTCGGGCATTACGCGTGCACTGAGGGCTCGATCCATCTGGGCAAGGAGCTCGGCTCCGCGAAGGAGTAGAGCGGAACCTGGCTGCAGCCGGACAGGCGTTCGCCTGTCCGGCCGTTTCCGTTGCCGTGAGCGACCTTTGCCGCTATTCACCGAAAAAAGTTCTTTCTCCGCACGCAACCGTGAATCTCTCTCATTGCGTCTTTCGGTCTAGGACGGCCAAACGGCCCAACCCTCACATCCACCCCGAAAGGATTCACAGTGGACAGAAAGAGGAAGCACCTGATCCGTCTCGGCGCCGGCGTCGCCGCAGGACTCGGCGCGGCCGCCATCGCATGGGCGGGCGTCGCCGCCAACGCGGAGGAGCCCGCTGACCCCAAGGGCGACTTCGAAGCCCAGATCATCGGCGGCGGCGACGTCGTCGACGGCCAGTACCCGTGGCTCGTCGGCCTCGGCTCCCCCGGCGAGGGCACCCCCTACGAGCGGCAGTTCTGCGGCGGCTCGGTGATCGCCGAGGACGTCGTCCTCACCGCCGCGCACTGCGTCGAGGACGTGACCGACCCCGAGGAGCTCGTGGTCTTCTCCGGCGCGATCGACCTCGAGTCCGAGGACGTCGTCGAGACCTCCGTGGCGGCCGTGCACGTCGCCGAGGACTACAACGACCCCATCGCGATGTCGAACGACTGGGCGCTGCTCAAGCTCGACGAGGCACTCGACGTCGAGCCGATCGCGCTCGCCACCGAACCCGAGGAGTACGACCTCCTCGAGACCGCCGGGTGGGGCGACACCGGCGAGGGCTTCCCGACCACCGCGCAGTGGGTCGAGGTGCCGTTCGTCAGCGACGCCGACTGCGAGGCGGCCTACCCCGACGAGGTCGACGCGCAGACCATGCTGTGCGCGGGCGACCTGGAGAACGGCGGCGTCGACTCCTGCCAGGGCGACTCCGGCGGCCCGATCATGACCCCCGCGGGTGACGAGCAGGTGCTCGTGGGCATCGTCAGCTGGGGCTACGGCTGCGCCGAGCCGAACCAGCCGGGCGTGTACGGCGAGGTCGCCGACTTCAACGACGCCATCGACGAGGTCATCGCCGGCTGGGAGTAGTCCCTTCCGGAAACCCTCAGGGCCGCAGGCAGGCGGCCGCACATCAATCGAGGCCGGGCGGGCCGCGCGCGACGCAGCCCGCCCGGCCTTCGCTCACCCTCTGAAAGGAACCACCTTGCACACCAACAGGAAACGCATCGCCGGCGCGGCTGCGGCCGCCGGTCTCGCCGCCGCGGCGCTCGCCTTCGGCACCGCAGGCGCATTCGCCGAAGAGCCCGAGGGCGGCTTCGGCACGATGATCGTCGGCGGCGACGAGGCCGCCGAAGGCCAGTTCCCGTGGATGGTCTCGTTCACGTGGAAGGACGGGGACGAGCACTACTGCGGCGGTACGCTCATCCAGGACGACCTCGTCCTGACGGCGGGCCACTGCCTGGAGGACGTTGCCGCGTCCGACATCGAGGTCCGGCACGGCGATGTCACCCACGCCCAGACCGACGCCTACGCGGTCGAGGAGTGGATCGTCGCCGACGGGTACGACTCCTCGCTCGAGTACGACTGGGCCGTGGTGAAGCTCGCCGATCCGGTGCCGGACGCCCAGATCCTGCCGCTCGCCACCGCGGACGAGGACGACTGGACGGAGTTCCGGATCGCGGGCTGGGGCGTGCAGGGGCACACCGGCACGTCGCCGGACCTGCTGTGGGCGGAGGTGCCGTACATCGACGATGCTTCGTGCGGCGAGCTGGCAGCGGCCGAGGAGTGGTCGTTCTATCCGCGGACGCAGATGTGCGCGGGCGTGCTCGAGCCGGGCGCGGAGGTCAACGCGTGCCCGGCGGACTCGGGCGGGCCGCTCATGGCCGAGGTTGACGGCGAGACGGTCGTGGCCGGGCTTGTGAGCTTCGGGTCGGACTGCTTCGCGCAGCCGGACCCCGGGGTGTACGCGAGCGTGGGGGCGCAGATCGACGACATCGCGCTCGCGACCATGTGGCTGAGCGTCAACGAGTAGCGGCTGCGCGGGGCCGGGCGGTGGTCCGGCCCCGCACCGTCCACAGCGGCCACCGAAAAGGACCGTTATCAGTGCCGTGTCCTTATTGGTATGACACGTACGTTAATTCAGGGATATTCACTGAAATACCGGTGATGCCGGAAATATATGAATATGAGGGCCTTTCCCGTATGGTCACGGGATGGCGGCACACCACCGGCACACCGAAGCCGCCGCTTTCGAACCACCCACATCGAAAGGACCTGCGCGTGCAGAACCGCAGCAAGACCCTCACCCGGATCGGCGCCGCCGTCGCGGCGGGGCTCGGCGCCGCCGCCCTCACCCTCGGCGCGACCGGCGCGTACGCCGAAGAAGGCAATGCCAACGGCGACTTCGAAACCAAGATCATCGGCGGCGAGCCCGCCGCCGACGGCCAGTTCCCCTGGATCGTGGCGCTCGCCGACGCGAACGACCCGTCCTTCAACTACTGCGGCGGCCAGCTCATCGAGGCCGACGTCGTCCTCACCGCCGCCCACTGCACCGAGGGCACCGCGGCCGCCGACATGGTGATCCGCCACGGCGGCACCGACATCACCCAGACCGAGGTGTACGAGGTCGCCGAGATCAAGGTCGCCGACGGCTTCGACGGGTCCACCATGGTCAACGACTGGTCGCTCGTGAAGCTCGCCGCGCCGATCCCGGGCGCCGAGACCGTGCCGCTCGCCGACGCCGACACCAAGGACTGGGGCACGCTCACCGTGGCCGGGTGGGGCACCACCGAGTCCGGCTCCGGCTCGCAGGACCTCCTGTTCGTGGACGTCCCCTACGTCACCGACGCCGAGTGCTCGGGCGCGTACGGCGCGGAGTTCGACGCCGACAGCATGATCTGCGCCGGGGACCTCGCCAACGGCGGCGTGGACTCGTGCCAGGGCGACTCCGGCGGCCCGCTCGTCTCCGCCGACGGCGTGCTCGTGGGCGTGGTCAGCTGGGGCTACGGCTGCGCGGAGGCAGGCAACCCCGGCGTCTACGCCAATGTCGGCCTGCTGCACGGCGACATCACGGCCGCGCTCGCAACCCTGTGACGAAAGCCCTGGCGGCGGGGCGTTCCGGCCCCGCCGCCGCGGCCTTGTATACTTCGATCGGCTCTGTTCGCCAGAGTTCGCGGGTGTAGTTCATTGGTAGAATGCGACCTTCCCAAGGTTGAGAGGCGAGTTCGATTCTCGTCACCCGCTCCAGAAGTTTCACGGCCGTCCGGTTCCCCGGGCGGCCGTTTCGCGTTCCCCGCTCCTCCCCCCACCTCCAGGCATAGACGCAGGTCAATGCCGTGGTGCCCGAGACCGTGAGCGGTAACAGAGACCCTCTTCACATTCCCATCGGTCACCGGTAGTATGACCGCATCGATAATTTCCGATACTTCACTCCGAAAGTTTCGGACACTCTCCATCCCTCGAGAGGACGAGCAACGATGCGAAATCCCCTATTCCGGCCGCGAGCCCTGGTCGCGGCCGGTACGGCCGCGGTCCTCGCGCTGAGCGCCGCCGCGTGCGGCGACAGCGGCGAGAGCAGCGCCGACCTCACGTTCTGGCACATCCAGAACGAAGACCCGATGAAGGGCACCTGGCAGGCCATCGCCGACGAGTGGGCCGAGGACTCCGGTACGACCGTGGAAGTCTCGGCGATCCTCAACGAGGACTTCAAGGCCCGCATGTCCACCCAGACCCAGGCGGGCGACCTCCCCGGCCTCTACCAGACCTGGGGCGGCGGCGTCCTCGCCGAGCAGGTCGAAGCGGGCCTGGTCCGCGACATCTCCGGCCTCCCCTGCCTCGACAAGGTCAACCCGGCCGCCCTGGAGGCCTACACGATCGACGGCAAGCTCTACGCCGTCCCGTACGACCAGGGCGTCGTCGGCTTCTGGTACAACAAGGACCTCTTCGCCCAGGCCGGCATCACCGCGCCCCCGGCGACCTGGGACGAGTTCATCGCCGACGTCCAGCTCCTCAAGGACGCCGACATCACCCCGATCGCGCTCGGCGGCGGCGACAAGTGGCCCATCCACTACTACTGGACGTACCTGGTGATGCGCCTCGCCGGGCTCGACGGCCTCCAGGCCGGAGCCGAGGCCGGGGACTTCTCCGACCCCGCGTTCGTCCAGGCCGGGCAGATGCTCGCCGACCTCGCGGCCATGGAGCCGTTCCAGGAGGGCTACGAGTCCGCCCCCTACGACAAGACCGACGGCCAGGCCGCCGTCATGGGCGAGGGCCTCGCGGCCATGGAGCTCATGGGCCAGTGGGCCCCGCAGGCCCAGCGCGACAACTCCGGCACCGAAGGCCCCGGCGACGCCCTCGGCTTCTTCCCGTTCCCGGCCGTCGAAGGCGGCCCCGGCACCGCGACCGAGTTCCTCGGCGGCGGCGGCGGCTTCGCGGCCAGCGCCGAAGCGCCCGAAGAGGTCGAGGACTTCATGTGCTACCTCCTCGAGGAGGAGAACCAGGCCCGCATCGTCAAGGACGGCAACATGTCCACCGTGGCCGCCAACCCGTCGGCGGTCGTGCCCGAGCCGAACGCCGAGCAGCAGATCGTCATCGACGCGATGGCCACCGCCACGGCGATGCAGCTCTACCTCGACCAGGCCTACCCGCCCGCGATCGGGAGCACCGTCAACGACGCCTCCCAGGGGCTGATCCTCGGCGAGCTCACCCCTGAGGACTTCGTCGCCATGGTCAACGAGGCCTGGGCGGCCGAGCAGTGACCGCAGTGAGCACCAAGCCCCCGGCGCCGGCAGCTGTCGGCGCCGGGGGCGCTCCCCGCAAGCGCCGCGGCCGGGTCGGCGCGGGGACGCTGACCGTGTTCATCGCCCCGGCCCTCGTCCTGTTCGTCCTGTTCGTGCTCTTCCCCGTCCTGTTCGCCGCGTACACCGCGTTCTTCCGCTGGAACGGGCTCGGCGGGCTCCCCACCGACTTCGTGGGCCTGGAGAACTTCAAGACGCTCGTCGGGGACGAAGTGTTCCTCGGCGACATGTGGCGGATCGGGCTCATCACCGTCCTCTCCATCGCCGTGCAGCTGCCGCTCGCCTTCGGCCTGGCGATGCTGCTGCACCAGAACTTCCCCGGCCGCACCGCGTTCCGGCTCCTGTTCTTCGTGCCGTACATCCTCACCGAGGCCGTCACGGCCGTGCTGTTCTCGCTCATCTTCTCGCCGCGCCGCGGCTTCGCCGACACGCTCCTCGCCGGGCTCGGCTTCGACGGGCACATCGGCTGGCTCTCCGACCGCGGGCTCGTCATCTTCGTGCTGTTCGGGATCCTCACCTGGAAGTTCTTCGGCTTCCACATGATCCTGCTCCTGGCCGGGCGCCAGAACATCCCCGAAGAGCTCTACGAGGCCGCCAAAGTGGACGGTGCGACGGGCGGGCAGCTGTTCCGCCACATCACCCTGCCGCTCATGGGCCCGACCATCCGCATCACCGTGTTCCTCTCCGTGATCGGCACCGTGCAGCTCTTCGACCTCGTGTACGTGCTCACCAAGGGCGGACCGTTCCACGCCTCCGAGACGCTCGCGATCACCATGTACGAGCAGGGCTTCGTGCGCAACCAGATCGGGTACGCGTCGGCGCTGTCGATCGCGATGTTCCTCGTCAGCCTCGTCTTCGCCCTCATCTACCAGCGGTACGTCCTGGGCCGGGACCTCCAGGGCTCCATCACGAACGGAGGCCGCGCATGAGCGTCAACACCAGGCGCGGGCGGATCCTGCGCAACACCGGGTTCTACGCGGCCGCGTTCGCCGCGGCGGCCTTCGTCGCGACCCCGATCCTGTTCGCGCTCCTCGGCGGGTTCAAGGACAACAAGCAGCTGCGCGAGAACTCGCTCGGCCTGCCGAGCCCCTGGAACTGGCAGAACTACGCCGACGTCGTCGTCGACACCACGTTCTGGCGCCAGCTCGGGAACTCGGTGTTCATCGCGCTCGCGACCACGTTCATCGTCGTCGCGGCCGCCGCGGCCGTCGCGTACGTCTTCGCGCGCTTCCAGTTCCGGGGCCGCGAAGGGCTCTTCACGCTGTTCGCGGCCGGCATGATGTTCCCGTTCGCGGTGGCCGTGCTGCCGCTGTTCATCATCCTGCGCACCTTCGAGATGCTCAACAGCCCGTTCGGCGTGATCCTGCCGCAGGCCGCGTTCGGCCTGCCGCTCACGATCATCATCCTGCGCAGCTTCTTCCGCCAGATCCCCGGCGAGGTCGAGGAGGCCGCCACGATCGACGGGGCCGGGCCCTGGCGGTTCTTCCTCCAGATCCTGCTGCCGATGTCGCGGCCGGTGCTCGCCACCGTCTCCGTGCTCGCGCTCGTCGGGTCGTGGAACTCGTACCTGCTGCCGCTCGTGGTGTTCAACAAGCCCACGTGGCAGACGCTGCCGCTCGGCGTGACCCAGTTCCAGGGCGAGTACTCGTCGGACACGGCGAAGGTGCTCGCGTACGTCATGCTCGCCATGCTCCCCGCGCTGATCTTCTACGCGTTCGCCGAACGCCAGCTCATCTCCGGCCTGACCTCGGGCGGCACCAAGGGGTGAACCGACCGATTCCAAACGGGCCCGGGGGATATTTGGGACGCCCCCGGGCCCGTTTATCCGCCCGGGAACCGAATCGCGGGGCGCGGCGTCCGAAGGGCATGAAGACCAGACTCCTCATCGCATCCGCCGCGGCCGCGACCCTCGCCGCCGCCAGCGCGTGCACCTCCTCCTCGTCGGATGACAACACCGACATCTCCCTCGCCACGCCCCCTTGGGTTCCCGTGTCCGCGCAGCTGACCGCATTCGACGACTGCGACGACGCTTTGACTAGCATCCAGGACGCGGCGGTCACCGCGCTCGGCAACCAGGACTTCGACATGTTCGCCCGAGGCGGCGACGAAGAGCTCGCCGCCGACGCCGGGGCGACCAGCTCGGAGTCGGGCGGGTCGCAGGCCGCCGGGGACGACGCGTACTCGGGGACGAACAACGCCGTTGCGGGCGTTGACGAACCAGACATCGTGAAGACCGACGGCACGTTCATCTACAGCGTGGTCGACTACGACGCGCTGCGGGTGGTGGACTCGCGGTCGGGCGAGATCGTGGCGGAGCGGCCGGTCGGGGACGAGGCGTGGAACCACCAGTTGTTCCTCGGCTCCGATGAGCTGCTGCTCATGTCGACGGTGACGACCGAGCGCGGGGACGAGTGGGTGAGCGAGTTCCGGCTGGAGCGGCTCGACCCTGCCTCGCTCGACGTGCTGGACACGTTCACGATGGAGGGATCCATGGTGGACGCCCGGCTCGTTGACGGCGAGGTGCGGCTGGCGGTCGGTTCGGCCCCGCAGCTCATGCCGGTGTGGGAGCGGCTGTCCGAGAACCCCGGGGACGGCGAGATCCTGGACGCGTTCCGGGACACCGAGCTCGAGGACTGGCTGCCGTCGTTCTCGGTCAACGGCGAGTCGCACGAGATCGACTGCACCCGCATCGCGCACCCCGAGCGGTACACCGGGTCCTCGGTGAGCGTGCTCGCGCTTCCGGCCGCCGGGGGTTGGACCGAGGCGTCGCCGCAGACGGTGATGGTCGACGGCGAGACGGTCCACGGCACCGCCGAGAGCCTGTACCTGGCGCACTACGACTACCCGTGGGCCGGTGAGGGCGCTGACGAGGCGAAGGCCGAGAGCGAGATCTACCGGTTCGTGTTCGACGGCGGCGAAGCGCGCCTGGTCGGCGAGGCGGCCGTGCCCGGGACCCTGCTCAACCAGTACTCGCTGAGCGAGTTCGACGGGCATCTGCGGGTGGCGACGACGGAGCAGGAGCTGGGCGGGAACTGCGGTTTCTGGAACGACTGCGCTTGGGAGGTCGCTCCGGACGAGCCGAGCGAGCCGTCGAAGTCGACGGTGACGGTGTTCGCTGTCGGCGACGACTCCCTGGAGGAGACCGGTTCGGTGACCGATCTCGGTGTGGACGAGCAGATCTACGCGGTCCGCTTCATCGGCGACACCGGTTATGTCGTGACGTTCCGACAGACGGACCCGCTGTACACGGTCGACCTCTCCGACCCTGCGAATCCGGTCGTCACGGGCGAACTGAAGATCACCGGCTATTCGGGCTACCTCCACCCGGTCGGCCCGAACCGGCTACTCGGCGTCGGCCAGGAGGCCACGACCGAGGGCATGACCACGGGTCTGCAGGTGAGCCTGTTCGACACGGCCGCTCCTGAAGCCGCGGTGCTCGACCAGTACTACCGCGAGGGCGCGGACTCGATGGTGCAGTGGGACCCGCACGCGTTCCTGTACTGGGAGGACGCTTCGATCGCGGTCCTGCCGGTCTCGGACTGGGACATGGAGTACGCCTCGGGCGCGGTGGTCCTGACCGTGGGGGCGGACGCCCTCACTGAGACGGCCTGGATCGACCACGAAGAGGCGGGCGCGGACCCGTACAACACGCAGATCCTGCGGACGGTCGTGATCGGCTCGCAGCTGTGGACGCTCTCGAACGCGGGCCTGCAGGCGAACGAGCTCGGCGGCGACTACGCCCGGACCGGCTGGGTCGCCTGGACCTAGAGCCTTCCCTCAGGCCCCGGAGGGAAATGAACGGGGCCCGCACTGCTTTCGGGTGGCGGTGCGGGCCCTTTTTCAACGCCTTTATTGGCCGTAGTGGCCTTCCCAGCCGGTCGCGTCGGGGTTGTAGTCGTCGTCGGGATCGGCTTCCGGCATCTCATGGACGTCCCAGACCAGGTAACCGCGGCCCGCCTCCATGTCCCAGACCAGGACAATCGCCGGAACGCTGCCGTCCAGGCGCATCTGCGGCGGCGTCAGCCCGAGTTCATCCACCGCGTATCGTCCGAGCTCGACCGAACCGAGGATTCCATCTTTCGCATTCAATGCATTGAGCATCGCGGGGTCATCGGTGACCGGGAAGTATTCGACGTCGTTAATGATCATGTGATCGCCTCCCCCGAGCCACGATAGTTGATCATCTGCGGAGCGCCCTTCTCCGGGACGATCCAGACCTTGAGCGTCGATCCGACAGGCACGAGCTTGGCCAGGTTGGGGTCACATCGCCACTGGTCCTGGTCAGCTCGTCCGCAGGGCGGAAGGTTGATGTACAGGACCGCCTCCTTCAGGGCATGGATCCGCATGATGGCTGCGGCGTGGCCCTCGATGTGCCAGCGGGTTGTCATGCGTTCGTCGGAGGCCCAGGGTTCCTTCAGGTCGGTTGCCTTCGCTGCGGGCCCGTTCCCGGCCTGGACGGTTCCGGTTATCGGTCGGCCATCGCTGTCGTACAGCCTGCCTCGGGCGGCGACCCTCCCGTTCTTGTTGACCGGCCAGCCGACTCGACGGGTCTCCTCGATGCAGGTCTTATGCGGGACAGACGGCTTGAAGCCGGGCACAGGCGGGTGGTCGGCCCAAGGATGGCGCCGAGGTTGTTGCGAGGGCTCAGGTGTCGATGTCGACACCGGCGGCCTGCCATCACCGTTGCCGGTGCGGGCCGCTTCCGCTGCGGCGAGCGCGGACTGGAGTCGGTCGGCGATGGCTCGCGCGAGGGCTTGGCCCTCGGCCAGGGAGTCTGCGGCGGTCGTGAGCCGTTCGGCGGTGCGCTCAATCCCCAGCTGCCCGGCGCGGGATCTGGTCTGGGTGGTTTGCTCGGCAGATCTGGCGATACCGGCCAGGAGATTCGCGGCTTGGTTGATCGCGGAGTGGATCGAGGCGATGAGAGTGTCGATCGACGCCAAGCGAAGGCTCCTGCGCGGTCGACTAGGCGATCTCGCCGGACTTGATCCCGGAGACCAGGCCGCCGAAGTCTGCGGCCGAGACACGGAAGTGCTGGTAGGAGTCGCCTTCAGGGGTCTTGGTGTCGCCCACTGCAACAACGCCGCCATGAGCCGCCACAGCCACGCAGTTGCCGTCCCCGCTGCCGTCGCTGCGGGAGCTCTTGCGGAAACGCGCACGCGACCACGGCTCCTGAACGGGACGGTTCAGACTCATCAATCCAGCTCCTTCAGCATTCGTGCCAGCTGGTCGCGGGTCCGCTTCTCATCGAGCGTGTTGGCTTCCCACAGCGACTCATAGGCATCTGTGAGGGAGTCTACGTCAGGTGTCTCCGCAACCATCCCACCGAGAGGAGTCTCAACATGCGCCAGCATCGGCCATGAATCGGGCATATCGAGAATGGTGAAACCGGTCGTCACACCCAACGCCGTGTGCGCACCGAATCCCAACGGCGCGACGCGAAGTTCCACGTTCGCCTGCTCGGTGGCTTCGAGGAGGCGCTCGAACTGCTTCCGGTACACCCGCGTACTGAACCCTTCGATGCGCTGATGAAGCATCGACTCATGCAGCAGGAACCTCGCCTCTGGTGCATTCGGTTTGGCGAGCGCCCTACCTCTCGCCAGCCTGGCCTCCACCAGGGCCACCTTGGCCGAGGCCTCGTTCGGGCCTGATTCGATCAGCGCTTCAGCGTATTCCGGGGCCTGAAGAGATCCGGGGAAGACCGCGAGCTGAAAGCTCCGGATTCGACGGCACTTGCTCTCGGCCCATACAAAATCCGCGAACGATCGCTTCGAGACCAGTGACTCGACCCAGCCGCGCTCGGCGACTTCCTTCGCGAGCTTGAACAGTTCATCGCGCTCACCGCCGTCGGGCAGGCTGAACATGTTGAGCAGCATCAACATCTCTTCGCCCTTAAGCGGATAGGTGCCGAGCTCGAATCGGTTGACCGTCGCGGTACTGCACCCGAGCCGGTCTGCGACATCCGCGATGGTGAAGTTCTTGTTCTTGCGCAGAGCCCGCAGCTTTTGACCCAGCCACTTTGCGCGCCAAGTAGGTTCGCGAGGTTCAGCCATGATCACTCCTTCCGCATCCTCAAGAATTCTAGTAGACGCCCCAAAATTTCCGCCGTGTCGGTACTTGACACAGGGCCAGAGAATTTACATACTAGATTCGGGAACACCGGACATCAAGACTAGATCCGGACCGACAGCTTCATACAGGGTCGTGTGGGCACGGAGCTGACTCGCAGAGGGGCCGATCGGTGGGGGTCGGTCGCTGCCGGGCCACCCGACCCGCCCCCGCGCCGGATTTGATCTCAACGGCGCGGGTTCCACAGGAAATGGTGGATACGGCGGCCTGCCGGGAATTCTTTGGCGAGAGTCCGGCAGGCCGCCCAACCAGAGAGAAGGTACTTCTCATGGCACTGCTGAGCCTACGCCACGACCCGGTTCCGCCCCGGGTCAAGATCGACCTGCAACTGCACCGCGCCTACCGCACATGGTTCGGCTTCGGACGCCTCCGCTGCGAGTGGTGCGGCGGGCGCTGGGGCGCGCACGGCTGCACCTTCCGCGAATCGGCCGCCCGGCTGTTCGCCTACACCGCGACGCCCGTCCAGAAGTCCGAAGCGCTCGCCTCCGGCCTGGTGACCCGTGCGGACCTGAAGCTGAAGCGCCCCAGGCGGGTCGGTCGCCACCGCGAAAAACAAGGTCCGTCCCTCTCGACGCTCCTCGGTTTCCCGGCGGCGACCGCATGACGGACCTGATCGGCGGCTGGACCGCCGAACCCGACGCGTTCGAACTCTATGCCGACGACACCGCAGGCGAGGCGCACCTGCTGCGCGCCAACGACTCGGAGCCGTCAGAGCAGGTCGCGACGTTCTTCCACTCCAGCGGCGTCACCCGCGCGACGATCTGGCGCGGCACCGCCAGCAACGAGAGCAACCTGTGGCGGGAGGCCCAGCGCGCCAAGTCGGCCGCGCTCATCGCCGCCCGTCACGCGGGGAGGCCGTGATGGTCCGCGACGACCTGCGCAACCTCCCGACGCCGCCGGACAAGCCGTGGCCGCACGTCGCGGAACCGCCCGAGGCCGGTACCGACGACTGGTGGTTCCTCATGGCCCGCAAGCAGATCCACCGAGCCCGCCGCCGCGCCCTCCAACGGAGCGGCGAACCGGGCGACTACTCCGACCTCGTCTAGCGCCACCGTCTGGCAGGGCGTCGATATGTTGGAGGCGGTTGGCGAGGGAAGGCGGCGGACTCATGGGGATCGGTCTGCGAGGCGACCGGGCCGAGGTGCGGGTGCGGCATGTCACGGGTTATCGGCGGCGCAGGTCGGGGAGCGGGTTCGGGTACAGCACGACGCACTACGGGCCCGTGACCGCGTTCAAGCTCGAACGGCCACAGGGCAGCGACTCCAAGCAGGCCGTGGTCTGCCCGCATTGCGATGCCGAACTGACGGTCGAGGTCCAGTCGGCGGAAGGCTCGCGGCGGCATGTGCGGATCCTGGTGACGGTCGGGGCGGTCGCCGCTGCAGTGATGATCGCCTGCATCGCGATCCTGTTCGGTCTCGACCAGGAGGACCCGAGCGAGGTACAGGGCCGGTGGAACGTCGCGCTGGGGACCGTCGCGGCTTTCGGTGGCGTCGTGTGGGCGTTCGCGGTGGCCCACTGGTGGCAGGAGAAGGGCGCGAAGCTGGTAGGCGGAGGGGCGAGCTATGTGCAGCCGCAGCGGCGGGAGCTGCCCGTGTCCGACCAGTTCCACGTCCTCTCCTGAGCGGTCTAGGCGGAGTAGTCGACCTTGTAGTAGTTGAGCGGGTCGCCTTCGACGATGTACAGCCAGACGTCCTCGCGGTAGTAGTGCTGCTCGTGGGTCACCTGGAAGGCGAACTCGATGACGGTCATGTCGGCGGGCACCGCGAACTGCATGGTGATCGCGAGCGCCTCGCCTTCGCCGTCGGGGTTGTCGTTCTCGTGGAAGTAAGGATCGGCGACGACGCTGCTCGCGTAGATCGGCCCGGCCTCGGTGTTGACCCAGAACTGCGTCGCCGGGTCGAATTCGGTCCGGAGATCGTGCGCGACGGTGTCGGTGATGTAGAAGAACTCGGCGGTGACCAGGGCCGAGTCCGGCTCGCACAGCCAGCCCGTCGCTTCATCGAAGACCTGGCGAGAAATGGCGAACGGATCATCCATAAAGGATTCATTGGTCCACTCCTCGTCGCGTGATGCGCGTTTGACCTCCCATTCGACCTGCATGACGCGGTCGCCGAGCTGACCGTGATAGAGGGCGCTGACCGGGTCCTTGACCGCGCCGGTCCCGAAGTCGAGGGATTGGCTCCGGTCGGCGTCGGTGACCTTCACTTCGGCCGGGTCGCCGTCGGGGATGACGCCGTAGTAAAGCGTGTCCTCGACCGGGAGCCCGGTGAGTTTCCAAGTGCGGTCGCCGATCACGACTTCGGTGGCGACCTCGTAGACGCTGTCGGCGGGCAGGTCGAGCAGTTGTGCGGCCGCGTCGAAGTGGACGACGGCCAGGCGCTGGTCCGGGTTGAGTTCGGGAAGGTCCTCGATGAGCCAGTCCAGAGCCTCGGCCTCGGTGGGGGTGAGGGTGCCCGCGCAGGAAGGCCGCAGCTCGAAATGGGGGCCGCGCAGGAAACCGGTCGCGCCTTCAGGGAAGGCGGGGACGGCTTCGTCGCAGACCGTCCCGGCGGTGGTTCCGATCGAGCCGGAGACAGGCCCTTGCTCGGCACCCGGCCAGAAGCGGCTGTTGGGGAGGTAGATCCCGGCGGCGAGCATCGCGAGGGCGGCGACAACTGCGCCCGCGATGGCGAGCCGTCTGCGGGGCCTGCGCGGGTGGGCGGGCAGGATCGGTTGGGCGCCAACGGGTGCTGAGGGCGGGGTCAGGTTGACGTTCGGGGGCGTCAGCGGTCCGGGGGTGCCGTCGACGAGGGTGGCCGCCGCGTTGGTGTCCGTCGGCGCTGTGGCGTTCGGTGCAGTGGGCGCTCCCTCGGCTGGGGCCAGCGGGGCGGTGGTCGCGGCGGCGGCGGAGCGTTCGGCGGTCGCGTCGGCGTCGGCGAAGCGGGCGGCGCCGTCGGCGACCACGAGTTCGGGGCGTTCGATCAGGACCGGGGCGATGCCGGTGGACCGGTGGATGACGCTGGCGGCCAAGGGCATCCGGGCCGCGCCGCCGACGAGGAAGATCGCGGCGAGCACGTGCCCGCCGGACTCGGCGCGCTCGCGGACCCGGTCGAGTTCGGCGGTGACGGGCGCGAGCAGCGGTTCGGCGATGGCTTCGAGCTCGGTGCGCGTGAGGTGCGCGGTCGTGTCGCGGCCGGGGAGGGCGACGGGCGCGGTCGTGGCCCGGGAGAGCATCTCCTTGGCTTCGCGGGCCTCGGTCCAGACCTGGTTACGTTCGCGGCGTTGGCGATCGGTCTCGGGCTGTGCGACCCCGGCCCAGAAGTCGGCCTCGTCTTCCGGTGCGGTGGTTCGCAGGTGTTCGACGACGGCCATGTCGATGTCGATGCCGCCGAAGCCGCTGAGTCCGCCTTCGACGACCACCGCGGGCGGGCCGTCCCCCTGCCGGGCGAGGACGGCGATGTCGACGGTGCCGCCGCCGAGGTCGACGACGGCGAGCGCTTCGCCCGGCTCGATCCGCTGGCCGAGTTCGCGTTCGTAATAGGAGACTGCGGCCACCGGCTCGCTCACCGTCTCGACCGAGGGGAACCCGGCCGCGGCGGCGGCATCGCGGAGCAGGCCGATCTTGCGATCGCCCCAAGTCGAGGGGTGGGTGAGCACGACCGGAGGCGGGACCGGGGTCTCCTCCGCGCAGGCCCGCTGGACCTTGGCGAAGACCGCCGCGAGCACGGTGCTCATCTCGATCTCGCTGTCGCCCAGGAGGATCGAGGATTCACCGACGTGCCGTTTCGGGTTGGGCTCGAACCGGTCCGGGGATCCGACGGCGAGCCGGAGCGCGTCGCGTCCGATGTGGACCTCCTCGGCGACGTCGAGGAAGACGGCCGAGGGCAGGAGCGGGGATCCGTCGAAGAGGAGCGGGCGGGTGCGCCCGTCAGGAGTGCGGAGCGCGGCGACCACATGAGAGGTGCCGAAGTCCACCCCGAGGAGGTGGTGAGGGGTCACAGGCCAACTATATCGACGCGGGACCCCAAGGGGGAGGGCGAAACAGACGCCGTCCGAGGCGGGTCCGGTCGACTGACCCGGTGGACCTCTTCGGTCCGGTCATGCGCGAGACCCCGCGGCTCAAGGCGATCCTCGACGGCCAGCAGGGCAAGTGGAAGGCAGGTACGTCTCCGGCGACCTCGCTCGTCGAACCGCCCTCCGGATGCGGCACGTCAACACGCACCTGGGTTGATCCGGTCGAAGGCGGCCAGGCGGACCTCCGGCCAGGCAGGGTTACCGGCCGTTACGATGCCACTATGCGCGTACCCCTCACGCCGACAACCGCATTGGGCATCGATTTCGGCACCTCGCACACCGTTGCGGTGGTCCGGTCTGGTGACGGCCGGACTCGTCCGCTGCTGTTCGGCGGGACGCCGCTGCTGCCCTCGGCGGTGTTCGCGACCGAGTCCGGGGAGGTCCTGACCGGGCAGGCGGCGCTGCAGCGCGGCCGGTGGCGGCCGGAGCGGTTGGAGGCCAACCCGAAACGACACGTGGATGCGGAGACAGTCCTGCTCGGGGACGGCGAGTTCGCGGTCACCGCGCTCATCGCGGCCGTGCTCGGGACGGTCCTCGCCGAAGCGGAACTCGTCGCGGGGAAGCCGGAGCGAGTAACGCTCACTGTGCCGGCCGACTGGGGTCCTGCGCGTCGCCTCGTGCTCCAGGAGGCTGCCGAGCTCGCGGGGCTCTCCGGGGCGCGGCTCGTGCCCGAACCGGTCGCCGCCGCGACGTTCTACAGCGAGACCCTGCGGCACCGCCTGGGGCCGGGCGCGGCGATCGTCGTCTACGACCTGGGCGCGGGCACCTGCGACGTGAGCGCGGTGCGGCGGACCGCGACCGGTCTGGAGACGGTCGCGGTCGACGGCCGGAACGACTTGGGCGGCTTGGACCTCGACGCCGCGCTCATCGAGTACTTCGGCGGCGTGTACGGGCAGCGGGACGGCTGGGAGCGCCTGACGCGGCCGCAGTCTATTGAGGAGCGGCGGGCGCTTCGGGAGTTCCAGCAGGAGATCCGGACGGCGAAGGAGCACTTGTCGCGGCACCAGCAGGCGGATTTCACGGTGCCGCTCTTGGAGATCGAGGCACACCTGACGCGCGGCGAGCTCGACCGTGTGGCCGCCCCGATCCTGGAGCGGACCGTGCGGTTGACGAAGGCCGTCATCAAGGCGGCGGGGGTCGCGGACACGCCTGCGGAGGTGTTCCTGGTCGGCGGCGCGAGCCGGATGCCGCTCGTCGCGAATCTCCTGCACCGGGCACTCGGCGTGCCGCCCACCGCGATCGAGCAGCCGGAGACGGCGGTCGCCGAGGGGAGTGTGCTGTGGGAGGAGCCGGAGGCCCCCGAGACCACTCCCGCACAGGGGTACTCGCCAGCGCCGCCCTACTCGACCGTGTCGCCGCCGGTGACGAGTCCGCACGAGGCCACCCCGCCAGCGCCGTCGCACCCGCCGATCGTGGCACTTGGCACCGCCGCCGATCCGGCCCCCGCAGGCTTCCTGGGACCGACGCCGCCGGCCGACTTCGATCAGGGCTCCGCGCGCGCCGCCGCACTGGATCCGACGCCTCCGGCCGCGCCCGGACCGGTCGCCGCGTCGGCGTTCCCCGTCTCACCTCCGTCCGGCCCGGAACCGGAAGGCCCCGAACGCGAACCGACCCCGCCGAATCCGGAAGCGGGCTCGGACGGGCCCGTCGACGCCGAGGCGGCCGAGTCCCTCCCGCCGCGACGCCGCCGTTTGAAGGAGGAAGGCCTGGCGCTCATCTTCATCGTCCTGCTGGTGCTCGCGGCCGTCGCCTACACGATCTACTCGGGCTTCGACAGTCGGCTCCTCTCCGGGAGCGACCAGCCCGCTTCGGACGACGGCCTGCTCTCCGCGTCGTGGGCGTCGGCCGAGGCCGGGACGGTCGTGGGCGACATCCCGCAGGCGCACTCCTCACCGGTCGTCGCCGTCGCCCAAGGCGTCAACGCCGAGTCCGACACCCTGTTCTCGGCCGACGAGTCGGGCACCGTCAAGCAGTGGTCGACGGAGACCGGGGACCTGCTCGGGACCTTCTCGTTCAGCCCGCCGGTCCTGGAGTTCACGACCTTCCTTCATGCCGAGACGGAGGTGCTCGTCGCGTTGGACGCCGACTACCGGGTCCACGTCTGGAACGAGTCCGAGGGCGAGTTCAAGGCGCAGAAGGCCAGCTCACTGCCCATAGAGTCCATTGAGGATGCGGCTATCGGGGTCGTCGGCACTGAGCCCGCGCTCGTGACCATGACCGCCGACTCGTACCAGGTGATCTCGTTCGTCTCGGGCGCGGCGCTCGCGCAGGGGGACTTCGGGGATGTGCGCTGGTCGCGCCTGGTCAGGTCGTCGACGGCGGGGGTCTCGTTCGCGCTGCTCACGTCGGACAACCGCCTCAGCGACGGCTTCTTCGACTCGAGCGGCATCACGTTCGACGCGTCTTCGATCGCCTGGGACATCGGGCAAGTCGTCGGGTTCGAGGCGCTCAACGCGGGATCGGGTGAGGTGATCGCCCTGGCGCACACCGACAACGGCGGCGTCCAACTCTTCGGGCTGGGCGACTTCGCGACGCCGCCGAACGCGACGGTCGCGGTGCCCGACCTCGTCGACTACGAGTGCGCTCCGGACACGGTCATGCTCAGGCAGGAGACCGCCGCGCTCGCGTGCTTCGGTAACCCGAGCGCGGGCGATCTGCTGCTCGTGCCGGTCACGGGCGACGAGGAGCCGGTGTCGGTCCGGAACCCCGATGCGCCCCGGACGGCGGTCTCGGTCGGGGCCTTGGCCGTCGGCGGCCGGACGATGCTGGCGGTCGGCGACAAGGCCGGCGGGCTCGCCTTCGTGAGCCTGGGGAGCTGAACGTCTCGCCCGCGCCGACCACTGTCGGCGCGGGCGTCCCGGTTCCTATTCGGCCCTTCGGATCTCGGTGAGCATGCGGACGCCGCCGAGGCCCCACATCTCGTTCCAGAAGCTGGGGTAGACGCCGGGTTCGCCGGTGTTGCCGTCGGGCCAGCCGGTCCAGACCGCGTTGCAGGCCTGGGACCACGCGCCGTTGTACCAGATCGGGATGGCCGGGAGGTCGCGCATCGCGATGCGCTGCAGCTCGGCGATGAGCTCGGGGTAGCGGGGGTCCTCGGTCGCGAGGGTCGCGAGCTCCTGCGTGAGGTCCCAGGCGGTCTCGTCCTCCCAGCGGGAGTAGTTGGCGAGGCGCTGGGTGTCGCGCACGGGCAGTTCGAACAGGTACTGGAAGTGGCTCCAGGGCGAGTTGGTGAGCCAGCTGTTGTTGTTGATGAGCAGGTCGAAGTCGCCGGAGCCGCGCGCGGCGTCGACCTCGGCGGCGTCGATGAAGGCCGCTTCGGTCTTGATGCCGACGTCGGTGAGGTCGCGGGCGATGGCGATCGCGGCGGCCTCCCAGTCGGTCCACCCGGCGGGGACGACGAGCTGGAGTTCGAACGGGTCGCCGTCGCGGTCCTCGACGAAGCCGTCGCCGTCCTCGTCCTCGTACCCGGCGGCGGCGAGCATCGCGACGGCGCTGGAGGGTTCGAACACGAAGCCGTGCTCGCTGACCGCCGCCGCGTCGTAGTAGCGCTCCCAGATCGGGAGGAGTCCGGTGGGGTGCGCCTCGCTCACCATGCCGCCGTAGACGGAGTCGACGATCTCGCCCGGGCTGATCGCGTACGCCATGGCCTGGCGGAACGCCGGGTCGTCCAGGGGCTTGCGGGTGGTGTTGGGGATGAGCATGGCGGTGTTGACCGGGGCCATGAACGGCGGCTTGTCGAAGTAGGTGGTGAGTTCCGGGTCGCCGGTGAGGAAGTCGTCGATGCCGGACATGAAGTTGTTGGCGAGGTCGAGGCGGCCTTCGATGAGCATGTTGAGGATGTCGGCGTTCGGGAGCGTCACGAGGTCCACGATGTACTGCGGTTGCACTTCGAGACCGAGTGCCTCTGTGGCCCACCAGTTGTCGCGCTTGGCCCAGACGACGCGGGTGTCGTCGAAGCTGTGCACGGTGTAGGGCCCGGTGACCACGGGATTCGGGTCGAGCGGGCCGGTCAGCAGCTCTTCGGGGGTGTAGGCCTCGAACACGTGCTTGGGGACGATCTCGTTGGTGTACAGGAAGTTGTCCCACTCCTGTTGGCGCGCTTCGCCGAAGGTGAAGGTGACGGTGCGCTCGTCGACGACGGCGACGGCGTCGAGCCAGTCCCAGACGCCGCCGTAGGGGACGCCGTCGACCTTGCCGAGCTCGAAGGTGAACGCGACGTCGTCGGCGGTGAGGGGCTTGCCGTCGCTCCATTCGATCCCGGAGCGCAGGCGCAGCTCGAACACGTTCGCGCCGGTCCACTCGCCGGATTCGGCGAGCCAGGGGGTGATCCGCTGCTCGACGGTGTCGAACACGAACAGGTACTCGTAGCCGAGGCCGTTGAGGCCGGTCACCCCGCCCGCGGAGATCGGGTTGAAGTCGCCGGGCGGGCCCCAGGCCGTGCCGGTCGAGTACAGGGTCTTGCTGCGGGGGAACTCGTCGCCGTCGCCGTCCTCCGGGCTCTCGTCGTCGGTGCAGGCGGCGGCGGTGGCCAGTGCTGCGGTCGCGAAGAGCGCGGGTAGGTGTCGCCTCTTGGTCATTTCAGGGCTGCTTTCGATGCGAGGGATGCCGCACCTCGACTGGGCTCGCCAGAGCCAGTGCGCAACGGGGCCGAAGGACCAGAGCGGGGATCGAGCACCGGGAGGGACGGCGCTCGCGTCCGGTCGACGACGCCGCGGAGGCGCGGTCATTTCTGAAGCCGGTCCGCGCTGTCGGGTTCCGACCACAGACCGTGAGGAGCCTTCCCAGCGAGAACGCTCCGGTGCCGGTGCGCGAGGACGCGAGCGCGCGCGGGGTCGCCGCGCAGCGGTGCGCGGCCTCGCATCGCTTCAAGCTATCGCAGGTCGCCGGTGGCCGCAGAACACCGAAATCCGGAATGACCGGCTATGGCGCCCTTGCAAAAGGCAGATAACGTGCACAGCGGTGGAATCGCTCCCGCAAATCGGCGGACTTCGATATCAAATTGAGACCGGCGGGCGGCCCGGCCGCCTGGCGGTTCGCGCCGATTGCGGTGGAGTGCCCCGAATGCGGGCGGGGCCCGCGCCGTCCGGCGCGGGCCCCTGTTCCTGTTTCCTTCAGGCGCCGGGGCTCAGCGGCCCAGGTTCTTGAACCTCTGGACGCCGAGCGGCAGGAAGATCGCGGTGATGATGACGGGCCAGACGATCGCGGCGGCGATCGCGTGCTGCTCGGGCCAGGACGAGCCGACCGCGCTCGGGTTGCCGAAGAGCTCGCGGATGGCGGTCGCGGTGGCGGACACGGGGTTCCAGGCGGCGATCGTGCCGAGCCAGCCGGGCATGAGCTCGGGCGGGGTGAACACCGAGGAGACCATGCCGAACGGGAACGCGATGGCGAAGAGGTTCCCGGCCTGCTCGACGTTCTTGACCAGGAGGCCCATGAAGACGCCGACCCAGATGAGCGCGAACCGCAGCCACAGCAGGAGCGCGAACGCTCCCAGGGTCTCCGCGAAGGTGCCCTCGGAGCGCCAGCCGATCGCGAGGGCGATGAGGACGAGCACGACCAGGTCGACGGCGGCGTGGATGGTGTCGGTGATGTTGCGGCCCACCACGACCGCCGAGGAGGCCATGGGCATCGAGCGGACGCGGTCGATGAAGCCCTTCTGCTTGGCCTCGGCGATCGCCCAGGCGGTGTTGGTGAAGCCGAAGGCGATGGTCATGGCGAACATGCCGGGCATCGCGTAGGCGACGTAGTCGACGCCGGCGCCCTGGCCGGTGACGTCCATGGCGGATCCGAAGACGTACACGAACAAGAGCACCATGACGATCGGGAAGCCCAGGCCCCACGCGAAGTTCGCGGGCTGGCGCACCAGGTGGGTGAACTCCTGGCCGACGATGGCCCGGTAGTCGTGGAGCGTCCACTTCAGACGCGAGGCGAAGGTCTCGTCGGGCAGCGGGGCAAGCGTGGTCACTGGTCCTCCTTGGCGATGAGTTCGAGGAAGGCCTCGTCGAGGGTGGGTCGGCGCAGGCCGATGTCGGCGACCGTGAGGCGCTTGTCCTGCACGGCGGTCGCGGCGGCGGTGAGGGCGGGGACCGCGTCCTTGACGGGCGCGGCGACGCTCGGCCCGGCCTCGTCCTCGACCGTCTCGCCGTCGGCGACGGATTCGATGATCTGCCGCAGCACGGGCAGGTCGGCCGGGTCGGCGGCGACGATCTCCAGCCGGTCGGCGCCCATGCGGCGCTTGAGCCCGGCGGGGGTGTCGTCGACGAGGTTGCGGCCGTGATCGATCACGGCGATGCGGTCGCAGAGGCGGTCGGCCTCGTCGAGGTAGTGGGTGGTGAGCACGACGGTGGTGCCGTCGGCGGCGAGGCCCTCGACGGCGTCCCAGACCTCGCGCCGCCCGGCCGGGTCCAGGCCCGTCGTGGGCTCGTCGAGGAAGAGCACCTGCGGGGCGAGGATCATGCTGGCCGCGAGGTCGAGGCGGCGCTTCATGCCGCCCGAGAAGCCCTTGGCCTGGCGGTTCGCCGCGTCCTGCAGGCCGAACTGGGCGAGCAGCTGATCGGCGCGTTCCCCGGCCCGGGTCTTGTTCAGGCGGAACAGCTTCCCGAACAGGACGAGGTTCTGGCGGGCGGTGAGGAGTTCGTCGACGGCGGTCTGCTGGCCGGTGAGGCCGATGCGGCGGCGCACCTGGCGGGCGTCGCGGGCCACGTCGAACCCGGCGACGCGGGCGGTGCCGGTGTCGAAGCGGAGCAGGGTGGTGAGGATGCGCACTGTCGTGGTCTTGCCCGCGCCGTTGGGCCCGAGCAGTCCGAGTACGGTTCCGGCCTCTGCCGAGAGGTCGAAGCCGTCGAGCGCGGCGGTGTCCTTGAATCGTTTGCCGAGGTTGAGGGCCTCGACGGTGGTGGTTCCCATTGCGGTTCACCCTTCAATCGGGTACGTTGTACCCAGTAATAGCATACGGCGTACCCGATTAGCAAGCGCGATACGATGAGGCCGCTATGGCGACACCACAGACGGGGGCGGGCGACCCCAGACGAAGCCTCGAGCTGCTCTGGCGCGAGTACGGACCGCAGGTCAGCAGACCGGGGCCGAAGCCGAAGCTCACCGTCGACCGCATCGTCGACGCCGCGATCACCGTCGCCGACCGGGAAGGCAGCTGCTTCGGGATGCGCAGCGTCGCCGCCGAACTCGGCGTCGGCGCGATGACGATCTACCGGTACGTCCCGGGCAAGCGCGAGCTCATCGACCTCATGGTCGACCGCCTCTCCCGGGTCGGCCCCGACGCGCCCGACCTCGGGACCCTCGCGTGGCGCGAAGGCCTCGAGCTGTTCGCCGAAGGCTCCTGGGCGGTCTACGAGGCGCACCCGTGGCTCCTGGAGATCAACCAGAAGCGGCCCGTGCTCGGCCCCGACTCGCTCGACGGCTACGACTTCGTGCTCGCCGCGTTCGACGCCCACGACCTGCCCGACCGGGAGGTCAACCTCGTCACCACGGCCATCATGAACATCGTCACCGGCACGGCCCGCCAGTACCTCATCCGCGACAGCGACGACGAGGCCCCCGAGACCGCCGAGCTCGAATGGTGGAACGCGCAGGGGCCGTACCTCGAACGCGCCATCGTCTCCGGCCGCTACCCGCGCCTCGCCCGCTTCACCTCGCCCGACGCGTGGGACCTCACCGGCCACGACGCCATGCGCTACGCCGTCGACCGCTTCCTCGACGGCCTCGCCCCCCGCATGGAGGCCAGCCGCAAGGACTAGCGGCGCTCGCCGGGGCGCACGAAGCCCGACTCGTAGGCCATGATGACCGCCTCCGTGCGGTTGCGCGCCCCCAGTTTCGTGAGCACGCTGCCCACGTGGGTCTTCACGGTCTCCAGGCCCAAGTAGAGGCGCGACGCGATCATCTGGTTCGACAGGCCCTCGGCGACCAGCCGCAGCACCTCCGCTTCGCGGCGGGTCAGCGCCACGGGACCGTGAAGGTTCCCGGGCGGCGGTGCGTGCGAGGCCGCGAGCGAACGGACCGCCTCGGGGAACAGCAGCGCGTCCCCCTGCGCGACGACCCGGACCGCCAGCGCGATCTGCGCGATGTCCGCCCGTTTCAGCACGAAACCGCTTGCGCCGCTGCGGAGCGCGTCGTAGACGTACTCGTCGTTCTCGAACGTGGTGATGACGAGGACCGGCGGCGGGTCGTCCAGTTCCGCGCGCAGCAGCCGGGTGGCGGCGATGCCGTCGAGGTCGGGCATGCGCACGTCCATGAGGACGACGTCGGGCCGGTGCCGCTTGACGAGCGGGAGGACCTGCGCGCCGCCGGGGGCCTCGGCGACGGGGTCGATGCCGGGCTGGGCGGCGAGGAGGGTGCGGAGTCCGCTGCGCACCAGGGGATCGTCGTCGGCGATGAGCACGGTGATCGGTGCGGGCTCGGGCGCAGCGGTGGAGCCGGGCGGGGTGGTCACCGCTCGATGATGACACCCCGTCCCGACGTCGGCCTCCCTCGCGGGAGTGAGAACGCGGTCAGCGCACCGCGACCGGGACGCGCTCGGCGGCGGGGGCGTCGGCGGGCCGGTCGGCCGCCAGGCGCCCGCTCATGACGATCCATGCGGCCACGACGGCGCACGGGACGATCCCGATGAGCGTCCCGGCGATCTGGTGGCCGTCGCCGAGGGCGGTGCCGATGAGCAGTGCGAACACCATGTTGTTGCCCGCGTGGGCGAGACTGGCGGTCCACACCGAGCCGCTGCGCATGCGCAGCCAGGTGAGGATGACCTCCTGGAGCATGAAGGAGACGGTCCAGACCGCGAGGCCGAGCACGACGTTGTCGAACTCGATGTAACCGAGGAACGCGAGCGGGTAGTGCCAGACGGCCCAGATCAGGCCCGTGAGCAGTGTGGACAGCATGGGGCGTTCGGGGAAGAGCCGCAGCCTGAGATAGCTCGTCCAGCCGAACTCCTCGCCCCAGTAGATCGGCGTCAGCACCACCACGACCGCGAGGAGGATCGCGATCGAGACCCACACGGGCGCGCCCGGCAGGAGCGCGAGCGCCGCGGGGTCGAAGACCCACAGGCCGACCGCGACCGCCACCGCGAGCGAAGCGCCGGCGAACGCGAGCGGGCCGAGCCACGCGGCGAGGTAGAGGCGCCACTGCTCGCGCAGGCGCAGCCGCAGGCCCGCATCGGCGAAGCCCTCCCGGGTGACCCATTTGCGCACGACGAACGCGGCGATCGCGGGCGTGAACGCGATGCCCGCCAACTGGACGAGCGGATTGACCAGCGACAGGCCGAACAGCAGCGGCGCGGCGAACATGCCCGCCCAGGCCATGCCGAACGATATGGCGATGAAGACGACGAGGCCCTTGGTTCTGGTTGGCACGGGGTGGTCCCTTCTCGAAACGATGTCGGGGCCAACGTTCGCCGCCGCGGGACTCCGGTGCCTCCCGAGCAGTGGGGAATCCCGTATCCCTCCCAGGAGGGAGCCGCGGCCCCGCCGCCGGTGCCAGACTCGACGGCATGCGACAGCTCCTGCACCCCTTGCGGCGCTTCCACCTCGGGTGGGCACACGCGTTCCTGGCCGCCGCGCTGGCGTCCCTGGTCGGCCTGCCGGTGGCGGCCGTGCTCGCGCTCGCGTGGCCCGGGCCGGTCCCCGGGCCCGTGCTTGCGGCGGCCGGGTGCGCGACGGTCGCGGCCTGCGGGCTGCCCGGGTTCTCGCGGCGGTGGGCGGTGGGCGCGGCGAACCGGCTGCTGGGCGCGGGACTGCCCGAACCCGTTGCGGCGCGGCGCTTCTCGACGGCGGCGTGGTCGCTCGTCTCGGTGTTCGCGGGCGCGGCGCTCATGTTCGTCTCGGTGGTGGCGCTGGTCGGGCTGGCGCTGCCGGTGGTCTGGCTCGACGGCGGCGAGTCCGTCACGATCCTCGTCCCGGTCGAGGTCCGACCCGGGGCGGCCGGAGCGTGGACATGGGCGGTCGCGGTCGGCCTGGTCGCCGCCGCGTTGTCGTGCAGCGCTGTGTACGGGGCGCTCATGCGGCGGCTGGCGGTGCGGCTGCTCGGTCCGGGGCTGGCCGAGCGCCTCGCGGCGGCCGAGGAGGAGGCCCGCCGGGTCGCTTCGCGCAACCGCCTGGCGCGGGAGCTGCACGACGCGATCGGGCACACGCTGACCGCCTCGACGATCCAGGCGGCGGTCGCCCGACAGGTACTCGAAACCGACCCGGAGTCGGCGCGGCTGGCGCTGGCGGCGATCGAGGAGTCGTCGCGTTCGGCCCTGGACGACCTCGACCGGGCGCTGGGCGCACTCCGCGAGGAGCCCGCGGCCCTGACGGCGGCGCCGACGCTCGCCGACCTGCCGCGGCTGGGCGAGCGGGTGCGCCAGGCGGGCACGGGGTTCGACCTCACGGTCGACGGCGAGCTCGGGGCGGTGCCCGCGACGGTGTCGCGGGAGGCCTACCGGATCGTCCAAGAGGGAGTGACGAACGCACTCAAGCACGGCGGCGGCGCCGCGGTCGAGGTGCGGGTGAGGGTCGCGGGCGAGCGGCTGGAGCTGGCGGTGTCCAACCCGGTCGAAGCGGGAACGGAGGGACCGGCGGGGATGTCCGGAGCCGGGCCCGGCGCGAGCCGGCGCGCGGGCGTGACGAGCAGCGGGCGCGCAGGCGGCGTGGAGGGCGGGCGCTCCGGAGTCCCCGGAGGCGGACGCGGCCTGGCCGGGATCGCCGAGCGCGCGCGACTCCTGGGAGGAGAGATGACCGCCGGTCCCGACGGATCGGACCGGTGGGCGATGCGGGCGTCGCTGCCGCTGCGCTCAGGCGAGAGCGCACCGGTCGGCGACGATGCCGGAACGTTCACGGCGTGAACGTTCGCGGCAGAACGCTGTCCGAGGCGTGAAGGTTCCCGGCGAAGCGCATTCGAAAGCACCTTCGCGGCGTGAACGATCTCGGCCCGCAAGGCTCACTTCGCGAGCCTTGCGGGCCGTAGAACTCAGACGGGCTGACCCTCTCTGCTCCGCCGGACTACGTCCACCGGAAGTACCAGGCCTTGGACCGGATCATGTGCTCGGCGAGGTCCTCAAGCGTCGGCACTCCGGAGTCGAGCAGGTCCGGGCAGTACGCGTAGACCTCGTTCGCGACCGCAAGGGCCTCTTCGGCATTGGGCGGGTGCGGCACGTACAGCTCGATCACGTCGTAGGTCATGGCGACCAGCTCGGCCTCGAAGCGGCGGTGCCAGCCGTGCAGGACGGCCGCGTGCTCGGCGCCGTACAGCTCCCAGTTCGTGGAGCCCTTCCACGGGAACATGGCCGGGATCTTCCAGCCCGCGTCGGTTCTGACCAGTCCGAGGAGGCCGTGCTGCTCGTGCGGCGTGGCGAAGTCGGAGTCGCCGCGGCGCGGCAGGATAGGGACGCCGCGGGCGGGCTCGCCCGCCTCGGCGGCCTTGTCGTGCAGGAGTTCGGCGGCGTCGATCTCGTCGGCGCGGGCGAGCTCGTCGTCGCCCTCGTGGATGATCGCCTCGCCGTTGTCGCGCCACTCCTCGGCAGACCCGAGGAGGACGGGCATCCAGCCGGTCTGGTCGGCGGCCTGGCGGATGTCGAGCCACCAGCGCAGGGCCTCGGAGGACCGGACGGCGAAGGCCCACATGGCGGTGTCGCCGCGGCGCACGAGCTGGTGCATCTTCGGCACGGCGAGTCCGGCGGCGCGCAGTTCGGCGCGGGGGGACCCGGCGATGTCGAGGGACTCGTCGTCCTCGATGCGCGGCATCATCTCGTCGCGGCCGGTCGTCGGCGCGCGCGGCGGGACGGGCTTGTCCAATGTGAGCAGTTCGCGGCGGGGCCGCTCGGGCACGAAGATCGCCGCCTCTGGTTCCGGTGCTGGAGCGCCCGCGGGCGCCGCGTCTAGTGCGAGGTCCGGTTCGGGGTCCTGGTCGGGCTCGTCGAGGTCCGGTACGGCCGTGAGGACCGGGCCGGCGGGCTCGGGCTCCGGCTCGTACTCGGGTTCGAGCGCGGGCACGAGACGCAGACCGGTGACTGGCGCCTGGGTAGCGATGCTGTCCTCCTCCGCAGGTTCCGGCGAGGGGGCCGGGCTGCTCTCGGGGGCGGCATCGTCAAGGGCGCCTGAGGAAACGCTCGGTTCGGGCGCGGTCTCGGGCTCAGGGGCAGGTTCGGGTTGGGCGGCGGGATCTGGCACTGAATCAGGTGTGTCCCGGCGCCCCAACAGACGCTGGAGAAGTCCCACAGTTCTCCATGATGCCCTGTCGCGCCGACAGATGAAACCCCGCCCCGGCGTTTCGTTTCCGAGTTATGCTTTCTATGGGATATACCGTCGAATGCATGGAGGAAGGATTCTCGCTCGAACTCGAACCGGAGGTCCGCGCCTGGCTGGAAAGCCTGCCGAGGCGCGAATACGACCGCGTCGAGTTCTACGGCGACCTGCTGGCCGACCAAGCGGATGCCTTGGGGGAGCCCTACTCGCGCCATCTCGGCGGCAAGCTCCGCGAACTGCGGTTCCACCTGCCGCAGCGGCAGGTACGCATCACGTACTGGCTCGCTCCGAACCGCCGCGTGGTGCTGCTGACGGTCTTTCCGAAGACCAGGGCCCGCGAACGGTTCGAGGTGGAGCGGGCACGAAAGGCGCAGGCCGAGTGCGAGTCGCGGCATCCGCACGCGACCGCCGTTTACGATCGAGACAAGGAGGAGATGTGATGCGCAGGTCGGAAGAACACACGGTGTGGCGCCGCAGCGGCTCGCACTCCGAGGAATACGAGGCCGCAAGGCGCGGATTCCTGCTCGGGAAGATGGTCTACGACCGCCGACGCGAGCTCGGCCTGAGCCAGGTTCAACTGGCGGAGAGGGCCGGCATGACCCAGCCGCAGCTGTCGCGGCTGGAAGGCGGCGGTGTCACTCCGACGATCCCGCTGCTCGAACGCCTGGCGGCGGCCCTCGAAGTGGACCTCGTCATCGACTTCCAGCCGCACGCGGCCGCCTGAGTCGGCCCGCGCCCGGGATTACTTGCCGCGGCCCTTCTTGAAGAGGAGGCCGAAGAAGAAGGCGCAGGTCAGGATGATGACCAGCACGGCAAGGAGTTTGAACAGCAGGCCCATCAGCGTTCCTCGGTTCCGGTAGGGCGGGGCATCATTTCACCTTGGTCAGTTCGGGGCGCTTGGGGTCGACGGTGTCGCCGCTCGACTTGCCGGTGAGGCGGCGCTTGACCCAAGGTGCGAGGTGCTTGCCCGCCCACTGGACGCCGTTCATCTCGCGGCGCGGCCGGGGCAGGTGCGGCAGCGGCTCGGACCAGGCCGGGTCGGCCTCGACGCCGAGGGCCTCGCACACGTCGAAGGCGACGCGCTGGTGCCCGTACGTGTTGAGGTGAAGGCGGTCCGCCGACCACAGGCGCGGGTCCTCGAAGGCCTTGTCTGCCCAGAGGTCGACGAGGATCGCGTTGTGGCGCTTGGCGACGCGCTTGTAGGCGTCGTTGGTGGCGACGAAGCGCTTGCGCAGGACCGCGATGCCGGGGATGTGCGGGGTGATGTCGGCGCACGTGAAGAGGATGACCTCGGCACCGGAGGCCTTGAGGAGGCGGACGACCTCGTGCGCGCGGGTGGAGAGCTGCACCGGGTTGAAGCCGGGGCGGAGGGCGTCGTTGCCGCCCGCGGCGAAGGAGACGAGGTCGGGGCTCTGCTTGATCGCGGGGACGACCTGCTCGTCGACGATGCGGTCGAAGAGGCGCCCGCGGATGGCGAGGTTGGCGTAGGCGAACGCCGGCCACTGCTCGGCGGCGCGGAGGGCGAACAGGTCGGCCCAGCCGCGGTAGCCCTCGCCGCCCGGGTCGGGGTCGCCGACCCCTTCGGTGAAACTGTCGCCGATGGCTACGAAACTCGAGTACTCCGCCGCCATTGCACCCCACCTCCGTCTGAGCCGTTCCGCTGCACGTCGCCCAGCCGCGGTGACGGCGCGGGCGCTGACCAGCATGCCTCATCCAGATAACGATCGGATTGCGATCAGGTGGCGAGCACGGCCACAGCCGTCCACAGCGAGCGGTGAAGCGGCGGGAGGGCGTCGGCACCGAGACTGGCCGACCCCCTCCCGCCACCGCTGGTCGCCCCGCGGCGCGGGGCGGGCTCGTGTTCGGCGGTGAAGGCTAGGCGTGCTCGCGGTGCACGACGACTTCGCCCGCCGGGACGTCGATCAGGGCGTCGGCCGATTTGACCTGCGCGTCGGCGTCGGTGTGGTTGATGCAGAACAGCCAGCTGCGGCCGTCCTCGTGTGCGCGCCGCACGACCTCGACGCCGACCGGGGCCTCGGCCGCCGGGGTGACGCCCGCGTCCTGCGCCGCCGCCGCGACGATGCGGTCGAGGGTGGTGTCGTCGGGGAACGTCGTCAGGTAGTGCGCGGTGCCCTCGCCGAAGCGGTTGACCAGCCACGCCGGGGTCCCGTCCGCGTAGGTGTCGCGCACCTCGGCCCCAGTCGACGCGGCGTCCTCGCTCCAGATCGTGCCGTGCCCGCCCGAGGCGAGCTCCACGCGGCCGCCGATGAGCGGGTAGAACTCCTCGCTGCGCACGCCGAGCACGTCGCGGAGCGCGCCCGGGTAGCCGCCGAGGTAGACCGTGTCGGTCTCGTCGGCGATCCCTGAGTACGGCGTGACGAGCACGGTGCCGCCGCCGTCCACGAACCGCCGCAGGTTCTCCGCGCCCTTGCGCGAGAGCAGGTAGATCGCGGGGACGACCACGAACTTGTACTTCGACAGGTCCCCTTCGGGCTCGGCGACGTCGGCGGTGATGCCCGCCCGCCACAGGGCCGCGTAGTAGACGTTGAAGATGCCCTGCGGGTCGAGTTCGTTCGTGGGGCGGGCCTCGTGTTCCTGCGCCCAGCGGTTCGGGAAGTCCCACAGGATCGCGGTCGCCGCGCTCACCGTGGAGCCCTCGACCTCGGCCAGCTCGCCCAGGCGCGCGCCCAGCTCGCAGACCTCGCGCCAGATCTTGGAGTCGGTGCCCGCGTGCGGGACCATCCCCGAGTGCCACTTCTCGGCGCCCTGCTTCGAGGCGCGCCACTGGAAGAACATGATCGCGTCCGCGCCGCGCGCGAAGTGCGCGAGCGAGTTGCGGAGCATCTCGCGCGGGGCCTTCGCCCGGTTGCGGCCCTGCCAGTTGACGGCGGACGTGGAGTGCTCCATGAGGATCCACGGCCTGCCCGCGCCCAGCGAGCGCGCGTAGTCGGCCGCGAAACCGAGGTTGACGTGCGCGTCGGCGTCCTCGCCCGCGAGGTAGTGGTCGGTCGAGACGATGTCGACGGCCCCGCTGAACTCCCACAGGTCGATGTCGGCGTGCGAGCCGGTCATGAAGTTCGTGGTCATGGGCTTGTCGGAGTACTTGCGGATGACCGCGGCCTCGGCCTTGTAGTTCTGCACCAGCTGCCAGGACGAGAACCGCTTCCAGTCGAGCACCTGGCCCGGGTTGGGGATCGTCGGGGTCGGCAGCGGCGCGTACACCTGGTCCCAGGAGGAATAGGCCTGCGACCAGAACGCGGTGCCCCAGGCGGCGTTCAGGCCGTCGAGGTCGCCATAGCGCTCGCGCAGCCACACGCGGAACTTCGCGGTCGCGGCCTTCGTGTACGAGCGGGCGTTGTGGCAGCCGTACTCGTTGTGGATGTGCCACAGGCCGACGGCGGGGTGGTCGGCGTACCGCTCGGCGATCTTCTCGGCGATCGCGAGGGCCTTGGCGAGGTAGACGTCGGAGGACGGGTCGAAGCCCTGCCGGGAGCCGTGCGTGAGCTGGCGGCCCTCGGCGTCGACCATGACCGCTTCCGGGTAGTGGGCAGCGAACCACGGCGGCGGGGACGCGGTGGGGGTGGCGAGGCAGGCTTCGATGCCGTTCTGGTGCAGCAGGTCCAGGACCTCGTCGAACCAGGCGAACTCGTAGCGGCCTTCCTCGGGCTCGAAGAGGGCCCAGGAGAAGATGCCGACGCTGACGCGGTTGACGCCCGCCTCGCGCATGAGGCGCATGTCCTCGGCCCAGGTCTCGCGGGGCCACTGCTCGGGGTTGTAGTCACCGCCATAGACGATCGCCATGCGGGGTGCTCCTTCGCTGGGGAGGTATTGGGTGCGCACTCCAGGCTACGGGAACCGAGAGCAGGCTTCAACCCCATTGACCAGCTTTTTCGCCCCGTTTTACAAAGTTTCGCGGAGGCGTGGCGAAGGTCTCGAAACGTTTCAATCGCGAGCGCCTGAGCAGGCGAAACCGCCTCCTGGACTGTGCGCCGCTAGGCCGTGTACCAGAGCGCCGCGCCCGGTTCGACCCACCAGGTGCGCTTGCGCCCGAGTTCGCTGACGAGCCCGTCCTGGATGAACGTCACCGAGTCCTCCGGGTGCACCGCCACGGCCCGCCCGCGCGCGCGCCGCACTTCGATGCGCAGCCTCTTCCGCAAGCGCCCCACGGTGACCGGCACCGCGACCGCGACGTCGACCTTCCCGTCGGCCGGGTCGGGCTCGGCCAGGACCATGTCGTCGGCCGCCGCGTACCCGTCGGCGTTCGCGACCACGCACGCCAGGATCTGCTCGGAGCCGTCGGCCAGCACCACGTCGTCGATGTTCACGACCCCGCGCCACGGCCGGTCGCCGCCGCCGAGCCGCACGCCGTCGACCGCGACACCGCCGCCGTCGTGACGCAGCAGATCAGTGCGTTTCACCACTCCCTCGGCGACCGCCGCGGCGACCTCCGCGGGCTTCTCGGGGAGGCCGAGCCGCGCGACGATCCCCGGGACGGTTCCCAAGGGCAGGATCGCGACCGCGGGCAGGTCGGGGATGGTGCGCCCTTCCGGCAGGCCCTCGGGGCGCTTGCTCGGTGCCGGGGCGGCCTGGCGCACGAGCCGCGCCATCACGGCGTTGACCTGCTCGTCCGTGTCCGCGCAGAGCACGATCCGCTCGTCCGGGTCGGACAGCGCCGCGTCGACGTCCTCGGGTTTGTCGGCTTCGGCGGTGCGCACGGCCGCGCCCCGCGCCTTGAGCTCGTCCACCAGGTGCAGCGCCTGGGTGCGCGGCCCGGGGTTCGCGCAGTTGGCTTCCACGAGTGTCAGTACGACGACGTTCACAGCAGCCCACACTACGGTGTGATGAGGGTCCAACTCATAGCGCTCGGGCCTGGTGAGACACGAGGTCACCGCATGCCAGTAGGCTTACCAAGTAATCGGGTGATCAACTTCCCGGGAGGATGGGCAGATGCCAGCGATCGCGGTCGTCGGAACGCAGTGGGGCGACGAGGGCAAGGGCAAGGTCACCGACCTGCTCGGCGCCGAGATGGACTACGTCGTGCGCTACCAGGGCGGCAACAACGCCGGGCACACCGTCGTGACCCCTGACGGCACGAAGTACGCCATCCACCTGGTGCCCGTGGGCATCCTGACGCCGGGCGTCGTCCCCGTCATCGGCAACGGCGTCGTCGTCGACCCGAAGTTCCTCATCTCCGAGCTGGACGAGCTCATCAGCGGCGGCGTCGACGTCTCCAACCTGAAGCTCTCCTCGGACGCGCACCTCATCATGCCGCACCACCGGGCCCTCGACCGCGTCGTCGAGCGGTACCTCGGCGGCGCCCGCATCGGCACCACCGGCCGCGGCATCGGCCCGGCCTACGCCGACAAGGTCGCGCGCCAGGGCATCCGCGTGCAGGACCTGCTCGACCCGAAGATCCTCTCCATCAAGCTGGAGCAGATCCTCCGCGAGAAGAACCAGATCCTCGTGAAGGTCTACAACCGCAAGGCGATCGACCCGCAGGCCGTGGTCGAGGAGTACCTCGGGTACGCCGAGCGGCTCAAGCCGTACATCGCCGACACGCGCCTGCTGCTCAACCAGGCCCTCGAAGCGGGCAAGAACGTGCTCCTCGAAGGCGCCCAGGCGACCATGCTCGACGTGGACCACGGCACCTACCCGTTCGTGACCTCCTCGAACCCGACGACCGGCGGCGCGTGCGTCGGAACCGGCATCGCGCCGAACAAGATCACGACCGCGATCGGCATCATCAAGGCGTACACGACCCGCGTCGGCTCGGGCCCGTTCCCGACCGAGCTGTTCGACCAGTACGGCGAGTTCCTGCTCAAGAAGGGCGGCGAGTACGGCGTCACCACGGGCCGCCGCCGCCGCTGCGGCTGGTTCGACGCGGTCCTCGGCCGGTACGCGGTGCGCGTCAACGGCATCACCGACCTGTTCGTGACGAAGCTCGACGTGCTCTCCGAGCTCGAGCGCGTCCCGATCTGCGTCGCCTACGAAGTGGACGGCGAGCGCGTCGAGGAGATGCCGATGACGCAGACCGACGTGCACCACGCGAAGCCGATCTACGAGTACCACGACGGCTGGTTCGAGGACATCTCCCACTGCCGCAAGTTCGACGAGCTGCCGCTCAACGCGCAGCGGTACATCGAGCGCCTCGAAGAGCTGTGCGGCGCCCAGGTGAGCGTCGTCGGCGTCGGCCCGGGCCGCGAAGAGAACATCATCCGCCACCCGATGATCTAGCGCGACAAGCGAAAAGGGCGCCGACCATAGGCCGGCGCCCTTCGCTGTGCCTAGCGTTCGTAGACGGGCTGCCCCATCCACCAGTTGCCGGGCGCGTCGGGGTCGGTGCTCGACCAGTACTCGACGATCGCGGAGGTGAACTCGTCGGCGGTGAGGGTCCCGTCGCCGTCGAGGTCGAGGTGCGCGAAGGCCTTCTCGGTCTGGTCGCGGTCGAGGTCGGGGAAGTGCCCGCGCTGGAACGCCGCGAACTCGTTCAGGCTGACGGTGCCGCTGCCGTCGTCGTCGGCGATCGAGAGGAACGCCCGCGCCAGCGCGCCGACGGTGGACTGCGCGGCGGCCGGGTCGTCGGCGAGGGACGCGACGACGGCGACGAAGGCCGCCTTGTCGATGTGGTCCTGGCCTTCGGGCAGGCTCGGGCGGTGGAGGTCGTTCCAGATCGCGACGTACGCGTCGATGATGCGGGCCTCCTCCGGCGAGCCGGTCGTGTAGCCGAGGTTGGCGGCGGTGCGCTGCCCGAGGACGACGTGGTCGTGCTCGTCGAGGCGGCCGTCGCCGTTGGCGTCGAGGTAGTCGAAGCCGTGGGCGATCTTGGCGGTGAGGATGTCGTCGGTCATGGCCTGCTCCATACGTCGGTGGTGTCGATCGGATGCAGGATCGCAGAGCGGGCCACGGGAATCGGGGAAGCGGACGCGGTGTCGCGCCGGTCAGAAGTGTGTCGCCACGCCGAAGGCCTCGCGGAGGCGGCGCATGTCGTCGCGGTCGCGTCCGGTCGGCTCGTAGCCCTGGTGGAACTCGACCTGCTGTTCGACCGACAGGCACGGGACCGTCTCGCCCGCAATCGATCCGGTGACGAAGGCGCTCGCGGGGTAGCGGAACGGCTTTCCTTCTTCCAGCGAGGACTGCTCGGCTGAGCCGTCTTCGTTGAACCGCAGCGGGTGCAGGTCGATCTCGCGCCCCTCGGGGCCGGTGACGACGAACCGGGCGGGCCGCCAGTCGAGGGTCTCGGCGTATCCGAGGCCGGCGAGCACGTCGAGCAGTCGCGGCTCCTGCTCGGCCCGGTGCATCAGGTCGAGGTCGCGGTGCGGGCGGGTCTGTTCCCCGAGGAGGGCGTCGATGCCCCAGCCGCCGCCCACCCAGACGTCGACTCGCGCCTCGCGGATCGCGGCCAGCAGGGCGAGCGCGGTTTCGGATTCCATCGCCCGAGACGATACCGGGCACGCGAACGCCGCCGCCCCAAGCGGTCCCGGGCGGGACCGTCGGGGCGGCGTCGGCGGTTCGGCTAGGCGGCCAGGGCGTCCTCGATCTTGCGGGTCATGTCGGCCATGACGGGGCTGGGCCCGCCCTTGTGGGCGCGGTTGGCGGCCTCGATGACGATGCGGATCGTGGAGCGGAAGTTCTCGGCTTCGGCCGGGTCGTGGGCTTCCAGGACCCGCACCGACTCGGTGATCGCGGGGAACACCTGGTCGGCGAGTTCGGCGGTGGACTTGCCCTTGAGCTTGACGCCCTTGGCGTCCGCGACGACGTGGCCGACGGTGCCCGTGGCGGCGACCAGGGCCAGGCCCGCCTCGGTGCCGATCTTGTGGGCCGACCCGGCGAGCCCGGCGGCGGAGAGGAGGGAGACGACGCCGTAGGCGGCGGTGCGGACGGTGATCTGGTCCTGGGTGGAGAGGCTGGCGGTCATTTCGGTGCTCCTTCAAGCGTTTCGGTGAGGTGTTCCTCGTTGATGAAGCAACTATGTCGGCCCGCGCTTGCACGCCCCTGACACCGCTCTGACACGTCCGCTGACATGTGCACCGGCCGCGTGGAGCGCTTCGGCGGAGAAAACCCGCGTATCACTCGCGCACCACCGGCCCCGGTGCGATGCTGGAGTCATGCCACCCCGAGGTTCTCGTCCCGCGTGAGCGGAGAAGGCACATGAGCAGCGAAGACGCCCATTACGTGACCGTCGGCGACGGCACTGTCGTCGCCGGGGCCGTGAGCGGCGAGGGGCCGCCCCTGGTGTTCGTGCACGGGATCATCGGCGACGGCGCGAGCGACTGGCAGGCGCTGGTACCGCACCTGGCCGACCGGTTCACCTGCCACCTGCCGAGCCTGCGGGGGCGGGGCCTCAGCGGTGCGAGCCCTGACCTGGGCTTCGCGCGGCTCATCGACGACCTCCTGGCGTACGTCGCGAGCATTCCCGGGCCCGTCGGCCTGGTCGGATGGTCCCTGGGCGCGGGCATGGCGCTCGCCGCCGCGGGCACGCGGCCCGGCGCGGTCGACGCGCTGGCGGTGGTCGAGCCCGGGATGCCGGGCCTGATGACGCCGGAGGAGCAGGCGGGGATCGGCGCCGCGATCGGCGGCATGGCCGAGCAGGCGGCCGCTGGCTCGAACTTCGACGCGGTGCGCGCGTTCGCCGGGTTCGTCTTCGAACCCGACGACATCGCGGCCGCGGAGGACTCCGGATACTTCGCGGCCACTGAGCGGTACGTCCCGGCGATGCTCGACTTCTTCGGGCAGCCGCCGCAGGGGCCGGCCCCGGACGACCCGGTTTTGCTCGGCGCGATCACCGCGCCCGTGCTGGTCCTGCACGGACCTGATCCGAAGCCGTACGTCGCCGCGGGCGTGCGGCAGGTCGTCGATCACGTTGCGGCCGTGCAGGTCCGGGAGATCACCGGGGCGGGGCACGCCATCCCGCTCACCCACCCCGCGCCGCTCGCCGAAGCGCTCGCCGAGTTCTTCACGGGCAGGGACCCGCAGGGGCATCACGTCTGAGCGGCTGGACCGATGAATCTCGGTCGGCCGCCTCGTCCTCACTGTGGCGAGCGCGTTCGCTCCCGTGAACCGTGAAGGAGCCCGACATGGACGATCGCGAACCGCAGCAGGCCGAAGGCAAGGTCATACTCCACTTCAGCATGTCACTGGACGGGTTCGTGGCGGGACCGGGCGACGACTTCGCCTGGTTGGAGGGCGTCACCGGCCGGGACGGCGTGATCGAGGAGTACGAGGCGACCACGGGCGCGGTCCTCGGCGGACGGGACGGCTGGGACCGCGACCCGACCGCCCGGCCGTACAGCGACAACTGGAACGGGCCGATCTTCATCCTCACCCACCACCCCGAGGACGCCGTCCCCGGCGAAGGCGTGACGTTCCTGAACTGCGATGCGGCAGAGGCGGTCCGGATCGGACTGGAGGCCGCGAACGGCAAGAACCTCGAGGTCCACTCGCCGAACATCGGCCGCCAGCTGCTCGAACGCGGCCTGGTCGACGAGATCGACCTGCACGTCGCGCCTGTGCTGCTCGGCGACGGCATCCGCTTCTTCGACAACCCCGGCGGCAAGCCGATCCGCCTCAGGCACGCGCAGGGATCGACGCCCTTCGCCGAGATCGACGTGCGGTTCCACCTGCGGGACAAGCCCTAGACGCGAACGAGCCCGGGACCCCTCCCGGAGTCGCGTTGGTACAACCGGGGTCTCGGAGGTCTCGCCCGGAGCCCTCACCGTCCTGTCGGGAGCACCCCCATGAACCGTTCCGCAGATCCTGTCCTTCCCCGCATGCCCGGTTCGGCGATCCTCGCGGTGGTGTTCCTCGGGCTCCAGGCCCTCCTCGGACTGGGCATCGGCGTCGCCTCCGCGTCGCTGGGTTCCCTGGGACTGACTGTGCTGGTGTTCGCAGCTGGCGTACTGAACGCGGTGCTCGCCGTCGGCGTCGCGATGCGCAAGAACTGGGCGCGTATGACCGGGATGGTGCTGTGCGGCGTCGCGATCGGATTCACGGTCATCGGCATGTTCGTCGCGGCGGCCGAGGGGGTCCCGGCGGGCAACCCGGCGGGGCTGGGCATCGCGATCCTCCTGTGGTTCTTCCTCGCGCACAAGAACTCCCGGGCCTGGTGCAACGACCTCGGCCGGGAGGCGGCCGTACTCGGGCCGCGCGGCGGGGCCGACGAGCCGTTCACGTACCGCGACCGGGTCGAACTCGTGGAGGACTTCGCGAAAGCGGGGCTCCGGGCGGGGGCGGTCGGCACGGTCGTCGATCTGCCCGCCGCGCCGGGCACCGTCGTCGTGGAGTTCGACGACCACCCGGACCGCGAGCCGGTCCAGGTGACGCTGCATATCGACGAGATCCGGCCGGCCATCGCGGCCGGTTAGGCCCTCGGCCGGTTCAATCGGCGAGCGGCCTGGCCATGAACCGCTCGACGCCCGGTTCGGCGCCGCCCGGCGGCGCGATGTCGGTGAAGCCGTTGCGGCGGTACAGGAGTGCGGCGGCCGTGTTGTGCTCGTAGACGGTGAGGCGCAGTTGCTCCGCGCCCTCGGTCCTCGCCCATGAGGCGACCGCGTCGATGAGGGCGTCCGCTACGCCCCGGCCTCGTGCTTGGGGGTGCACCCACATGGCGATCAGCTCGCGCGCGGCCGGATCGCCGGTCGGGACGCCGCTGGCCATCCCGGCCGGGCGGCCGTCGGTCTCTGCGACGAGGTTGCGCGAACCGGGCATCGCCAGGCGCGACCGCCAGGCCTCCTCGGCCGCGTTCTGCCAGTCCGCCAGCCGCGACCCGAAGGCGTCCGGGGCGTCCGCGAGCGCGGCGAGCCGCAGCTCCCTCCACAAGCGCCAGTCGTCCTCGGTGAGGACCCGCAATCCGGTCATCTCCGCATTGTGGCAGTCCCGGCCGCCGCCGCGCACGGCTGATTCCGGCACCGCCGAGGAATGCCACGAACGGGCGGAGGCCTCCGGCCGGGCCGCTTCGCGCTCGGACACGAACCTGCGATTCGCGGGCACGCAGGGGTACCGTCCGACCACGGTTCGCCGCTATAGTGCGGATTGGACGCTGTTCGCGCCGATTCGCCCCTTAGGAGCGGCTATGAGGACAATGACGACCTGCGTAGCGGCCGCGATGCTGCTGCTCGCCGTATCCGCCTGCAGCCCAGAGGAGTCCGAGGAGGGCGACGGCTCGATCGTCTTCTGGACCCCGTACACGACGCCCGAGCGGATCGCGGCGCAGCAGCCGGTGATCGACGCGTTCACCGCGGCCACCGGCATCGAGGTCGAGATGGTGCCGCTGGAGCCCGACCAGGCCGGGCAGACGCTCGTCACGTCGGCCGCTTCGGGGGACGTGCCGGACGTGATCGCGCACAACCCGTCGAGCACGGCCGCGTGGGCCGCGCAGGGACTGCTCGACGACCAAGCGCCGCAGGAGGTCGTGGACGAGCTGGGCGCCGACACGTTCAGCGCCGCGGCGCTGGAGATGGTCACGATCGACGACCGCCTGCACGCCGTCCCGTCGGACGGGTGGGGGCACACGATCGCGTACCGGACCGACCTGTTCGAGGCGGCCGGGCTGGAGCCGCCCGCGTCGGTCGCGGACATCGCGGCGGCGGCCGAGGCCCTCGATGCGGACGGCTTGGCGGGCATCGCGATCGGGACCACCCCTGGCGACGTGTACACGCAGGAGGGCATCGAGTCGATGCTGCTCCCGTTCGGCTGCCAACTCGCGACGGACGGCGCCGTCACGATCGATTCGCCCGAGTGCGTCGAGGGCCTGGCGCACTACCAGCGGCTCGCGGCGGCGGCCGGTCCGGCGCAAGTGGACGTCGAGGCGGCGCGGGCGGCGTACCTGTCGGGGTCGGCGGCGATGGTGCTGTTCTCCTCGCACATCGTCGACGAGGTCGCCGCGCTCGACGTGGACAACCCGGTGACCTGCGCCGAATGCGCGGAGAACCCGCGGTTCCTCGCCGAGAACACCGCGTACCTGACGACGTTCACCGGGACCGGCACCGAAGCGCCCGTCGAGTACGGGCAGACGACGAACTACGGGATCCCGGCGGGCGCGAACACCGCCGACGCCAAGGAGTTCGTGAAGTTCATGCTCACCGACGGGTACGTCGAGAACCTCGCGTCGGCGACCGAGGGCCGCATCCCGGTGCGGCCGGGCCCTGAGGCAGGGTCCACGGAGTACCTGGACGCGTGGTCGAAGCTGCCGTTCGGGAACGACCAGGCGCAGGAGGTCTCGATCGAGCAGGTCTACGGCCCCGCGCTGGTCGAGCGGCTCGCGGCCGGGGCGGAGGAGTTCACGCGCTGGGGCTGGGGGACGCCGGACGCGGAGCTCGCCGGGATCGTGTTCTCCCAGACGCTGCTGGCGACCGAGGCCGAGGCGCTGTTCGACGGCGCCCCGCCCGCCGAGGTCGCGGCGGCGATGGCCGCGAGCGTCGAAGCGGCGCAACAGGACCTGGGCGGATGAGCGGCTCCGGGCGGCCGAGTTCGAACACGGTCCGCGATCCGGTGTCGGACCCCCGTGCGACCGTTGCAACCGGGGGCCCTTCCCCGGCGCCCCGTAAGACTGTTCGCATGCCCGGCCGCCGCCCGATGACGATGGCGCGGCGCGAGGACCTGCACGGGCGGCTCCTCGTGGGCCCCACGGTGATCGTCGTGCTGCTGTTCGCGGTGCTGCCGTTCCTGGCGGTCGCGCTGTTCGCGTTCCTCGACGTGCGGCTCGTCGACATCCCGCGCCTCTACATCGACAACCTCGTGTTCACCGGCGAGAACGTCGCGGCCGTCTGGAACTCGCCGCGTTTCTGGTCCGCCGCGACCACCACCGTGGTGTACGCGGGGGCCTCCTCGGCCGGGGCGGTGCTCGTCGGCCTCGCCGTCGCGCTCGCGCTGCGGCGGCCGTTCCGGGGGCGCGGGCTCATCCGGGCGCTCGTGCTCGTCCCGTACGTGCTGCCCGTGGTCGCCGCCGCCACGATCTGGAAGACCCTGCTCAACCCCGGGTACGGCCTGGTCAACGCGGTCGGCGTCGAATGGCTCGGCTGGGCCGAGCCGATCGCGTTCCTCACCACGACCAGCCGCGACCTCGGGCCGTTCGCGGTGCCCGTGGCGCTGTTGTGCGTCATCGCGTTCGAGGTGTGGAAGACCTTCCCGCTCGCGTTCCTGTTCATCACGGCCAGGCTGCAGGTGGTGCCCGAGGACATCGAGGAGGCCGCGCAGATCGACGGCGCCGGGAAGACCCGGGTCTTCCGGCACCTGCTGCTGCCCGAGCTCGCCGGGGTGATGGCGCTGCTCGCGGTGCTGCGGTTCCTGTGGTCCTTCCAGAACTTCAACGACATCTACCTGCTCACCGGCGGCGCGGGCGGCACCGAGGTGCTCGCCGTGCGCGTCTATTCGGAGCTGGTGGTGCGCGCCAACATCGGGACGGCCAGCGCGACGGGCCTGCTCATGACCGGGATGCTCGTGGTCGTGGTCGCGGTGTACGCGTGGATGATCAAGCGGGAGAAGGCATGAGGCGACCGACCACTGAGGACCGCGTGCTCGGCGTGCTCCGCTGGGCCGTCATCAGTGCCGCCGTCCTCGCCACCGCCGGGCCGCTGCTGTACGGGATCCTGCTCTCGCTGCGGCCCTTCCAGTCCGTGGTGTCCGAGCCGCTCGACCTGTTCCCCGCCCCCGACGAGGCCACGTTCGACGCGTACCCGACCGCGATGGCCGAGTACGGGCTCGGCGGCAACATGTGGAACTCCCTGCAGGTCGCGCTCGCCACGGCCGCGCTCGCGATCCTCTTCAGCGTCCTCGGCGCGTACGCGGCGGTGCGGCTGCGCTTCTTCGGGCGGAACGCGGTCAACGTCGTCTTCCTCGGCGTGTACCTCCTCCCCGGGATCGTCCTCGCGGTGCCGCTGTTCGTGCTGCTCAGCCGGGTCGGGCTCACCGGGTCGCTCGTGGGCCTGGTGTTCGTGTACGTCGCGCAGACCGTCCCGGTGGCGCTGTACATGCTCCGCACCTACCTCGTCGCCGTACCGTCTTCAGTGGAGGAGGCGGCGATGATCGACGGGTGCGGGCGGCTCGCGCTCATCCGCCGCGTCGTCCTCCCGCTCGCCCTCCCCGGCGTCGCCGCGACCGCCCTCTACGTCTTCATGATCGCCTGGAACGAGTACCTGTTCGCGCTGCTGTTCCTCGTCGCCGACCGCGACCGGTGGACGGTCTCCCTCGGCATCGCGCAGCTCACCGAGTTCTCGGTGCCCACCACGGTGCTCATGGCCGGGTCGATCGCGATCACCGTGCCGGTGGTCGCCGGGTTCTTCCTGGCGCAGCGGCTGCTCGTCACGGGACTCACATCGGGAGCGGAGAAAGGCTGAGGCGCATGGCGATACGACTGGGGATCCTCGGGGCGGGGGCGCGCGGCTCCGACACGTACGGCCGGTGGGCGCTGGAACGGCCCGGCCGCGCTTCCATTGCGGCCGTGGCCGATCCGGTGCCGCACCGGCGCGACAGGCTCGCCGACGCCGGGGGCGTGCCCGCCGCGCACCGCTACCCCGACTGGCGCGACCTCGTCGCCGACGCCGCCGCGACCGGCCTGGACGCGCTCGTGATCGCCCTCCCCGACCGGCTGCACATCGAAGCCGCGCTCGCCGCCGTCGAGACCGGCCTGCCGATCCTCCTCGAGAAGCCCGCCGCGACCACGCCCGAGGACCTCGAAGCGCTCGCCGAAGCCGCACGGGACCGCAAGGCCCGCATATGGGTCAGCCACGTCATGCGCTACCAGCCGTTCTGGCTCGCGATCCGCCGCATCGTCGACTCCGGCGCGGTCGGGCGGCTCGTCACCATGCGCATCGAGGAGAACATCGGGTTCTGGCACTACGCGCACTCGTACGTGCGCGGCAACTGGCGCAGCCTCGCCGTCTCCAGCCCGATGGTGCTCGCCAAGACCTGCCACGACCTCGACGTCATCCGCTGGTTCGCGGGCGAGTCCCCCGCCACCGTCGCCAGCGCCGGGAGCCTGAGCTACTTCCGGCCCGAGAACGCGCCCGAAGGCGCGCCCGACCACTGCCTGGACGGGTGCCCGGCCGCCGACTCGTGCCCGTTCTACGCCCCGCGCTACTACGTTGCGGCCCTTGCGGACCGGGACGGCTGGCCGGTCGCGCTGCTCGGCGACGACCCGAGTCCGGAGGGGCGTCTGGAGGCGCTGCGGCGCGGGCCGTACGGGCGGTGCGTGTTCCGCTGCGACAACGACGTGGTGGACCACCAGCAGACGGTCGTCGCGTTCCCGGGCGGGCTCACCGCGACCTTGTCGACCTCGGCGTTCACCGGGCAGAACACGCGGACGGTGCGGTTGACGGGGACGGCGGGGGAGATCGCGGGGAACCTGCGGACGGGTGCGCTGGAGGTCGACCTGTTCTCGCCGACGGCGGTGCTGCCGGTGGTCCCGGGGGCGCGGGCCGGTACTGGTTTCACGCGGGAGCCGATGGGGCACAGGGTGTTCGAGTACTACGCGGGCCCGGTCGACGCCGATGGGGAGCCGGACGACCGGGGGCATTCGGGCGGGGACGCGGCGCTCATCGACGCGTTCGTCACCGCGCTGGAGGGCGGCGAGTCGGCGGCGTCGGACCTGGAGGCCGCGCTGGACAGCCACCGGATGGCTTTCGCGGCCGAGCGGGCGCGGCTCGAACGGCGCACGATCCTCTGGGAGGCAATGTGACTTGGTGGCGGGACGCGGCGATCTACCAGGTGTACCTGCGCAGTTTCGCGGACGGGAACGGCGACGGGGTCGGCGACATCGCGGGCCTGGAGTCGCGTCTGGGGTACCTGCGGGACCTCGGCGTCGATGCACTGTGGATCAACCCGTGGTACGCCTCGCCGATGGCCGACGGCGGGTACGACGTGGCCGACTACCGGGCCGTCGACCCGTCGTTCGGGACGCTCGGCGAGGCCGAGCGGCTGATCGCGGCGGCGCACCGGCACGGGCTGCGGGTGATCGTCGACCTCGTGCCGAACCACACGTCGGATCAGCACCCGTGGTTCCAGGAGGCGCTGCGGGCCGGGCGGGGTTCGCCTGCACGCGAACGGTTCCACTTCCGGGACGGGACGAACAACTGGCAGTCGCGCTTCGGCGGCCCCGCTTGGTCGCAAGTGGACGACGGGCAGTGGTACCTGCACCTGTTCGACTCGTCGCAGCCGGACCTGAACTGGGACCACCCGGACGTGCGGGCCGAGTTCGAGTCGATCTTGCGGTTCTGGCTCGACCGCGGCGTGGACGGCTTCCGCATCGACGTGGCCGCGCGCCTGGTCAAACAGGTCGGGCTGCCCGACAAGCGCGGCCTGTTCGAGGGCGTGCCGACGTTCGAGGACGCCGACGACGAGCCCGACAAGGACCGGCCTGAGGTGCACGGGATCTACCGCGACTGGCGGCGCGTGCTCGGCGAGTACGGGCCCGACCGGGTGTTCGTGGGCGAGATCTGGGTGCGCGACCCCGAGCGTTTCGCCAAGTACCTGCGACCCGATGAGCTCCACACGGCGTTCAACTTCGCGTTCCTCAAGTGCGCGTGGGACGCCGGGGCGCTGCGGGCGGTGATCGACCGGACCCTCGCGACGCACGCGACGGTGGGCGCTCCTGCGACGTGGGTCTTGTCGAACCACGACGTGACGCGGCACGTGACCCGCTACGGCCGCAAGGACAGCGCGTTCATGAAGCGCGAGCACGGCGTCCCGGCCGACCTCGCGCTGGGCGTGCGGCGGGCGCGGGCGGCGGCACTGCTGAGCATGGCGCTGCCCGGCGGCGTCTACGTGTACCAGGGCGACGAGCTGGGCCTGCCCGAGGTGTTCGATCTTCCGGACGAGCTGCGGGAAGACCCGGTGTTCCGCCGGACGGGCGGCCTCGACCTGGGCCGCGACGGATGCCGCGTGCCGCTGCCGTGGGACGGTGAAGAGCCGCCGTTCGCGTTCGGGACGGGAGGCTCGTGGCTGCCGCAGCCGCCCGAGTGGCGGGAGCTGACGGCGGCGCGGCAGCTCGGCGACCCGGACTCGGTGCTGTCGCTGTACCGGCTCGCGCTGCGCGTGCGCCGGGACGAGGCGGCGCTGGGGGACGGCGGGATGCGCTGGCTCGACGCCGGGCCGGGCGTCCTCGCGTTCGAGCGGGACCCCGGTTTCGCGTGCGTGGTGAACCTGACGGACGAGGACATCGCAGTGCCCGAAGGGGAACCGCTCGTCGCGAGCGCGCCGCTCGCAGGCGGGCGGCTCCCGGCGGACGCGGCGGTGTGGCTGCGCACCGCCAGCTGAGTCACTCAGGTTCTGGCGCTTCGAGCCAGAGTTCGGGGACGCGGGCCTTGACCGCGGCCATCGCCTCGACGTGGGTGCCGCGCGGGAGCCGGATCATGTACCGGGGCGGGTCGGCGGGGAGGAGCAGCCGTTCGACGAGCGGGTCGCCGCGGTCGATCGGCTCATGCAGGCGCAGGTCGAGGGACCAGGAGATGAAGAAGGAGTCGGGGAGGGGCGAGGAGTGGGCCACGACGTACTCGTGGAGGCCGATCCCGGCGACGTCGTTCCAGGGGACGACGGCGGCGGTGCCGTCGTCGGTCAGCCACAGGCCCGCGGAGTCGGTGCTGATCACGGTCCCGCGGATCTTCCGGGCGTGCCGCAGGCAGAGGAAGGCGAGTGTGCCGCACAGCAGCAGGACGAAGCCGCTCAGCAGGACCGACCCGAGCGGGTACTGGGCCCGGACCGTGTAGCTGCCCGTCGCGATCCTGAGGAACGTTCCGAGTACCGCGAGCGCGGCGAGAGCGACGCCGAGCAGCGTCCACAGGCGCGCGGCGCGGCGGCCGATCGGGACGTGCGTCGCGTCCGGTTCGGGGGAGCGGGTCGGTGCGGGGTACATGGCGGTCCAGCCTACGGGCGGCACGCCAGTGCGCTCGTGCGTGGCGTGGTTCGCCGTGTCTCGCTACAGTTGCGGCCGAGGAGGTGAGCCGTGCGCAGGAGCTCGGAATGGGTGGCCATCGAGCGCAGTTCGCCGACCCGCCGGATCTCCTCGCTGGTGCTCTACTCGCTCGCGTGCGCGGCGTTCGTCGTCGGCCTGTACCTGCTCGTGCGCACCGAGCCGGACACGCTCGACTCGGGTGAGCCGAACCCGGTGGCCGCGCTGCCGGGGTTCTTCACCGTTATCGCGGTGCTGGGGGCGACGAGCTTCCTCGTGCCGCTCGTGCGGCCGCCGAAGCTCATGGTGAACCACTTCGGGCTGCGGGTGCGGGCCGGATTCGGCAAGAGCCTGCTCATCCCGTGGAGCAACATCGAGGAGCTGGCCGCGATCCACGTCGGGTCGAAGCGGCGCGGCGCCGCCTATCTGCTGTTCGCGGCCGACAACTACCTGGGGCGCGGCGGCTCGGACCGGCCCGGGTTCCTCGGGCGGTCGGTGCTGCGCGAGGCCAACCGGGCCACCGAAGGGCTCGTCGCCGGATTCGACCTGGCCGTGCGCTGCAAGGACTTCGCGCTCGAACCGCAGCAGCTGCTGGCGCGGCTCGCGTCCTTCGCTCCCGGGCACGTGCAGGTCGTCGACCGGCTCTGAGCCGCGACGCGTCGGCCTGTTCGCCCTGAGCGAAATTCTCTCTGATCGCACGTCGCGGCCCTGCGGGTCGCGCCGCGCCTTGCCAAGCGGCGCACAGGATGCGCGCCTTGCCCCAAATGCCGCTCCCTGACCCGTGCTGGTGGTCCGTACACTGGAAGCGACCTGACCGTCCCGCGCCCCTGGACGAGCGGTCACCGCAACCGACCGGCCTGCCGCGCCGGCGGACCGTCCAGCATTGGGGGTACCCGTGGCGTCGATCCCGGACGAAGGCCTGCGCGCGACCCTGGCCACCATGGCGCCCGGCACCGCGCTGCGCGACGGCCTCGAACGCATCCTGCGCGGCCGCACCGGCGCGCTCATCGTCGTCGGCTGCGACAGCCTCGTCGAGGAGATCTGCACCGGCGGCTTCGAGCTCGACATCGAGTTCTCGGCCACCCGCCTCCGCGAACTGTGCAAAATGGACGGCGCGATCGTCATCACCACCGACGGCTCCCGCATCGTCCGCGCCGGCGTCCACCTCATGCCCGACCCCTCGATCCACTCCAACGAATCGGGCACCCGCCACCGCACCGCCGAACGCGTCGCCATCCAGACCGGCTTCCCCGTCATCTCCGTCAGCCAGTCGATGCACACCATCGGCCTCTACATGGGCTCCATCCACCACCTGCTCGAGCCCTCCACGCAGATCCTCTCCCGCGCCAACCAGGCCCTCGCCACCCTCGAACGCTACAAACTGCGCCTCGACGAAGTCGCCGGAAGCCTCTCCAGCCTCGAGATCGAAGACCTCGTCACCGTCCGCGACGCCGTCACCGTCCTCCAGCGCCTCGAAATGGCCCGCCACATCGCCGACGAAGTCGAAGGCCACGTCATCGAACTCGGCACCGACGGCCGCCTCCTCGCCCTCCAGCTCGACGAGCTCATGGCCGGCGTCGACACCGACCGCGAACTCATCGTCCGCGACTACCTCCCCGACGGCGCCGACTACCGCAAGGCCCTGCGCACCGTCGACGCCATGAGCTCCCCCGAACTCCTCGACCTCATCGCCGTCGCCCGCTCCCTCGGCTACCCCAACTCGCCCGACGTCCTCGACCGGCGCGTCAGCCCCCGCGGCTACCGCATGCTCGCCAAGGTCCCGCGCCTGCCCGAGACCGTCATCGAACGGGTCGTCGGCCACTTCGGGGCGCTCCCCGAACTCCTCGGCGTCACCGTCGAGGAACTCCAGGACGTCGACGGCATCGGCCCCGGCCGCGCCCAGAGCATCCGCGAATCGCTCACGCGCCTCGCCGAAGTCTCGATCCTCGACCGCTACCTCTAAGTCAGCCGCAGGCTCGTCGGCGACGACACCGCGTCGCCCAGCCGCGCCCGCAGCTCGTACTCGCCCGCCGGAAGCTCCCGGCGCGAACCCGCGCACTCCTCCTCCGACGCCAGCCCGTCCACCGTGAACTCCACGGTCTGCCCCGCGCCGTCGGCCAACTCGACCTGCTCGCCCTGCGGCGTCTCGCAGTGCGCGGTCGAATAGACGACGTCCGCACCGGCCGTCAGCTCCACCGCCACCTCCCGCAGATCCGCCGTGCACGCCGTGTCCGCGCCGCTCGCCACCAGGACGCTCACCGGCACCTCCGATCCCGACCGCGCCTCCCCGAACGCCGCCACCACCTGCAGCATCAGATCCTCCGGCGCGCACGCCGACACCGGCTCCACCGTCGGCGACTCGCTCGGCTCAGCAGCGGGCGTCGTCTCCTTCACGTACGGCCGGTTCAACGTCGTCGTCGGCGACGGCGCCTGCCACTCGCCCGGCGACGCGTCGGCCTCCGCCGCGGGCTCCTCCCCGCCGCCGCCCAGCGCGCCCACGCCCAGCACCACCAGGAGCACCACCGCGAGCACCGCCCCGGCCACGATCGCCCGCCGCCTCCAGTAGACCGACTCCGGCTCCGAGCCCTTCACGAACCTGCCCTTGAAACCCTGCACGCCGGGACGCTAACGCAGCGGAGTCGCGCAGCAGCGGAAATACACGCGACCCTCGCCGCCGGTTGTCGGACCCCGCCGCGACAATGGAGGACATGCTCGCCGCCGACACCGCACAGGCACTGCCCGACCCCGCCGAGGTCAGCGACCGGCTGCTCCCCTGGTTCGACGCGCAGGGCCGCACCGAACTGCCCTGGCGCAGGCCCGGCACCACCGCGTGGGGCGTCCTCGTCTCCGAGGTCATGAGCCAGCAGACCCAGGTCGCCCGCGCCGCCCCCGTGTGGGAGGCCTGGATGGCGCGCTGGCCGACCCCGGCCGACCTCGCGGCCGCGCCGACCGCCGACGTCCTGCGCGAATGGGGCCGCATGGGCTACCCGCGCCGGGCCCTGCGCCTCCAGGAGTGCGCGCGGATCGTCGCGACCGAGCACGGCGGCACCGTCCCCGCCGACCCGGCCGAGCTGGAGCGGCTGCCGGGCATCGGCGTCTACACCGCGGCGGCGGTCGCGGTGTTCCACTACGGGCGCAGGCACGCCGTGGTCGACACGAACGTGCGCCGCGTCGTCGCCCGCCTCGGCGGGCAGAGCGACGCCGGGACGGCGACCACGAAGGCCGACCTGGCCGCCGCCGAGTCGCTGCTGCCCGAGGACGCGCCGACGGCCGCGCGGGTCTCGATCGCGCTCATGGAACTCGGGGCGCTGGTGTGCAAGGCGCGCGAGGCCGCGTGCGGCGCTTGCCCGGTGAGCGACGTGTGCGGGTTCTCCGGCCAGGAGGTCCCGGCCGGGCCGAGCCGCAAGCGCCAGAAGTACAAGGGGACCAACCGGCACGTGCGCGGCGAGGTGATGGCGCTGCTGCGGGACGCCGAGGAACCTGTCGAGCGGGAACGGGTCGACGCCGTCTGGCCGGACCGGAGGATGCTCGACGAGGCCGTCGCGCAGCTCATCGCCGAAGGCCTCATCGGCACCGACGAATCGGGACGATTCGAACTCCCGAGTCGGTGACAAACCGAGCGGTCTGGGGTAGCGTCGAAATCGAGAGAACTTCACGATGCTCGGTCGGCGCCGATTCTCAGATCGGCGGCCCTGGGTCGAACCTCACTCGTCACCAAGTGAGGCGCCGGAAGGACCAACGGGTCCACTCACCGCCGGTGCCAGGGCCGAATCGCCTACCGCAGGGCCGCCCCCGAGCGGCCGGCCAGGAACACGACGACGCGGCTCGCGCCATGAACCGTCGCGTCGACCGCGGACCGGACGCACGAAAAGCGGGCCATGCGGGAGCGGACGCCTTGAGCGACGGACGCGACCGGGCAACGGCAATGCCGTCTCGGTACCGCGCGCTCAGACCGGGGCGGCATTGCTACGTGCCTTAAGACAATTCTCCTTCACGTTCGACCCGATGTCGTACCCGTGTGAGACGGTGTGTCTTTTCACTGGTAGTGGTGAAGGTGGGAACGGGCGGGTACCCGGGGCCTCCCGTATGACCACTCTGACCTGCGAAAACGCACCTAAGCCGCTTCCGGTTCCCGCACCACCGGCGCCTCCGCCCGCTTCGCCCAGCGCACCAGCCACCACACGATGAGCACCGCGGGCAGGCCCTTGAGCATGATCCCGGCGAGCACGCCGAGCACGCCCAGTCCGAGGCCGTCGCGCAGCAGCGGCGAGTTCCACAGCGCGTGCAGCGCGATCACCCCTGCCAGCGCCCCCGCCGCGACCCACACCGACCGCATCGTCCGCCGTGTCGCCGCGTAGGCGATCCCGGCCCCCGCGATCGCCGTGAACACGGCGTGGCTCCACAGCCCCGCGAGCACGCCGCGCACGATGAACACCGCGATCACCGGCTCGACCACGTCCCCGGCCCGGTTCACCACGGTGCTCGACATCGCGAACGCGTACCCCTCCACGATCTGGAACCCCACGCCGCAGAACGCGCCCAGCACGATCCCGTCGAGCACGCCGTGGAGGCGCCCCCACGCGATCGCGACCACCAGGACCACGCCCGCGGCCTTCACGACCTCCTCCACCAGCGGCGCGGCGAGCACCGGCGACCACCGTTCGGCCCACGCGGGGCCGTTCGCGGTCGCCAGCAGGCCGTGGAGGGCGCGCGAGCCGAACAGGGACGTCATGACCGCGACGGTGGCGCCCCAGACCAGGCCGATCGCGAGCGCGGCGGCCGGGAGGGCGAGCCGGTCGGCGACGCGGCCGCGCAGCCACCAGAACGGGACCGCGAAGAGCGAGAACAGGACCAGGGCGGTCGTCCCGGCGCGCGGGTAGGCGAGGGCGACCGGGAGGGTGTTGTACAGGAGCAGGATGCCGGAGGCGCCGATGAGCAGCACGGCCGTCCACTGGACCGGGGAGGCCGGGTCGATCCGCATGTCAGGCGGTCCCGAAGGACAGCTGGCCGATGAGTGCGTCGATTCTGTCCACAGTGGCCGAGTCTAGCGACGTGCCGGTGGCGGTGACCTCGGCGCGGATCGTGTCGTGGACGAAAGCGCACGCGAAGCCCGCGCCGGTCTCGGTGACGAAGCTGCGCCCGGCGCCCTCGACGCCGTCGGCGGCGCAGTCGCGGGGTTCGGTGAGCTGCACGCCGGGCTGGACTTCGAGGAGGCGCGACATCTCGTCGGCCAGGTACTCGGCGTCGAAGTCGTAGGGCGAGGCGACGGCGATGTCCACTTCGGCCTCGCCGACGAGGAATTCGACGCGGCCGGAGCCGGGCTGGTAGTAGCCGGGGCGCATGCGGGTCTCGTCGGGCGCGGTGAGGGTGACGCCGGAGAGGGTGAAGGTCTCGCCGCCCACGTCGACATGGGGGGACACGGCCTTGTTCAGGAGGGGCACGGCGAGCGAGAACGTGAGGACCACCGCGGCGACGGCGGTGGCGATGGCGAGGCTCTTCGTGCGAGTCACCGTTCAAGCGTGGCACGAGTGTCGCGGCGGCGCATCGGGAATGCCCGCGTATGGACGGTTACCAGGCGGTTCGCGCAGGGCGTACGGGAGGCCCCGGGTACCCGCCCGTTCCCACCTTCACCACTACCAGTGAAAAGGACACCGTCTCATACGGGTACGACATGCCCTGGAGGGTGAGGAGGGTTCGCGATCGCTGCGAGGAGGCGGGCCCTGAGGGAGGGCCCGCGTCCTCGATCGTCGGAATCCGCGGCGCCGACGTCCGCGGCTTCGATGGGGCGGTGCTGGCGGCCGGAAGGGTGGTCCGGCCTGGGTTCCTTGCGCCGTGCGGGCACGGCCTTGCTGTTCCAGGTGGCGGCGCCCGGTCGGTGGCGCCTCCGCTGCTTTCCTACTCGGCGGCGACGCGCTGAGCGGGGATGTCACCGTTGATCAAGGCGCGGATCTCGGACTCGCGGTAGCGGCGGTGGCCGCCGAGGGTGCGGATCGCAGAGATCTTGCCGGCCTTGGCCCAGCGGGTGACGGTCTTGGGGTCGACGCGGAACATCGCGGCGACCTCGGACGGGGTGAGCAGGGCCTCGGATTCCACCGGAAGGTTCAGCTCTGTCGTCATCGTTCTTCTCCTCCACAGACGGGCTGCGAATCACCGGCGCCGAGCCTTGATTCGTTCCTTCTGCAATCGTCCGGCCTGTCGTAGATGTCCGACATAGGCCGAACGGCCGATTTTGCTTGGACTTTCCGCTCGCGTCGCTCATCCGAGTGATCACTCCACATGCGAACGTGCTGGCAGCGGGCTCGTCGTGCTGCGGCGTCCGAGGTCAGTTCAGTCGTTCCGCGAGACGACGATCACGCCACCGGTCGACAAGGCGCGCATAGCACTCCTGCGCCTCCTCGGGCTCGGACGCGCCGAGGTGGTCGAGGGCCTGCCAGGTGAGGTCGACCGAGTCCTCGGCCCGCAGCTCATCGGCGTCCATGCGCGTGGCGAGCCCGCCGTAGTCGAGCTCGACGACCGAGTCGCGGTGGAAGCCGTCGAGCCAGTCGCCGGTCTCGGCGAGGGCCTCGGCCAGTTCGGCGCCCTCGCCGAACTCGGAGCGCACCAGGTTGCGGGCGACGACGAGTCCCGTGCGGGCCTTGGTGATCGGGGTGCGGTAGCGCAGCTGGGCGACGCCGCGCTGGATCACGAGCTCGCGGTCCTCGGGCCGGACGGCCGCGAACCAGCGCAGCGGCACCGACCAGGACGCGACGTGCTCGTGGGCGTCGGCGGGGGCGTCGTGGCGGTCGACGCCGTCGTCGAGGGCGACGACCTCGGCCGCGGAGGACAGGAACTCGGGCGGGAACAGCGCCTCGGCGACGGCCTCGGGGGTCAGGCGGCGTACTTCGAGCGCGGAGGCGGCGACGCGGTAGCGGAGGTTCCAGGGGCACACGAGCGGGTCGGCCTCGCGGCCGCGGTCGATGACGTACGCGTCGCGGGGGAAGGACGGCACGCCGCGCCAGGGCCACCCGATCCGCTCGTACAGCGCCTCGCGGCGCAGCCGCGGCCCTTCGAGCGGGTCGACCGCGCGCCCGGCCGCGGCGTACGCACGCCAGTAGCCGGCGTCGGCGAACGCCCCCGCCGGCTCGTAGACGCGCAGATAGGACGCGTTCGGTGCGTACACGAGGCAGATACTTCCATATTGACGTCCTCCGCACCGAGACCGGTGCGGGTTCCCGACTCCCCCGTCTGCGGCGCCTCACGGTGCAGCAGCGGGTCCACGGGTGGGTTCTCGCCTCCTTCCCGGCTTGGATTGCCGGGTCTTGCGGGCATCGCCGCACCTGGCAGACGCCAGGCCCGGTCTCCCGGAGGTCACCTCCGGTCCCGTCCCTCAACGAGCGTTTCGACTCTCCGGTTTCACGCCACGATCGGCGCTACTTCGTCCCTCGGCGAGCTTCTTGCAGGCGGTTTCCCGCCGTTCGTTCATGAGCCGGCGACCCTCCCGGCGGATGTTGACCTCCGCGTTCCGGTCCCGGTCGTGTGCGACTCCGCAGGGGCACGACCAGGTTCTGAGCCCGAGGTCCCGCCGCCCTTTCGGACCGGTGACCGCCCCGCAGCTCGAACACAGCTGCGTTGAGGGGAACCACCGGCCGATCCGCACGAAATCGCGACCGTACCGGCCGCACTTCGACTCCAGCATCCGCAGGAACGCGCCCCACGACGCGTCCTGCACCGACTTCGCGGCCCGACCGCGGGCAAGTCCCAGCACAGCGAGGTCCTCGACTACGACCGCTTGGTTGTCGCGGACGATGCGAGTGCTCAACTGCTCCAGGAAATCCTTGCGCTGATCGGCGATCCGCTCATGCCGGCGTGCGACCTTGACCCGCTGCGCCTCCCAGCGTTTCGAGCCCCGCCTTGCGCGGGAGAGTCCGCGCTGCAACCGGACCAGCTTCGCCTGGCCCTTCGCGTAAGACTTCGGGTGCGCTACCGCTCTCCCATCGCGCAGTACGGCGAAGTCCTTCAACCCCAAGTCGATGGCCGTCTCCCGAGACACCGGCGGCAGCGTGTCGCCATCTTCGACCGTGAAGCAGAAAGATACGAAGAACTTCCCCGAGGGCTTGCGGACGACCGTCACCGAGCTCGGGTCTGCCCGGAGCCGGATCGGCATGCCCGCAGGATCCTTCAGTGACCAGCGCACGCGCAGGTCGCCGATCTTCGCCAGGTACAGGCGACCGTTGTCGCGCAGCACGAACCCGTGCCGCGCGAACCGCGCGGCCTGCCGCCCGTGCTTGGACTTGAACCGCGGTGCCCCGACCTTCGGGCCCCGGCGCCTGCCGGATAGGGAGGCGAAGTAGTTGCCGCGCGCCTGCCGCAGATCGTTGAGCGACTGCTGCAGGGCCACGTTCGACACCTCGGACAGGAACGCCCGCTCCGGCGTGCGCTTTGCCAGCGTCGTCACCTGCTTGACCACGTCACCGAAGTGAGGCGCCGCCTGCCCTGAGCGGTAGGCGGCCAGGAAGACGTTGAGCGCGTCGTTCCAGACAAGGCGCGCGCACCCGAACGTCTTCGCGAGCATGACGCGCTGCGGCCCGGTCGGGTACACCCGGAACTCCGCCCGCCGCGTCTCGCTCATGCCGACACGCTAGCCCGAGGGTCCGACATACCGCCCAGGACGACACCCGCCGCCCCGCGGTGAAGGACAGGACTCGGAGCCGGAAAATCAGGTCATATGCTGGGGGCGTAGGCATACCCGCGCTACAACGAGAGTGTCGGCCGAGACCCGGCCGCCCCCTGGGGGGAGCCCGCAGCGACGGCGGCGCAGGGCACCCCCGCGAAACGAACTGGAGAGCAAGCCATGAGCATCTTCGACGGCAGCGGCCACGAGCAGGTCGTGTTCTGCCACGACCCCGATTCGGGGCTGCGCGCGATCATCGCGATCTACTCCACCGCCCTCGGCCCGGCCCTCGGCGGCACCCGCTTCTACCCGTACGCGACCGAGGAGGACGCGCTCAACGACGTCCTGCACCTCTCCGAGGGCATGGCCTACAAGAACGCGATCGCGGGGCTCGACCACGGCGGCGGCAAGGCCGTCATCTGGGGCGACCCGGCCGTGGACAAGAGCGAGGCGCTGCTGCGCGCGTACGGCCGCTTCGTGGAGTCGCTGGGCGGGCGGTACGTGACCGCCTGCGACGTCGGCACGTACGTCGAGGACATGGACCACGTCGCCCGCGAGACCCGCCACGTGAGCGGGCGCAGCCCCGAGGCTGGCGGCGCCGGTGACTCCTCGATCCTCACCGCGTTCGGCGTGTTCCAGGGGATGCGCGCCGCGGCGCAGCACCGCTGGGGCGCGGTGGACCTGGCCGGGCGGACCGTGGGCGTCGCCGGGCTCGGCAAGGTGGGCCGCCACCTCATCCCGCACCTGCTCGAAGCGGGCGCGGAAGTCGTCGCGTGCGACGTGAACCAGGCCGCGATCGACTGGGCGAGGGACAACTTCCCGCAGGTGCGGATCGTCGCCGACGCCGACGAGCTCATCGCCTCCGGCATCCACGTGTACGCCCCGTGCGCCCTCGGCGGCGTCCTCAACGAGCGCTCGCTGAAGACCCTCGACGCCGAGATCGTCTGCGGCGCAGCGAACAACCAGCTCGCCGAGCCGGGCGTCGCGGCCGAGCTCGACCGGGCCGGGATCCTCTACTGCCCCGACTACGTGGTGAACTCCGGCGGCGTCATCCAGGTCGCCGACGAGTACGACGGCGCGTTCGACTTCAAGCGGGCCGAACGGCGCACCGCCGGGATCTTCGCGACCACCTCGCGCATCCTGGAGCGCGCCAAGGGCGAGGGCACTACTCCCGTGGCCGCCGCCGACGCCATCGCCGAGGAGCGGATGGCCGCCGTCGGACGCCTCCAGCGGGTGCGCCTCTTCCGCTGATCGAGCACCGCGCGGCGTCCGCCGTGTCCCCCCGTGCGCGAACGTGCGCGCGGAGGGGCCGCGGCGGTCACCGCGCGTCGCCGCGCCCGTGCGCTGAGCGAGAACGAATCTCACGATTCGGGCGGTTGTTCGTCCCGGTCTGGTGCCCATCGCCGGTAATCTGTGGCATCCAACTCATGGGCCGGGATGCAGTCCTGCGCTCTGAGGCTGTACCGTAGGAGCCACGAAGAGATTGCAAGCATTCCGGGGCACCTAATCGGCTGCCCCGATGATTTCTGTGCGAGGGGGTCGAGCCAACATGGGGCGAGGCCGAGCTAAGGCAAAGCAGACCAAAGTGGCCCGGAAGCTCAAGTACCACACTCCGAACACCGACATCCGAGCGCTGGAGCGCGAACTCGGCGGCGGTCGTCAGGACGAGGTGGACATCGAGACTCCTGAAGAGGAACCGGACCCTTACGCCGCTTATGCCGATCGGTACGACGGAGACGACGAAGAGCTCCGCGAAGATGACTGGCTCCCGCCTAAGAAGCAGTTAGCCGGACGGCTCCCGCGAGCCGACCAGGCGGGCCCTCCCGACCGATACCGCAATCTCCATATCCAGTGAGCGCAGGCGTCCCCAGCGGGCCCTGCGCTACTTCCGAAGGTCCGGCTCCCCCACGAGCCCCGGCCTCAGGAGCTGGAGCAAAGACTTCGGCACCGGCTCCGCGCAATTCGGATGCACACGGGATGCAAAGCCAACGAAGAGGCGGCGCGACCATCTGGTCGCGCCGCCTCTTCGGCTGCGTTCGGGCCGTTACTGCTGGGGCGCCTGCGGCCACGGGTTCTGCTGGGTCGCAGGAGCCTGCGGGGCCTGCGGCTGCTGCACGGCGGGCTGCTGCCCGGTCGGGTAGCCCTGCGGCGCGGCGGGGGCGGCGGGCTGCGCGGCGGCGGCCGAGCCGGGGACCATGACCGCTCCGGCCGCGAACAGGCCGTACGCGGCGACGAGCAGGAACGCGCCGATCCACGCCGACGGGTCGGCGGCGGAGTCGCCGTCGCCCAGCGCCAGGACCGTGAACAGGAGCCTCGCCAGGAAGATCGCGGCGCCGACCACGGCCAGCGACTTCCACAGGTTCCGCAGCTTCTCACCGGTGAACAGGGTCAGCGCGAGCATGACGATGACGGCCACCAGGTTCGACTGGACGCCGCCGCTGATCTCGCCGCTCACGAACGCGGACAGGACCGTGCCCTCGCCGAACTCGCTCGAGCCGCCCGAGCTCGTCCCGGCGATGAGTCCGGCCAGGACCAGCGCGGCGAGGCCGCAGAGGCCGAGGATCGCGGGCATGGAGGGGACGCCGAGCTTGTCGAACAGCGACGGGGCCGGGGGAGCATAGGACGCGTACTGCTGCTGGGCCTGGTACTGCGCCTGCGGCGAGGCATAGGGGGCCTGGGGGTAGGCCTGTTGCTGGGGCTGGCTCTGCGGATAGCCCGCACCTGATTGCTGTTCACTCATGCCCTCATCATGCCTTGGACGGGCAAATGGACGCACACGGGTTGCGGGGGCTCCCGCCTGCGCCGGGACGCCGTCCCCTGTGGCGGCCCGACCCGCTTCGGGCCCTTCCGGTCTCGCCCCGTGAGGGGCCCGGCACGGATTCGCGGCGCCCAACCGCAGCGCCGCACACGCTCGAACCCGTAGGCTGGAGGCATGTCGCAACGTCTCCGTCCCGTTTCGCCTATTTGGGTGGCAGGCCGTCCGCAGCACGGCGAGGAGGAGTTCTTCGTCACCCACCCCTACGACGAGTCCCCTGTGGGCGCCACTTCTTGGGCGACCGCCGGGCAGGTGGAGGCCGCCGTCGCCGCCGCCGCGGGCGCCGCGCGCGAATGCGCGGCCCTGCCCGCGCACGCGAGGGCCGAGGCCTTGGAGCACGTGCGCCGCCGCCTCGACGAGGAGGCGGAGACCTGCGCCGAGCTCATCACCGCCGAGTCGGGCAAGCCGATCGCGTGGGCGCGCGTCGAGGTGAAGCGGGCCGTCTCGACGTTCCGGTGGGCCGCCGAGGAGGCGCGGAGGTTCGCGGGCGAGGTGCAGCGCCTCGACACGGACCCGGCCGCCGAGGGCCGCATGGCGCTCGTGCGGCGGTTCCCGCGCGGGCCGGTGCTGGGCATCGCGCCGTTCAACTTCCCGCTGAACCTGGTGGCGCACAAGGTCGGCCCCGCGATCGCCGCCGGGTGCCCGATCGTCGTCAAGCCCGCCCCGGCGACGCCGCTGTCCGCGCTGCACCTGGGGGCGCTGTTCTCCGAGACCGACCTGCCGCCCGCGATGCTCTCGGTCCTGCCGGTCCCCAACCACCGGGCCGACCAGCTCGTGGACGACCCGCGGCTGCCCGTCGTCTCGTTCACCGGTTCAGGGCCGGTGGGCAAGCAGATCCTGCGGCGCGTCCCCGACAAGCACGTGACGCTCGAACTGGGCGGGAACGCCGCAGTCCTCGTCGCCGCCGACTACCCGAAACGGGACTGGGCGGCCGAGCGGATCGCGATGTTCGGGAACTACCAGGCCGGGCAGTCGTGCATCGCCGTGCAGCGCGTCTTCATCGAGGCGCCCGCCTACGCCGACATGGCCGCCCGCATCACCGAGCAGGTCAAGGCGCTGCCGTCGGGCGACCCGAACGACCCGTCGTGCAAGGTGGGGCCCCTCATCGACGCGAACGCGGCCGCGCGGGTCGAGGCGTGGATCGAGGAGGCCGTCGACGAGGGCGCGAAGGTCCTGTGCGGCGGCGCGCCCCGCGAGGGCTCGCTGATCGAGCCGACGGTGCTCGCGAACGTGCGCCCCGACGCGAAGGTGCTGCGCGAGGAGGTGTTCGGGCCGGTGCTCGTGCTCGCGAGCGTCGACAGCTTCCAGGCCGGGCTCGACGCGGTCAACGACTCCCGGTACGGGCTCCAGGCCGGGGTGTTCACCGAGAGCCTGCCGCAGGCGATGCTCGCCCACCGAACGCTGGAGATGGGAGGCGTCGTCATCGGCGACGTGCCCTCGTTCCGGGCCGACCAGATGCCGTACGGCGGCGTCAAGGGGTCGGGCGTCGGGCGCGAGGGCGTGCGGTGGGCCATGGAGGACTACACGGTCGAACGCGTGCTCGTCCTTCCGGACACTCTTTGAGCCGCCGATTCGGGCGGCCGGGCGGGGGCGGCCCCTCCGGTGCGCGAACGCGGCGGGCGGTGCCGGACCTCGCACCGGTGACGCGGCAGGGCGTTCGGTGACAGGCGTCCGCCCTGAACTGGGACATTCCTTACTCGCCGCCGACCCCGGATCGTCGGGATGTTGACAAGCCCCTATAGCGTGGCCGACATGACTGTCCCTCCGAATTACGGTCCCCCGCCGGAGCAGCCGCAGACCCCCGGCTACGGTTACCAGTCGCCCTACGGCGGCGGCCAGAACCCTTACGGCAGCCAGCCGCAGCAGCCCGCATACGGCGGCGCGGGCGGCGGACAGCAGCCGCCCTACGGCGGCGGCGGAGGCCAGCCCCCTTACGGCCAGGACCCCGGGAACCCCTACGGCGGCCCGGTCCTGCCGCCCGAGCCGCCCAAGCGGAACCTCGGGCTCATCGGCGGCATCGTCGTCGGCGCCACCGTCCTCGTGCTCGGCGCCGTCCTGCTCGTCACGATGAACATCAAGGGCAACGAGGACGACAAGTCCGCCGAGGGCGGCGAGGACACCTCCGAGTCGGCGTCCGAGAACGACAACACGCCCGAAGAGGACGCGACCACGCCCGCCGAGGAGTCCGGCTCCGAGGCCGGGCAGTGCCTCGCGTACGAGTACGACGTCCAGGGCAGCGGCTTCCCGCTCGTCGACTGCTCCGACCCGACCGCGTTCTGGGAGATCACCGCCCAGTCCTACGACGTCACCGACATCGCCGTCGACGACGAGGGCTACATCGTCGACACCGCGCCGGTCTACGAGCTGTGCGGCGAGGGCTGGGGCGCCAACCAGCTCGGCCAGGCCTGGACCCACTGGGACTACGTGTACTCCTCGGGCACCCTCGACTCGCTCTACTGCCTCGAAGCGGTCGGCAACCCCGACCCGGCCGAGCCCGGGCACCTGCCGGTCATGCCCGACGTGGGCGACTGCTTCGACGACAGCGACCGCTGGTGGAGCGTCGACTGCGGCTCCGACCTGGCGCTCTACAAGGTCGTCGACACGATCATGCTGCCCGAGCCGGTCAAGGACATGTCCGAGGAGGACGCCGACGCCGAGGGCACCAACTGCGGCACCGACTGGTACTGGAAGATGACCGACGGCGAGAACCGGACCTACGGCATCCTCTGCGGCGACGACGTCTAGAAGCGCGAACGAGAACCCGGGACGGTGCGATGCACCGTCCCGGGTTCTCTTCTACGGCAAGGAAACGGCGGCGCGAACCCCTCGATCGCGCCGCCGTAAGTACTTGGCTCCTAGCCGAAGCGGCCGGTGATGTAGTCCTCGGTGCGCGAGTCCGACGGGTTGGAGAACAGGCGCTGCGTCTCGTCGAACTCGACGAGGAAGCCGTACCGCTCGCCCGCGTCGTCGATCGCCGCCGAGAAGAACGCCGTCGAGTCAGAGACGCGCGCGGCCTGCTGCATGTTGTGCGTGACGATCACGATCGTGTAGTCGCGCACCAGCTCGCTCATGAGCTCCTCGATGCGCGCGGTCGCGATCGGGTCGAGCGCCGAGCACGGCTCGTCCATGAGCAGGACCTCCGGCTGCACGGCGATCGCGCGGGCGATGCACAGGCGCTGCTGCTGCCCGCCCGAGAGCGCCAGGGCGCTCTTCTTGAGGTTGTCCTTGACCTCGTCCCACAGGGCCGCGCCGCGCAGCGCCTGCTCGACGCGGTCGGCGAGGTTGTCCTTCATGCCGTTGATGCGCAGGCCGTACGCGACGTTGTCGAAGATCGACTTCGGGAACGGGTTGGCCTTCTGGAACACCATGCCGATGTGGCGGCGCACCGCGATCGGGTCGACGCCCGGGCCGTAGATGTCCTGGCCGTGGAAGGAGATGGTCCCGGAGACCTTCGCGCCCGGGATGAGGTCGTTCATGCGGTTGATCGAGCGGAGCACCGTCGACTTGCCGCAGCCCGAGGGGCCGATCATCGCGGTGATCTGGTTGCGCGCCACCGGCAGCGACACGTCGCGGACGGCGTGCGCCCGGCCGTAGTGGATGTCGACGCCCTTGAGGTCGATCACCGTGTCGGTCTGCGTCGGGGTGAACAGCGACCCCTGCGCGTTGCCGCGCACGGCGCGGCCGGGGGCGAGGCCCGCGATGGGGGCCTGGGCGCGGGTACCAGTCTCGTTCACGCTCACGCGAACTCCAATCAGCGAAAGTCAACCGCCGTTAACGTGTTCTGCCCTCATGGAACGCCATGCAAGTGCACGCAGGTGAACGTGAAGGTGAACTGAGCGTGAATGGAGTGCGGTCCTGGTCGCAGCCGTCCAGGCGGCGTTCACGACATTCCGGCGAAACGCCGCGATCAGGCGTGCTCGGGCGGCAGCAGCTCGTCGTTCGGGTAGCCGCCGAGCAGGTCGTCCGAGGCGGTGAGCGTGAACTCCTCCGCGACGCCGACCTGGCCGATGTCGACCGAGCCGGCCACGTCCCCGTCCTCGGCGAGCTCCATGAGCATCCCGCGGATCACCGGGGCCGGGACGCCCGCGTCCTCGGCGAGCGCGTTCAGGCTGACGCGCACCGTGGCGGACTTCGCGCCGCCGGGCAGCGTGAAGCGGCCCTCGTCGTCGAACTCGTAGTCGATGCCGCCGACGCGGCGGATCGCGATCGCCGTGAGCTCCTCGAGGTCCCCGCGCTGGTCGGCGGCCTCCTCGATGGCCTCGACCTTGTCGAAGGCGAGCACGTCGAACGGGTTGGTGTACAGCAGCGGGGCGACGTACAGCTTCCCGTCGCGCATCTCGGAGCGGTACAGGCCGAGCGCGAGCAGGAACTCCAGGAGGTCGCGCACGGTGTGCGGGACGGGCAGGCCCGCGCGGCGGCAGTGGGTGGTGAAGGTGTCGATGCGCTCGCTGCGCTCGGCGGTGGCCCGGTCGTACTCCTCGCGGGCCTCCTTCTCGATGACCTCCTGGGACGCGCCCAGGTGGTGCTCGGAGGCCTCGGCGATCCAGTCGTCGACGTCGCCCGGGTCGCACCAGACCGGCTCGTTCCAGATGTCGTCCTCGGGGAAGGCGTCGGCCCACCAGCTCGCCGGGAACAGGTTCACGGAGGGGACGGTGCGGAACAACTCGATGCTGCACGGCATGATGCGGATCCACGCGGGATGCATCGGGGCTTGGACGGGGCCGGACTCGTCGCCGAAGGGCCTCTCGAAAGATTCCACATATCGACGTTAGCAGCGAGGTGCGACGCGGCCGCGCCGCTGGGGCGCGACTTCGCTTTCAGCGTACTGGCGGCGGAGGGGGCCGTCCCGGCGCCGGGACGGCCCCTCGCGGCGGTCGGGCTAGCCGTGCAGGCGAGTGAGGTCGGGCTCGAACTCGGCGAGGCTGCCGGCGTATTCGGGGGTGAGGTACTCGAGGGTGCGGACCTGCTGCTCCAGCAGCTTGCCCACGGTGACGATCTGATCGGCGGCGTTGAGCACCAGCCAGTGCTCGTACTCGGAGTAGCGTTCTTCCACCGGCGCCAAGGTCACAGCGGTTTCCTCCCTGATAGGACGTGCTCGGAACGGATCCGAACAACGTAATGCGCCGTGAGGACGGCGCGTATTCATGACACGCTCCGGGCAGGTGAAATACCAGCTGCCGCAAGAGATCACACCCGTTCGGGGGCTAGGCGCGCAGCACTAGCCGCAAGGTCGAGACGCCGTCCTCGGCGATCTCGACGGGCACGCCCCAGTCCTGGCGGGTGAGGTGGCACGCGGGGTGCTCGGCCTCGGCGTCGCACGTCGCCGCCTGCGCCACGACCTGCAGGACGCCCTGCCCGATCCCGTCCGCGAGGACGAGGTCGCGGCCGAGCTCCTCGCCCTTGCCCGCGCCCTCGGCAAGGAGCTGCGGCGGGTCGGCCGAGACGGTGACCTGGACCGGGGAGCCGAACGTGTAGTCGAGCTTCTGGCCAGCGGCGGGCTCGAAGAGCACCTCGAGGCGCAGCGCGCCCGGCTTGACCTTGATGCGCTTGCGGGTGACCCGGTGGTGCTGACCGGAGACGGCGGCCTCGCCGAGGTCGGGCGCGGTGAGGCGGTGCGCGGCCGATTCGACGACGAGGACCCTCTCGTCCACGACGACCACGTCGCTGGGTTCGGCGAGGCCCGCCGCGAGGGTCGACACCGTCCGGGTCGCGGGGTCGTAGGCGCGCAGGGCGCCGTTGTAGGTGTCGGCGACGGCGACGCGCCCGTCGGGGAGCACGGCGAGGCCGAGCGGGTGCTGCATGAGGGCGTCATCGGCGGGGCCGTCGACGTGCCCGAAGTCGAACAGGCCCTGGCCGACCGCGGTGTGCATCTCCCCGTCCTCGACGTAGCGGAGCGCGGAGGTCTCGGAGTCGACGAGCCACAGCCGTGCGCCGTCGGCGGCGAGGCCGGAGGGCTGGGCCATCCAGACCTGGTCGAGCGCGCCGTCCTTGAGGCTCTCGACGGTGGTCCCGGCGTAGACCCCGGCGGTGCGGGCGGCGGGGTCGAAGTACCAGAGCTGGTGGATCCCGGCCATGGCGACGATGAGCCGGTCGTCGAACCAGGCGAGGTCCCAGGGCGAGGAGAGGTCGACGTCGAGCGCGTGCTCGGTGCCGTTGTCCATGCGCCACTGCCTGCCCGTCCCGGCGACGGTGGTGACGTGGCCGTCGGCGAGGCGGACGCCGCGCAGGAGGTGGTTCACGGTGTCGGCGACGACCACGTCGTAGCCGACCGCGGCGGCGGTCGCCTCGGGGAGGAGCGCGAGGCCCTGCGGTTCGTTGAACCGGGGCTCGGCGCCGTCGTCGCGGCCGCGCTCGCCGGTGCCGATCACGCCGACCACGGTGGCGAGGTCGGGGGCGAGGCGGACGAGGCGGTGGCGGGCGGAGTCGGTGACGAGCACGTCACCGCCGGGGAGCTCGATCGCCTTGCCGGGGAAGCGGAGTGTGGTCTCGGCAGGCGCGGCGGCCACATACGGGCTGCCTTCGGGGTCGAGCGTGCCCTTGGCGGTGTGGGCGGCGACGAGGTCGCCGACGATCTGGTCGAGGGCTTCGAGGTGGCCTTCGCCGGCCATGTGGTTGACGGCGTAGCCCTCTGGGTCGAGGACGACGAGGGTCGGCCAGGCGCGCGCGGCGTAGGCGTCCCAGGTCTTGAGGTCGGGGTCGTCGAGGACGGGGTGCGCGACGCCGTAGCGCTCGACAGCCGCGGCGAGGGCCTGCGGGTCGCGCTCGTGCTCGAACTTCGGAGAGTGAACGCCGATGACGACGAGCGCGTCGCCGTACTTCTCCTCGAGCGGGCGGAGCTCGTCGAGGACGTGGAGGCAGTTGATGCAGCAGAAGGTCCAGAAATCGAGCACCACGACTTTGCCGCGCAGGCTCGCGAGGTCGAGGCTGCGGCCGCCGGTGTTGAGCCAGCCGCGCCCGACGAGCTCGGCGGCGCGGACGCGGGACTGCTTGCTGGGCTGTGCCATCGGGCGAGCGTAGCTCGCACGGGGTCGGCCCCGGCTGCGCTGGGGCCGATATTGAAGCGGTCTCACAGGGCGCGGTTCGCGAGGCTGTCTCAGCTAACGTTTCGGGCCGACGGGGTTACCCGTCGGCCCGAGGCGATGTCGTACCCCTCCGGTATTTTTGTACCAGGGGTCCCTTTAGGGGGGATTTATCGCGATATATCCGCCCGTCAGGCGGTTTGTCTTAGGAGGCCTCGTCGGTCGGCTCGGCGCCGCCCTCGCCTTCGGCGGGCTCGCCGATGAGGGTCAGGCAGTAGACGTCCTCGCCCACGGTGAGGGTCTCGCGGCCCGCGTCGGCGCATTCCTGGCCGTCGCCGACCTTCTGCACGATCTCGTAGTCCTCGCCGTCCTTGGCGTCGGCGCAGTCGATGGCCTCGGCCTGGTCGCCGCTCGTGTGGCGGACGCAGCCGTTCTCCTCGAACTTCGGAGCGGCGAACAGCAGGAAGTACACGCCCACACCGGCCGCGAGCACGACGAGCGCGCCGAGCGACGCGAGCACCGGGACGAGCCACTTCCGGCGTTTGACGACCTCGACCTGCAGCGGCTGGCTGGGGTAGCCCTGGCCGGGCGGGACACCCGGCTGCGAGTACTGGGCGCCCGGCGGCTGCGACGGCGGCGGCTGGCTCGGGTCGTAGCCCGGGGCCATCGCGGGCGGCGGCTCGCTGTGCGGGTTGTGCGCGCCGATGATGAGCTTCTGCGTCGCGTCCGACTGCGCGGGCGGCGGGGCCACCGGAGGCGGCGGGGCCTGGTAGGCCGACTGCGGCTGCGCGTACGGGTTCGCCGGGGGCGGCGGGACCGCGGCGGGCGGCTGGACCGGGCTCGGCGCCGGGGCGGGGGCCTGGGCGGCGTCCGGGTTGGACAGCGGGTTCGGCGGCGGCGACGGCCACGCCGAAGCGGGCGACTGGGCCGCCTGCTCACCGTAGGGCGCGGGGGCGTTGAAGCCCGAGACGCCCTGGGGCGGCAGCACCTGCGTGCTCTCCTCGTACGGGTTCGCCGCAGGAGCCGCGGGGGCGGACGGCTGGGACGGGCCGAGACGCAGGATCTGCGTGCCGTCGTCGTCGAACTGGGGACCGGCCGGAGGTGCCTGCGCCGCAGGCGGTTCCGGAGCGGACGGGGCGACCTGGGCGGGCGCGTCGTCGGCGGCCGGAGCGGCCGGGATGTCGATGTCGATCGACCCGGAGGTCGGGATGGCCTGCGTGACACCCTCGTCGACCGACGGGGCCGCTTGCGGCGCTTCGGGTTCCGGGGCGGCGTCCGCCATCGGGGCGGCCGGGGCGTCGGCGGCGGGGGCGGCCGGGATCTCGGCGTCGCTGAGCGCGGAGGTCGGGATGGCGGCGGTGGCGCCCTCGTCGATCGAGGGCGCGGCGGGAGCCTCGGGAGCGGCCGGTTCGGCCTGCGGCGCTTCGGGTTCCGGAGCGGCTTCGGCGGGCGTCTCGGCGGCGGGGGCCGCGGGCTCGGCCGGGGCCGGAGGCTCGGCAGCGGACTCGGCCGCGGGCGCGCTCTCGGCGGCAGCGGGAGTCTCGGGGGCGGCGTCCGCGGTGTCGTCGGCGGTCACCGGCTCGGGGGTCGCGGCGGCGTCGGTCCCGGGGACCTGCTCGGCTGCGTTCTGGTCTTCGCTGCCCTCGCCCTTTTCAGGCGGGTTGCCTTGCTCGGAGGTCACGGCTGCTCCTCAATGCTGCTTCCGGCCTGGCGTCTTGGGGGCACGCCAGACGCGTCACACGGTACCGCAGCGGCGCTCGCGATCACTCGACAGGGTTACTGAGCGGGCGGGAAAGGCGGGAGGAGGTGCCTCGCGAAAGGAGGGTGCGAAAAAGGCCGGGTGCCAGCGGTTGCCCACCCCTCATGGCAAACGCGGCACCCGGCCGGTGTGAGAACCCCCTGGAGAGGGTCTCAATGGTGCGGCGACTCGGCGCTGTCCTCCGCACCAATGGGAGGAGATAAAGTTCGCGGTCCCAGTCTCCTGAGACGTCGGAAGCTTCGAAGATATGTTTCCTCGTTGTTTCCGTGCCTCAATTACAACACCGAATACTGGGATCCGCCAACGATTCGTCGGTGCCCTTGATCACGTCCAGGCGAGCAGTGTTTCCCCAGGGTGCTGCAGGAACGCGCCGACGTCGGCGAGGAACTGCGAGCCGAGCTCCCCGTCGATGAGCCGGTGGTCGAAGGACAGCCCGAGCGTGGTCACCTGGCGTACGGCGATCTCGCCCTCGTGCACCCACGGCTGCGGCCGGACGGCGCCGAACACGAGGATGGCCGACTCCCCCGGAGGGAGGATCGGCGTGCCCGTGTCGATGCCGAAGACGCCGACGTTGGTGATCGAGATGGTCCCGCCGGACATGTCGGCGGGCGAGGTCTTCCCGTCGCGGGCGGTGCGCGCCAGCGCGGTGAGGGCCTCGGCGAGTTCGACCAGGCTCAGGTCCTGGGCGGCCTTGACGTTCGGGACGACCAGGCCGCGCGGGGTGGCGGCGGCGATGCCGAGGTTCACGTCGTGCTTGACGACGATCTCCTGCGCCGCTTCGTCCCACTGGGCGTTGATCATCGGGTGGCGGCGGGCGGCCAGGAGGACCGCCTTGGCCACGAACAGCAGCGGCGTGACCTTGACGTCCGCGAACTCCTTGCGGGCCTTGAACTCCTTGACCGTGGCCATCATGCCCGTGACGTCGCAGGTGAGGAACACCGTGGCGTGCGGGGCGGTGAAGGCGGAGGCCACCATGTTCTGGGCCGTGAGCTTGCGGACGCCCTTGATCGGGATGCGCTGGTCCTCGGCGGAGGCCGTGACCTTGACGGGAGGCGCGGCGGCGGGTGCGGCGCCTGCCGCTTCGACGTCGGCCCGGGAGACCGTGCCGTTCGGCCCCGTGGGGACGAGTGAGGCGAGGTCGACGCCGAGGTCCTTGGCGAGCTTGCGCACCGGGGGCTTGGCGAGCACCGGACCCGAGGGGGCCGGTGTGGCGACCGGGGCCGGAGCGGGAGGTGCGGGCGGCGCCGCCGGGGCGGGCGCAGCGGCGGGGGCCGAGGGCTCGCCGGTGCGGCGCTTGCGGCGTTTGGAGCCGGCCTCGCGTGCGCCGTAGCCGACGAGGTTCGGCGTGCGCTCGTCCTTCTTCTTCTCGGCCGGGGGCGCCTCGGCGCCTTCGACCTCGAAGCTCGCGAGGGGCTTGCCGACGTCGATCGTCTCGCCCGCCTCGGCGTGGTGCTCGGCGAGCACCCCGTCGTACGGGCTGGGCACCTCGACGAGGGCCTTGGCGGTCTCGACCTCCACGAACGGCTGGTTGAGCTTGACCTCGCCGCCCGGCTCCACGAGCCACGCGGCGACTTCGCCCTCGGTGAGTCCCTCACCGAGGTCGGGCAGGTTGAACGTGATCTTCTGACCCATATCCCGCTCCTCAGTACTCGAGCGACCGGTCGACGGCGTCGAGCACCCGGTCCAGGTTCGGAAGGTAGTCGTCTTCGAGGCGGCTCGCCGGATAAGGGACGTCATAGCCGGTCACCCGCAGGACGGGGGACTCCAGGGAGTAGAAGCACTCCTCGGTGATGCGGGCGGCGACCTCGGCGCCGATGCCGACGCTGCCGGGGGCCTCGTGGACGACGACGGCCCGGCCGGTCTTGCGGACCGACGCGAACAGCGGCTCCCAGTCGATCGGGGAGAGCGCGCGGAGGTCGATCACCTCGAGGTCGAGGCCTTCCTCGGCCGCCGCGGCGGCGGCGTTCGCTGCCACGTCCACGGTGGGGCCGTAGGCGATGAGGGTCGCGGTGCGGCCCTCGCGGAGGGTGCGGGCGCTGTAGAGCCCCTGCTCGTTCCGTTCGGTGTCGACCTCGCCCTTGGCCTGGTAGCGGCGTTTGGGCTCGAAGAAGATCACCGGGTCGTCCCCGGCGGCGGCCTGCTGGATCATCCAGTAGGCGTCGTTGGGGTTAGAGCAGGTGACGACCTTGAGGCCGGCGGTGTGCGCGAAGTACGCCTCGGGGGACTCCGAGTGGTGCTCGATCGCGCCGATGCCGCCGCCGAAGGGGATGCGCACGACGACGGGCAGTCGCACGCGGCCCGCCGAGCGGTTCGGGATCTTCGCCAGCTGCGAGACGAGCTGGTCGAACGCGGGGTAGACGAAGCCGTCGAACTGGATCTCGCAGATCGGCCGGTAGCCGCGCATGGCGAGGCCGATCGCGGTGCCGATGATGCCGGATTCGGCGAGCGGGGTGTCGATGATGCGCTCGGACCCGAAGTCCTTCTGCAGGCCGTCGGTGACGCGGAAGACGCCGCCGAGGCGGCCCACGTCCTCGCCCATGACGAGCGACTTCGGCTGGGCCTCGAGCACGCGTCGCAGGCCTTCGTTGAGGGCCTTGACCATGGTCATGGTGGTCATCGGACGTCGCTCCCCTCGTCCAGGGAGGCCTGGAAGTCGAGGGCCTCGGCGCGCTGGGCCGCGAGTTCCGCGGGCATCTCGGCGAACACGTTGTCGAACATCTCGGCGACCTCCGGGTCGGTCAGCGCCATGACGCGGGCGCGCAGCTCGCGGACGAGCTCGCCCGCCTCGGTGTCGATCGCGGCGAAGTAGGCCTCGTCGGCCAATCCCTCGGCGTCCAGCCACTTGCGGTAGCGGACGATCGGGTCCTTCGCGCGCCAGAAGTCCAGCTCGGCCGCGTCGCGGTAGCGGGTGGCGTCGTCGGACGTGGTGTGGGGCTGCATCCGGTAGGTGTAGGCCTCCACCAGGCTCGGGCCCTCGCCGCGGCGGGCGCGGTCGAGGGCGGCCTGCGTGACCGCGTAGGTCGCGAGGACGTCGTTGCCGTCCACGAGGATCCCGGGGACGCCGAAGCCCTCGGCGCGGCGGTACGGCGGCAGCCGGAACTGTCGGGCGTTCGTCTCCGAGATCGCGTACTGGTTGTTCTGGCAGAACAGCACCAGCGGGGCGTTGAAGACCCCGGCCCAGATGAGCGCCTCGTTGAAGTCGCCCTCGCTGGTCGCGCCGTCGCCGTGGTAGACGACGACGGCCTCGCCGTCGTCGTTGCCGACCGCGCCGTCCATGGACACGCCCATGGCGTACCCGGCGGCGTGGAGGGTCTGCGAGGCGATGACGATCGCGTACATGTTGAAGCGGTCGGCGGCGACGTCGCGTCCGCCGAGGTCGGTCCCGCGGAAGAGCGCGAACGACGAGATGAGGTCGATGCCCCGGCACCACTGGACGCCGAGTTCCCGGTAGGCCGGGAAGACCGTGTCCTGCGCCTTGAGGGCGCGGCCGGACCCGACCTGCGCGGCCTCCTGGCCGAGCAGGCTCGGCCACAGGCCGAGCTGGCCCTGGCGCTGCAGGGCGGTGCCCTGGGCGTCCAGTTCGCGGGTGATGACGAGGTCGCGGTAGAGGCCGCGGTACTCGTCGTCGGTGAGGTTGAGGTCGTAGTCGGGATGCTTGACGCGCTGACCCTCCGGAGTCAGCAGTTGCACGAACTCTGGTTCGTTCGCTGAGGCGGGTTTCGGACGGCTCTTGGCCGTCTTCTTGGCAGGACGCTGTGTGTCGCCCATTGATGCCTCCTCATATTCGTATTCCGGTGTATCCAAGCATCCCAAAGTCTTGGGTGGTGCGCGCCATAGCCGCCGTCCCATTACTATTCGGGACGAGAGACTGACGCAGAGTAGTGATCGGTCGAGCCATCGACATCATCGGTCCTGAACGGCCGTTTCGTCGCACGGGGGTGGCGGGAAGGAGCACGGGGTGCGCGGCAGAGGCAGCGACCAGGGCGGACGCTGGCCGGTGGGCATCTGGTTCGCCATGGTCGGCGTGAGCGCCGGGACCGTGGCGTCCTTCTCGCTGATCGGGTGGACCTTCGCGAAGGACCTCTACGGCGGCGGCGACGGCGCCGAACCGCTCGACTACGACCCGCAGACCGTCGTCATCGAAGCGGACGAGACCCCCGACCCGGCGGGCGTCGCGGGCGGCGACGACAGCCCGGTCGGCCCGAGCGGCCCCAGCGGGCCCGGACCGGAGCCGCGGATCGCCGTCAGCGCCGCGGAACCCCAGGCAGAGCGCATCGTCGAGGCCGACGACGCCGAAGCGCCCCCGCACGAGCCCAGCGACGAACGCGCGGACGAGCCCGTCCCCGAGCAGAGCACCCCGCCGCAGCTCGTCCCGGTCGACGGGAGCGACGGCGACTGCGGCCGCGAGGAAGCCGACGATCCCGAGCTCGTGCCCGACTGGGACGACGACTGGAACTGGGATGCCGGTCACAGCAGTGACTATGGCTGGGACGATCCCGGCTACGCCGAACCCGACCTCGAAGCCGCCCTCGACACGGCCGAAATCCGCCTCGACCTCGAATTCGACCCGGCCTCCGACACCGAAACCGACCCGCTGCCGGGCAGCGGGGACTGAACCGCCCCGGCCACCCGCGCTCGCCCGAAGGGGTGAGTTGTAGGGAAGGCCACCCCGTAGCCGTAACTTGCATATGCGGATTGCCGTTACTCCCTCCGAGAGCGCGTCGCAATGACGAACGCACACGGATTTCTGTGGGGTACAAGCAGATGGACCTTTTCTCCCGCACAATGCTCGCCTGTTCGGCCGAGGCGGGCCTGACCTCGACGGCCCTGACCCGGCACGTCCCCCTCCTCCGCCGCAACATCGGGTCCGGAGACCAGGTCTCCCTCCTCAGCCGCTGCGTCGGCTCCGACGGGCTCGGCAGCGGCGACCACGTCCTCATGCTCACCGGCGAGCGCCTGGTCGTCACCCGCCAGTCGCGCCTCCTCGGCCGCGTCCGCCTCTGCCTCGACGCCCCCGTCGCCGCGATCGAGAACCTGCGCTGGTCGGCCGACCCGGCCGGGCCCGGCGTCGAACTCAACTTCACCGTCCTCGAAGGACCCGGCGCGAGCGAGCCGCACCGCTGGCACTTCTGGCTGCCCGCGACCCACGCCAAGCGGGTCTGGCGCATCGACGCGCTCCTGGCCCGCGCGTTCCGCCGCCCCAAGGCCGACGCCCGCCCTGCGGCCGACCGGCTCGCGACCGCCTCCGTCTTCGCCGACCTCGACCTGGTCGCCGACGCGCCCGACCGCACCGAGGACACCGTCGCTCTCGTGCGCACCGAGAACACCGTGTCGCTCATGCGTCCCGGGCTCGTGCGGACCGCGCTCGAGGTGCTGCCCGTCGGCGGCGCGCACCCGACCAGCCCGTTCCCGGCCCCGAACCCGCGCCTCGCCGCCCCGGCCGAGCGCGTCCACCGCCCGTCCCAGCCCTCGTTCCTCCCGCCGGTCGTCCAGGCCGACGCGCGTCCCGCCCCGATGCGCGACAACACGAACCGGCCGCGCCTGGCCCCCCAGCCGGGCGGCTTCCAGCCGACCGGGCTCGAGACCACGATGGCCGCCGCGTGAACCCCCGCTGAGACCAGGATGCGGGCTGTGCAGGCGGCTCGCGCGCGCCTCGGCAGGACGCCGCCCGCATCCTCGACCTGATCCCCCCGAAGTCCGAGGGGCCGGTGGACCAGACGGTCCACCGGCCCCTCGGTCGGTTCTCGGGCTCACGCCCCGGCGGTCACCGGCGCAGTTCGGCGGTGCAGCACTTGACGGAGCCGCCGCCCTTCTTCAGCTCGGAGAGGTCGACCGGGACGGTCTCGTACCCGGCATCGCGGAGCTTCTCGGCGAACCGGGCGGCTTCGGCGTTGACGACGACGTTGCGGCCGTCCGACACGAAGTTCAGGCCGAACCCGGCGGCGTCCTCGGCGTCGGCGATCACCGCGTCGGGGAAGAGCCGCTCGAGGAGCAGGCGGCTGCCGGGGGCGAAGGCCTCCGGGTAGTAGGCGACGTTGTGGTCGTCGAGGGGCGCGAGGGCGGTATCGAGGTGGTAGTAGCTCGGGTCGATCAGGCGCAGCGAGACGACGGGGCGGCCGAAGACGTCGGCGGCCTCGGCGTGCGCGCGGGCATCGGTCCGGAAGCCCCAGCCGGCGAGGATGAGCTCGCGGCCGGGCAGGTAGGTGAAGTCGCCTTCGCCTTCGTTGATGAACTCGGGCTCGGCGAACTTCCAGCCGGAGGTGCGGTACCACTTCTCGTGGGCGTCGGCCTCGGGGCGGCGCTCGGGGTAGCGGAAGCTCGCGCCGTAGGCGATGCCGTCGACCACGAAGGCGCCGTTGGCGGCGTAGACCATGTCGGGGAGGCCCGGCTCGGGCTCGATGGTGACCACTTCGTGGCCGAGGCCGGTGTAAGCGTCGACGAGGGCTTCCCACTGGGCGCAGGCGAGCGCGGCGTCGACGGGGGCGGTCGTGTCCATCCAAGGGTTGATGGCGTATTCGACCGCGTAGTAGGCGGGGCGGCACATGAGGTACGTGCGGCGGCCGGGCGACCGGGTCGCGGGCGCCGCGGCGATTGAAGAACGGTGTTTCTCCATTGCGCGAGCTTAGACGGCCCGAGCCCCTCCGGCACCACCAGCAGGCCAAGGACACACCGGAGTGTGACCAACGCACCTCACCAGACAGATCACCGGCCCGCGCCGCGCTTTCCCGGACCGCCGGACCGGCCGCCAGACCGCCGGGTGCGCCTCGCTTCCCCCGACCGCCAGACCGGCCGCCAGACCGCCGGGTGCGCCTCAGTTCCCCACCCGCCGGACCGGCCGCCGCACCGCCGGCCGCGCCTCAGTTCCCCACCCGCCGGACCGGCCGCCGCACCGCCGACCGCACCTCGCTCCCCCAACCGCCGGACCGGCCGCCGCACCGCCGGTCGCGCCTCAGTTCCCCACCCGCCAGACCGGCCGCCCGATCACCGATCGCGGTTCGCTTGCCCAGCCGTCGAATCGCCGGGTGCGCCTCGGTTTTCGGACCTCCTCCCGGGGCCCTCCCCCTCCCCCCCACCCCACCCCACCTCGCCTCCGCCCACCCCACCCCGCTTCCGCCCGCCCGCTGCCGTCTTGGCATGCCGGTCTTCGGTTGATGCCGTTCGTTGTTCCCGGTCCCGGCGGCCTGGCCTCGGCCGCCGGGACCGGTCGTGCTCGCGTGCGACCGCTGCAGATCGTGCCCGAGCGAGCGGCCGTCTTGGGCGTTCGTGCCCAGACGGCGACCGCCTCGGTCGCAGGCGCGCTATTCGACCGCTGCCGAGCCCGCATGAGCGACTCTCGGTCGTGGTCGCGCTATTCGACCGTGACCGGGCCCGCTCGGGATACCGCTCGGGCCGGGCCGAAGGCCGCTGGGAGACCGTTCGCCGTCTCGGTCACGCGGACTGTCACTTCCAGATCGTTCACCTCGCATCCTTGGAACTCGGTGGCCGACTGCTCGACCATCGCCTGCGCCGCCGCGCACGCCTCGCCTTCGCCGAACAGGACCCTCGCGGCCCCCGCCAGCGCGGCGGCGTCCGCCGCGCCTTGGGCGCGGTGTCGGGCAGCGCTGGCCTGGCCGACGGACACGAAGGCGACTGCCGTGACGAGCAGCGCTGCCGTCAGCCCGGCGGCGAGGACCGTGGCCGAGCCGCGTTCCGAACCGGTTGAGGCTGTCGGCTTCCGTCGTTGTCTCGGAGGCGTCGCGGCCGATCCCGGCTCTGTCTGGCGCCCATGCCTTGTCGCAACCGGTCCCGGTCGGTGTCCAGTCCGTGCCGTGGACGGCCCCGGTCGGTGTCTGGTTCGCTCCTTTCTCATTGGGGCAGGCCCGGTTCCATCGGGGCGGCGGCTTGCGCGGTGACGTCCATCGGCGGTGTCAGCGGGCCGAGCGGCCGGACCGGTGCGGTCACGACTGCTCGCGCCACGGTCCCGTCGCTCGACACCGCGACCGATGCGCCGTCGGGCAGGTAAGCGGCCGCGACGGCTTGGGCGTCTTCGCCTCGGGCCGCTGCGATCGCGGCGCTGTTGGCCGCGTCGATCGCCCGGACTTTCATGCCGACCGCGGTGACCGCCCACAGGCCGAGCGCCAGGACCGCGACCACGGCGGGGAGTGCCGCTGCCAGTTCTGCGGTCACGAACCCGCTTTCGGTGCTTCGGCGATCGCAGGTCGGGCCGGTGGCCGGTTGGTTTCGGTCGGCTCTTGGCGTCTTCTTGCGTGGGCCTCGGCTGGTCTCGGCCGCTTCGTTGCTCGCGGACGGTCGTGCGCGTGGTCCTCTTGCTTTCGGGCGGCGTTTCGGTGCCTTCTCTGTTTCGGGTCGGCGGCGTGCCATGCGGGTTGCGGGCGGTGGAGGTTCTGGCCGGATCTGGTTCCTTGGTGCGGTTCGGCTGCCCGGTTTCATGAGAGTGCCCGTTCGATCAGGTCGGAGAGGGCGGTCTGGACCGGGCCTGAGGTGAGCACTTTGAGGAGGACTCCGGCGAAGGCCACGGCGGCGAGTGTGCCGACCGCGTACTCGGCGGTGCTCATGCCGCTGTCGCCGCGGAGCTTGGGGGCGAATCGCTCGCCCCAGCTCGGTTTGGTGTTGCGGCGCATCCGGCTCGGGCTCCATTCGTCTTCGGGTTTCGGGCCGGGGCTGGGGCGGTGCTTTGGGGGCGGGCTGTCGTCGGTGAGCGTGGAGGGCCCTGCGGTGATCGGGGTCCGGCTGCGGTTCGAGCCGGGCGACCAAGGTTGGGCCGGGGTAGGAGCCGGGGTCGGGTTGGTTTGTTCAGCTTCGCGTTGGGGGCGGCATGCGGGCCCAGGCCGGGCACCGGCGAGTTCGCAGGCGGGTCTCGGTCGGGCGCCGTCGGGTTCGCAGGCCGGTCGCCTGCGGCTTTCGGGGCGGCATGAGGCCTGGCAGGTGTCGGGTCGGGACGGCGCCCGACAGTCGCGGCGGGTCGGTAGGGCCAGGGTGGTGTGGGTGTTCGCGTGCATCGCGATTTCCTCTCTTCGGTTGTCGGGCGGTGTCGCCCTTAGACGGTGTGGTCAGGGGCCGGTGGCGAGCGTGTCGGTGACGATGCCGAGCACGACGGGGCCGATTCCGGCGAGCACGAACGCGGGCAGGAAGCACAGGCACAGGGGGCCGACGAGGGCCACTGCGGCGCGTCCGGCGCGTTCTTCGGTTCGGGTGCGCAGTTCTGATCGGATCGAGGCGGCGAGTTGTTCGAGTCCGGCGGCGATGGCGGCGCCGGAGTCGCCGGACCGGTCGAGTTGGCGGGCGAGGCGGGCCGCACCTGGGAGCCTGCCGAGTTCGGGGAGTGCTTCTGAGGCGGTGGCGCCCAGGTGGATCGCTCCGGCGAAGCGGTTGAGGCGGTCGCCGATCTCGGGGTCGTCGGTTTCGGCGACGGCGAACGCGGCTTGGGGGAACGGGGCCCCGGCGCGCATGCAGGCTGCGAGGAGGTCGAGAGTCCAGGGCCAGGACGGGGCGAGTCGTTCGGCGGCGGCCCTTTCGGCGCGGTCCGGGTCGGCGCGGAGGAGGCGGGCGGCGAGCCACCAGGCGCCGAAGCCCGCGACGATGCCGGTGGGTCCGCCGATGGCGATCGCGGCGGCGACTCCTGCGATGGGGCCGATGAGTTTGCGCAGCATCAGGTGCTCCTCGGGTTGACGGCGTTGATGAGTGCGCCGGTCCAGGCGAGGCCTGCGGCTTGGAGTGCCATCGCGGTCGCTGCCGCGCCGATGCCGGCCGGGTTCGCGAAGAGGAACGCGACGGCTTCGACGCCGAGCGCGGTTTCGCCGAGCGCGACTCCTGCGACGGGGAGTGCGACGAGCAGTGCGGCGGTGGCTCGGATCGAGGCGGTCTGGGCTCCGGCGCGGGCGGCGGCCTGGTCGTCGTCGTTGAGGTGTTCGGCGAGTCTGCGGCAGAGTTCCGCCGCGGGGGCGCCGAGTTCGGCGGCGATGCGGAGGGCGGCTTGGAGGCGGCGTGCGGTGGCGGTGGCTTCGGCGGGCCAGTCAGGTTCCGCGGCAGCGACGGCGCGCGCCGGGTCGGTTCCTGCGGCGAGGTCGGATGCCAGGTAGGCGACGGTGTCGGCGGCGGCGCGGCGGGCTTCGCGGTGGCGTTTGCGGCGCAGGGCGAGATGCCAGGCGGTGGCCGCGGCGGCGGTGTAGATCGCCGCGATCGATCCGGCGGCGGCCGCCGCGAGCGGGCCGAGTCCGCCATCGTGCCGGTATCCGGCGAGCCAAGCGGCGACTGCGGCGGCGATCAGTGCAGCGACCGCGGCAGTGGTTTTGGGCCGGTTGGTGATCAGGGCGGTGGCGATGGCGGTCATGCGGTGCCTCCTTCCGGGAGTCGGTTGGTGTGGCGGAGTGGAGTCGCGAGCCTGGTGCGGGCGCTGCGGCTCGCGCGGTCGGTCCGGTTGCGCACCCGCCTCGACGGACGCGGCGGGCAGGAGATGGTGTCCGTGGCTGCGGCAGCCACGCTGTGGTGGGCTTGCGGTCGGCACGGTGGCGCGGTTCGCGGTGTCGCCGCGGATGGTGGCGTGCTGTCGAGCGGCTGCGGTGTGCAGTCTCCGCAGGCGGCTGGTTGGGACCGGTGCGCGTTTCCAAGGCTGGTGCGCTCGTCCTCGGGGAGCGGCTGGACCGAGGCGCCGGTTCTGCCAGCGGCCTGCCGCTGGTGTGCGGCCGGTCGGCGTTGCGGTGCAGAGTGAGCGGCCTGCGGCGCGGTCGAAAGTCGCGAGCTGCCGCTGAACCGCGAAGGGCTCTCTTGGCAGTTAGCTGGCCGCGGGCGGTCCGCTCCCGCACGGCTGACGTGGTCGTCTGCAGCCGGCGGCGCGGCCAAGGGCCGCGAGCCGTCTGTAAACCGCGGAGCGCGTTCTTCGCAGTTGGCTGGTTTCGCGTGGCGCACAGCGCGATCTGTCGCGGTGTCGGTGGTCGGCGTGTTGCGGATGCTGTTCATGCGTTCCGCTCCTTCAGGAGGCGTTCGAGGACGCCCGCGCTCGGGCCCGGGCCGTGGCGGGTCCAGGCGGTGGCGACCGTGAGCGGCTGCGATCTCGCCTGGCCGGTCTCGATCAGAGCGATCTCGGCGACTTGGCGGCCGGTGCCGTTGCGGCGCAGGTGGACGATGACACGGAGCGCGGCCACGAGCTGGGCGTGGAGTCCTTCGCGCGGCAGGCCGTGCGGGAGCGCGAGGGCTTCGAGTCTCGCCGGCGCGTCGGCAGCCGCGTTGCAGTGCAGGGTCCCCGCGCCGCCTTCATGGCCGGTGTTCAGGGCGGCGAGGAGTTCGATCACCTCGGCGCCGCGGCATTCGCCGACGACGATCCGGTCGGGGCGCATGCGCAGGGCCTGCCGGACGAGCGCGGCGAGGTCGACTTCGCCCGCGCCCTCGATGTTGGCCGGGCGCGATTCGAGGGTGAGCGTGTGCGGGTGGTCGGGTGCGAGTTCGGCGGCGTCCTCGACGATGACGATGCGTTCCTCCTTGGGTGCGTTGGAGAGCAGGCTCGCCAGGAGCGTGGTCTTTCCAGTTCCCGTGCCGCCGCTGATGACGAAGGCGAGGCGGGCTTTGACGATCCGCAAGAGCAGGTCGGCCATGTCGGCGGTGAGAGTGTCCGCCTCGACGAGCTGTGTGAGCGTGAACGCCTTGGACCGGTGGGTGCGGAACGACAGGTACGGGCCGGTGGTGGCGATCGGTGCGAGGACGGCGTGGAAGCGGGTGCCGTCAGGCAGCCGCACGTCCGCGTAGGGGCTGCCCGCGTCGAGCCGCCTTCCGGACGCCGCGGCGAGGCGGCAGGCGAGGGAGCGGATCGTGTCGGGCGTGCCGAGGCGGATCGCGGTGGGGCGCAGGCCTTCGCCGCGGTCGGCCCAGACGCCGCCGGTGCCGTTGACGACGACGTCGGTGACGGCGGGGTCGTCCAGAAGCGGCTGGAGCGGGCCCGCGCCGATGAGGTCGTCGCGGAGCGCCGAGGAGAGCTGCAGGAGCGAAGCCTGGTCGGGCGGTGCGGCTCCGGTGGCGCAGAGGGCCTGGACGATGTCCGCTTTGGCCGATCCGCGGGCGCGGCCGGGCCGGGTCTGGGCGGCGAGCTGGCGGCGGACGCGGGCGAGGAGTTCGAGGTTCATCGGGCGGCGCCGGTCCGCGCGGTGCCGCGCAGGGCGAGTTCGCCGCGCGTGCGCGGTGCGGTGAGGGCGTCCGCGAGGCCGCGGATGCCGCGGCCGACCCGGCCGCGGGGGACGCGGCCTTGGCGCAGGAGCACGGGGATGCGCCGGTCGGTGGGGACGGTGCCGAGCACGAATGGTTCGAGCCAGTCGGCTTCGCGGGGGCCGTCCCAGGTGATGGCGGTCGGGGCCGGGTGCGCTTCGCCGCGGAGGACGACGCCGAGATGCGGGCTGTGGAGGCCGTAGGCGGCGGTGACGCTGCGGGCGGCCTCCCAGGAGCGGGGGCCGGGTCCGAGGACGACCGCGATCGAGCGGGCCGCCGCGGCTGCGATCGCGGCGGCCTCGGTGCGGGTGCGCGGGAGGTCGACGATCACGAGGTCGGCGGCGAGGCGGGCGGCGCGCAGGACCCGGTCGAAGGTGTCGGCGCCGACCTCGGCGGGGTTGCGCGGGTCGGGGGCGACGACATGGAGGCCGCCGCGTTTGGGGAGGCCGCCGAGGAGCCGTTCGGGGTCGAGCGGGCCGGTGCCGTTGGCGAGGGAGGGCCAGCGCCAGCCGGTCTGGGCGGCGAGTCCGGCGGCGGTGTCGATGCCGCCGCCGGTGTGGTCGAGGTCGATGAGGACGGTGGTGCGGCCGTCGCGTGCGGCGTCGGTGGCGGCGGCGAGCGCGAGGGTGGAGGCGCCGGCGCCGCCGTGCCCGGCGACCGTGGCGATGACGGGTGCGGGTTCGACATCGAGGACGGTGCGGATGAGGAGGTCGGTGAGGAAGTCGTCGGCGTCGGGGAGGGCGATGACGCTGGTGGCCTGCATCTGGATGGCCATGGGCCACAGGAGGGAGGTGTCGTCGGCGTCGCCGCCGAGCCAGGACATGGTGGTGCAGAGGAGGAGTGGTTCGCGTGGCGGGAAGTCGCAGGCGATGCATTCGGGGGCGAGGTCGGGGCCGACGAGGACGAGTGGGGCGCGCTGCCAGTGGGTTTCGGCGTCGCGGGGGTGGTGGACGCGGCGGAGGGGGTGGCCTGCGGTGGCGGCGAGGGGTGCGATGGCTTCGACGAGGCGGTCGTCGTCGGTGACGAGGAGGGATTCGGCGGGGGGTGCGGGAGTCGTGGTGGTGAGTGTCGCGGCCATGGCTACTCCTACGTTCTGTGGTTGTCGTGTGCCTTGGAGTAACCATGACCGGGTTGGGCGGAGGTCGGCAAGGGGCAATTTTCAAGCTGTGGATAACTTCCGGCTTTTCGGGTTTTTCCGGCAGTTCTTTGTGGCCAAGGCGATGCGCGCTCACGTGTCGCCTGTGGATAACTCGGCGTGTCGTTCGCGACGGAGGCTCATACGCAGCGAGGGACCGTCCCCCGGCGGGGACGGTCCCTCGTGCTGACGTTCGCTGCGGCTACTCGGGGCGGATGCCCCAGACGCCGAACCAGGCCTCGCTGGGCGAGAGCTCGATGAGGTCCTCGCCGGTGGCGAGGGCGTTGGGCGGGCAGGTGGTCGGCTCGATGGCGACGGAGCCGCGCTTGCGGTCGCCGTCGAGGCCGTCGGCGGTGTAGATGTGGCACCAGCCGAAGGACTCGTCCATCCACACGGTGACGGCCTGGCCCGAGACCGGGTCGGCGAGGCGCACTTCGGCCTTGCCGTCGGAGCCGCGCTTGAGGTCGCCGTAGCAGTCGTCGATCACCAGGTCCTTGAGGACGGTGGGGTCGCCGAAGTCGCCCTCGCCGGAGCCGACCGGGATGCTCTGCTTGTCGAGCTTGAGCTTCTTGGCGGCCGGGACGTGGAGGGTGGCCTCGTCGATCCGCTCGAGCGAGCCGGGGATGAGGTAGGAGTGGGTGCCGAATCCGAAGGGCGCGGTCTTGTGGCCCGGGTTGGAGACGGTGTGGGCGGCGCGCAGGCCGCCGGGGCCGATCGACCAGCGGGTGCGCAGGTGCAGGGTCCAGGGGTAACCCAGGCGCGCGGGCAGTCGGCATTCGAGGGTGACCGAGGTCTCGGTGACGTCGACGGCGGTCCACTCGGCCCACGCCACGAAGCCGTGGAGCGCGGTGTTCGTCTCGATCTCGTTGATCGGGAGCTGGTAGTCGGTGCCGTCGTACGTGTACTTGCCGTCGCGGGTGCGGTTGGGCCAGGGAGCCAGCATGTGGCCGGACCAGCCGGGCGCGAGCTCCTCGTCCCCGTAGGACATGACGACCGGGCGTCCGCGGTAGGTGTACGAGCGCACGCCACCGCCGACAGCGACGATGGTGGCCTCGTGGTCGTTGTAGGCGATCACCCATTGCTCGCCGGACAGCGCCATAGGGGGTACCTCCGTGTCGTTATCGGTGGGCGGGATGTGCTTTGACGTTAGCTCATGTCCGATGACCTGCGGCACGCGTATCGATGTGGGCGAGATCGCATGAAACCGTTGAAACCAACAAGACCCATTATTGAAACCCTCCCAACGAAACGGTCAAAATAGTATAAACCACCAAGCTCACGATCGTTGTCTCATATTTTGCGCACCTTCTGTACCGCCATTCAGGATCACCCTCGACCCGTGGCCACTTCCGTCCGCCACGGCATTGAGGCACCATTTCCAGATAACTACGAACCGTCGCCTCCCGGAAGCCCCCGGTCGGCAACCACAGGGACAACACACTCAGGAGTACAACGATGTCTGAGTTCAAGCCCGGCCTCGAAGGCGTCATCGCCTTCGAAACCGAGATCGCCGAGCCTGACAAAGAGGGTGGATCGCTCCGCTACCGCGGTGTCGATATCCAGGACCTGGTCGGCCAGAGCACCTACGGCGACGTATGGGGCCTCCTCGTCGACGGCAAGTTCGGCAACGGCCTGCCCGCCGCCGAGCCCGTGCCCGTGCCCGTCTCCTCCGGCGACACCCGCGTCGACGCCCAGGCCGCGGTCGCCATGCTCGCGCCCTACTGGGGCCTCCAGCCGCTGCTCGACATCGACGACGAGACCGCCCGGGACGATCTCGCCCGCGTGTCGGTCACCACGCTGTCGTTCATCGCCCAGTCGGCCCGCGGCTCCGGCCGCCCCGCCGTGCCCCAGTCGGAGATCGACAAGGCCGGCACCATCACCGAGCGCTTCATGCGCCGCTGGCGCGGCGAGCCCGACCCGGCCCACGTCAAGGCCGTCGACACCTACCTGATGTCGGCCGCCGAGCACGGCATGAACGCCTCCACCTTCACCTCCCGCGTCGTCGCCTCCACCGGCGCCGACGCCGCCGCCGCGATCTCCTCCGGCATCGGCGCGCTCTCCGGCCCGCTCCACGGCGGCGCCCCCTCGCGCGTCCTCCACATGATCGAAGGGGTCGAGAAGTCCGGCGACGCCGAGGGGTACGTCAAGAACCTCCTCGACTCCGGCGAGCGCCTCATGGGCTTCGGCCACCGCGTCTACCGCGCCGAGGACCCCCGCTCCCGCGTGCTCCGCGCCGCCGCCAAGGAACTCGGCGCCCCGCGCTACGAGGTTGCCGAGGCGCTCGAGTCGGCCGCGCTCGCCGAGCTGCGCGCCCGCAAGCCCGACCGCGTGCTCGCCACCAACGTCGAGTTCTGGTCCGCGGTGCTCCTCGACTTCGCCGAGGTCCCCGCCGAGCTGTTCACCCCGATCTTCACCTGCGCCCGCGTGGCCGGCTGGAGCGCCCACATCCTCGAGCAGAAGAAGCTCGGCCGGATCGTGCGCCCGTCCGCGACCTACGTCGGCCCCGGCCCCCGCAAGCCCGAAGAGGTCGAGGGCTGGCAGTAAGCCGAAGCTCGAAGCGGCCCGCGCCGCCCCGCCAGGGGTGACGCGGGCCGCTTTTTCGCGTCTCGTATGAGGACTCGTCTCATATGGGCGCGTTCGGGATACGATCGACCGGACACGGCGACGCCCTTCCGCCGGCGATCAACCGAACACCCCGAGACACACCCGAACGGGACGCGCCATGCCCTCCCCCCGGCACCTGCCGCTGCGCCGCCGCGACCTCCTCGTCGGCGGCGTCGCCGGGCTGGCCGTGACCGCCGCGGCCGCCGAGAGCGCCTGGTCCCTGCGCGAAGCCGCCAGCGCCGACCGCATCCCCGAACCGGTGCGCGACGGGCCGATCCACATGCAGATCGTCGCCCACCCCGACGACTGCCTCTACTTCATCAACCCGCGCGTCGCCCGCGTCCTCGACGACGGCGCCGGACTCTGCACCGTAGTGCTCACCGCAGGCGAGGCCGACGGACGCAACGCCTGGGAGGCCGACGCCCCCGCCGACTTCGCCGGGTACGCCGCCGCCCGCGACAACGGCCTGCGCCGCGCCTACGCCCACCTCGCCCTCGGCGACCCCGACGCGCCCTGGGACTGCCACCTCGCCGCGCTCGCTTCCGGTCAGGACGTCGAACTGTGCGTCCTGCGCGACAAGCCCCAGGTGCACCTGATCTTCTGCTCACTGTGGACGAACCTCGGGCGCATCACCGGGGAGTTCACCCGCCTCCTGGCTTTGTGGGAAGGCCGCCTCGACGACGCCCTGGTGCTGCCCCCGACCGGCTCGCCGCTCGCCGCCGAGTCGACCGTGGACCGGGCCACGGTGCAGGCCACGCTCGTCGAGCTGCTCGAGCGGTACCGGCCCGCCGCCGTCAACACCCTCGACCCCGACCCCGACCCGATCACCGGGGAGCGGCTCGGCGCCGAGCAGCGCGGCTACTCCGACCACATCGACCACACCGCCGCCGCGCTCTTCGCGTGGGAGGCCGTGCGCGCCTGGGGCGGGGCCCGCACCGTCGAGTCCTGGCGCGGCTACTACAACCGCCGCTGGCCCGGGAACCTCGGCGGAACCGACCTCGACCGCAAGGGCCGCGCGCTCGACGTCTACTCCTGGAACGACGGCGCCGACTGCGGCCACCCCGTCGGCTGCGGCGACCGCCTCATCGCCGGGCCGGGCGCGGGCACGACCTACGGGCACGCCACCCACCCGCGCTACACGGCGGCGGTGGGAGCCGCAGAGGTCGACGGCCTCATCCGGCCGGTCACCGTGCGCGACAACACCGTCAAGGTCCTCGGCGACGACGGCTGGGAGGACCTCGGTGGCCCCGACACGCTCCCCTCGCTCGACCTGGCCGGGACGAAGGTGTACGCGATCAGCGCCGAGCACACCCACGACCCGGCCACCCACGTGCGCGACGTCCACTGCTACGACCTGGCCTCCGGCCAGTGGCAGCTCCTCGGAAACCCCGCCGGGCACGGCCCCGGCTCCCGCGTCGTCGGGCAGGTCGCCGCCGCCGACGACGGGCACACGTCGCTGGCGTGCGTGCGCCACCCCGACGGCGGACTCGCGGTGCGGGTGCGGTCCGAAGGCGGCGCATGGGCCGCGTGGACGCGGCTCGACGGCCCGGCCGTGCACGACGCCCCCGCCGCGCTCGCCGCAGACGGGACCTTCCACATCATCGCCGCCACCCCCGACAACGTCGCCGTGTGGGAGGGCGACGGCACCGAGTGGGCGACGCGGATGCTCGACCTGCCCGGACCCGACGACGGGCTGCCGTTCGTGCCCGCCAGCGCCGTCACCGCCGTGCAGGCGCCCGACGGGCGGATCGTGCTCGCCTCGCGGGTGGCCGGGTGCAGCGACGTGGCGCTCCACTTCGGGCGCGGCGAGGCGTGGACGGGCGTGCGCGTCCCGCTGGAAGGCGGGGTGCTCGCTCCGGCGCTGGCGCTCGGGCCGGAGGGCGCACTCGCGGTGGCGTGCGACGACGGGACCGGTGCTCCGGCGGTGCTCGTGCTGGAGCTGGCGGACCTGGAGTCGGCCGGGCCCGGCGGTTTCGGGCTGCTGTCGCGGCCGTGGACGCGGGGGGACGTCACGGTGGTGAAGCGCCCGGCGGCGGCGTTCGGTTCGGACGGTGCGCTGCGGCTGTGGGCGGTCGGCGACGACGGCGAGCTGTGGACGGCTGAGATGGAACCGGGCGGCGAGCCGCCGGCGGGCTGGGAACGCGCGGACTGACGCCGGCAGCGGCCGGGCGGCGGGTGTTCGGGCGGGCTGGGTCCCAGCTGACGGCCGGGTCCGGACCAGGGAGCGGCGGCACCGGCTCGCGGGTTTACAGTGAGCCCAGGACCGACCTCAGAACGGAGCCGACAGTGACCGACCCGATCACCATCCCCGCAGAGCTGCTGCCCGCCGACGGGCGCTTCGGCTCCGGACCCTCCAAGGTGCCGGCCGAGGCGATGAGCGCGCTGTCCGGACTGGGCAGGTCCGTCATGGGCACCTCCCACCGCCAGAAGGCGGTCAAGGCCGAGGTCGGGCGCCTGCGCGCCGGGCTGGCCGAGTTCTTCTCGCTGCCCGACGGCTACGAGGTCGTCCTCGGCGTGGGCGGCGCGACCGCGTTCTGGGAGGTCGCCGTGTTCGGCCTCATCGAGGACCGCGCGCAGGCCGCCAGCTTCGGCGAGTTCGGCTCGAAGTTCGCCAAGGCCATCAAGATCGCCCCGCACCTGGGCGACCCGACGATCGTCACCGCTGAGCCGGGCACGGCCGCGTACCTGTCCTACGAGGACGGCGTCGACGCGTACGCGACCCCGCACAACGAGACCTCGACGGGTGTCGCCGTCGACGTGAAGCGCGTCGCCCACGACGGCGCGCTCATGCTCCACGACGCGACCTCCGCGGCGGCGGGCCTCCCGGTGGACCTCACCGAGACCGACTGCTACTACTTCGCGCCGCAGAAGGGCCTGGCCTCCGACGGCGGCCTGTGGATCGCGGTGATGAGCCCGGCCGCGATCGAGCGCGCCGAGCGCATCGCCGCCTCGGGCCGGTACATCCCGGCGTTCCTGGACCTGAAGACCGCGATCGACAACTCGCGCAAGGACCAGACGTACAACACTCCGGCGGTGGCCACGGTCGTGCTCGCGGCCGAGCAGGTCGACGCGCTCAACGCCGCCGGCGGTCTGGACGCGGCCGCGAAGCGCTGCGCCGAGTCGGCCGGGGCCCTGTACTCGTGGGCGGACGCCCGCGCGTTCGCGAACCCGTTCGTGACCGACCCCGCCCTGCGCTCGAACGTGGTCGCCACGATCGACTTCGAGGGCGTGGACGCGGCCGACATCGCGAAGGTGCTGCGCGCCAACGGGATCGTCGACACCGAGCCGTACCGGAAGCTGGGCCGCAACCAGCTGCGCATCGCCACGTACCCGGCGGTGGACCCGGCGGACACCGCGAAGCTGACCGAGGCGATCGACTTCGTGGTCGAGAAGCTGGGCTAGTACCACCCCCCTCTATACGGTTGCGCTGATGCAGTTCGGCCGGTCGGGCGGAGCGGCACCCGCATGACGCTCCACCCGACCGATTCGAAGGTATCGGAGGGGTACGACATTTTCTGCACGCGCTGCGGGGCCGGTCCGATTCGGACCGGCCCCGCAGCGCGTTTCCAGTGCTAGAAGCCGAGTCGGCCGTAGTCGCCGAAGGCCGCTTCGACGTCGTCGAGCTCGATCCCGTAGCGCGACAGGTGGTACTCGTGGCTGCGGCGCATCCCCGGGCGCGCGAGGACCTGTTCGAGGTTGGCCTCCTCGGTCGCGGTCCAGGCCAGGCCGAGCCGCGCGAACAGCTTCGGCATGAGGGCGTGCGGGTCGGCCGTGAACGAGTGGTACGGCACGTCGACGAACCGCTCGCGCGAGGCCGCCGAACGCACCGCGCGGGCCTGGGCGACGCCCTTGCCGAAGATGTCGAGCCACTCCGGGCCGATCTTGGAGGCGTCGTAGGTGCGGTGGTGCAGCGCCCGCCCGGTCTCCACAAGGGAGCACCAGGAGCCCATGACGGTGGACGGGTCGCGGTGCATCCACACGACCGTGGCGTCGTCGAAGACCTTGAGCAGCACGTCCAGGTTGAACAGGTGGAACGGCGACTTGAGCACCCAGCGGCGGCGCGGCTGGTTCCACTGCAGCACCTGGAGGACGCGCTTGAGGTGCCCGTAGTCCTCGGTGTAGTCGCGCTCGTCGACCCAGCGGCGGTACGCGGGCATCGTGGCGCGGGTGATGAACTGGTACCCGTGCGGCAGCGCGAACACGCACTCCTCGGGCTGCATGGCGTTCATCGGGTGGATGAGGTCCCACACCGGGGAGGCCTTGCTCGCGAGGGACGCCATCGTCTGGGCGTCCTTGATGAGCTTGTCGCGCAACTTCGGGTCGATGTCGCCGCGGTGGGTGTTCATGAGCTCCCACATGAGCGGGGCCCGGTTGCCCTCGGGCTGGATGAGGATCTTGTGGGTGACGGTGGTGGCCGTGCGGGGCAGGCCGACCACGACGATGGGGCGCTCGATCGGCTCGTGGGCGATCTCGGGGTGCTCGTTGATGAGCCGCTCGACGCGCAGGTGGTTGGTCATGCGGCGGGTCATGTCGTCGATGAAGCCCTGCCAGCCGACCATCGAGAGCGTGTCCTGCTTGGCGACCTCGCGCAGCAGGAACCGGTAGGAGTCGACGAACTCCTGGGCCACCGCGGAGTCCGCCTCGGCCTGGTGCTCGGCCTTGTGGACCATCCGGTCGAAGACGCCGTCCACTCGGGATCTCTGGGACGAGACCCGTGGGGCGCTGATGGTGTTGACGGCGGTGAGCCAGCGGGCGGTGCGACGCATGGGGCCTCCAGAGCAAAGGGGTTCCAACACGAAGAGTTTTTCATGCCCGTTCCGCCGTTCGCGTTCCGCTACATTGGGTCCGTGGAAGAAGCCCCCGACCTCGAGCGCCTCCGCCTCCTGCCCGAGCTCATCGAGCACCAGCGCGTGCGCACCACCCCGGTCAAGGCGAGCGACTTCGCGATGCCGATGACCGATCCGCGCCCGTGCCGGGCGACCGCGCAGCGCCTCACGTTCGACGACGGCTCCCACCTGTTCGCCAAACTCAACGAGCACGCCCCGGCCGACTACCTTGCGGCCGAAGCGAACGGGCTGCGGTGGCTGCGGGAGGCCACGCCCGCGGCCGTCCCGCTCCTGTACGCCGACGAGCGGCTGCTCGTCGAGCCGTGGATCGAACCGGCCGAGCCGACCCGCGAGCACGCCGTGGAACTGGGCCGCGAGCTCGCGGCCATGCACGACGCGGGCGCCGAGCGGTTCGGCGCGCCCTGGCACGGCTACATCGGCGAGACCTTCATGGACAACGAGCCGGCGGACGGCACCTGGGCCGAGTGGTACGCGGCCAAGCGGATCGAGCCGTACCTGCAGCCCTCCCGCGACAATGGGGCGCTCGACGCGGCCGACGTCGCCGCCGTCGAAGCCCTGTGCGCGAAGCTCCCCGAACTCGCCGGGCCCGAGGAGGCGCCCTCGCGCACCCACGGCGACCTGTGGTGGGGCAACGTGCACTGGGGCGCCGAGCGGGCCTGGCTCATCGACCCGGCCGCGCACGGCGGCCACCGCGAGACCGACCTGGCGAACCTGCGCATGTGGGGCGGCGTGCCGATGTTCGACGCCGTCATCGCCGGGTACACCGAGGTGCACGCCCTGGCCGAGGGCTGGGAGGCGCGGACGCCGATGCACCAGCTGTTCCCCCTCCTGGTCCACACGACCCTCTTCGGACGCGCCTACCGCGACCAATTGATGGGAAACGTGTCTCACTTTACGAAACTGTCATATTGACGAACTAGGCTCGACGCATGGCAGCACCGACTCCGACCCAAGGGACAGCGAACGCGCCGTCCGCTGCTCTCGGCCTGCGCGACCGCCACGGCCGCACCGCCACCGATTTGCGCGTCTCCCTCACCGACCGCTGCAACCTGCGCTGCACCTACTGCATGCCCGAAGCCGGGCTCCCGTGGCTGCCCAAACCCGAGCTCCTCACCGACGACGAGGTCTCGCGCCTCGTCGGCATCGCCGTCCGCGACCTCGGCGTCAACGAGGTGCGGTTCACCGGCGGCGAGCCCCTCCTGCGCCCCGGCCTCGTCGACATCGTCGCCGCCGCCGCGAAGCTCGAACCCCGGCCCGAGATCTCCCTGACCACCAACGCGATCGGCCTCGAACGCCTCGCCGCGCCGCTCGTGGCCGCCGGGCTCGACCGCGTCAACGTCTCCCTCGACACCCTCGACCCCGGCACGTTCAAGGAGCTCGCCAAGCGCGACCGCCTCGCCGCGACACTGCGCGGCATCGAGGGCGCGGCCGCCGCCGGGCTCGCCCCCGTCAAGCTCAACACCGTGCTCATGCGCGGCGTCAACGACACCGAGGCCCCCGCGCTGCTGCGGTTCGCGATCGCCCACGGCTACCAGCTGCGGTTCATCGAGCAGATGCCGCTCGACGCCGCGGGCGTGTGGCGCCGCGACGAGATGGTCACCGCCGCCGAGATCCTCGAAACCCTCAAACGCGAGTTCGACCTGGTCCCCGACCCGGCGCACCGCGGATCGGCCCCCGCCGAGACCTGGCTCGTCGACGGCGGGCCCGCGAAAGTGGGCGTCATCGGCTCGGTCACGCGCCCGTTCTGCGGCGACTGCGACCGCACCCGCCTCACCGCCGACGGGCAGGTCCGCAACTGCCTGTTCGCGCGCGGCGAGACCGACCTGCGCGGCCTCCTGCGCGACGGCGCCCCGGACGCCGAGATCGGCGCGCGCTGGCGCGAGGCCATGTGGGGCAAGCTCCCCGGGCACGGCATCGACGACCCGTCGTTCCTGCAGCCCGCCCGCCCGATGTCGGCGATCGGAGGGTGAGCGTGGTGACGGTGCGGTACTTCGCGGGCGCGAAGGCGGCCGCGGGGACCGGCGAGGAGCAGGTGTCCGCCGCCGACGTCGCCGAGCTGAAGGCGGTGCTCGGGCAACGGCACGGGCCGGCGCTCGACAAGGTGCTCATCGTGTCGACGCTGCTGGTCGACGGCCTCGCCGCGAAAGACCCCGCGACGGTGCTCCCGGCCGGGGTGACGGTGGAGGTGCTGCCGCCGTTCGCGGGCGGGTGAGGCCGTGAACGTGAAAGCGGATTTTCCGGATTTGTCCCCGGGGTGGCCCCCTGTCCGACACGATACGCCGAGGGTCCGACAGGCGACGGTTCGCGAGGAGGATTCGCTGTTCGAGGCGCGGCGCGCCCGGGCGGGAGCCGCTTCCGGGCACGTGCCGTCTGTCTGCGAGGATGCATAGGTGCGCCGTCCTGATGAACGCAAGCAACCGCAGGTGGCGTCCCCGCTGTTCGAGCTCTCCGCCGGCATGCGGACCACCGCCGAGCGGCGCCGCCGCTCGCACCGGTCGCACCACTCCCGGTACGTCCGCGAAGCGGTCCCCATGCCCGAACCGGCGCTGACGACCCGGACCCCTGACCCGTGGCTGGAGTCCGCGCCCCTGCTCACGGGCATGGACGAGGTCGGCGCGGGCCTGCTCGACTCACTGGACGCCATGCAGCGCGTGGCCGCCTCCGCCGGCCGCGGCCCGCTGCTCATCAACGCCTCCCCCGGCACCGGCAAGACGCACCTCCTCATCCGCCGCGTCGCCTACCTCGTGCAGGAGCTGGGCGTGCCCGCCCGCCAGTGCCTGGTCCTCGCCGCGTCCGCGCCCGGCGCCGCGCGCCTGCGCCGCGAGCTCGGCGCGCTCATCGGCCGCGAGGCCGCCTCGATCACCGTCGCCGAGTTCGACGACTTCGCCGCCGCGAGCCCGCCCGAACTCGGGCACATCTTCATCGACGACCTGCCGCGCATGCCGATGCGCCTGTTCCGCCAGGTCACCGACAACCGCGGGGCCGAAGCGGACATCACCGCCACCGGCGACCCCGACTCGGCGCTCGTCACCGGCGAGCCCGCCGCGTTCGCGGCGTTCGGGGAGCGGTTCCCGCAGGCGCACGTGATGCGCCTGTCGCGCAACCACCGCAGCCCCGCCGCGGTGCTCGTCGCCGCCTCGCAGGTCATCGAGCCGATCAGCCGCGTCCCGGGTCGGCTCGTGCAGCCCGAGCGCCCGGCGCTCGAGGGCTCGGGGATCGGCCGGTGCTTCGCGGTCGACGCCGACGACGAGAAGCGCTTCGTCGAGGACCTCACCGACCGCCTCGCCGAGGCCGGGGTCGCGCCCGAGGAGCTCGCGGTGATCGGCCCCGACGGGATGTCCGTCGCCGAGGCCGCCGACGGCGAGTTCCGGGTCGTGTGCCTGACCGGGATGACCGCCGAGGACTGGCCGAACACGGCCGCGGCCCGCCGCGAGCTGTACGTCGCGCTCGGGCGCACGAGGGACCTCGCGTATGTCAGCCACACCGGCGCGGGCTCGCCGCTTCTGGCCGATGTGGACCAGGGACTGTTCAGTCCATTCGGGATGGTCCCTCAGGACCGTTCGGGCCCTGAGCAGCCGCGACTGCTGTGAGTCCGCGATCGGGAGCCGTGCCGAGTTCCCACGCGATGACAGGCGTATGGGCCACAATAGTCGGGTAACCGCACTCTGACGCTGAGCGCATCCGCGCGCTGGGAGGCCCCGATGGAGCACACCGAGGAGGACACCGTTCCTCTGCACCGGCCGGATGCTCCAGGGTGGTCGCCGTTCGCGCCGCCAGGCGCGAACCATGAGTACAGCGCGCCGCCGGAATCGAACCACGAGTACGTCGCGCCGCCGGAGGCGAGCGAGCAGTACTACGCGTCTTCGGAAGTGCACCAGCAGGACAGCGCTCCCGAGGACGTCATGCAGCAGCCGCACCACGCCGGTCCCGTCCGCAATCCGCGCCAGGGCGACCACGTGCCGAGCGCGCCGCCCCCGGCCGCGACGCCCATGCCCGGCCCGGCGGCTCCCTACGATTCGCCGCCCGCGCAGTACGAGGCGCCGCAGGAGCCCAGGCTCGTGGACGGCTGGCCCGCGCCGCCCGGTCCGGCCCCTGTGGACTACCAGGTCGGCGCGCCTCCCGCGCCCGCGCCGCGCACGAACGTCCCGGTCCCGGTGTTCCCCGACCACGCGGGCGCGCTCGAGCGGCTCGGCGTGACCGCCGACGACTTCGCGTCCCGCCGGGTCGTGCCGCCGCGCCCGCCCGTGGCCGAGACCGGCCTGCGCGGCGCGCTCCACCGTTTCAGCCTCGGCATGGTCGCCCTCCCGCCCGGGCCCCGAGAACGTTCACGGCAGCGGGCGGTCGACACCGTGCGCCGCAACTTCGGGGGCCTGCGCCAGATCACCGTCGTCAACCCCAAGGGCGGCGCGGGCAAGACCGTCGCTGTCCTCATGCTCGCCATGACGTTCGGCCGCCACCGCGGCGGCTACGTGCTCGCGTGGGACAACAACGAGACGCAGGGGACGCTGGGCATGCGCGCCCAGCAGGACTTCCACGTGCGGACCGTCCGGGACCTGCTGCGCGACCTCGACCACTTCCGGGGCCCCACGGGGCGCATCGGCGACCTCTCGCAGTACGTGCGCGCCCAGGGCGGCGCGATGTTCGACGTGCTCGCCTCCGACGAGTCGGCGACGGCCGGGGAGATGCTCACGTCGCAGGCGTTCGGCGACCTGCGCGAAGCGGTGTCGCGCTTCTACAAGCTCATCGTCGTCGACACCGGCAACAACGTGCGGGCGGCGAACTGGCAGGCGGCGATCGACGCGACCGACCAGCTGGTGGTGACGATGTCGGCCCGCAACGACTCGGCGGAGACCGCCGCGCGGATGCTCGACCACTTGGAGCAGACCGGCCGCCGCGACCTGGTGCGCGGCGCGGTGTCGGTGGTGTCGATGCCCGCCCACCGCAAGGACGTGGACCTGCCCGCGGTGCAGCGGCACTTCGCGGCCCGCACGAGGGCGGTCCTGCTCGCGCCGTACGAGAAGCTCCTCGACTCGGGCGAGCCGATCCGCTACGACTCGCTGAGCAAGGCGTCGTCGTCGGCCTGGCTGCGGATCTCCTCGGCCGTCGCCGAGGGGCTGTAGGCGGCGAGGAGCCCGACGAGGCCCGCCGCGGCGTCGGCGAGGCGCCGGTCGTCCTCGTCGGCGTGGCCCAGGACGAGCGCGCCCTGCACGAACACGAGGACCGTGGCGGCGAGCCGCGGAGGGTCCGCCGCGGCGTGCATCTCGCCGCGCTCGACCGCCCGTGCCAGGATCGCGGCGAGATCGCGTTCGAGCTCCGTCCAGGCCTCCTGGACGCGGCGCATCGTGGCGGGGTCGTCGGCCAGCTCCACCGCGGCGCGCACCACGAAACCGCCCTCTTTGGAATGGCGGGCCACGACCTCCAGCAGATCGGCCACCACCCGCGGCGCGTCGATGCGCTCGTCGCTCCCGCGCTCGAGGGCGCGGTGGGCGATCGCTCGCAGCTCCGGCTCGGTGTCCTCCCGGTAGCGGCCCAGCGCGGTGATGTAGAGCTGGTGCTTGGACCCGAATGCGGCGTAGAGCCCGGCGCGGTTCATGCCGGTCGCCGCGACGAGGTCCGACATGGAGGTGGCGGAGAACCCGCGCTCCAGGAAGACCCGTGTCGCAGCGCGAAGAACTCTGTCCAAATCGGCGTTCTTATTTCTGCTCACGTTGTGCACCGTATCGACACCCGGTGCTACGGGTCAATAACCGCAAGGCGGGAGTTCACTCGCGTGGCGCGAGTGAACGGCTGCACTGCGCGACCGGTCAGCTTGACACCCAGCGAATCCACCCGCGAGAATGACCCAAATTGCATAGGCGTCTGGCGGGGGAAGTCCGGTGAAAGGCCGGCGCTGACCCGCAACGGTAGTCGCGGTCCGTCAACTCAGACAAACTGCCGAGCACCCTTCGATCCTGCTCGGTCCACCCGCGTGAGCCCGAATGCCCGCCGACGACGCCGTCCGAATTGTCAACGCCTGTCGTGGTCTACAGGCGCTTGCGGCGCCGCCGCCTGCCCGAAGACCCAACTCGCTCAAGGAAAGGTCAGGCAATTGCGCCACCTGCCCGCCCGACTGCTGGCCGCCGCCGCGGTCGTGCCCGTCGCCGTCCTCGCCTCCGCCGCACCGGCTGAGGCCCAAGACGCCCCGTTCGCGCAGCCCGCCCAGGCCGCCGCGTCCTGGCTCGTCGCCCAGTCCGACGGCACCTCCTGGAACGGCGGGGACGTCTCGTCCTCGCTCGACGCCGTCATCGCCCTGGAGGCCGCCCGCGTCGGCGGCGACCAGGTCCAGGCCACCCTCGAGTGGCTCAACAGCAACGAGACGCTCTCCCCGTACGTGTACCCCGCGGTCGAGGGCGCGACCGAGCCCGCGCTCAACGCCGGCGCCGCCGGGAAGGTCATGTACACCGTCGCGACCGCCGGGGGCGACCCGACGAACTTCGCCGAGATCCGCCTCGCCGACGAGGTCACCGCCTCGCAGACCGCGAACGGCACCTACGGCGACGGCACCGCGCCGTCCACCGCGTGGGCCGTCCTCGGCCTCGCCCGCACCGGCACCCCGGCCGGCCCCGAGGCCGCGGCCGGGCTCGCCGCGGTCCAGTGCCCCGACGGCGGGTTCAACTTCGGCGACGTCGACGGCGGCGACGACTGCGTCTCCGACCCCGACACGACCGGTCTCGTCGCGTCCGCGCTCGCGACCCTCGGCGACGACGCCGCCGCCCCGCTGACCGCGGCCGTGGAGTGGCTCGAGGCCGCGCAGGCCGAGGACGGCGGGTTCGACAACGGCTTCGGCGAGAACGCGAACTCGACCGCGATGGCCGCCCAGGCGTTCCTGGCGACCGATCGGGCCGACGCCGCCGAGCGCGCCGTCTCGTTCCTGCTGACGCTCCAGTTCGGCTGCGACAGCGACGCGCCGGGCGCGCTCATGTACACCGACCCCGAGGACCCCGAGTTCGGCGAGGCCTCGCGCCTGCTCGCGACCGCGCAGGCGATCGTCCCGATCGCGGGCCAGGACCTCGCGAACCTCGACGCCACCGGCATCGAGGCCGCCGCCCCGGGCACCGGCTGCGAGAGCGCCGGCGCCGGGGACGAGTCCGCGACCGACGCGGCCGCCGACGAGGACGAGGGTTCGGCCTCGTGGGTGCCGTGGGCGATCGGTGCCGCCGTGGTCGTGCTCGTCGCGCTCATCGTCGCCTTCGCGCTGCAGTCCCGCAAGCGCGGCGCCGGTGCGTCCCCGGCCGGGGACGCGGCGCCCGCCGAGGAGCCGAAGGGCGACTCGGGCGAGGCCTCCGGCGACGGCGAAAGCGCTGACGGCGACGGCACCGACAAGCAATAGTCGGCACGTGTCCCGAAGCGAACGAAACGCAGGCAGCGCCCGCCGGTCCGGCGGGCGCTGCCTGCGCGCTGCGATAGCGGTGCTCTTCGCGGTCCTCTTCCCCGCCTCCCCTGCCGCCGCTCATGACGGCTGCCTCGAAGTCACGGTCGTCGTCGACTTCGGGACGCTCGCGACCGAGCCCGCGACCGGGTGCGCCGCCGACCCGGCGAACGGCCTGGACGCGCTCGCGCAGGCCGGGTTCGCCGTCACCGAGGTCGCCTCGATCCGCGGCATGGTCTGCCGCATCGACGACCTCCCCGAAAGCGACTGCGGCGCAGCGCCTCCCGCGAAGGAGTACTGGTCGTATTGGCGGGCCAACGCCGACGACGAGACCTGGTCCTACTCGCCCGTGGGCGGCGGCGACGCGCGCCCCGACGCGGGCGACGTCGAGGGCTGGGTGTTCGGCGACGGCTCGACCGCGCCCGCGATCACCCCCGTCGAGGCCGCCGAGTCGACCGAGGGGCACGGCCCGGGAGAGCAGACGGAGCGCTCGTTCACGTGGGTCGTCGCGGTCGTCGCGATCGCCGCCGTCGCCGCGCTCGCGATCTGGCGCATGCGCCGCGACCGGCGCGCATGACCGGTCCGAGCAGCGCCGGTACCCGACCGCCGGTCCGGCGGTCGGCATGAGCGGAGCCCGCTCGGGGCCTTCCGCGTCCCGCCGGACCGCCCATCCGGTCGCCTGGTGGGGCTGGGCCCTGCTGCTCGCCACCGCCGCCGGGCGCACCGGCAACCCGTGGCTGCTGCTCCTCATCGTCGCCGTCGCAGGGCTGGTCGTCACCTGGTGCCGCGGATCCGAGCCCTGGTCCGGCGCGTACCGGGTCTTCCTCGTCATCGGCTTGAGCGCCATCGCGGTCCGTATTGCGTTCTACGTCGTCTTCGGCGGCTCCGACGGCCCCACCGTCCTTTTCACCCTCCCCTCCGCGACCCTCCCCGCCTGGGCCGCGGGCTTCCGGCTCGGCGGCGACGTGACCGCCGAAGGCGCCCTCGCCGCCGCCTACGACGGCCTCCGGCTCGCCACCCTCCTCGTCTGCGTCGGCGCGGCCAACGCGCTCGCCAGCCCCCGGCGGCTGCTCCGCTCGGTCCCGGCCGCCCTGTACGAGGTGAGCGTCGCGGTCGTCGTCGCGCTGTCGGTCGCCCCGCAGCTCGTCGAGAGCGTCGGCCGCGTCCGCCGTGCGAGGGCCCTGCGCGGCAACACGGGCCGCAGCCCCGCGAACCTCATGCGCACAATCGTCTCCCCGGTCCTGCACGACGCGCTCGACCGGTCGCTCGCCCTCGCCGCAGCGATGGCCTCGCGCGGCTACGGCCGCGCCGCCGGAATCCCCGCCTCAGCCCGTCGCACCACCGGCGCGTCACTCCTCATCGGACTCATCGGGCTCTGCGCGGGCGCGTACGTGCTCCTCGGCGCCGGGACGCCAGCACCGCTGGCCTGGTCGGTCGTCGCCGTCAGCGCGGGCGTCGCGGCCTTCGGGATCGCGTTCGCCTCCAAGCGGGTCCCGCACACCCGCTACCGCCCCGACCGGTTCGGCGCCCGCGACTGGCTCGTGGTCGCCTCCGGCGCGGCCGCCGTCGCCGGAAGCGTCCTCAGTGGACTCTACGAGCCCGCGGCGCTGTGGCCCGCGACGAACCCGATCACGGTGCCCGACCTGCCGATGTGGGCCGCGGGCGGCATCCTCCTCGCCACCGCGCCCGCCCTGCTCGTGCCGTCCCAAAGAGGAGGAACACCATGAACCCCGGCGGGATCGCCTTCGACCGCGTCACCTTCGCCTACACGGGGAAGCGAGTGCTGGACGACGTCTCGTTCGACCTCCCCGAAGGCGAGTTCTGCCTGCTCGTCGGCCCCACCGGCGCGGGCAAGTCGACGCTGCTGAAGGCCGTGAACGGCCTCGTCCCGCACTTCACCGGCGGCAGCATGTCCGGCCGGATCACCGTGGCGGGCAGGGAGGTCCGCGGCTCGACCCCGGCCGACCTGGCCGACCTCGTCGGGTACGTCGGCCAGGACCCCTTGGCGGGCTTCGTGACCGACGAGGTCGAGCGCGAACTCGCCTACACCGCCGAGCAGCTCGGCGTCGACCCCGCCGCGATGCGCAAGCGCGTCACCGAGATCGTGGACCTCCTCGGTCTCGCCGACGTGCGCGCCCGCGACCTCGCCGCCCTCTCCTCCGGTCAGCGCCAACGGGTCGCGATCGGCGCGGCCCTCGTCGCCGGGCCCGCCGCGCTCGTCCTCGACGAGCCGACCTCCGCGCTCGACCCGACCGCCGCCGACGAAGTGCTCTCCGCGCTCCACCGCCTCGTCCACGACCTCGGCGTCACCGTGCTCCTCGCCGAGCACCGGCTCGAACGCGTCGCCCAGTACGCCGACTCGGCACTGCTCCTCAACGGCGGCAAGGTGACCCACGGCCCGGTGGGCGAAGTCCTGGCCGTCTCGCCGGTCGCGCCGCCCGTCGTCGACCTCGGCCGCCTCGCCGGATGGCCCGGACCGCCCGTCACCATCCGCGAAGCCCGCAGGCACGCCGGTGACTTGCGCGAACGGCTCGCCTCGCTCACACCGGCTTCCGTCGTCGAGACCCCGGCCGGGCCGCCGCTGCTCGACGCCCGCGGCGTCCACGTCGACTACCCCGGCGGCGTCCGCGCCGTCGACGGCGTCGACCTCGTCGCCGGACGCAGCGAGCGCATCGCCCTCATGGGCCGCAACGGATCCGGCAAGTCGAGCCTCCTGTGGGCACTGCAGGGCACCGGGAAGCGCTCAGGCGGCTCGGTCGCGATCGGCGGCGCCGACCCCGCCGCCCGCAAACCCGCCGAACGGCGCACGCTCGCCGGGCTCGTCCCGGCCGAACCCGGCGACCTCCTCTACGCCGAGACCGTCGCCGCCGAATGCGCCGGCGCCGACCGCGACGGCCGCGTCCCACCCGGGACCTGCGCGAAGATCCTCGCCGACCTCGCCGACGGCATCGACGGCGAGACCCACCCGCGCGACCTCTCCGAAGGGCAGCGGCTCGCGCTCGCCCTCGCCGTGACCCTCACGGCCGCACCGCCGCTCCTCCTCCTCGACGAGCCGACACGCGGCCTCGACTACCCGGGGAAGGCCGCGCTCGCGTCCCGGCTCGGCAGGCTCGCCGAGGCCGGGCACTGCGTGGTCGTCTCCACCCACGACGTCGAGTTCTGCGCCGAGTTCGCCAGCCGCGTCGTGATCCTCTCCGACGGCGAGGTCGTCGCAGACGGCCCGGCCCGCCAGATCGTGGCCGCGTCCCCGATGTTCGCCCCGCAGACCGAGAAGGTCCTGCCGGGCTGGCTCACCGTGGGCGAAGTCGCCGCCGCACTGGGGACCGGCGATGACGCGGTCGACTGAGACGCCGCCGCTCGCCCGGCCGCGCCCGCCCGTGCGCTGGAGGGCCGCGCTGTCGCTCGCGCTGGCGGCGGGGTTCGGCCTGGTCGCGATGTCATGGCCGCTGCTGGCGGCCCCGGGCGGAGCGTTGACCGAGACCACTTCGGGCCCTTGGCTGTTCGCGCTGCTGCTGCCGCTGGTGACGGCAGTCGTGCTGCTCCAGTTGACGGACGGCGGGCTCGACGCGCGCGCGGTCGCGATGCTCGGAGTGCTCTCGGCGATCGTGGCAGCGGTGCGGCCGTTCGGCGCGGGCGCCGCCGGGGTCGAGACGGTGTTCTTCCTGCTCGTGCTGGCGGGCAGAGTGTTCGGGCCTGGGTTCGGGTTCATCCTGGGCTGCACCGGTCTGTTCGCCTCGGCGCTGCTGACGGGCGGGGTCGGGCCGTGGCTGCCGTACCAGATGTTCGCGGCGGCGTTCGTCGCCCTGGGCGCGGGGCTCCTGCCGGGGACACCGGACACGAAGGCGGGCAGGACGACCGAGCTGGCGGTCCTCGCCGTCTACGCCGCGTTCTCGTCGCTGCTGTACGGACTGCTGCTCAACATGTCGTTCTGGCCCTTCGCGATCACGGGCGGGAACCTCGCGTACGTGCCGGGCGGGGGGCTCGGCGAGAACCTGCCGCGCCTGCTCGCCTACTCGCTCGCGACCTCGTTGGGCTGGGACATCGGCCGGGCCGTCACGACGGTCGCGCTGGTCCTCTTGACGGGGCCGCTGCTGCTTCGCGTCATGCGCAGGGCCGCACGGAGGGCGAACTGGTCCTGAGGCCCTAGTACGGCAGGTCGAAGAGGGTGACGAGGGCGCGGTTGAGGTGTTCCATGGTGCGGCCCGAGAGCATGCACGCGCAGTCGGCGAGACTGCCGACGCTGGTCTGGCCGACTTCGGCGACATGGACGAAGCCGCCCACCGGGTCCTGGTCGCCGCAGGGCACCGAGGCCGGTCCGGGCCTTCGGCCCAAGGGGGCGACGAGCACGCAGCCGGTGTGGGTGGCGGCGTTGAACCGGTCGTCGGAGAGCACGACCACCCGCTTCCCCGTCGGGGTGTGCATGTAGACCTCGCCGCGTCTCAGCGGCCGCCGCTCTGACTTCGCCTCTTCTGGTGACACGTCTACTCCTCGCCGTCCCCGGCCCACAGTTCGCGGGACTCGCGGCCGGTGGCCTCCAGCCAGTCCCGATGCTCGAGTGCGCCCTCCCCGGCCGCCTCGAGCTCGGCGGCGAGCGCGGCACGTCGCGCTGCGCGGGCGATCCAGGCGGTCGGTTCCAGGCCTTCCGCAGCGGCGACGGTGGCGATGACCTGCCAGTCGCGGTCGTCGATGCGGACGGTGATCGATCGTTTCGGCATGGCGGCGTGGCCCTTTCATGCGGCGGGGAGACGCGGCACTCTTCGGGTCGGAAGAGGCGTGCGGGCTCCTCGAGGATGGCATGAGGTTCGCTCGGTTTCGAGACTGACCACGGCGACATGAGTACTGTTACTTCTTCGTTATGTTGCACATGCATTTGCATGTGCCTCTCATGTATGGAGTGAGCTTACCTCTCGGGCAACTCCGCGGGCAGTCCCACAGTGCGGTCTGTCGGGAACTTGACTCAAGCCGTTCGGTCTGCGGCCCTTGGCATTCGAGGACCCGGCGTCAACCGGCGAGCTCGGCGGCGAGCCGCTCGAACTCGGCGGCGATGTCGGCGTCGGCCTGACTGTAGGTCTCGGCGCACTGACGCAGGTCGTCGGCCCGGCGGCTGATGGATGCACCGAGGCGGCCGGTGAGGTCGGCGAGTTCGGCGCAGCCTTCGGCGTAGGCCTCGGCGAAGAAGAGGCCGGGCAGACCCCAGGTCATCTCGGCGGCTCCCGCTTCGCTTGCGGCCGTTGCGATCGCCTCCGCGTTCGGGGCCAGGTCGTCGAGCGATCCGGCGGCGGCCTCCAGTTCGTCCGGGTCGACCTGCCAGCGGGCGGCCTCGGCGACGAGGGCGGCGATGGTGCCGGCCTCGGGGCTCAAGGCGTCGGTGACGTGCCCGTAGACGTCGGCGGCCGCGCCCTTCGCGGCGTCGACGACGGCGGTGCCCGCGGTCGTGAGGAGTTCCTTCCAGAGCCGGTACTCCCCGGCGGCGCGGTCGACGACGGGGTTGGCGCGCAGGAACTTCAGGAGCTTCATGAAGATCTGCTGCGCGAACTGGAACTTCCTGGTGGCCTTGAGGAGCATGCGGGACGCCGAGATCACGGCGTCCATCACGAACGCGGCCACCGACGCCCCGGCGGTCGGGACGCTCGCGGCGAGCGCCACGATCCCGCGCGTGACCGCCCAGGACACGAGCTCGGTCAGGACCGCCTTGATGACCTCGTAGATCGTCTCGGCGAGCATCCGGGCCCAGTCGAGCAGCGCGGCGACGTCCTTGGCGCGCTCGCTCATCGAGCCTGCGGTGGCGGCCAACCCGCCGATGGCGTTGCCCGCTGCGGCGGCGGCCTCGCCGTCCCAGGTCTTGACGTTGGCGTCGGCGGCGTTCGCGATCTCCTCGTCGAGGGCCCCCAGAGCGGCCTCGACTTGGCCGAGGACGTCGATCTGGTGCTGCATCTCGGTGGCGTCGCCGGAGACCATCATGAGCAGTTCGTCGAAGGGCTGCACGAGGTCGAGGATGATGGTGAGCCCGGCGCCGACGAGGGTGCCGACGGGGTCGGTGATGACGCCCATGACGTCCTCGCCGAGGCCCTTGATCTCACCGGCGATGGTGAACGCAGTGCTCACGGCGCTTTCGCTCCCGGCCTGCTTGATCGCGTCAGCGGTGGCGGTGTAGCGGCTGACGAACGGCACGTCAGTCCACTGTGTTCCTGATTCCTGCTGCTCGACCTCTTCGTAGCGGGTGATGTCGGAACCGTGGAGGTCGGTGTCGCTCAAGGCAAGTCCCATCGGGTGAGTGGAGTGGACACTCGAACCCTATGGACTGCTAGGTGATTTGCGGGGTAATGACACGTTTCGGCAGCCGCGTCGTCGTGCTCGCCTCACGCGCGCGGCGGCTTCTGCCAGGCGAGGGGGTCGGCCGCGAGGACGGCTTCGGCTATGGCGCGGGCGGACTCGGTCGTGAGGGCGGCCTGGCTGCTGTTGATCCACTCCTCGACCTCGGCGCCGGTGTGGCGGTACTCGACGGCTTGGATGAGGCATTCGAGCTTGTCGGCGTCCTTGGCGCAGCGCGCCTCCGGGCTGTCGTTCGACTCGAATTCGGCGACGGCGTCCGCGATGAGGGCGGCCACCGGCGCGGGGGCGTCGGCGACCTGGTCGGCGACGATGGCTTCGGGCGGGGCGGCGGTGAGGTAGCGGCGGCCGATGTGCGGGATGTCGCCGATGCGGGTCTCGGGGGTGTCGTGGAGGACGGCGAGGAGCGCGGTCCGGTTGGGGTCGGCGCCTTCGAGCGCGGCCAGGACCATGCCGACGAGCGCGGCCCGGTGGGAGTGCTCGGCGACGCTCTCAGGGTCCTTGATCTGGGCGAACCACCACCCGGTGCGCTTGATGCGCTTCAGGTTCCCGGCTTCGATCAGGTACTCGGCGATGCCGTCCATGTCGGTCATGGTCGCTCCCTCGTCAGACAGCGCGGCCCTGCCCTGGGCCGCGCACCGAGCGTAGCCGCCGCCCGGGCGTGCTGCGTCAGGACGGCGGCGCGCGCCGCCGCCGATGAATCCGCCGCCTCGGCGTCGTCTATACGGGCATAACCAGTCGACCACCTCAAGGAGCCCTCGTCATGAGTACTGCCACCGCAGCCCCTTCCGTCTCTGCCGCAACGCAGTCCGCCTCCACGCGCCGCCTGCTCGCGTGCGGCGTGCTGGCCGGGCCGCTGTTCGTCACCGCCACGATCGCGCAGGCGGCGACGCGCGACGGGTTCGACCCGGTCGTGCACCCGCTGAGCATGCTGAGCCTGAGCGAGCTCGGCTGGATCCAGATCGCGAACTTCATCGTCTGCGGGCTCCTGGCCCTGGTCGGCGCGGTGGGCCTGCACCGGGCGCTGGGCGGCGGACCGGGCGGCACGTGGGGGCCGAGGCTGTTCGGGCTGTACGGCATCGCGCTGGTGTGGGGCGGCGTGTTCGTCGCCGACCCGGCCTTCGGCTACCCGGCCGGGACGCCGGACGGCGCGCCGGCAGAGCAGAGCTGGCACAGCATCCTGCACGCGTTCGCGGCCCCCGCTGCGGGGATCGCGCTGCTGGTGGCGTCGTTCGTGTTCGCGCGCCGGTTCGGGCGCGAAGGGCGGGGGCTGTGGCGCGCGGCCTGCTACGCCGTGGCGGTGCTGTACGTGGCGCTCACCGTGGCCGCGTTCCCTGCGGCCGACTACCGGTGGATGCTTGCCGGGGGCGCGCTCACCTGGCTGTGGGCGGCCGCGGTCTCGCTGCAGGTGCTCCGCTCGAGCCGCTAGCGCAGCGGCGTTGAGGGGCGGGCCGCATCGCGGCTCGCCCCTTCGTTGTTGAGCGGTCAGTCGAGGGTGGCCGCGAGGGCTTTGAGGCCCGCGGCGAGGGTCTTGGGGTCGGGTGCGTTGTCGGGGTAGGACATCCACTGCATGACGACGCCGCTGACGAGGGCGAGCTGGACAGCGCCGACGGTGCGGATCGTGTCGGCGTCGATGGTCTCCTCGATCTCGCCGGTCGCGAGGGCGGCCATCGCCGAGAGCGCGCCGGGCTGGCCCTTGGCGTAGATCTCGGCGAGTTCGGGGGTGCGCTGGGCCTGCATGAACAGCTCGAAGCTGGCCATCCACATCGTCCGGTTGCCTTTGACGTGGTCGATGAGCAGGTTCCAGACGGCTTCGAAGCGCTTGGGGCCCTTGGGTTCGTCGAGCTTCGCGAGCTGGGTCTGGAGCCCGGCGTCCCAGTCTTCGAGGGAGGCGAAGAGCGCCTGCTGGAGGAGGGCCTCGCGGGAGCCGTAGTGGTAGCCGATCGCGGCCATGCTGACCCCGGCGGCGGTGGCGATGTCGCGCACGGTCGTCCGGTCGTAGCCCTTCTCGAGCAGGCACTGCTTGGCTCCTTCGAGGAGCGCTTCTCGGTTTCCCATGGGGCTGATCCTAACAGCGACCTGCGCATTTGCCTAGCGCGATCGCCTTGCGCAAATTTTTTAGGCGATCGCCTTGCACGTTTGCGCAAATCTTTGGTACGGTTCTGCCAGACGCGGACGAACCCCGTTCCGCACCAGTCGAAAGCGAGCCCCCCAATGGCTTTCCCCAAGACCGTCAAGACCGTCAAGACCGTCGCCGCGAGCCTCGCCGCCGCCGGTATCGCCGCCGCCTCCATCGCGTACGGCACCGCCGCCGCCAGCGCGGCCCCCACCGCCCCGACCCTGGTCGACACCGAGCTCGGCGCGCTCCAGGGCTCGGCGGACGCGGGCGTCCGCTCCTGGCTCGGCGTCCCCTATGCCGCCCCGCCAGTCGACGAACTGCGCTGGGCCTCACCGGAACCAGCTGACTCGTGGGAGGGGGTGCGGGAGGCGACGGAGTTCGGGAACGTGTGCGCCCAGGGCACTGCGCCGATGCCGGGCATCCCGAGCACCGACGAGGACTGCCTCTACCTGAACGTGTACGCCCCTGAGAAGGTCCGCGGGGACCTGCCGGTGATGGTGTGGTTCCACGGCGGCGGCAACTCGTACGGTGCGGCCGAGCAGTACGACCCGTCGCGGCTCGTCACCGAGGGCGGCGCGGTCGTGGTCACGGTGAACTACCGGCAGGGCCTGTTCGGGAGCATGTCGCACCCGGCGCTCGACGAGGGCGGGGAGGTCACGTCCGGGAACTACGGGCTGGAGGACCAGCAGGAGGCGCTGCGCTGGGTCGGCGAGAACGCCGGGGCGTTCGGGGGGGACGCGGACAACGTGACGATCTTCGGCGAGTCCGGCGGCGGCTACGACGTCTGCGCGCACCTCGCGTCCGATAGCTCGGCAGGGCTGTTCGACAAGGCGATCATGCAGAGCTCGCCTTGCACTTCCGACTGGGCCCCTTCACGGGAAGAGGGGCAGGAGCGGGACATCGCGATCGCCGAGACGCTGTGCCCTGACGCGGAGGACGTCGAGGCGTGCCTGCGCGGTCTCAAGCCCGAGGACCTGAACGCGGCCACCGTGAACGAGTACGAGGTGCAGCCGGTCGTCGGCGGACCGGTCATGCCCGTCGCCACGGCAGACGCGATCGCTACAGGCGACATCAACGACGTGCCGGTGCTCGTCGGGATCAACCGTGACGAGAACCAGCTCATGACCGGTGGCATGGAGGTCCTGTCCGGCCACGTGATGACCGACGTGGAGTACCTCCCCACCCTGGAAGAGCAGTTCGGCCACCTCGGCGCCGGGGCGGCCGAGGCGATCGCCGCCGAGTACCCGTTGAGCGACTTCGAGAACCCGGCGAAGGCCCTCGCGGCCGTGCAGACCGACGCGGACTGGGCCGCGAACCTCTCGGGCACGATCGACGCGCTCTCCGGGCAGGTCCCGACCTTCGCCTACGAGATGGCCGTGACGGGCACGCCTTACTTCAACGAGTTCCAGGCCCCGTCGTGGGATATGGACGCGTACCACATGGTCGACGTCGCCTTCCTCTTCGACACCACGATGTTCGCCGACCGCCGCGCCGAGGTCGAGCCGCTGGCGGACCTGATGGTCAAGTCCTGGACCACCTTCGCCCGCACCGGAGACCCCGACGGGCGCGGCCGCTGGCACGAGGCCGACGGCGACTGCGACGTCCGCCAGCTCACCCCTGAGGGTGCGCGCACCATCGACTTCGCCGACGAGCACCACCTCGACTTCTGGAAGTCTTTGAACGCCTGACCGCAATCGAACGGGGCGGACCGCCTGGTCCGCCCCGCTTTTTCGTGCGGCAGAACCGGTCAGGCACAGTGCGGTGGGCGGGGGCGTGAGTCGCAGGAAGCAGGCCGGCGGCGCGAGTCGCAAGACTTGGGCCGGGGGCACGAGCCGCAGGACTTGGGCCGGGGGTCCGAGTTGCGAGCCGCGAATCGGAATCCGAAGCCCGGGGCGCGGGGCGCGTACCCACGCTCGACTCGACTCGACTCGACTCGACTGAGCTCAGCTTGGCTCGGACTGGCTCAACTCAACTCGGCCCTGCCCGGCCCGGCCCTCTCGTCTCGTCTCGTCTCGTCTCGTCTCGTCTCGTCTCGTCGACGGAGCCTCGTTCAGGTGGCGTTGCGGGCCAGGCGGAAACCGAGGCCGTCGATGCGGAGGGTCGGCATGGTGCGGCGGTGGACGTCCGCCCGGCAGGACCAGTGCTCGTCGAACCATCCGCCGCCCTTGATGACCCGGTAGTCGCCGTAGACCTCGGCGTCGTAGACGTCGAAGCACCAATCCCAGGCGTTGCCGATCATGTCGTGTAGACCCCAGGCGTTCGGTGCCTTCTCCCCCGCAGCGGTGCAGACACCCACCAAGCCAGTGATCTGCATCACCAATCAGGCTTCGCTGTCACGTTCGCTTCGCGGCGCGGTTCAACCGGATGTCAGCGTCCCCGCGAATCGAACCGGAGCTTCCCATGACCATCGCCTACATCATCGTCACCATCGCCGCCGCGCTCTGGGTGGGCTTCTCCGCCTATTCGATCTTCACCAAGGCCGCCTTCGTGGTCGAGCCCCTGCAGAGCTACGGCGTGCCGCAGTCGTGGTGGTTCCTGCTCGGCCTCGCCAAGGCCGCCGGAGCGGTCGGTCTCATCGTCGGCCTCTTCATCCCGTTCATCGGCGTCGCCGCCGCCATCGGCATCATCCTCTACTTCCTCGGTGCGGTCGTCACGGTGCTGCGGGCCCGCTCGTACAAGACCGTGGTCTACCCGGTCATGTACCTGGTCCCGGCCGTCGCAGCCCTCATCCTCGGCGCAATTGCCTAAGCGAGAGCGCTGTGAATGCCCGGCGAGCGGGCCCGCGAAGAGCGCGGGCCCGCCTCCGTTCGCGGCTACTTCTGCCACTGCTCGGCGAAGGAGACGCCGACCTTCGGGTTGCCGATCAGCGCCAGCGGGGTGAAGAACCCGATCTGGCCGAGGACGCCGATGAGGACGACGATCTCCTTGTCACTGAGGTGCTCCCGAGCCGCGTCGACCAGCTCGTCGGTGACGCGCTCGCCGGTCGGGTTCGGGGTGTGCACGGCCTCGGCCAGGGAGAGCGCGGCGCGTTCGGCGCCGGTGAAGTACGGCGCGGTGCGCCAGGTGGCGACCGCCCCGAGTCGCTCTGGGGTGTCCTCGGCGTCGAGGAGCTGGCGGGCGGTGAAGTAGGAGCTGCCGAGGATCTGGCCGACGCGCAGCAGCACGAGGTTGACGAGCTGCTTGGGCAGGACGCCCTCGTCGTTCACCTTGTTCACGGCGGCGGCGATCTCGCCGACGACGGGAAGGTGCTGGACCGGGTTCTCGATGCGGGGGTAGGTGCTCATCGCGGTGTTCCTTTCGGGTTGGTCAGTTACACCGCATTGACGAGACAGCGGCCGAAAGTGTGACCGCAGGAGTCCACGAAAGAGATGAGTCGCGCGTCACACTCCTGTGAGCAGCCAGCGCCAGCGCGGCAGTTCAGCTACGAGGCTGGCGGCCGTCAATGCGCTCAAAGCGGTTGCGGCCCACCATGGCCAGGCGATCCAGGCAGCGGCGACGCCGCCCACCATGGTGACGGCGAGGATCGCGACGGTCGCCCACCCGGGTACGGGGATGAGGGCGTGCGGTTTGTCGCCGGGGGTGGCGTAGACGGTGGGGACGGCGATCGCGGCGAGGACGACGGCGATCGCGAGCGGCAGGGAGAGCTGCGCGAAGGCCGTGCCGATAGCGGCCCAGGCGCCGAGTTCGGTGGCGAAGCGAAGCAGGGCCGCTCGCCGGCGGGTGGGTGAGGCCGCGCCGAGTTTGTGGACAGGGGTCATGCGGTCATCTTGTCGCAGTGGGGTGTCGGCGCCGCGGCCGGTGGGCGGAATGCGGAGGGGCCCGGCCGTTCGAGAACGGCCGGGCCCCTCCGATGCGTCTAGCCGACGAGCGCGCCGACGCCGAGGATCGCCTTGAGGTCGGCCGAGAGTTCGACTGAGGGCCGCACGCGCCACTGGTCGCCGAGGGCGAGGAGGGTCGTCTTGGGCCCGTTGGCGAGCTGGACGCGCACCTGAGCTTCGCCGCGGTGGGTCTTGAACGTATCGGAGAGCTTTTCGATGAGGTCCGGGTTCACTGCGGCCGCCCTGAGCGCCAACGTGATCGGCGCGGAGTTCGCCTCCGGTCCGGTGGACGTGTCCAGGACGGCGAGGTCCTGCGCGATGAGCTGCGCGGTGCCGTCGCGGCGGTCGAGCTTGCCTTTGACGCAGCACACGAGGTCGTCGGCGAGCGAATCCGACACCAGCTCATAGGTGTTCGGGAAGAACCGGACCTCGATCGAGCCGGCGAGGTCCTCCAGTGTGGCCGACGCCCACAGCTTGCCCTGCTTGGTGACGCGCTTGGCGACGTTCTGGAGGATGCCCGCGACGCGCACGTTCGCGCCGTCGGCGATCTCCTCGCCGTGGAGCGCGGCGATCGGCCGGTCGGCGTTGGAGGAGAGCAGCCGCTCGAAGCCGTTGAGCGGGTGGTCGGAGACGTAGAGGCCGAGCATCTCGCGTTCGAACGCGAGCTTGTCGCGGCGGTCCCATTCGTCGTCGGCGATGGTGAGGTCGACACCGAGGGTCTCGGTCGTGTCCTCCATCATGCCGCCGAACAGGTCGAACTGGCCGCGGGCCTCCTCCTTCTTGATGGAGACCATCGCGTCGATCGCCTTCTCGTGCACTTCGGCGAGGCCGCGCCGGGCGTGCCCGAGCGAGTCGAACGCGCCCGCCTTGATGAGCGATTCGACGGTGCGCTTGTTGCAGACGGGGGCGGGCACCTTCTGCAGGAAGTCCTTGAAGTCGGCGTAGGGGCCCTTCTCCTCGCGGGCCTCGATGATGCCGGCGACGACGTTCGCGCCGACGTTGCGGACCGCGCCCATGCCGTAGCGGATGTCCTTGCCGACCGGGTGGAACATGTGGCGGGACTCGTTGACGTCCGGCGGCATGACCGTGATGCCCATGCGGCGGCACTCGGACAGGTAGATCGCGGCCTTGTCCTTCGAGTCGCCCACGGAGGTGAGCAGCGCGGACATGTACTCGGCGGGGTAGTTCGCCTTGAGGTAGGCGGTCCAGTACCCGACGAGGGCGTACCCGGCGGCGTGCGACTTGTTGAACGCGTACCCGGCGAAGGGCAGCATGATGTCCCACAGGGTCTTGATCGAGTCCTTGGAGTAGCCGTTGCCGAGCATGCCGGCCTCGTAGTCGGCGTACATCTTCTCCAGGACGTCGACCTTCTTCTTGCCCATGGCCTTGCGGAGCATGTCCGCTTGGCCCATCGTGAAGCCCGCGAGCTTCTGGGCGATGCGCATGATCTGCTCTTGGTAGACGATCAGGCCGTACGTCTCGGAGAGGATGTCCTCGAGGGCCTCGCCGAGCTCCGGGTGGAGCGGGACGACCTCTTGGCGCTTGTTCTTGCGGTCGGCGTAGTTGTTGTGCGAGTTCGCGGCCATCGGGCCGGGCCGGTACAGGGCGTTGACGGCGATGATGTCGTTGAACTCGGTGGGCTGCATGCGCTTCAGGAGTTCGCGCATGGCCGCGCCGTCGAGCTGGAACACGCCGAGGCTGTCGCCGCGTGCGAGCAGCTCGTACGCCTTTGGGTCGTCCGTGGGGAGCGTGTCGAGGTCGATCTCGACGCCCCGGTTGAGCTTGATCGCCTCGATCGCGTCGCCGATGACGGTGAGGTTCCGCAGGCCCAGGAAGTCCATCTTCAGGAGGCCGATGTCCTCGCAGGACGGGTAGTCCCAGCCGGTGATGATCGATCCGTCGGGCCTGGCCCACATGGGGATGCAGTCGATGAGCGGCTGCGAGGAGAGGATGACCGCGCACGCGTGGACGCCCGCGTTGCGGATCAGGCCCTCGAGGCCGAGCGCGGTGTCGAAGATCGTGCGGACTTCGCTGTCGTTCTCGATGAGGGTGCGGACCTCGCCGGCCTCCTTGTACCGGGGGTGGCCGGTGTCGAGGATGCCCGAGAGCGGGATGTCGGTGGCGGCGACGGGCGGCGGGAGGGCCTTGGTGATGCGCTCGGCGATCGAGAAGCCGGGCTGGCCGTGGTGGACGCGGGCGGCGTCCTTGATCGCGGCCTTGGTCTTGATCGTGCCGAAGGTGATGACCTGGGCGACGAACTCCTTGCCGTACTTCTCGGTCGCGTACGTGATCATCTCGCCGCGGCGGCGGTCGTCGAAGTCGATGTCGATGTCGGGCATCGAGACGCGCTCGGGGTTGAGGAACCGCTCGAACAGGAGACCGTGCTCGATCGGGTCGATGTTCGTGATCTTCATCGCGTACGCGACGAGCGAACCGGCGGCCGAGCCGCGGCCGGGGCCGACGTAGATGCCGATGGAGCGGGCGTGGCTGATGAGGTCGGCGACGACGAGGAAGTACGACGGGTACCCGGCGTTGATGATGACGTTCAGCTCGAGGTCGGCCCGCGCGAGGTAGTCGGCAGGGACCTCCTGGCCGGGGAAGCGGTCCTTGAGGCCGTCGAGGACGAGGTGCCGCAGCCAGGTGCCCTGGTCGTGGCCCTCGGGGACGTCGATGACCGGCATGCGGTCCTGGACGGCGAAGATGTCGTCGTACGACTCGACCATCTCGGCGACGAGCAGCGTGTTCGCGCAGCCCTCCTGCCACAGGTCGTCGGTCTTGATGCCGTACATCTGCTCGGCGGAGCGCAGGAAGTAGCCCTCGCCGTCGAACTTGAACCGCTTCGGGTCGTCGAGGGTGGTGCCCGACTGGACGCACAGCAGCGCCGCGTGCGTCGACTTCTGCTCCTCGGTCACGAAGTGGGAGTCGTTCGTGACCAGCGGCGGGATGCCCATCTTCCGGCCCAGCTCGTACAGCTCGTCCTTGACGCGCACGTCGATCTGGTTGTTGTGGTCCATGATCTCGAGGAAGAAGTTCTCGGCCCCGAAGATGTCCCGGTAGTCGGAGGCGGCCTGGTAGGCCTCCTTGGTCTGGCCGAGGCGGAAGCGGGTCTGCACCTCGCCGGAGGGGCAGCCGGTGGTCGCGACGATGCCGTCGGCGTGCTGGGCGATGAGCTCGCGGTCCATGCGGGGCTTGTAGTAGTAGCCCTCGAACGAGGCGAGACTCGACATGCGGAAGAGGTTCCGCACGCCCGTGGAATTCTTGGCGACCATCGTCATGTGCGTGTAGGAGCCGCCACCAGAGAGGTCGTCGCCGCGCTGGGACGGCTCGCCCCAGAACACGGGCTTCTTGTGGAAGCGGTCCTGCGGCGCGATGTAGGCCTCGATACCGAGGATCGGCTTGACGCCGGTCTTCTTCGCCTGCTGATAGAACGCGTAGCCGCCGTACATGTTGCCGTGGTCGGTCATCGCGATCGCGGGCTGTCCCAGCCGCTCCGCCTCTGCGAACAGGGGTTTGAGTTTCGCGGCGCCGTCGAGCATCGAGTACTCGGTGTGCACATGCAGGTGGACGTACTGTTTCGACACGCTTCACTCCCGCTTTGACCTGTGGTTTCGCCCGCTGCGGGCCACCGCGCGGCGCTGCCACGGCACTGGCGCGGGCGGCCCGGTTCAGACCTTCCACCCTATCGCCCCGTGAGAGTCGGCAGCGCTGACTCCGCGCCGCCATGCCCTCCCTCTCAGCCCCTGAAACCCACCGCGTGAGACCCGACACGCGGTACCACAAACCGCAAACAGAACCAAGTTATCCACAGGCCTTATTCAGGCAGAATTTAGTTATCCACAGGGCAAAAAATAATTCTTGCCAGTACTGGGCATGTCACGGACAGTTGTTATATGCACACGACACAAGCGAGAATCAAGCTCAACGGCCCCACAGACCTCCTGACCACCATCCCGCTCCTCCTGGGATTCCATCCGGAACACAGCCTCGTCATCGTGGGCCTCAACAGCGGCGAACTCCAATGCACCTTCCGGGTCGACCTGCCAGGCTCGGCCGACCACCTGGAGCACCTGCCGGACCTCACCGCGCAGCTGAGCCTCAACGAATGCGACGGCTCAGTGGTCGTCGTCTACGGCGAGGCCGAACTCGCGAAGGCCGTCGCCGAGCGTGTGTCCACCCGCCTCCACGCCGCCGGGATCGAGCCGCTCGACCACCTGCGCGTCGCCGAGGGCCGGTGGTTCAGCCTCACCTGCGGCAAACCCTGCTGCCCGGCCGAAGGGCTGGTGCTCCCGGAAACCTCCGCGGCCTCCTGCGAAGTCGCGGTCGCGGGAGGCTACGCGGAGGCCGACCGGAGCGCGATCACCGCGCAACTCGCCCCTGCCTCCGACGGCAGGCGGTCGGCGGTGGCGCTCGAGGTCACGGCGGCGCTCATGTCCGACGCCGAGCTCGACTGGGTCGCGCAGCGCGACCTCGACCTCCAGGCGATCGACCATTGGATGGGCGCGAAGACACTCCCCGACCCGGAAGGGATCGCCGCAGTCGGCCTGGCCTTGGGGGATCTTGACATCCGCGACTACGCGCTGCGCCGCATCAACTCGGGCCGGTTCGAAGGCAACCGGCTCGACCTGTGGATCTGGGTGGCCCGCCACCTCGAGGACGACCTGGTCGCCCCGGCCGCGACAGTGGCGGGCTTCGCCGCCTACCGGTTCGGAAACGGGGTGCTCGCCTTGGAGGCCTTCGAACTCGCATTGAAAGCCAGCCCGCACTACCGGCTCGCCCAGATGCTCATGGCCGCCCTCCAGGCAGGCATCCCGCCGGGCGCCCTCTCAAGGATCGGCTGCGGAGACCGAGAGGAAGCAGAGGTCAACGACTGACCGAACCGGCCCACGGCCCACGGCCCACGGCCCACGGCCCACGGCCCACGGCCCACGGCCCACGGCCCACGGCCCACGGCCCACGGCCCACGGCCCACGGCAC
>NZ_JBIDBB010000001.1:0-308273 GCF_043202775.1 Glycomyces sp. NPDC048151 | reverse complement strand
TCGGCCCACGGCCCACGGCCCACGGCCCACGGCCCACGGCCCACGGCCCACGGCCCACGGCCCACGGCCCACGGCCCACGGCCCACGGCCCACGGCAACTGCATTGAAACCCGACCACTCGACGACCGAGGCACCGACGACGACGAACGACAAATGACAAGGCGGACAAGTCGGTAGAGCGGTAGGGCGGTCGAGCGGTAGGGCGGTCGAGCGGTTGGGCCGATCATCCCCAAGACCAAGACCGCCCATCGCAATCCGCCCCGACCGGCCCTCCCCGAAAAGGCCTCCGAAACCCACAGAGCGAGAAGGAGAACGCATGGCCAACCGCATCCGTAGGAAACCCGACCCGAGCGGACGCGCAGCAGCACCCCGCCACCGGAACGTGATCGCTACGCTGGGGGCATGGTTGAGCACCTGGGCGAGTTCGCGGCGATCATCCTCATCGGCGGTAAGGCCCGGCGGTTCGCCGGGTGTGCAAAGAGCGAACTGGTGGTGGCCGGTTCCACCATCCTGGAGCGGATGCTCGCCGCCACCGAGGACGCGGTGTCCCGCGTCGTGGTGGGCACGCGGCCCGCCGATGCCGGCCCCCTCCCACAGGGGGTGCCCCAGGTCCTGGAGGATCCGCCGGGTTCCGGCCCGGCCCGGTCGGTGCAAGCCGGTCTGGCTGCAGTGCCGGACAACTGCGACCGGGTGGCGATCCTCGGCGGCGACCTGCCGTTCCTGACCTCCGACGCGCTTCGTTTGCTCCACCAGCATGCGAGCGGGGCCGGTCCGGAGAGTGGAGCACTGTTCTGCGACAACGCAGGCCGACGGCAGTGGCTGTGCGGCCTATGGCCCACCGACCTGGTTCGCCGCAACGCGGCCGAAGTCGAGCCGGGAGCCCCGGCGCGGCTCCTGTTCACCGGCATCGAAGTCGAGACCGTCACCTGGGAGCATGCGAGTCCGCCCCCGTGGTTCGACTGCGACACACCGGAAGACCTCGACCAGGCCCGGACCTGGGCCGCCGACCTCAAATAGCGGCGAGAAGCCGCCTGGACGGTCAACGACGACCGTCGGCCAGTCGCCCATAGCGACGGCCTTCAAAACCTTGCACACCAACAATATCGGGGTGGGAGGGGCGGGGGCGGGGGGGGGGGAGGGGCCCCCGGGGATGGCGCTGCGAACCGTCGCCAGAGCCCGAGGCTCGGCTCAGGCCGGACCAGTAGGACCCGTTGCCCGGCAGGGCCGGGAAGGGCCGGGCCGGGCCGGGCCGGGCCGGGTCAATACGGGCCGGGGCGAGTCAAGACCGGCCGGGCCGAGTCAGGGTCGAACCGAGTCGGGCCGGGGCCCGGTCAGGTTGGGTCGGGATGGGTCGTTGGAGGCGTGGCGCTAGACGATGTCGTACTGGTTGTCGAGGACGCCGGTCTGGAAGAACGTGATCGCCGCGAGCGCCACCAGGAACAGGGCGAAGCCGACCCAGTGCAAGTACCGCCGCTCGCGCGGGGTGAAAGTGAGGATCGCGCCGCAGATCGCGCCACCGATCAGGCCGCCCACGTGGCCCGCGAAGCTGAAGCCCATGATGAGCGTCAGAACCAGGTTGAGCCCGAGCAGCACGTACAGCCCTTGGTTGTCGCGCTTGAGCTTGCGGTTGACGAGGATCATCAGGCCGAACATGCCGTACACGGCGCCAGAGGCGCCAGCGGTGAACGTGTCGTACGAGAACAGGTAGACCGCGACCGAACCAGCGAGGCCCGACAGCAGGTAGGCCGTGAGGTATCGCGCAGGCCCGAGGTCGCGTTCGAGGATGCGCCCGAGCAGCCACAGCACCACCATGTTGAACAGCAGGTGGATCACGCCGAAGTGCAGGAACATCGCCGTGAGCATGCGGAAGTAGCCGCCGGCTGCGACGACGGGCGCGGTGATCTCGGTGCCGAAGAGGTCCACGGAGACCAGCGGCTGATAGCCGGGGAGGAAGCCGATCTCGGCGCCGAGCAGGTGCAGCGGCGTCAGGCCAGAGCTGGTCGCCGCGGCGAGGCTGCCCGCCGAGATGACGGCGAGCACGAACACCGCGACGTTGAGGCCGATGAGGACCTTCGTGACGGTGCCCGCCGCGCCCGAGCGGGCGCCGCCGCCGAACGAGGAGCGCGCTTGGCGCATCGTCCGGCGGCCGGCGGCCACACAGTCAGGGCATTGGAACCCGACGGGAGCGTCGATGCGGCAGTCGGCGCAGATCGGCTTGTCGCAGCGGACGCACCGCAGGTACGTCTGGCGGTTCCGGTGGCGATAGCAGGTGGGGGCCGACTGCTCGTCGCTCATCGAGCCTCGTTACTTCTCGATGACGACGGACTCGATGACGACATCGTTGACCGGGCGGTCCATGGGACCGGTCGCGACCTTGCCGATGCGGTCGACGACGGACTGGGACTCCGGGTCCACGACCTTGCCGAAGATGGTGTGGCGGAAGTTCAGGTGCGGGGTCGGGCCCAGCGTGATGAAGAACTGCGAGCCGTTGGTGCCGGGCCCGGCGTTCGCCATGGCGAGCAGGTAGGGCTCGCCGAAGTGCAGGTCGGGGTGGAACTCGTCGGCGAACTGGTAGCCGGGGCCGCCGCGGCCGGTGCCGGTCGGGTCGCCGCCCTGGATCATGAAGCCGTCGATGATGCGGTGGAAGATGACACCGTCGTAGTACGGGCCCTGGCCGGGCTGGCCGGTCTCCGGGTTCTTGTACTCCTTGGTGCCCTCGGCCAGGCCCACGAAGTTCGCCACGGTCTTGGGCGCGTGGTTGTCGAGCAGCTCGATCACAATGTCGCCTGCGTTGGTCTTCAGCGTCGCCTTCGTCATGGCGTCTATGGTGCCAGACCGCCGAGGTTCGTCCAACTTTCTCCCCCGTTTCCCTCGACGGGTGTCACACGCCGGGGCACGATGAGACCTACAGGCACCTAGAGGAGGCATTCACTATGGGCTTCAGCCGACATGCCACGACTCCGACCAAGGAGGCCGTGGACCATTTCACGCAGGGTGTGACCTCGCTGAAGAACGCGGGCTTCGCTGCGGCCAGGGGGACAAGGGAGGCGGCCGCTCCCAAGGTCAACGTCGTGTTGACCAAGGTCGGGCTCCGCAAGCCGCCGGCCCCGAAGTGGCCGTGGGTCGTAGGGGCGATCGGCGCGGGTCTCGCGCTGGGGGGCGCCGCCGCGTACCTGTGGTACCGGCAGCGGACCGAGTCGATCGGGGAGGCGCTCCTCGCGGACGAGCTGCTCGACGACACGGAGCTCGACGACCGGGCCCTCACCGAGGAGCTCGTCGACAGCGTCACCCGCTGACGCCCGCAGTAGCGGCACGTGGCGGGGCCGGGGGCTCCGCCGCAGCGAACTGGATATGGGGGCCACCGGTCGGCGACGGCACCGGCCGGAGCCCGAGTGCGGCCGCGGGGCGGGACCCGCGGCGGCATGCAGATCGGGGATCCGCGGCGACGCGGGTCCCCGAAAGCGTGTGAAGACAACGCCGGACCGGTGCCTCGCCTCGGGGGGAGTGGGCGAGTCCACCGATCCGGCGTCAATGGGGGCGGGATAACGGCCGCACCGCGGCGAACCGCGGTCACGCACCGATCTTCGCTCCCCGTTTCCGTTCTGGGAAGGGCGGCGCGGTGGCGGTTATACGCCATGGCGCATAACCGCCATCCATTGTCGACGTTACGTTCAGAGTCGACTACGGATTGTGCGTCTAGTGGCCCTTCGAGGCCTCGACGGCGCGCGCGAGGCGGCGCACGCCCTCGTCGATCCGGTCGGCCTTCACGGCCGAGTAGGCCAGGCGCAGGCAGCTCTCACCGCCGTCGAGCACGAAGTCGGTGCCCTTGACGACCTGGACGCCCTCGTCGTTCGCGGCGGCCGCGACCTTCGCGCAGTCGACGCCCTCGCCGAGGTCGACCCACAGGAAGTAGCCGCCGTCAGGGACGATGAACTCGGCGTTCGGCAGGTGCGCGCGCAGCGACGCGGACAGCTGGTCGACGCGCTCTTCGAGGGCGGCCTTGACCGTGGCGATCGAGCGGTCCAGTGCCCCGGAGGCCGCGAACTGGTAGATCGTGGCCTGCGCGAACATGTTCGGCGCGATGTAGGTGTTGGTGGCGGCGCCGGCGATCGTCGCGATGATGTCGGCCGGGCCCACCAGGTAGCCGGTGCGCAGGCCCGGGCAGACGGTCTTGGAGAACGAGCACGCGTAGACGACGCGGCCGGACTCGTCCTGCTCGAGCATGGTCGGGAACTGCTCGCCGCGGAAGCGGATGTCGTAGTACGGGTCGTCCTCGAAGATCGTGAAGTCGTACTCGTCCGCGAGCTGGAGCAGGCGGGTGCGCTTCTCGCCCGAGAGCGTCACGCCCGCCGGGTTCTGGAAGTTCGGGATGATGTGCGCGAGGGTCGGGCGGACGCCGCCCTTGAGGATGCCCTCGAGCTCGTCGACGTCGAGGCCGTCGGCCTGGAGCCGCACCGGGTGCAGCTCGCCGCGGCGGTTCCGCAGGCCCAGGAGGGTGCGGTCGTAGGTGGGGCGTTCGACGATCACCGGCGAGTCGGGCTTGACGAGCTCGTCGAACAGGAACGCGTCGGCCTGCATGGAGCCGTTGGTGACCAGCACGTTCTCGGGCTTGACGCCGTGCTTCGCGGCGATCCACTCGCGCAGCGGGACGTAGCCCACGGACGTGCCGTAGCCGGTGACCCCGGCCGGATCGTTGTCGAGCGCGGCCACGGCGGCGGCCTTGAGGCCCTCGGTGTCGACGATGTCGAGCGACGGGGCGCCCCGGGAGAAAGAGATGACGTCGGTGTTCGGCATGACACCAGCGTAAGCGGCCCGCAGGGTGGACGTCGAGCGGCATATGGGCGGCCCCGGGCACACCTCACCGGCCGGCACGGCGGGTCAGGTTCGGGCACGTCGGCGCACGCGGCGGCAGGGCCCTGCCGGGGGCGGGTCCTTGGTGGGGACGGCCGGGGCCGGAGCGGCAGGCGTTTCAGACCGTGCCGGGCGGTTCGCCGCGCGGCCCGCTCGTGCCTGGGGCCGGACCGCGATACGGTGCAAGTGTGGGGCCTCGAAGCCCTGCAAGGCACTTGACGGTTCCGTCGGACATGCGGCCCCGCAAGCGAAAGCGATCCCGCCGTCCCGAACGGACGGGGAGGGCCGCCGCGGGCCGGGCCGAGAAGTTGAGGAGAACGATGACGTCGCTCGACCGCACCCGGGCCCCGTGGCCCTACGATTTCCTGCCCACGCTCCCGTCCTTCACCGTCGTCTCCGACGACGTCGCGGACAAGTCCACGCTCGACCCCGCCCAGGTCGCCGGGAACGACGTGTCCCCGCACCTGGCGTGGTCGGGCTTCCCGGCCGAGACCGCCGCGTTCGCCGTGACCTGCTTCGACCCGGACGCGCCCACCGGCTCGGGCTGGTGGCACTGGATGCTGCTCGGCCTCGACGCGTCCGTCACCGAACTGCCGACCGGAGCCGCCGCCGCGCCGCCCGCGGGGACGGTGCAGCTGCGCAACGACTCGGGCACCGTCGGCTACGCGGGCGCCGCGCCGCCTCCCGGCGACCCCGAGCACCGCTACCTGTTCGCCGTGCACGCCCTGAAGGCGCCGGTCGAGGTCGACCCGGGCGCTTCGATGGCAGTGGGCGCGTTCCACCTGACGTTCAACGCGATCGCGCGGGCCGTCGTCGCGCCGGTGTACCGCAATGACTGAGGCCGTCATCCTCGCCGCCGCCCGCACCCCGCTGGGACGGCGCGGCGGCGTGCTCGCGGGCGTGCACGCCGTGGACCTCGCCGCGCACGCGATGAACGCCGCCCTGGAGCGGTCGGGCCTCGGACCGGACGCCGTCGACGACGTGGTGCTCGGCTGCGTCTCGCAGGTCGGCGAGCAGTCCTGGAACGTCGCCCGCAACGCGGTCCTCGCGGCGGGCTGGCCCGAGGCGATTCCCGGGACCACTGTGGACCGCCAGTGCGGTTCGAGCCAGCAGGCGCTGTCGTTCGCGGCGGCGGCGGTCCTGGCCGGGCACGCGGACGTGGTCGTCGCGGGCGGGGTCGAGTCGATGACCCGTGTGCCGATGGGGTCGAGCGTCGGCTCCGGCGCGGGCGAGCCGTACGGGCCGGTCGTGCGCGAACGCTATGCGGCGCATGTCGACGCGACCGCACCGGTGCTGTTCAACCAGGGCCTCGCAGCTGAGCTGGTGGCCGAGCGGTACGGGATCGGGCGCGAGGCGATGGACGCGTTCGCGCTCGCGAGCCACGAGAAGGCCGCGGCGGCGAGCGACGGCGGGCTGTTCGCCGCCGAGATCGCGCCGCTGGCGGGCGTGGCGGCGGACGAGGGGATCCGGCGGGACACGAGCATGGCGAGGCTCGCCGGGTTGAAGCCCGCGTTCACGCCGGACGGCTCGGTGACGGCGGGGTCGTCGTCGCAGATCTCGGACGGGGCGGCGGCGCTGGTGGTGACCACGGACGAGTACGCGCGGCGGCTCGGCGTGCGGCCGCTGGCGCGGATCGCGGCGGCGTGCGCGGTCGGCTCGGACCCGGTGCTCATGCTCGACGGGCCGATCCCGGCGACGGCGAGGATCCTGAAGCGCGCGGGGCTGGACCTGGACGAGATCGACGTGTTCGAGGTGAACGAGGCGTTCGCGGCGATCCCGCTCGCGTGGCTGGCGGAGACCGGGGCGGACGAGGAGCGGCTCAACCCGCGCGGCGGCGCGATCGCGCTCGGGCACCCGCTGGGCGCTTCGGGGGCGCGGCTGGCCGCGACGATGCTGCACTACATGCGCGACACCGGGTCCCGGCGCGGCCTGCAGGTGATGTGCGAGGGCGGCGGGATGGCGAACGCGACCGTGCTTGAGCTCCTGTAATGGAGTCATCAATTTGGACGGATCACGATATTTCGTGATAAATCCGTCCTTAGGGACCCCTGGCACAAAAGTACGCCAGGGGTCTGACATTTTCTTCTCGAACAAGCTACGAGGGGTACTCGCATCAAGAGCAGGGCGGGGTCAGCGCCACTTCGAGAGGACGAGGAGCGCGGCGACCATGCAGGAGAAGCCGACCGCGAGGTTCCAGTAGCCCCAGGCCCCGACCGGGAACTCCATGCCGGAGAGGTAGAACAGGGTCAGCCAGCCGATGCCGATGACGATGAGGGCGACGGCGGTGATCGGCACCCACATCGGGCTCGGCTCGTAGCTCTCGCCCGAGGTCGAACTCGCACTCGCGCCCGAGCTCGAGTAGACCTTCTTCTTGCGCACACGTGACTTCGGCATCGACGACTCTCCAACTGAGGGACATGTCCGGCGTCCAGGGTACCGCCCGCCGGAGACGGGCCGTCCGCCCGGCATCGCGTAGCTCACACCCGCGGCCCCGCAGCGGTATTGTCCTGCGGGGTCGCACAGCGGAGGCGGACCGGAGCGCCTGGTGCGCACCGCGACACGCGCACGCCGCGCCCGGAACGCGCAGGCACTGCGCAGACCTGCCCGTTCGGTTGATATTCGGGTTCGCGGTACAACCCTAGGATTGCCTCGCGCGTTATGGTTACGAGATCCCCCTACGAAGAGAACACCGGCACTACGGAGGCGAAGTTCCAGGTGAGCGATCAGGACTGGTCCCCCTTCGCGAACGAGCCTCCGCCGCCCCGGCGGCCCTCCCCGGGGCCCGCCGCAGGGCAGGCGGCCGCGCCGCCGACCCCTGGCCGCGCCAGCGTCCCCGCCCCAGCCCCCGTGCCGATCCCCGCCGCCGAGGACCCCGACCGGACCACCGCGCTCCGCCCGCCCGGCCTCGCCAAGAAGTCACTCGTCCCCGAACCGGACGGGACCGCGATCCTCCCGGTCATCCCCGCCGCCGAGACGCCCGCGCCGCCCGGCGCCGACAGCGAGGCCCGCAAGAAGCGCTCGGTCAAGCGCCACCGCAACGACGGCGGCGTCCGCACCACCGTGCGCGGCCTCGGCGAAGTCCTCATCACCCTCGGCGCGGTCGTCCTCCTCTACGCCGGGTACGAGGTCTTCGGCGTGTCCGAGCAGATCAACAACGAGCAGGAGACGCTCTCGGGCGACCTCGACACGATCTGGGACGGCGCGGTCGAGGAGGAGGGCGTCGACGGCGCGCCCGTGCCCGAACTGGGCGACGCGTTCGCACGCATGTGGGCGCCCGACATCAGGGCCGAGTCGTGGACGCTCGTCGAAGGCACCGAGCCGGCCGACATCGAGTACGCGCCCGGCCGCTTCCTCGACGGCGCCTACCCCGGCGAGCAGGGCAACTTCACCCTCGCCGGGCACAACGTGCCCGCGATCTTCTCCGAGATCCGCTCCCTCGAACCCGGGGACAAGGTGGTCATCGAGACGAAGGAGAACTTCTACGTCTACGAGGTCACCGAGCACGAGGTCGTCAACGAGACCCAGGTCGACATCACCGCGCCGGTCCCCGGCGAGCCCGGCGTCGAGCCCGGCGACGAGGACTTCTGGCTGACCCTGTTCACCTGCCACCCCAGGTGGGACAACTACGAGCGGTACGTCGTCTACAGCCAGCTCGTCGAGACCGTCCCGCGCGACCCCGCGGGCGACCTGCCCGACGCTGCCATCGACCCGGAGGCCTGACGTGTACTCGTGGATCTGGCGGAAGCTCCCCGGCGGGCTGCCGGGTAAACTCATCGGCTCGGTCGCCTTGAGCGTCGGGGTCGTCGTACTGCTGTGGTTCGTCGTGTTCCCGGCGGTGCGCCCGCTCATGCCGTGGAGCAACGTCGACCCGGCCGGGCAGGTGAACGTCGAGAACGGCGAGAGCGGCTCGCCCGGCGAGGAGCAGACCTGCACGCCCGGCGTCGACTGCCAGGGCACGGGGTTCGACCCCGAGGACTGGCAGACCGCGGAGTCCCCGGACGGGGAGTAGCGCACGAACGCACAGGTGGGGGCAGTGATGGAAGACGTCGATGCGTAGCGTGCTGGTCGTCGACTTCCGCGACTCGTTCGTCCACACCATCGTCTCCTACCTGCGGGCGCTGGGCGCCCGGGTGGAGGTGCGCCGCTCGGACCGGACCGACGCGGACGAGGCCGTGAAGCTGCGTCCGGCCGGGGTGCTCCTCTCGCCCGGCCCGGGACGGCCCGACGAGGCCCGGCTCGGGCACGAGCTGCTCGACCGGTTCGCGGGCGAGGTGCCCGTGCTCGGCGTGTGCCTGGGGCACCAGGTGATCGCCGAGCACTGGGGCGCGGAGGTGACGCGCGCGGCGGAGCTGCGGCACGGCGAGACCTCCCCCATCCGCCACGACGGCGAGGGCGTCTTCGCCGGGCTCGCGAACCCGTTCACCGCGACCAGGTACCACTCGCTGGCCGTCGAGCCGTCCAGTGTGCGCGAGCCGCTGCGGGTGACGGCCACGAGCGACGACGGGACGGTCATGGGCCTGCGCCACCGCGACCTCGACGTCGAGGGCGTGCAGTTCCACCCCGAGTCGATCCTCACCGAGGACGGCAGCGCGCTCCTGGGGAACTGGCTGCGCCGCCTCGCGAAGGACTAGCAGCGAGCGGGCCGGACAGCGGCCGTCAGGGGTTCGCCAGCGCCCCCTGGCCCGCGCGGTCGCGTTGCGGCCCTTGCGCACCGGGCCCCGCCGAGTGGCAGCCGCGGTCTCTCTGCGGCGCTGCGTCCGGGCTTCAGTCCGGTTCGGGTGGCGCCGGGCGGCGGGCGGGCGCCTAAGCTGTGTGCGCAAGCGGCGCGACGGCGCCGAACGGCGCCCGGGGGACCGCACACATGGCACAAGAGGACTGGCTGCCTCGCCGCAGCGCGGGCGGCTCCGTGCTCGCCGGGGTCCTGCTGCTGGTCGTGGGCGCCTGGCAGGTCTTCATCGGGTACGCCGTCGCGGGCGGCGACGCGTTCGTGTTCACCGGCGGCGGCTACTGGTACCGGGGCGACAGCGCCGGCTGGGGCTGGGTGAACCTCGCGATCGGCCTGGCGGCGGTCGTCACTGGGCTGGGGCAGCTCGGCGCGGGACGGCGCCTGACGCGCTGGGCCGCGCATCCCGCCCCGGCGCTCGCGGTCGCGGCGGTCTCCGCGGTGAACCAGGTCCTCCTCGCCCCGCAGTATCCACTGTGGGCTGGACTGGTGATCGCGGTCGACGTGTTCGCGGTCTGGGAGCTCGCCACCCGCGGCCGGGGCACGGAGGCCGAACGCCTTTGAGGCGTGCCGAGTTGGCGCGAACCGCCCCGTCCCGCCGGGATGCCTGGCACGGTGGGGTCATGGGCGCCAGACTCTGGGAGGCCGCGAAACGGTACGGCGGAGGCAGCCGCGGCGACACCGCGGCGGCCCTGACGTACTACTCCGTGATGTCCCTGTTCCCCGCGATCCTCGTGGGCGCCTCCGTGATCGGCATGCTCGACGAGGACGCCACCGCCGCGCTCCTGGACGGCGTCGCGTCCCTCGCGCCGGGCGCGAGCCTCGACATCATCGAGGACGCGGTCGCCCGGCTCCAGATGAACCCGGCCGCGGCGGGCCTGCTCGCCCTGTTCGGCCTCCTCGCGGCGCTGTGGGCCGCGTCGAACTACGTCGCGGCGTTCTCGCGGGCCCTCAACACGGTCAACGGGACCGGCGAGACGCGCAAATGGTGGACGGTCCTCATCGTGCGGATCGTCCTCACCCTCGTCGTGGGCGCGTTGACGATCGTGTGCGGCCTGGTCGCCGCGACGGGCGGGTCGGTGGCGCGCGCGATCGGCGACGCGCTCGGGTCCAGCGGCACCGCGGTCACCGTGTGGGAGTGGGTGAAGTGGCCGGTCGTCGTCGTCCTCGTCGTGGTGATCGTGGCGCTGCTGTACTGGCTCGCGCCCGCGAAGCGCTCGCGGCTGCGCGAACGCGCGCCCGGGGCGGCGCTGGCGGTGGTCCTGTGGCTGGCGGCGTCGGCGGGGTTCGGGCTGTACGCGGCGAACTTCGGCAGCTACGACAAGACGTACGGGGCGCTGGGCGGCGTGATCGTGTTCCTGGTGTGGCTGTGGATCACGAACGCGGCGCTGGTGTTCGGCGCGGAGTTCAACGCGGCCGCCGACCCGGAGTCCGATACGGCGGGGACGGCCGAGGGCGAGGCCTCGGAGCCGAGCGCGGACAAGCCCTAGGCGCTCTTGGGCTGCACGAGGCCCGATTCGTAGGCGAAGACGACCAGGCCGGCGCGGTCGCGGACGGCGAGCTTCATCATGGCGCGGTGGACGTGCGTCTTCGCGGTCGCGGGGCTGATGAACAGGCGCTCGGCGATCTCGCCGTTGGTGAGGCCGCGCGCGACGAGCGCGACGATCTCGGTCTCGCGGGAGGTGAGGCCCTCGACCTGCCCGGCGAGGCGCGCGGGCGGGTGCGCGACGTACTCGGCGACGAGCTTCGCGGCGATCTGCGGGGACAGGAGCGTCTCTCCGGCGGCGGCCGCGCGGACGCAGCGCAGCAGCTCCTCCGGCTCGGTGTCCTTCACGAGGTACCCGGCGGCCCCGGCGCGGAGGGCGTCGAAGACGTACGCGTCGAAGGAGTAGTTGGTGAGCATGACGACGCGGAGGTCGGCGAGGCGCTCGTCGGCGGCGATGGAGCGGACGGCCGTGATGCCGTCGCCGCCGGGCATCTCGACGTCGAGGAGCGCGACGTCCGGGCGGTACTCCCCGGCGAGGCGGACTGCGGTCGGGCCGTCGGCGGCCTCGGCGACGACGGTCATGTCGTCCTCGGCGTCGATGAGGGCGCGGAAGCCGCCGCGCATGAGCGGCTGGTCGTCGGCGAGCAGGACGCGGATCATCGGTTCCTCGCGGGTTCGGCGGGGGCGGCCTGGGCGGGGACCGCGGGTTCGGGCAGGGGGAGGCGGGCGGTGACGGTGAAGCCGTGGTCGCCGGGGCCGATGTCGAGGGTGCCGCCGAGGGCGTCGACGCGTTCGCGCATGCCGGTGAGGCCGCGGCCGGGCGTGAAGTCGCGGGCGGGGCCGTTGTCGGCGACCTCGACGTGGAGGGCGTCGTCGCCGCGGCGGACGCGGACCCGGACGCGGTCGCCCGCGGAGTGGCGCACGGCGTTCGTCAGGGCCTCTTGGACGATCCGGTAGGCGGCGTGGTCGACCTCCTCGTCGAGCACGGCGGTCTCGTCCACTTCGCACTCGACGTCGATGTGGAAGCCGAGCCCGCTGTAGCGGTCGGCGAGCGGCTTGACGCGGGAGAGGCGGTGGCCCTCGTCGTCGCGGAGCATCGTGAGGGTCTCGCGCAGCTCGCGGGTGGCGTCCTTCGCGGCCGCCTCGACCGCGACGAGCGCGGGCGCGGGCTCCTCGCCCCGCTTGCGGGCCAGGTGGAGTGCGACGCCCGCCTGGACGCGGATGACCGAGATCGAGTGGGTGAGGGAGTCGTGGAGCTCGCGGGCGATGCGGACGCGCTCGTCGGCGGCCTTGCGCTTGACCGCCTCCTCGCGGGTGTGCTCGGCCTCGGCCATGTAGGCGTCGCGCTGGCGGCGGGACTCGCCGGAGATGAGGGCGACGTGGAGCCAGCCGATGACGAGCATGGACTGCTCCATGACCTCGCCGGTGAAGTGGAATCCGGCCCCCGCCCAGTTCCCGAGCATGGTCGTCGCGGAGACGACCATGACGAGGCTGACGGTGAGCTTGCGGTGGCCCCGGTACATCGAGACGGCGATCGCCACCAGCGCGGGGACGGCCGCGAGCGGGCCGACCTCGAGGTGGCCGACCGCGACGAGGGAGGCGACGGTGACGACCATGACCGCGCGCGGGTAGCGGCGCCACAGCGGGAACGCGAGGGGGCCGATCGCCAGGAGCGGCCAGCCGTACCAGGCGAGGCCGTCGCCGACCGCGACGGCCGCGCCCGAGATGAGCGTGTCGCCGAGCAGGATCGCGGCGACGACGAGGTCGAGGCGCAGGCCTGAGAGGCGGCTTCCGGGGGGATTCGGCATGGCTCCAATCCTAGGGCGGGGCCGTCACCTCGGCATCGGCCCGCGGTGCAGCCGTCCCGTACGGCGCAGGGTGTACGCCGGGAGGCCTGGATGCGGCGCTCGTCGCGGGCGGGAATGCCCGCTCGGGGACGACGCGCCGGGGGCCCGCGGCGGGGAGGCTGGAGGCATGACCCGCCGGGCCGGAACCGTTCGGCGGGAAGCGATTCGAGGAGGACCCCCATGCCCCAGATCAGATATGTGGACCCGGTCGACGCCAGACGGGCGGACGGCGTGGTCGCCGAGGTGTACGAGCAGGCGAAGCGGGAGCTGGGCGCGGTCGGCGCGCCGTTCCAGATGCTCTCGCCGGCGCCGGAGCTGCTCGCGTCCATGTGGTCGCTGCTGCGGGAGTCGCTCATGGTCGGCGGCCCCGAGGAGCGGCTCGCGAAGGAGGTCGTGGCGACCTCGATCGCGGTGCGCAACGGCTGCCGGTTCTGCACCGACGCGCACACGGTCCTGCTGCACGCCCTGGGCGAGTCGGCGCTGGCCGAGGGGCTGCGGGCGGGGACGCCGCCGAAGGAGTGGGCGCCGCTCGCGCAGTGGGCGCTGGCCCCGGGCCCGGAGGGGCCCTTCGAGGCGTCGGCCGCGCCGCGGTTCATCGGGACGGCGCTGGTGTTCGAGTTCATCACGCGGCTGGTGCAGGTGCTGGCGCACAACGAGTCGCCGCATCCGGTGACGGCCACGAAGCTGGGCCGGTCGGTGGCGTCGCGGACGCTGCGGACCGCCGTCATGGCCGATCTGGAGCCGGGGACGAGCCTGGCGCTGCTGGAGGACCGGCCCGGCTGGGCGCGGGGGCTGCGGATGCGCGAGCCGGTGTGGGCGGCGGGATCGCCGGTGGGCGTGGCGTACGGGCACCTGCGTGCGTACGCGGCGTCGGCGGGCCCGGGCCTGCTCGGCGGGGACGCGGCCGAGGCCGTGGCGCGCACCGTGGGCGTCCGCGAGGACACGGCCGGGGCGGGCCTGCCGGAGCTGGTGGACGGCGGCGGCCTGGAGGCCGGTGCGGCCCTGGGCGCGCGGCTCGCAGCCGCGGCGGCGATCAGCCCGGGCAGCGTGAATGAGACCTATGTGGACGAATGGCGGGGCGAGAAGCACTCGGACCACTGCGTGGTCCACCTGCTCGCCTACGGCACGATGACGGGCGTCGACGCCCTGCAGGACGAGATCGAGACGCGCGCCGCCGCTGCGGCGGGCATGACTGCTGGAGGGTTCTGATGCTGAAGTTCTACCGGGTGTGGATCGGGCTGCTGCACGTCCTGATCGGCCTCCAGTTCTTCCTGGCCGGGTACGGCGCGATCGGGTCCGGCTCGCCGGACGAGTCGTTCGCGCTGCACATCATGAACGGCCGGGCGATCGCCGCGGTCGCGCTGCTGGGCATCCTGTTCGCGGCGCTGTCGCGGGCGGGCGGCAAGCTCGTCGGCATGGCTGCGGGCGTGCTCGGCCTGGTCGTGCTGCAGTCGCTGATCGCGCTGGTGAGCGTGGCGGGCACGACGCCGGGCCAGATCATCTTCGGCTTCCACGCGATCAACGCGCTCATGATCATGGGCCTGGCGGAGGCCTCGGGGCGGCTCGCGAAGCAGCTGCTCGCCGACCGCAAGCACGCCGAGACGGACGCGGCTCCCGTGGCCGCCTGAGCTTGAAACCGGGAAACCCGGCCCGCGGCGACACCCCGCCGCGGGCCTTCCGCCTGCGCGGACCACGGTGTGCGCCAGCGGTTCTCGGGCCTGAAACGGCTTGCCGCCTGCTCTAGTGTGGGACGCATGGCGAACCCCTCACCCCCGGTCCGGCGGGTCTCCGCGCGCGTGATCCTCGTCGACGAGGACGACCGCGTGCTCCTGTTCTTCAACCGCGACTCGCCGGTGAGCGGCGCGGGCTACTACTTCACCGTGGGCGGCGGCGTCGACGAGGGCGAGTCGCTCGCCGAGGCTGCGGCGCGGGAGCTCTTCGAGGAGACGGGACTGCGGGTCGCGCCGGAGGCCCTCGGCCCGGTCGTGTGCCGCAGGGAGGGGCCCTGGACCACGAACGCGGGGCTCCGGCTCCACGCGGAGGAGTCGTACTTCTTCCTGCGCACCGCCCGTTTCGACCCCGATCTCGACGGCCTCGACGCAGGCGAGCGCAACGAGATCCTGCGCGCCGAGTGGCTCTCGCCCGCCGACCTCGACGCTACGGACGCGACGGTCTTCCCCGTCGGCCTCGCGGGCCTGCTCAAGCGCCTCCTCGCGGGCGAGCGCCCGGAGGACCCGATCGACCTGCCCTGGATCGACCTCACCGAAGACTGAACCTCGCGCGCCACACGGCGTGTCGTTGCGCGGAAACAGCCCTGAACTGTAGTGTTATTGATACATGCCGAGACACCCTAACAAGCACATCCGCGAGGTAGTCGAGCACATGGAAGCGCAGGGCTGGAAAGTCCAGACTTCCAACGGGCACGCATGGGGGCGAGCGTCTTGCCCCGGAGGCAGGAGCGGATGCCGCCCGTTCTCGATCGCATCGACGCCCGGGTCTCCAGAGATCCATGCGCGGCGACTGCGAAAGCTGGTGGATCAATGCCTCCACGAAGTGGAATCGGACTCCGAGAAAGGAGCTTGAGACAGTGACGGTGTACGCCTTCGAACTGCATTTCTCCGCCTCGCCTGGGGAGCACATCATCGACGCGCTCTACGAAGCCGGCTGGGACGACGCCGTTGTCGCGTTCGATCCCGACACCGGCGGTGAAGGGTCCGGGCACTTCGATCGAGAAGCTCCGTCTGCGCTCCAAGCGGTCGTCTCCGCGATCCGGCAAGGCCGGGCCGCGGGGGTCGAGCTCCTCGGCGTCACCGAGGACTACGTCTCGCTCAAGGAGATCGCCGAGCGCACCGGCCGGACACCCGCCGCCGTCGACCACTGGGTCACCGGGCGGCGCGGGCCGGGCGAGTTCCCCGAGCCGCGGGTGCCGCGCCCCCGGGTGAGCCTGTACTCGTGGGCCGAGGTGTCCATGTGGCTGGTCGCGAACGGGCTCGCCTCGCTGTCGCCCGCCGACGTGGAGATCGCGCGGATCTGTGAGATCGCCGACTCGACCCTCCGCACCCGACGGTTGCAGCAGCAGCTTTCGGCCGCTGAGCAGCAGGAACTCGACCGCGCGGTCGCGTAGCGCCGCCGCTGCCCGCCGACCCGCTGCGGCGTCGGCGGGCAGCATACTTGGCTGATGAGTGATGTCCCGGAGGCCGAGGTGGTGCGGCGCCGGTGCGCGCGGGTGCTGCTCGTGGACGAGGACGACCGGGTGCTGCTGTTCTACAGCCGCGACTACATGGGCCCGGGCGTGGAGTACTACGTGACGCCCGGCGGCGGGCTCGACGCGGGCGAGAGCCTGCGGGAGGGCGCGGCGCGGGAGGTGTTCGAGGAGACCGGGCTGCGGATCGACCCCGCCGGTCTCGGCCCCATCGTGGCCGAGACCGAGGGCGACTGGTCGGACAGCCCCGACCTGGTGATCCACTCCCGCGACTCGTACTTCTTCCTGCGCGTCCCGCACTTCGCCCCGGTCCGCGACCGGCTCGAGGAGATCGAGCGGGCCGAGTTCACCGCCGCCCGGTGGCTGACCCTCGCAGAGGTCGCCGAAGCGGACGCGCTCGTGTTCCCCGCACGGATCGCGGGCCTGCTCAAGGGACTCCTGGCCGGTTCGGTTCCCGTTGCGCCCGTTCAGGTCCCGTGGGGCGCTTGGCGATGGGACGCGGATAGGGGCTGGACGGTCACCGAGCGTGCCCCCATACTTGACCGGTGAGCCCGACGAACGAACCCACTCGAATCGACCGGCGAGGAGCCCGGGGCATCATCGTGGATGAACAGGACTGCGTCCTGTTCATCGGCGGATACGCGACCCCGGAGCGCCCCGCCCGCTGGATCCTCCCCGGCGGCGGCATCGACCCGGGCGAGTCCATGCGGGACGCGGCCGCGCGCGAACTCTACGAGGAGACCGGCCTGCGGGTCGCCCCCGAGGACCTCGTCGGCCCGGTCGCCCGCCAGCACTACCGCAAGGTCCGCCCCGACCGCACGTTCACGCAGGAGAACCACTTCTTCCTCGTCCGCGTCGAGCGCTTCGAGGCGAAGGTCACCGGCGGCGACGCCTACGAGCAGGACCTGCAGTTCAACTGGATCCCGGTGGACGAGTTCCTGTCCACCGACGGCTTCGAGCAGGTCGAGCCGCTCCTGCACCTGGTCAAGCGCCTGATCTCCGGTGACGTCCCCGCCGAGCCCGTGCAGCTCGACACCATCGGCCGCCAGCTCGACGCGGCGTGAGGAGCACCCTGTGAGCATCGAGTCCGAGACCGGCGCGGTCTTCCGCACCGCCGCCCGCATCCTCATCCTCGACCAGTACGACGCGGTCCTCCACGAGGGCGGCGACCAGTGCCTGGACGGCGTCACCCGCTGGATCACCCCCGGCGGCGGCGTCGAGGACGGCGAGGACCTGCACGCGGCGGCCGTCCGCGAGACCGCCGAGGAGACCGGTTACGCCGTCGACCCGGCCGCGCTCGTCGGCCCGGTCGCGTTCGGGGTGCTCACCGCGTTCCCCAAGGGCCGCCTGCTGGTCCAGAAGAACTGGTACTTCTTCCACCGCACCGAGCGCTTCACCCCGCGCATCACCGGCGGCGACGCCTACGAGCAGCACTTCGAGTTCGCTTGGCTGCCGATCGAGCAGTGCGGCGCGGCCGACGGGACGCTCCTGCCCGACCGCACCGTCCAGCTCGTCAAGCGCCTGCGCGACGGCGACATACCGGCCGAGCCGGTCGACCTCGGCGGCACCTACAACCCTCGCTGGAGCGATTAGGCCCCGTACAGGCGCAGGAACATCTTGACGCCTTCACTGGTCGTCGCGGCCAGCTCCTCCTCGGTGAACGGGAGCGCCCCGAAGAACGTCCGCTCCGCGACGGGCGTGAACGTCAGCAGCGTGTAGTGCGCCGAGGCCTTCTCCGCGTCGTCGAAGACCAAGTGGCCCTTGGCTTTCAGCGCCTCGAAGTGCCCGGCGACGACGCGCCGCGAGTGCAGCGGCCCGGACTCCATCCACGCGTCGAGGATCTCGCGCGGCAGGTGCGTGACCTCGGCGCGGATGGTCCGGGCGATCGCGGCGTGGTCGTCCCTGGTGAGCACCGCCCGCGTCCGGTCGACGCCGAACTCGACCAGCTCGGCCTCCAGGTCCACGATCTTGTGCAGGTGCCGGTCGGCCAGCGCGGTGATCTCCTCGGCGAGTTCCCGGGACGCTTCGAGGGCGCCGGTGAGGAAGAGGGCTTCCTTGTCGGCGAAGTGGTTGTAGATGGTCTTCTTCGAGACCCCGGCCTCGCGGGCGATGGCGTCCACGGTGGCGCGGGTGTAGCCGTCGCGGCCGAACACGAAGTTGGCGGCGCGCACGATGGCGCGCCGCTTGTCCGGGCGGCCGGTGCGGCCGGTGTCCGCGGTCATCTGGGGCCCTCTCGGTGGGTTCGGTGCGGGCCCCAGTGTATTGACCGGTGCGTCAGGCGAGGAACGTCAGGACCTCCTTGAGGGCGTGTTCGGGCTGTTCGGCGAAGCTGACGTGGCCGCTGTCGAGTTCGGTGTAGGCGCTGCCGGGGATGGCTCGGGCGAGTTCGCGGGTGAGGTCGACGGGGACGAGGGCGTCTTTGGCGTTGCCGACGACGAGGGTCGGGATGGTGATCTTCGGCAGGAGGTCGCGGATGTCGAGGCGCAGGTCGAGGTCGATGTGGCGGAGGGTGCCTTCGTCGGGTGCCATGCCGGCGTTGAGGAGCGCGAGGGTGTCGGCGTCGAGGGTGCCGAGGAAGGTGGGGCTGAACGCGACGGTGGCGGCGAACTGGCCGAAGCGCTGGGGGTCGTCGGCGAGGGACTGCCAGAGGCGGAGGGTCTGCTGGAAGCCGTGGTGGTCGGAGCGGGGGAAGGAGGCCATGCTGACGAGTCGGGCGATGCGGTCGGGGTGGAGGGCGGCGGTGGCGGCGGCGATGGCGCCGCCGAGGGAGAAGCCGATGAGGTCGACGGTGTCGCCTGGGGCGGTTTCGGCTTCGATGACGGCGGCGACTTGGGCGGCGAGGGTTTCGATGTGGAGGGGTGCGCCGTCGTCGGTGGTGCTGGTGGTGCCGGAGAGGTCGGGGACGACGACGCGGAACTGGTCGGTGAGGTAGGGCAGGAGTTGGCCCCAGACGAATTCGCCGCCGCCGGAGCCGGTGCCGTGGACGAGGACGAGGGTGGGGCCGGTGCCTGCGGTGCGGTAGTGGACGCGGGCGGTGCCGACGGTGACGTGGTGGGAGGTGGTGGCGGTCATGGCGTGCTCCTTGCAGGGGGTTTGGAAACCCGTTGGTTTCCTTGTTGCACCCGACAGTACACCAATGGGTTTCCAAAGGAAACCACTGAGTGTAAATATGAGCGGAGTCACGCTGTTCCGGCACGCGAAACGGCGCCGCCCCCGCTCGTTCCCGAGCAGGGGCGGCGCCGCTGAAAGCCTTGCGGCCCTTACAGTTCGATCTCGCTGCGGTCCCCGGACCAGTCCGTGTGGAACGTGCCCTCACGGTCGACGCGCTTGTACGTGTGCGCACCGAAGAAGTCCCGCTGCCCCTGGATCAGGGCCGCCGGGAGGCGGCGCGAACGCAGCCCGTCGTAGTACGCCAGCGCCGACGAGAAGCCCGGCGTCGGGATGCCCGCGAGCGCGGCGGTCGAGACGACCCGCCGCCACGCGTCCTGCGCGTCCGTCACGATCTTCGTGAACTCCGGCGCCGCCAGCAGCGTCGGCAGCTCCGGGTTCGAGCGCCACGCATCGGTGATGCGGTCGAGGAAGCGGGCCCGGATGATGCAGCCCGCGCGCCACAGGGCCGAGCAGGAGCCGAGGTCGATGTTCCAGTCGTACTCGGCGCTGGCGGCCGCGATCTGGTCGAAGCCCTGCGCGTACGCGACGATCTTGGAGGCGTAGAGCGCCTGGCGGACGTCCTCGACGAAGTCCGCCGGGAAGTCCACCTTGCCGGTGGGGCCGGTGAGGACGTCGACGGCGCCTTCGCGCTGCTTCACGCCCGAGGAGAGGGCGCGGGCGAAGGTGGCCTCGGCGATGCCGGTGACCGGGACGCCGAGGTCGAGGGCGATCTGGACGGTCCAGCGTCCGGTGCCCTTCTGGCCGGCCTGGTCGACGATGACGTCGACGAGCGGCTTTCCGGTGGCGGCGTCGGTGTGGCCGAGGACCTCGGCGGTGACCTCGATGAGGTACGAGTCGAGCTCGCCGGCGTTCCACTCCGAGAAGATCTTGGCGAGGTCGGCCGGTTCGATGCCGACGCCGCGGCGCAGCAGGTCGTAGGCCTCGCCGATGAGCTGCATGTCGGAGTACTCGATGCCGTTGTGCACCATCTTGACGAAGTGCCCGGCGCCGTCGGGGCCGAGGCGGGAGCAGCACGGGGTGCCGTCGGGGGCCTTGGCGCTGATGGCCTCGAGGATCGGGCCGAGGGACTCGTAGGACTCCTCGGAGCCGCCGGGCATGATCGCCGGGCCCAGGAGGGCGCCCTCCTCGCCGCCGGAGACGCCGGTGCCGACGAAGTGGAGGCCCTTCTCGCGCAGGGCCGCTTCGCGGCGGCGGGTGTTCTCGAAGTGGGCGTTGCCGCCGTCGATGATCATGTCGCCGGGCTCCATGAGCGCGGCGAGCTGGTCGATGACGGCGTCGGTGGCGTTCCCGGCCTGGACCATGATCATGGCCTTGCGGGGGCGCTTGAGCGAGGCCACGAAGTCCTCGAGCGCTTCGGAGGGGACGAAGTCGCCTTCATCGCCGTGGGCCTCGATCAGCTCGGTGGTCTTGGCGTGCGTGCGGTTGTAGACGGCGACGGTGAAGCCGTGGCGGGCGAAGTTCCTGGCGAGGTTCGAGCCCATGACGGCCAGCCCCACCACGCCGATGTCGGCGGTGCTCATTCGGTCTCCCAACGTTGCGTAAGAGGTGTGCGCCCTGATTCTCGCCGAGCGGTGCGGCGGGGGCGGTCCCACCGCCGATCGTATCCACGCAGCGGGATGAGCGTCAGGGTACGAGAGGGGGGAGGCGGGCCCCTCCCGTGACACGTCGGCGGACTGTCCGGGCCGCACCTGCTGCGGGCCTAGGCTGTGGGGATGCAGTACTACGAAACCGTGCTCGACCTCATCGGCAACACCCCGCTGGTGCGGCTGAACTCGGTCACCGAAGGCATCCAGGCCACCGTGCTCGCGAAGGTCGAGTACCTCAATCCGGGCGGTTCGATCAAGGACCGCATCGCCCAGCGCATGATCGACGAGGCCGAGGCGTCGGGCGCGCTGCGGCCGGGCGGGACGATCGTGGAGCCGACCAGCGGGAACACCGGCGTCGGGCTGGCGATGGTCGCGCAGCAGCGCGGCTACAAGTGCGTGTTCGTGTGCCCCGACAAGGTCTCAGAGGACAAGCGGAACGTCCTGAAGGCGTACGGCGCGGAGGTCGTCGTGTGCCCGACCGCGGTCGACCCGGAGGACCCGCGCTCCTACTACAAGGTCTCCGACCGGCTCATCCACGAGATCGAGGGCGCGTGGAAGCCCGACCAGTACTCGAACCCGGCGAACCCGGCCTCACACTACGCGCAGACCGGCCCGGAGCTGTGGAAGCAGACGGACGGGAGGATCACGCACCTGGTCGCCGGGGTCGGCACGGGCGGCACGATCACCGGGATCGGCAAGTACCTCAAGGAGGTCTCGGGCGGGAAGGTGCAGGTCGTGGGCGCCGACCCGGAGGGTTCGGTGTACTCGGGCGGCACCGGGCGGCCGTACCTGGTCGAGGGCGTGGGCGAGGACTTCTGGCCCGAGAACTACGACCGCGATCTGGCCGACCGGATCGTGGAGGTCACCGACGCCGAGTCGTTCGCGATGACGCGGCGGCTCGCCCGCGAGGAGGGCCTGCTCGTGGGCGGCTCCGCGGGGATGGCCGTGGTCGGGGCGCTCGCGGTGGCCCGCGACGCCGGGCCGGGCGACGTGGTCGTGGTGATCCTGCCCGACGGCGGGCGCGGGTACCTCTCGAAGATCTTCAACGACGCGTGGATGACCGAGTACGGGTTCATGGGCGGCTCCGGCGAGACCACCGTGGGCGAGGTGCTGGCGAGCAAGGGCGCTTCGATCCCCGAGCTCGTCCATGTGCACCCGCAGGACACGGTGCGCGAGGCGATCGACATCATGCGCCAGTACGGGGTGAGCCAGATGCCGGTGCTCAAGGCCGAGCCGCCGGTGACCAGCGGCGAGGTGGCCGGGGCCGTGGCCGAGCGGGATCTGATGGACGCCCTGTTCTCGGGGAAGGCGACGCTCCACGACCCGATCGAGCGGCACATCGGGGACGCGCTGCCGACGATCGGCTCGGGCGAGCAGGTCGAGCGGGCCGTCGCGGCGCTGCACGACCGGGACGCGCTCATGGTGTTCGCCGAGGGCAAGCCGGTCGGCGTGCTCACCCGGCAGGACCTGCTCAGTTACGTCGAGCACTGATTCCGGCCGTTCCCTGGACGCGGCCCGCCGCAACCTCCTAATATAAGTTGCAACTTATATTAGGAGGTTGTTCCATGTTCGATGCCGTGGACCCGATCGAGGCCGTCAACGCGGTCGCGCGGGAAGTCCGCACCGGCGAGCGCGACGGGAAGCCGACCAGGCTCGTCGTCGCCCGCCGCACCTACCGCGCCGACCGGGCCGACGTCTGGGACGCCCTCACCAGCCCCAAGCGCCTGCCGCGCTGGTTCCTGCCCGTCAGCGGGAACCTCGAGCCCGGCGGCACCTACCAGCTCGAGGGGAACGCCGGGGGCCGCATCGAACGCTGCGACGCGCCCTCGGACCTGTCCGTCACCTGGGAGTTCGGCGGCGGCCTGTCCTGGCTCGACGTGCACCTGAGCGACGACGGGGCCGGCACGCGGCTCGAACTCGTCCACGAGGCCCCGGTCGACCCGGAGTTCTGGGGCCAGTTCGGCCCCGGCGCGGTCGGCATCGGCTGGGACTCGGCCCTGTTCGGGCTCGACCTGCACGTCACCGGCGGCGAGGACGTCGACCAGGCCGAAGCCGAAAAGTGGGCGGTCGGACCGGTCGGCGTCAGGTTCTCCACCATCGCGGGCGAGGCCTGGGGCGCGGCCGCGATCGCCGACGGCGACGACCCCGAGGCCGCGAACGCCGCGGCGGCGAACGCGATCCGGTTCTTCACCGTGCCGCCCGAGAACGCGTAGCGGGACGGCATAATGGCGCGGTCCGCAGCCGCGCCCCGGCGGTGTCATGAAAGCACGGTGTCATGAAGGCGAGCCCGATGGCCGATACGGTGTTCGACGCCCTCGGCGACCCCGTGCGCCGCCGGATCCTGGAGGTCCTCGGCCAGGGCGAGCGCCCGGCCGGGGCCGTCGCCGAGGTCCTGCAGGCGCATTTCACCATCTCGCAGCCCGCCGTCTCGCAGCACCTGAAGGTGCTGCGCGAGGCCGGGCTGGTGACCGTGCGGGCTGAGGGGACGAGGCGGATCTACGCCGTCGACGCCGAAGGCCTCGACGCGGCGCGGGCCTGGCTGGAGCGGTTCGCGGACGCGTTCGCCGGGCCGCTCGACGCCCTGGAGACCGAGCTCGCGCGCGGCAAGCGCGAACGCCGCCTCGCGAAGGACCCCGCGCGCCGGAAGGCCGCCTAGCCGCTCCAAACAGGAAAGTATCCGACTCGTTCGATTGCGGGCCTTGCGAAAGCCGACCGCAAACCGGGCGAGTCGGATTTTTCTGCCTTGGGTTCCTTGACTTTCGCGTCGCGTCCGGACAACATGAGGAGGATATATTTAAGATTCTTTATCTTTGGAGGTCCCTTGGGACGCATCCGCAGAACGGCGCTCGTCGCCGCCACCGCCCTCGCCGCGGCGGGCACCGCGATCGCGGTGCCGATGGCCCTGGCGAACAACGCCTCCGCCGAGGCCGCCTGCACCGGGCCCGCCTGGGTGTCGAGCGAGATCTACGTCGGCGGCGACCTGGTCAGCCACGACGGCCGCGAGTACAAGGCCAAGTGGTGGACCACCGGTGAGACCCCCGGCACCACCGGCCAATGGGGCGTCTGGCAGGACCTCGGCGCCTGCGGCGGCGCCGAGCCGACCACCCCGCCCACCACCGGCGGGCCCACGCAGGAGCCCACCGAGCAGCCCACCGGCGAACCGGGCCAGAGCGACGCGCACCTCACCGGCTACTGGCACAACTTCGACAACGGCTCCGGCGTCATGGAGCTCAACGCGGTCCCCGCCGCGTACGACATCGTCGCGATCGCCTTCGCCGAGTCCACCGCCACTCCCGGGCAGGTCGACTTCGCGCTCGACGCGAGCCTCACCGCCGCCGGGTACACCGAGGCCGAGTTCAAGGCCGACATCACCGCGCTCAAGAACCAGGGCCGCCACGTCGTCATCTCGGTCGGCGGCGAGAAGGGCAACGTCACCGTCAACGACGCGGCCACCGCCTCCGCGTTCTCCAGCTCCGTCCTGGCGCTCATGGACGAGTACGGCTTCGACGGCGTCGACATCGACCTCGAGCACGGCATCAACGCCGGGGCCCTGGAGACCGCGCTGCGCGCCGTCAGCGCCGCGAAGCCCGGCTTCACGTACACGATGGCGCCGCAGACGATCGACTTCCAGTCCACTTCGGCCGGGTACTACCAGCTCGCGACGAGGACCAAGGACATCCTGACGATCGTCAACATGCAGTACTACAACTCCGGCTCGATGCTCGGCTGCGACGGCCAGGTGTACGCCCAGGGCGACGTCGACTTCCTCACCGCCCAGGCCTGCATCCAGCTCGAGGCGGGCCTCGCGCCCAGCCAGGTCGGCCTCGGCCTCCCCGCCGTGGCCAGCGCCGCCGGCTCGGGCTATGTGGACCCGTCGATGGTGAACAACGCCCTCGACTGCCTCGCGAAGCTCGCCAACTGCGGCGACTTCAAGCCCGACAAGGCGTACCCCGGCATCGGCGGGGCCATGACCTGGTCGATCAACTGGGACAAGACGAGCGGCTACCGGTTCGCCAACACCGTCGGCGGCCACCTCTCGACCCTGCCGTAGCGGTCAGGGGCGGGGCCTGGCGGTCCCGCCCCTGCTCACGCGTTGACGGCGTCCCGCAGGACCTGGTCGACGGTCCAGGCCGAGCCGTTCACGTTCGCGAGGACGACGGTGTTGACGCCGTGCCCGGGGTAGTGGCGGATGAGCGCTTCGGCGCCCGGGTCGCCGCCTTCGGAGCCGAGGGCGCGGCCGGGGCCGCCGCCGAGGAGGTAGACGCCGAGGCCCATGGCCTCGTGCTCGCCGCCGCGGGCGTGCTCGCGGGTCATCTCCGCCAGCAGCGGCGGCTTGACGATCTCCCCCGCGGCGAAGCGGGTCAGGAGGCGGTCGAGGTCGGCGGCGGTCGCGAACGCGCCGCCGTCCGGGCCGCCGACGACGGGGGCCGCGAACACGTTGGTGCGCCACGGCCCACCCGGTTCGCTCGGGCGAAGGTAGCCGGCGGCGACGTCGGGCCGCACCTCGTCGGCGGCGAAGAACCCGCTGTCGCCCATGCCGGCCGGGCCGAACACGCGCGCGCCGACCGCTTCGGTGTAGCCGGTCCCGGCGGCCTCCTCGATGACGAGGCCGAGCAGGATGTACCCGGCGTTGGAGTACTGGAAGCGCCCGCCGGGGGCGCGGTAGGGCGGCAGGTCGCCGAACAGGGCGAGGAAGTCGGCGGGTTCGCGCATGCGGTAGACGGGCCGGTCGCGCCACAGCGCCGCGTACTCCTCGGCCCACGCGGCGGTCGCGGTCTCCTCCTCGAAGTAGTCGGCGATGCCGGAGGTGTGGGCGAGCAGGTGGCGGACGGTGACGTCGTCGCGGAGGGTGGAGGGGCGGCGTTCGGGCGGCAGTATCTCGACGACCGGCGCGTCCAGTTCCAGTCTCCCGTCCGCGACGAGGGAGAGGACCGCGATCGCGGTGAACAGCTTCGTGACCGACCCGAGCGCGAAGCGGGTGCGGGGGCCGACCGGGACGCCTGCCGCGCGGTCGGCAAGGCCGACATGGGTTTCGAGGACCGTGCGGCCCTCCCGCGTGACGAGCACGGTCCCGGAGAAGTCCCGTTCGGCGTGGAGCCGGGCGAGCTCGGCTTCGATGTGGTCGGTCCGCATCCCCGAAGTATCGGCCCGGGGCGCGGGCGCGGCAACGGGTTTAGCCGGGCCGGATTCACATCCGGGCCCGGTTCGCGCCGCCCGTGTCCTCCTGGGGCGCATGATGCGGGGATGAACGACGCCAAGCCGATCGTGGCCGCCTTCCTCGACGAGGTCCGCTCCGGCGCGCACCCCGACCGCGCCGCGCGGTTCATGGCCCCGCGGGTCCTCGCCCACCAGGTCGTCTCCGAGGACGAGGTGACCGTGGAGCGCACGCCCGAGCAGTACGCCGGGCACGTCCGGGACATGCTGGAGGCGTACGGGCCCTTCGCGTTCCGCGTCGACGAGCTCATCGCCGAAGGCGACCGGGTGTACGCCCGCTGGACGCAGCACGGCCGCCACCTCGCCGAGGTCGACGGCGTCCCCGCCACGGGCGAACCGCTCACCGAGGTCGCGAGCGCGGTCTACCGGGTCGAGGACGGATTGATCGCCGAGTACTGGATCCAGATCGACCGGCACGGCCTGGCCGAGCAGCTGCGCCGCGGACGCTAGGCGGCCTTGGTCGGCTGCCGCAGCTGGCCTTCGAGGGAGGTCATGCGGGCCTCGGTGCGCATCTCGGCGTCCGTGGGGACGATGACGACCGTGTAGACGAGGACGAGCAGGACGATCGCGGTGAGCGTCGCCATCGGGAAGACGAGGTCGGCCGAGTGGACGCCGTGGGCCTCCACTGGGGACTCACCGGCGGTCCGGACGCCGAACATGGCCGTGTAGTGCATGAGGTTGACCGCCAGGGCCATGACGACCGCGGCGAGCCAGATCGACGCGGCCTTCTCGAGCCGCCACGACAGCCACAGCGCGGCGGTGGCCGCGAGGACGGCGATCGCGACTGCGGCGGCGACGTACGGGGGCGCGTGGGTGAGCGCGGCGTCGGCGCTGACCGCCGCCATCCCCAGGTAGTGCATGGCGGCGACGCCGCCGCCGGTGAGCAGGCCCGCGACCGCGAGCTTGAGCCCGGAGTAGCGGCCGAAGCCGATGGCGAGGAGCCCGCAGGCGACCACGGCGACGGCGACGAGGGCACTCAGGGTCGTCAGCAGCGGGTCGTAGAGGAGGGTCGCGCCGTCGATGTCGAAGCCGAGCATCGCGACGAAGTGCATGACCCAGATGCCGGTGCCGCCGATGGCGAACGCGGCCACGACGAGCCACAGGGCCCGGCGTCCGGGCCGGTCGGTGCGGCGGGCGTGCCGGGCGACGAGGAGGCCGAGGGCCGATCCGGTCATGGAGACCAGGAACGCGATCGGGAGGGTGAGGTAGCCGTAGTTGAAGTGCTCGATCATTGCCGGTCGTCCAGGGGGGAGAGGGGTCTCGTACTGGTGAGTACGTCGGGTGGATCGTAACCGGAAACCGGTGTCCCCTGTGTCCCCGCGAAACTCCCGGTATGCGGCTTACCTGGGCTTTCGCCGCCTTCCCCAGGCTCGCGGAAACGGACGAACCCCGCCAATGCGCCTGCCGCTCACGACAGGTCGGACCGACCGGTGAGCAGAATCCAGCCGATCAGACCGATCCGGGCAAAGGCCGCGCCTCGCGCGCCGCGCGGACCTCGTAACGGCGGGGGCATCGCGTCCGTCTCGGCCGCGACAGCCGCCCAGTCGACCCGCGCCGGTTCGCGCTCACGCATCTGGGCGCGCTCGGCGAGCGCGCGCAATCGGTCGTCCATGCCGTCCTCCGCAGACGATTGGGGCCGCCCGCTCTGTGAGCGGACGGCCCAATCTAGAAGTGCGGTGCTACCGGACGGTGAGCTTCGGCTTGCGGCCCACCGTCAGCACGGGCTTGCGGGTCTCGGCGTAGAAGTCGTTGCCCTTGTCGTCCACGACGATGAACGCCGGGAAGTCCTCGACCTCGATCTTCCAGACCGCCTCCATGCCCAGCTCCGGGTACTCCAGGACCTCCATCGACTTGATGTTGTCCTGCGCGAGCTTCGCGGCCGGGCCGCCGATCGAACCCAGGTAGAAGCCGCCGTGCGTCTTGCACGCGCTCGTCACCTGGTCGGAGCGGTTGCCCTTGGCGAGCATGACGAACGAGCCGCCCGCCGCCTGGAACTGCTCGACGTACGTGTCCATGCGCCCGGCCGTCGTCGGACCGAACGAGCCGGACGCGTACCCCTCGGGGGTCTTCGCCGGGCCCGCGTAGTAGACCGCGTGGTCCTTCAGGTACTGCGGCATCGGCTCGCCCGCGTCCAGGCGCTCCTTGATCTTGGCGTGCGCGATGTCGCGGGCGACCACGAGCGTGCCCGTCAGCGACACCCGGGTCTTCACCGGGTACTTCGACAGCTCCTCGCGGATCTCGCTCATCGGCCGGTTGAGGTCGACGCGCACGACGTCCTCGTCGAGGTCGTCCTCCTGCACGTCCGGCACGTACCGGCTCGGGTCGGTCTCCAGCTGCTCCAGGAACACGCCCTCCGCGGTGATCTTCGCCGTGGCCTGGCGGTCGGCCGAGCACGACACCGCGATCGCCACCGGCAGGGACGCGCCGTGGCGCGGCAGGCGGATGACGCGGACGTCGTGGCAGAAGTACTTGCCGCCGAACTGCGCGCCGATCCCGAACTGGCGGGTCAGCGCCAGCACCTCCTGCTCCAGCTCGACGTCGCGGAAGCCGCGGCCCAGCGGCGAGCCCTCGACCGGCATCCCGTCCAGGTACTTCGCGGAGGCGTACTTGGCGGCCTTGAGCGCGTACTCGGCGCTCGTGCCGCCGATGACGATCGCCAGGTGGTACGGCGGGCACGCGGACGTGCCGATGCCGCGCAGCTTCTCCTCCAGGAACCGCAGCATCGCGTCCGGGTTGAGGATCGCCTTCGTCTCCTGGAACAGGAACGACTTGTTCGCCGAGCCGCCGCCCTTGGCCATGAACAGGAACTTGTACGCGTCGCCGTCCTCGGCGTACAGCTCGATCTGCGCGGGCAGGTTCGAGCCGGTGTTCTTCTCGTCCCACATGGTCACCGGCGCCATCTGGCTGTACCGGAGGTTGAGGTCCCGGTAGGCCTGCCAGACGCCGCGCGACAGGTGCTCGGCGTCGCGGCCGTCGGTGAGGACGTGCTGCCCGCGCTTGCCCATGATGATCGCCGTGCCCGTGTCCTGGCACATCGGCAGGACCTCGCCGGAGGCGATGTTCGCGTTCTTGAGCAGGTCCATCGCCACGAACCGGTCGTTGCCGCTGGCCTCGGGGTCGTCGAGGATGGAGCGCAGCTGCGCGAGGTGCGCGGGGCGCAGGAAGTGGGAGATGTCCTTGACCGCTTCGGTGGCGAGCTGCGTGAGCGCCTCGGGCTCCACCGTCAGGAACCGCCGCCCGGCGGCCTCGACCGTGTTCACCCCGTCCTTGGTGATCAGGCGGTACTCGGCGGTGTCGGGGCCGAGGGGAATCTGTTCGGTGTACTGGAACTCCGATGTCACGCGTTCCAACTTAGCGCGCACGGTGCGCGGGCCGTGTGTGAGGCGAAGCTCAGTCGGGGCCCGGAGCGGCCGGTGTCCGCCCCTGGAATGTCGTACCCGGCCGGTAGCGTCACACTCAGGCGGCGCGACGCTGGCGCACCGCCTGTAAGCAGGTACGATTGCCCGGTTGTCCGTACCGGCCTCATTTCAGGGCGGGACGGCACGCGCAAGTGAATCCTCCTGCTGCGGAGAGACCGCAGCCGTTGAGACCAAAGGGGGTGGAGCGATCTTGCGGCACTACGAACTCATGGTGATCCTCGAACCGAACATCGAGGAAGCACAGGTCAGCCCGACGCTGGACAAGTTCCTGAAGGGCGTCAAGGACGCCGGAGGGACCGTCGACAAGATCGACGTCTGGGGCCGGCGCCGTCTCGCCTACGAGATCAACAAGAGCAACGAGGGCGTCTACGCCGTCATCGACCTGCAGTCCGAGCCCGGTCCCGTCGCTGAGATGGACCGTCAGCTCCGGCTCAACGAGTCGGTGCTGCGCACCAAGGTGCTGCGACCGGAGCTTCGGTAACCCGACCCTGTAACTGCGAGACCTTGAGGAGACCAGGTCATGGCAGGCGAAACAGTCATCACGGTTATCGGCAACCTCGTCGACGACCCCGAACTGCGTTACACGCCGTCCGGTGCCGCCGTCGCGAAGTTCCGAATCGCATCGACCCCGCGCACGTTCGACCGCGAGTCGAACGCGTGGAAAGACGGTGAGGCCCTGTTCCTCACCTGCAGCGTCTGGCGTCAGTACGCCGAGAACGTCGCCGAGTCGCTGTCGCGCGGTACCCGCGTGATCGTGCAGGGCAGGCTCAAGCAGCGCAGCTACGAGACCCGCGAGGGCGAGAAGCGCACTGTGTACGAGCTCGACGTCGAGGAAGTCGGCCCCGCGCTGCGTTTTTCCACCGCGAAGCTCAACAAGTCCGGCGCCGGTTCCGGCGGTGGTGGCGGTCGTTCCTTCGGGGGCGGCGGCAACTCCGGTGGTTCCGCACCTGACGACCCTTGGGCCTCGGCCGCCCCTGCCGGCGCTTCCGCCGGCGGTGGAGGCTTCGACGAGGACCCGCCGTTCTAACCGGAGCCATCCGGTAACGATCTCGAGTAAGAGGCAAGACAACACATGGCCAACCCGAAATCGGCTCCCCTGCGGAAGCCGAAGAAGAAGCCGAACCCGCTTGAAAAAGAGGGTATCGAGTACGTCGACTACAAGGACACGGCGCTGCTGCGGAAGTTCATCTCCGACCGCGGCAAGATCCGTGCCCGTCGTGTGACCGGCGTGACCACCCAGCAGCAGCGCCAGATCGCCGCGGCCGTCAAGAACGCCCGCGAGATGGCCCTGCTCCCGTACACCAGCCAGACCCGCTAAGGAAGGAGCGCAACATGAAGATCATCCTGACTCATGAGGTGCCCAACCTCGGCTCGGCCGGCGATGTGGTCGAGGTGAAGAACGGCTACGGCCGCAACTACCTCCTGCCGCAGGGCCTGGCGATCGCCTGGACCAAGGGCGGTCAGAAGGAAGTCGACGCGATCCAGCGCGCCCGTGCGGCCCGCCAGATCCACGACCTCGACCAGGCTCGCACCGTGGCCGAGCAGCTGAAGAAGACCGACGCCCACATCGTCGCCCGCACGGGCGACGGGGACCGTCTCTTCGGTTCGATCACCGCGGTCGACGTCGTCAAGGCCGTCGACGAGGCCGGGGGTCCGAAGATCGACCGCCGCCGCGTCGAGCTGCCCGCCGCGATCAAGTCGGTCGGCACCTACGACGTGTCGGTCAAGCTGCACCCGGAGGTGACCGCGAAGTTCAAGCTCCAGGTCACCCCGGCCAAGCGCCGCAAGAAGTAGGACGCGCAAGCGACCGGAGGGCCCGTGCCTGTTTTCGCAGGTCACGGGCCTTTGTCGTACCCGTATGGGAGAGTGTCCTTTTCACTGGTAGTGGTGAAGGTGGGATCGGGAGGGTACCCGGGGCCGCCCGTACGGCCTCAGGGCGACGGCCGCCGCCGGGCCGCCCGTACGGCCTCAGATCACCCAGCCCGCCGTCCGCAGCACCACCGTCACCAGGCCCGCCCCGAGGATCGCCGCCGCCGAGCCCGCGACCCCCGCCCGCCAGCCCGCGCGCGGCAGGCGCAGCAGCACCGCCACCAGGAGGCTCGCGGTGAGCGCCGAGAGCGTCCACGCCCAGCCGCCCGCGATCGCCGCCGAGAGCCGCCCGGCCACGGTGCACCCGTCGTCGGCGCACGTCGCGTCCACCGGCGGCTGCGAGAGCAGCCAGGCGAAGTAGATGCACAGCGGCACCGCGTACCAGGCGAGCGTCACGAGCAACGTCGGCGTGAACGCCCGCTCGCCCGGGCGGTCGTCGCCTTCGGGGTCGAGCCGCGGCCTGCGCTCGGGTTGCCGGGGGGCGTTCATGGGGTCTCGCTCCTCTGATCCGTGCCGGGGTCGCCCCTCACCTTAGCGGGAAGTTGGCACGAACGAATCTCCGTCCACAGGCGGTGGACGGCGTCGGCACAGGTGAACGCCGCGATTCGAGCCCGGATCACGTTCTTGTCCACAGGTTGTCCACAGGCCGGACCCGGTTATCCACAGGTTATCCACAGCTTTGTCCACAGGTTGTCCACAGCCCCGTTTGCAACCGTGCCCGGCGCGACATAGCGTCGTTGACGCCGCCGAACTGTCGTATGCGGGCGGTACATTCTCCATGAACGCACGGTGACCGAGGGGGTGGACGGCATGACCGACGTGTCGGCGGAAGGCGTCTACTCGCGGGGCGCCAACGGCTCCAGCAACTCCTATTTCGACACTCCCCCAGAGGACCCGTTCGGCGACGACGGCGGCGGCCGCGGCTCCGGCGGCGGAGGCGGCGCCCGCACCTACGAGCGCACCCCGCCCCAGGACACGCAGGCCGAGATGTCCGTCCTCGGCGGCATGCTCATGAGCAAGGACGCGATCGCCGACGTCATCGAGGTGCTCGGCCCGGGCGACTTCTACCAGCCCAAGCACGGCATGGTCTTCGACGCGATCATCGACAAGTTCGGCAACGGCGAGCCCGCCGACGCCGTCACGATCGCCGCGGCCCTCGCCGACACCGGCGACCTCGCCAAGATCGGCGGCGGCCCCTACCTCCACGACCTGCTCAACGCCGTGCCCACGGCCGCGAACGCCGGGTACTACGCGAAGATCGTCAAGGAGAAGGCGATCCTGCGCCGCCTCATCGAGGCCGGGACGAAGGTGGTCCAGTACGGCTACGGCGGCGGCCAGGGCGGGCGCGACATCGACGACCTCGTCGACCTCGCCCAGCAGGCCGTCTACGAGGTCACCGACAACCGCCAGAGCGAGGACTTCGCGGTCCTCTCCGACCTCCTCCAGCCCGCGATGGACGAGATCGAGGCGATCGGCGCGAGCCAGGGCCTCATGACCGGCATCCCCACCGGCTTCGCCGACCTCGACCGGCTCCTCTCGGGCCTCCAGGCCGGGCAGCTCATCATCGTCGCCGGGCGTCCCGGCGCCGGCAAGTCCACGGCCGCCATGGACTTCATGCGGCACGCCTCGCTCCACCACCGGCACGCCGCGGCCCTGTTCAGCCTCGAAATGAGCAAGCTCGAGATCGTGATGCGCCTGCTCAGCGCCGAGACGCGCGTGCCGATGCACGTCCTGCGGTCGGGCGACCTGTCCGACGACGACTGGACGCGCCTGGCCAAGCGCATGGGCGACATCTCCGAGGCGCCGCTGTTCGTCGACGACACGGCGTCGATGACGATGATGGAGATCCGGGCCAAGGCCCGGCGGCTCAAGCAGCGCCACGACCTCAAGCTCATCGTCGTCGACTACCTGCAGCTCATGACCTCGCCGAAGAAGACCGAGTCGCGCCAGCAGGAGGTCTCCGAGATCTCGCGCGGGCTCAAGCTCCTCGCGAAGGAGGTGCAGTGCCCGGTCATCGCGGTCGCGCAGCTGAACCGCGGTCCCGAGCAGCGCACCGACAAGCGCCCGCAGCTGTCCGACCTCCGCGAGTCCGGTTCGCTCGAGCAGGACGCCGACGTCGTCATCCTCCTGCACCGCGAGGACTACTACGACAAGGAGTCGCCGCGCGCGGGCGAGGCCGACTTCATCGTCGCCAAGCACCGCAACGGCGCGACGGACACGATCACCGTCGCGGCCCAGCTGCACCTGTCGCGCTTCGTCGACATGGCGGTCTGAGCGGGGCTCAGCGCCACCATTCGACGGCCAGCGACGGGCCGAGGCCGGTCTCCTCCTCGAGTTCGTCGACCGCTTCGTCGTCCTGGGCCAGGCCCTGGAAGAGCGTGCCGGTGACGGTGCCCGCCACGGCGTCCCGCAGCGGCAGCCACCAGCCGAGCAGGACCACCGGGTACAGCAGGTACCCGAACCGGGTCGAGGGCATGAGCAGGAACGCCGCCGAGAGGCCCGCCGCGCACCACAGCGCCGCCGACGCGGCCGTCACCGGCGGGCGCGTCCACAGCAGCCCGGCGATCACGAGCGCCGCGAGGCCGAGCAGGGCCGGGGCGATGAGCTCGCCGCCCGGGACGTACTTGGCGACGAGGAAGCCGGGCAGCGGCGACTGCGCGGGCGAGGTGACCACGCCGTGGCCGAGGCCGAAGGCGATCACGTTGTCGAAGAAGCCGCGGGCGTCGACGAGCAGGACCGGGAGCATCGTCGCGGCGACGGGGATGGCGAATCCGGCGGCGTACCGCCTCAGGCTGCCGTTCTGCCACAGCAGGAACGCGATGACGACGGCGGCGGGCCAGGCGAAGAGCTTGAGGGCGGCGGCCGCGCCGATCGCGAGACCGGCGGCGAAGCCGCGCTCGCGGTGGGCGAAGGCGAGCGCGAGGACCATGAGGGCGACGACGGGCATGTCGTCCCCGCCGGTCGCGAACGTCAAGGCGCACACGGGGAACACGAACGTGGCCTGGACGGCGCGCAGCAGCGGGCCCTTGCCGGCGCCCATGGCGTTGAGCGCGCTGCCGGGGCCGCCGCGCAGGAGCCGGACCGCGCCGACCGCGCACGCGGCGGCCGCGAGGAGGAAGTAGACGCGGGCGTCGGTCCACCAGTGCTCGCCGAAGACCGCCGCGGGGATGCCGAAGACGGCCATGCCGGGCTGGTACGGGTTGTAGCCGAGGAGCGGCTCGGGGAGGGCCGCGATCTGGTCGGCGTGCAGGTAGGGGCTGCCGGTGTCGAGGAGGCGCGCGCCGGAGGACTCGACGACGAGGACCTCCTCCTGGGCGCGGCCGCTCACTCCGGAGGCGCGTTCGACCGCCATGAGCGCCAAGGGGATCGCGGTGACGGCGAGGGCGGCGCCGACGGCGACGAACATGCGGCGGCGCCAGACCGGGCCCGGCTGGGCGAGGAGGATCGCGGCGCAGATCGCGGCGGGGAGGTAGCCGCCGAAGGCGATCGCGCCCCACTGGGCGTGGGAGTCGAGGGTGGTCCACAGCGCGGTGGCGCCCGCGAAGAGCGCGGCCAGGCCGTAGAAGGCGAGGTCGATGATGAGCGGACGGTTGGACACCCGGACAGCGTACGGGGGCGGCGCGAACGGGGTCGGTGTGCGGCCGTCCCCCGTGGTCGGGTGTGTCGGTGCCCGAGCGCCCCCGATTCGATTGTCGCGCGAGGGTACGACAGTGCGGCCGGACCGGGACCGCAGGAGCACTGGCTTGGCAACAGGGTGCGGCAGGCGGACCGGGTTCGGGCCCGCTTTCAGCGCACCGGGATGCGGGCCCAGACCTCCTGCGTGCCGTCGCCGAGGGAGCGGGCGCCCCAGTCGGTGGACAGCTTGGACACGATGAACATGCCGCGGCCGTGCGCGGAGTCGAGGTTGACCGCGCACACGTGCGGGTGGGTGCGGGAGCCGCCGTCGATGACGCGGACCTCGACGTCGGCGGGCCCGAGCTCGTAGCTGACGATCACGTCCCCGCCGGGGAGCGGGCGGGCGTGGCGGACGGCGTTGGAGACGAGCTCGGTCGCGCACACGAGGAGGTCGTCGCGGACTTCGTCGGGCAGGTCGGGAAGGGATTCGCGCAGCCACCGGCGGACCTGGCTGGCGGCCCCGGACTGGTGGGGGACGCGCAGCCGCTCGGGCGCCGGTATCGCAGCGGGCATCGCGGTCCCCTTCCTTCCTCCGTGCCGTGGGGAGGCTATACAGCAACCTACCCGTCTCATCGAGATGACGCCAGCATTACGGACGGACCCTGAGTCCGTCTTGAGGTGCGGCGCTTCAGCCCGCGAGCGTCTGCCGGATCGCGGCCGGGCGGTCGGTGAAAACGACGTCTACCTCGAGTCCCGCCATCCGGTGGGCGGTGTCGGCGTCGTTGACGGTCCAGGTGTACACCTGATAGCCCGCTTCGTGGCTGCGTTCGACGAATTCGGGGGTCGAGTCGAGATAGTCGACGCGCGAGCTGAGCACCTGGACGCCCTCTGGCGGGCGGCGGAACGGGTACTCGAAGATCCACACCAGCGGCGTGTCCGAGTCGAGGCTCCGCCAGGTCTTGAGGGCGGCGCGGGAGAAGGACATGACGGTGACGTCGAGCCCGGGCCATCGCCGCAGCGTCTCCCACAGGCGCAGCTCGAGGCGCGGACCGAACTTCGAGGGGTGCTTGGCCTCGATGAACAGTTTGAGGTCTTTGCCCGAGTCGACGACGAGGCCGAAGAGGTCCTCGAGGGTGGGGATGCGCTCGGCCTCGGGGTTGCCCGCGCAGTCGGGGAACAGGTGCGCGAAGTTCAGGTCCCGCAATTGGGCGAGGGTGAGATCCGCCACTGCGCCTTTGACTCCGGCGGTGCGCTTGACGGTGCGGTCGTGGTGGAGGACGAGCTGACCGTCGGCGGTGAGGCGGAGGTCGAACTCGAAGCCGTCGGCGCCCTCGACGATGGCCTGCCGGAACGCGGCGATCGAATGCTCCGGGAGGAACTCGTTCGCGCCTCGGTGGGCGGCGATCAACGGGTGCGACATTTCTTGACGATAGACCTTGGGTCCGACGTCGGGCCTGCTTGCCGGTGTCCTGACCGGGTTGGGGCGGTGAACGTCGCCCGGTGGGCGGGCCCGGGTGAACGGCGGGTCCCTGCGGCTGGGACGGGCACGGTTCCAGTGGCGGCCGGCGCGGGCCGGGAGGCAGGATGGGTGCGTGCAGAACGATCCTGAAACCGAGGCGGCGGCGTACGCCCGGGACGGCTACCGCGATCTGGGCTGGGCCAAGATCGACACGGACCGCCCGGCCCGGACGGGGACGGCCGAAGCGGTCTACGCCGCCGGGAAGACCCCCGCGCAGGTCGTGGGCGCGCTCGCCGCGCTGCGCGAGGCGCACCCCGGGCGCGTTGCGGTCGCGACCCGCTGCGACGACGCGTGCGCGGCGGCGGTCCTGGAGGCGTTCGGCGAGGACGTGCTGGTCGAGAGCGGGGTGTGCGCGGTCGGCGCGTTCCCCGAGGCCGAGGCGGGGCTGCTCGCTGTGGTGTGCGCGGGGACTTCGGACCTGCCGGTGGCGCGGGAGGCCGAGATCGTGGCGCGCGCCAACGGGATCGACACGCGGCTCGTCGCCGATGTCGGCGTCGCGGGGCTGCACCGGCTGCTCGACAAGGTCGCGGAGCTGCGCGAGGCTGCTTGCGTGATCGTGGTGGCGGGCATGGACGGGGCGCTGCCGTCGGTGGTGGCGGGCCTGGTGGCCGCGCCGGTCGTGGCGGTGCCGACGTCGGTCGGGTACGGGGCGGCGTTCGGCGGGCTCGCGCCGCTGCTGACGATGCTGAACTCCTGCTCGCCGGGGGTCACGGTGGTCAACATCGACAACGGGTTCGGGGCGGCGATGGCCGCGTCCCGGATGCTCGGCATGAAGACGGCACAGTGAAGGGCGCAGCGGTGGCGATCGCGTGGCTGGACTGCTCGGCGGGCGCGAGCGGCGACATGTTCCTGGGGGCCCTGGCGGACGCCGGGGCGGACCTGGCGGTGATGCAGGCGGCCGTGGACGCGCTCGGGACCGAGCCCGTCCGGCTGCGCGCCGAGCGGGTGACGCGGCACGGCCTCGTCGCGACGAAGGTGGCCGTGGAGGCTCCGGAGGTCGCGACGGACCGGCGCTGGCGCTCGATCCGGACGATGCTCGAAGGGGCCGCGCTCGACGAGCCGGTGCGGGCGCTGGCGCTCGCGGCGTTCAGGCGGCTCGCCGCCGCCGAGGCGGCCGCGCACGGGATCGACGAGGAGGACGTGCACTTCCACGAGGTGGGGGCGCTGGACTCGATCGCCGACATCGTGGGCGCGGCCGCAGGCCTGGCGGCGCTGGGCATCGAGCGGCTGACCGTTTCCACGGTGACCGTGGGCGGCGGTACGACGCGCGGTTCGCACGGCGCGATCCCGCTGCCCGCTCCGGCGGTCCTGCGGGTGCTCGCCGACGCGGGCGCGCCGGTCGTCGGCGCGGTGCCGTACGAGGCGTGCACCCCGACGGGCGCGGCGATCATCGCGGCCGCGGCCTCGGGGTACGGGTCGATGCCGGAGATGGTCGTCGAGCGGATCGGCGCGGGCGCGGGCGGTCGCGACCCGCAGGAGCGTGCGAACCTGCTGCGGCTCGTGGTCGGACGGGAGGTCGTGGCGGCCCGCAGAACCGGTACGGCCCATGTGCACCGCCACGGTCACGGCCACGACGGCGGGCACGATCACGCGCATGACCACGGGGCGGCCGGTCACGACCACCGGCATGACCACGACCACGCGCATGACCACGTTGCCGGTCATGGCCACCACGGCCACGACGCCCAGCACGACCACGGGCACGACCATGCCGCCGGGCACGGTCACGAGCACCATGCCGCCGACGCGGGGCGCGATCACGATGCCGCGCACGGTCGCAGCGGCGAAGGCGGGCACGGGCCTCACGGTCACGCGCCGGAGTCCTCGGCGCACGGACACATCTCCGCTGCGACGCAAGGCGACGCAGAGCGCTCCGAGCGTCCTGCGAGGCCCGTCGTCATCGAGACCAATGTGGACGATCTCGATCCGCGCCTGTGGCCCGCCGCGCTGGCGGCGCTGCTGGAGGCCGGGGCCTCGGACGCGTGGCTGACGCCGATCCTCATGAAGAAGGGCCGCCCGGCGCACACGGTCCACGTGCTGTGCAGGCCTGAAATGGTCGCGTCGGCCCGGTCGGCGCTCGTGCGGCACACGACCACGATCGGCATGCGCTCCTACGAGATCGACAAGTACGCGCTCGAACGCCGCTACACGCACGTCGAGGTCGACGGCCACAGCATCGGGGTGAAGATCGCGCTCGAGCAGGGCGAGGTCGTGAACGCGTCGGTCGAGTACGAGGACGCCGCCGCGGCCGCAGCGGCGCTGTCGCGTCCGCTCAAAGTGGTGATCGCGCAGGCCACTGCGCTTGCGGCCGAGCGGTATTAGCCGTACCGCGGCCGTGGGGCCGTACCGATATCCTGCCCGCATGATCGATTTCGAGAACGGTTCGCTTTTCAAGCTCAAGCTCACTGACGACCCCGGGTTCCGCGACGAGGTCCAGCCGCTGCTGGTCGACGGCGAGGAGGTCGCGCTCGCGTTCGAGGGCGTGCGCGACTTCGTGGTCTTCACGAACAAGCGGGTCATCGCCGTGAACGTGCAGGGCATGACCGGCCGCAAGAAGGACTACACCTCCTTGCCCTACAACAAGATCCAGGCGTACTCGGTCGAGACCGACGGCCTCATGGACAACGACGGCGAGCTCGACCTGTGGTTCAGCGGCCTCGGCCGGGTCCGCTTCGAGTTCAAGGAGAACGTGGACCTGCCCGCGATCGCCAAGCACATCGCGGCCTGCTCGCTGTAGAGCCGTTGCAGCGCAGGACCTCCCGTTCGTGGTGCCTACGGGTGGGAGGTCCTGCGCTGGGTCTTTTCGGGGCGCTGCGTCACCGGGCCCCGGAGCCCGGATCGGCTCAGTGCCCGCCGTGGGAGGCGGCGGAGGCGCTGACCGGGACCGTGCCGATCTCCTCGCCCTCGCCGAGGACCACGAACTGGCCCATCATCCCCGAGTCCTCGTGGGCGAGGATGTGGCAGTGGTACATGTACGGCAGGTTCGGGTCGGTGTAGTCCGCGAAGCGCATCGCCAGCCGGTACTTCTGCTGCGGGATCAGCTGGACGGTGTCCTTCCAGCCGCGCAGGCGCGGCGGCGGCTCCTCGCCGTCGACGGCGAGCACCTGGTACTGGACGTCGTGGACATGGAAGTTGTGCATGAAGCCGTCGGCGTTCTCGACCTCCCACACCTCGACGGTGCCCTCGCGGACGCCGAAGTCGATGCGCATGGGGTCCATGGAAACGCCGTTGATCTGGTTGAAGCCGGAGAGGGAGAAGGAGCGCTCGGCGGCGACGTCGGCGTCGGCGAGGTCCGGTGCGGCGCCCATGTTCTCGGGGATCTCGGTGGTGTCGGCGAGGGTGCCGGCGGCGCGGAACTGGCAGACGTCGAGGCGGTCGTCGCCGCCGTTGAAGCGCCCGAGGGGGCCGGAGTAGCCCTCGTCGGCCGGGTTGGAGCGCAGCGTCACCGTCTCGCCGGGTGCGAAGGCGACCACGATCTCGGCGCGCTCGCCCGGTGAGAGCTGGAGGCGGTCGGTCTCCCAGGCGGTCGGGAGGAGGCCGCCGTCGGTCGCGATGAGGCTGAAGGGCCGGTCGTCGCTGAACCCGAAGTTGTACAGGCGCGAGACGGAGCCGTTGAGCAGGCGCAGGCGCACCAGGCGGGTGCTGACGTCGAAGTAAGGGCCGAGGGTGCCGTTGACCATGATCGCGTCGCCGAGGATGCCCTGCATGCTCATGAACGAGCCGTTCTCGTCGAACTGGTTGTCGCCGTCGAACTTGCGGTCCTGCACGATCATCGGCACGTCGTCCACGCCGTACTCCGACGGGAGGTTGAGGCCCGCCGACTCGTCGTCGTCGACGATGAACATCCCGGCGAGGCCCCGGTAGACGTGGGCGCCGGTGCGGCCGTGGGGGTGCGGGTGGTACCAGAGGGTCGCGGCGGGCTGGTTCATCGTCCACTGGGGAGCCCAGACGCCGTCGGGTTCGACCTCCTGGTGGGGGCCGCCGTCCATGACCGAGGGCAGGTGCATGCCGTGCCAGTGGATCGAGGTGCCCTCGTCGAGGCCGTTGTGGACCGCGAAGGCGACCTCCTCGCCGCGCTTGGCGCGGATCGTCGGGCCGAGGAAGGGGCCGTTGACGCCCCAGGTCTCAGTTTCGCGGCCGTCCTTGAAGGCCACGGTGCCCGACTGGATCGCGAGGTCGAAGACGCGCGCACCCGAGGCGTCGAGGGTCGACTCCGCGAGCGGGGGCACGGCCAGGGGGGTGTCGAAGTCGACCGCGCCGACGGTCTCGAGCTTCGACTTGTTCCAGAAGTATCCGAGGGTGCCTGCTCCGCCGAGCACGACCGCCCCGACGCCGCCACCGACGCCGATGAGGGTCCACTTGAGTGCTTTACGCCGCTTCATGGTTGCAATACTCGTGCGGCGGGCCGCCCGGTACATCGGGCGTGGGAAGGCAATCCGCGTACCACTGCGGGACTACGCCGCGGGGCGGCGTCAACCTCCGGTAGCGATACGGGCGGTCCCGCGCTACACCTGCGGCGGCCGGGAGGCCGTACGGGTGGCCCCGGGTACCCTCCCGATCCCACCTTCACCACTACCAGTGAAAAGGACACCCTCCCATACGGGTACGACAAAAACCCGTGAGCTGCGGAAACGTTCGGCCGGTCGGCGGGAGGGATCGCGGAGGACACAGGTGCCGCGCATCGGGACCCGAGTCACGAACGAAAGAAGGCCGCGGACACGGCGAAGGCCCGCGACCGGAACGGTCGCGGGCCTCGCGCTCGCTTGGCGCCGTACTGCGCTGGGTGTCAGTCCTCGGTGAGGTAGCCGCGGAGGTGGGCGGCGTTGACCGCCGCGGCGCGGCCCGCGACTTCGAGCTTGGCCATCGCCCGGGAGAGGTGCACGCTGACGGTCTTCTCCGAGATGTACAGCTCCGCGCCGATCTGCTTGTTCGTGAGCCCGCGCGCGACCTGCCGCAGCACCGCGAGCTCGCGCGGGGTCAGCGGCGTCGAGGTCGGGGCCGCCACGTCGAGGCGCGCCCGCTCCGCCAGCGCGCACAGCGCCTCGGTGAGCGGGGCCGCGCCCAGGCGCATCGCGGTGGCCTTCGCCAGCGCCAGCACTTCGGCGGCCTCGGTGCGGGCCTCGGCTCCGCTGCCTGCGAGCAGGGCCTCCGCGAAGCGCCAGCGCGCGTAGGCCTGCCGGTACGGTTCGGCCCAGGTGCCGTCGTAGGGCGCGCATGCGGCCTTGTCCCGGCCGGCCTCCAGGAGGGCGAGGGTCTCGGAGGCGAGGGGGTCGTGGAGTGCAAGTTCGAGGCGTTCCTGCTCGTCGAGGCTGGTGGCGGGGCTTTCCGTTTGGGGCGCTTCGGGGTCGGCGGGTTGGAGGTTGCGGTAGTCGAAGGCCGCGGCGGCGGCGCGCCACAGTTCGGGGTCGCCGTCGCCGTACAGGCGGGACTCTTCGGCGTCGAGCTGGGCGATCCAGGCGAGGCCTTCGGGGCCGAGGGTGCCGGAGAGCGGGCGGCCGTGCTCGTTGAAGAAGCGGGCGCGTTCGGCGAGTCGTTCGCCTGCGGCGACGGCGTCTTTCGCGGCGGCGGTGTCGCCGTCGCGGCGGAGGCGCTGGGCGAGGTCGGCGGCGGCGCCGATGCCGGCGGCGCAGACGGAGACGCCGGCGAGGTAGTAGCCGCGCATGCGGGTCATGCGTTCGGTGGCGCGTTCGGCGCGGCGCAGGGCCGCTTCGGGGCGGTCGCGCCAGCGGTCGAGTTCGACGCCGCAGAGGGAGGCGAGGGCGAGGACCTGGCCGTCGAGCTGCCAGCGGTCGGCGAGGTAGTCGAGGCGGCGGTCGGCGGCTTCGAAGCGGCCGCGGGCGACGTCGACGAGGAGGACGGCGGCGGCGAGGCGGGTGAGGACGACGCCGGGGAGGACGCTGGAGGCCATCTCGCCGTTGGCGTCGACTTCGTCCCAGCGGCCGACCATGTAGTTGGAGATGACCTGGCGGACGGCGGTCTCGAGGCCGTAGCCGCTCCATTTGTCGCCGGTGCTGACGGCGAGGGCCATGCCGCGGTTGAAGTGGGTGAGGGCTTCGTGGATGCGGGCGGCTTCGACCATGACGAGGCCGTTGTTGAAGTGCCCGCGCAGTTCGACGTCGATCCAGCCGTTGCCGCGGATGAGCGCGAGGGCTTCTTCGTTGCGGGCGACGGTCTCTGCGAGGGTCTGGCTGCCGTTGCGGAAGGCGCCGATGCTGTGGGTGAGGATCGCGTCGGCTTTGGCCGCGAGGTGGCCGTCGCCCATGTTGGAGGCGAGGGTGCCTTGGGGTTCGTCGCAGGTGCCCGCGGCGGTGACGGCGTCGGCGGTGGCGATGGCGAGGAGGCACCATTCGGCGGCTTCGTCGTATTTGCGGGAGTGGTAGACGGTGCGGGCGACGACGGCTTGGGCCCAGGCTTTGACGGTGTGGGGTTCGTCGTCCTTGACCAGTTGCCATGCCTCCCAGGCGACCCGGTGGGCTTCTTGTTCGCCGCCTTCGATGGAGAGGAGGTGTTTGGCGTATTTGCGGCGGGTGTAGGCGCCTTGGAGGCGGTCGCCGGAGGCGTCCGCGAGCCGGACGGCTGCGGCTGAGTAGGACTGGGCGCGTTTGATCTCGCCGGAGGCTTCGGCGTTGGAGGCGGCCCTTACGGTGAGGCGCAGTTCGGTGAGGCCTTCGGGGCGCTGGTCGGCGGGGACCTTGCCGAAGAGGGTGAGGGCGCGTTCGAGGTGGAGGAGTGCTTCGGCGGGGGCGGCGAGTTCGACGGCTTCGTCGGCGGCGCGGACGGAGGCGGCGAGGGCGCAGCGGAGGTCGCCGGATTCGTGGGCGTGGTGGGCGAGTTCGGCTTCGGCGCCTTTGCCGTTGTCGTCGGCGAGGGAGGCGGCGATCTTCTGGTGGTAGCGGATGCGTTCGCCGGGGAGGAGGTCGGAGTAGACGGCTTCGCCGAGGAGGGCGTGGCGGAAGGCGTAGGTGTCGGCGCTCTTCTGGACGATGATGCCGTGGGAGATGGCGGCGCGCAGGGCCTGGTCGAGTTCGCGTTCGTGGCGGAGGCCGTTCTCGTCGAGCATCGACCAGGCGGCGGCGTTGAGGCGCCGGTAGGTGAAGCGGCGGCCCATGACGGAGGCGAGCTGGACGACCTGTTTGGCGGCGTCGGGGAGGCGTTCGAGCCGGGCGAGGAGGACTTCGGCGAGTTCGAAGGTGACGGTGTGGGTCTCGGCGGCGGCGAGTTCTTCGGCGAGGAACGCGTTGCCTTCGGAGGCGGCGGCGATCTTGGCGACGGTCTCTTCGTCGAGGCCGGTGTTGAGTTCGCGGACGAAGTCGGCGGCGTGCTGGGCGTCGAAGGGGTCGAGGTGGAGGCGCTGCACGGCGGGGAGGCGCACGAGTTCGGCGAGGAGGGGGCGGAGGGGGTGGGCGCGGTGGACGGCGTCGGCGCGGTAGGTGCCGAGGATGAGGACGCGCTGGCCGGTGAGGCGGGAGGTGAGGAAGGCGAGGAGGTCGCGGCTGGAGCGGTCGGCCCAGTGGAGGTCTTCGAGGGTGAGGACGAGGGGGCGCTCGGCGGAGAGGTCTGCGAGGGCGGCGTGGAAGGCCTCGAAGAGGCCGAGGCGGCCGAGGTCGCCTTCGGCGGGGGTGGGGTGGCCGGGGAGGAGGGGGCTGAGGCCGGGGTGGTTCGCGGCGAGGTCGGGGTTGTCGCGGGCGAGGGCGCCGACGATCTCGGCGAAGGGGAGGTAGGGGAGGGCGGAGTCGGCGGTGTCGAGGCAGTGGCCGGTGACGGTGAGGACACCGTCACCGGCGCTGGCGTTGAATTCGTGGAGGAGCCGGGTCTTTCCGACCCCCGCGTCGCCGGAGACGAGGACTGTCGCGGGGCGGCCTGCGCGGGCGGCGTCGAGCGTCTCGCGGAGCGAGGCGAGTTCGGCGTCGCGGGCGAACAGGGGGAGGTCGGAACCCAGGCGCGGCATGTCAGCAATCATGACACGGGCCTATGACGTTCCGCGCCTGTCATTTCGCTGGCTGGACGCGGGCGGAGCCCTGCCCGCCCGCGTGCTCGCCGGCCCGGTCGCCGCGGCCGAGGGCCTTGGCGACGCGGGCGGCGAGCCCCTCGTGGCGGACGTGCCCGCCGCCGCGGCGGGTGGCCTTGGCGGCCTTGACGAGCTCGCGGGCCTGGCGTTCGTTCTCGGCCTGCTTGATGAGCTCCTCGGAGCGGGCGTAGTGGAGGTAGTGGAGGTCGAAGTCGTTCATCTGAACTTCCTTTGGTGTCGTTGGCCGGGGTTTTCCGGCCTGACACCAATGCTCCGGCTGAGGCCGGCGAGGGGGCATCAGGCGTCCGCGTCGGGCGGGCCCTTACCCGCCTTAGTTTCCGGCCTGATGCCCCCTCAGTCCCTTACTTTCGGCTGAGGGGCCTTACCCGGGAGAGCCGGGAGGGCCACCAGACGGTCCGGCCGAGGTCGAAGGTGAGGGCCGGGACGAGGAGGGACCGGACGATCACGGTGTCGAGGAGCACCCCGAAGGCGACGACGAACGCGATCTGCGCGAGGAACAGGATCGGGAGGACGGCGAGCGCCGAGAACGTCGCCGCGAGCACGACCCCGGCGGAGGTGATGACCCCGCCGGTGGCGACCAGGCCCCGGAGCGTCCCGGCGCGTGTGCCGAGCCGCGCCGACTCCTCGCGGACCCGCGTCATCAGGAAGATGTTGTAGTCGATGCCGAGCGCCACCAGGAACACGAACCCGAAGAGGACGACCGTGGGGTCGGCCCCGGGGAACCCGAAGAGGTGGTTGAAGACGAGCGCGGAGACGCCCATGGTCGCGCCGAAGGACAGCACGACGGTGGCGGTGAGCAGCAGCGGCGCGAGGATCGACCGGAGCAGCAGCATGAGGACCGCGAGGATGACCGCGAGCACGATCGGGATGATCACTGCGCGGTCCCTTTCGGAGGTTTCGAGCGTGTCGAGCTGGATGGCGGTGGCGCCGCCCACCTTCGCGTCGGCGCCGTCGACGGCGTGCACCGCGTCCCGCAGCCGCTCCACAGTGTCCATCGCGGCGTCGCTGTCGGGCGCGTCCTCCAGGACGGCCTCGATCATCACGAGCCCTTCGGCTTCGAGCACCGCGCCCGAGGCGTCGGTCTTCGGGGCCGCCTCGGCGACGCCGTCCACTTCGGTCGCGGCGAGGACCGCGTCGAGCGAGTCGGCGTCGGCGACGACCACGGCGGGCGCGCCCGACCCGGCCGGGAAGTGCGCGGCGAGGACCTCCTGCCCGGCGACGGAGTCGACGTCGGTGAGGAACACGTCGGTCTGCGCGGTGCCGTCCGCCTTGAGCTGCAGCATGAACGCGGCGGCGACGGCCAGGCCCGCGGCGGTCGTCATCCACACGACGCGGGGGCGGCGGGCGACGAGCCCGGCCGCGGAGGACCACAGGCGGGAGCGGCGCGCGGCCTTCCCGGGCCTGACGCGGCGCGGCCAGAACGCGGCCCGCCCGAACAGCGCGAGCACCGCCGGGAGGAACGTGACCGCGGACAGGAACGCCGCGCCGATCCCGATGGCCGCCACCGGCCCCAGGCCCCGGTTCGACTCGAGCTGGCTGAACAGCAGGCACAGGACGCCGAGGACCACGGTCCCGGCCGAGGCGGCGATCGGCTCGATCGTGGCGCGCAGGGCCCGCCGGACGGCGGCGAACCGGTCGGCCCCGGCGAGGAGCTCCTCGCGGAACCGCGCCACCAGCAGCAGCGCGTAGTCGGTGGCCGCGCCGAACACGAGGATGAACAGGATGCCCTGGCTCTGCCCGTTGAGGTCGATCGCGCCCGCGTCGGCGAGGGCGTAGACGGCGGCGCTGGCGGCGGCGAGCGCGAACCCGCACGACAGCAGCACGAGCAGCGGCAGGAGCGGGGAGCGGTAGACGAGCACGAGGATGACCGCGACGACGGCGGCGGCCACGAGCAGGAGTAGCCCGTCGACGCCCGCGAAGGCCTCGCCGAGGTCGGCGCCGAGCGCGGCCTGGCCGGTGACGAGCACATCGAGGCCGTCGGGGCGGTCGGTCTCGAGGACCTCGCGGATCTCGGCGACGGCCTCGGACTCCTCGGCCCCGGCGTCGACGAGGACGACGAGCTGGGCCGCTTCGGGCGGGGTCTCGGCCGAGAGCTGCGGCGGGATCGGCGGTCCGGCGTTGAATTCGAGGTCCGCGAGCGCGGCGGCGGCGGTCTGGAGGTAGGCCTGGTCGGCTTCGGTGAGGCCGCCGGGGCGTTCGGCGACGACGATCGCGGGGGTGGCGCCGGTGTCGTCGAACGCGGCCCGCAGGTCGTTGACCTCGGTGGATTCGGCGGTGGACGGCAGGAACGCGGATCCGTCATTCGAGGCGACCTCGCTGAGCTTCCCGGCGAACGGGCCTGCGAAGGCGCCGATCGCGAGCCAGGCGAGGGCGAGCAGCGCGGGCAGGAGCCAGCGCAGTCGCGGTACGGGTCGGTCGGGGGCCATGGACTGGTCTCCTCGGTTCGTCACGGGTGTTTCCACGTCAGGATAGTTCGATGATCGAAGTATTAAACGGCGGCGTGGCCGGGATCATGGGGGATGATGGGTCGCATGACCCGCGAAACCGGCGGCGAGCAGGCGCTCACCGACCTCGACCTCACCCGCCTGCTGCAGACCCTGACCGTCGAGTCCGACCGGTACGCCGAGGCGTTCGGCTCCCGGCACGGCCTGCACCGCACCGACGTGAACGCGCTCGCGCTCATCCTCGACGCCGCCCGCCGCGGCGACCCGATGTCGCCCACGTCCCTCGCCCGCGAGCTGCGGCTCAGCCCGTCGGCGACGACCGCGCTCATCGACCGGCTCGAAGCGCTCGGCCACGTCGAGCGGACCCGCCCGGCCGGGGACCGCCGCCGCGTGGCGCTCGAGGTCCCCGAAGCGGCCCTCGACGAGGGGAGGCGCATGTTCGTGCCGCTCGCGGCGGCCTTCGCCGAGGCCTGGACCGGATTCGACGCGGCCGAGCGGGAGGTCGTCGCCCGCTTTCTGGCGGTGAGCACGGAGGCGATGCGCGAGGTCGGCGCCGAGTGGGGTCACGAGGGCCCCCAGCGCCGCCGGTAGGCCCCGTCGGGGTCGAAGCGCTCGGCCTGCCGGGCGTGGTTGAACCCGCGGTTGGGGCGGGTGTCGTTGCCGGTGCCCGCCGTCCACTGCCAGTTGCCCCAGTTGTTCGCCTCGTCGAGGTCGGCGAGGTGCCGCGCGAACATGGCGGCGCCGTCGCGCCAGTCGAGGCCGAGGGTCTTCACCAGGTATCCGGCGCAGATGAGCCTGGCGCGGTTGTGCATCCAGCCCTCCCGCACGAGCTGGCGCATCCCGGCGTCGACGATGCCGATCCCCGTGGAGGCCTCCTGCCACGCGCGCAGCGCGGTGAGGTCGGCGTCCCAGTCGTCGCGGGCGCCGGGCCGGTACGGGGTGTCGGCCAGGCGCGGGAACGCGGCCAGGACCTGCCGGTGGAAGTCGCGCCAACACAGCTGCCGCACGGCGGCCTCGGGGACGCGCGGGTCGGTCGCGAACGCGCGCGCGGAGAGGCAGCCGAGCGCGAGGTGCGGGCTGAGGCGTGAGGTGCGGTCCCCGGCGAGGTCGTCGTGGCGTTCGGCGTAGTCCCCCGCGTCCGGCGCCCACGCGTCCAGCCGGGCCAGGGCCGCGCGCTCGCCGCCCGCGGGCAGGTCCGGCGCGGCCCCTTCGGGTTCGGGCAGGTCGTCGCTCTTCGGGAAGTCCTCGGGGACGCGCAGCGCGTCGGGTTCGGCGGCCTCGTCGCGCCAGCGCGTCTGCGACCAGGCGCGCCAGTACGGGGTGAAGACCTTGTAGTGGTCGCCGCCGCCCGAAGGCAGGAGGCGGCCGGGCTCGACGACGGAGGGCCCTGCGGTGAGCGCGAACGGGACGCGTTCGGCGGCGCAGGCGGCGGCGAGGCGTTCGCGCATCCCCGTCTCGAACGGCCCGACGTCGGCGGCGCACACGACCGCGTCCGCGCCGGTCTCGGCACGGACGGCCATCGTGAGCTCTACAGTGTCCCCTCGGCGGACGGCGAGGTCGCCGCCGAGGTCGCGGAGCGAGGCGCGCAGGTCGGCGAGCGCGTCGAGCAGGAGGCGGCGGCGGTTCGGGTTGGACGCGCGGGCGGGGTCGTCGACGTACAGCGGCACGACCTGCTCGGCGCGGGCGGCCTCGGCCAGGGCCGGGTTGTCGTGGACGCGCAGGTCGGCCGTGAAGAGGAGCAGGGCGGTGGCGGGCATGGCGGCTCCAAGTGTCGTGGGGGCCGTCCATTGCGGACGACCCCCGGGAGCGTATCGGTCAGGGCATCAGCACTGCGTCGATCAGGTACACGGTGGCGTTGGCGGTCTGCACGTTGCCGCAGACCACGGTCGCCGAGTCGTTGACGGTGAAGTCCTCGCCGGAGCCGGTCACCGTGAGCGTTTCGCCCTGAAGGGTGGTGTGCTCGCCGGCCAGCTCCTCGGGGGCGAGCTCGCCCGCGACGACGTGGTAGGTGAGGATGCCGGTCAGCGTCTCCTGGTCGGCCAGGACGGCCTGCAGGTCGGCCTCGGGGATCGCGGCGAACGCACTGTTGACCGGCGCGAACACGGTGATGTCCTCAGCAGAGTTGAGCGTGTCGACCAGATCCGCCTCGGTCACAGCAGTGACCAATGTGGACAGTTCCGGGTTGTTGCTCGCGGCTGTGGCGACCGGGTCGTCGGCCATGCCGGTGAAGCTGCCCTCGCCGTCGGCCGGGACGGCCGAGCAGGCGGCGCCGAACTCGGCTGCTGCCATCTCCTCGGTGGTCTCCTCCTCCATGGTCTCCTCGGTGGAGGTGGTCTCGTCGGCGGCGTCGTCACTGCCGCCGTCGTCGGAGCAGGCGGACATGGCGATCGCGAATCCGGCGGCCGCGGCCAGTGCTCCGGCACGGGTCAGGAATCGAGTGTTCATCGGTCTTGCCTCTCTCATCGGGTGCCGGGAGCGGTCGCCCCCGGCGGTCGTGCGGTCTATGCGGCGGTGACGACCACCGAGTGCCAGCCGGTCGCGCCGTCCGGGAAGGGCGTGGCCCGTTCCGCGGTCTGGGTGTCGCCCTCGGCGTCGGTGGCGCGGACCTCCAGCTTGTGGCGGCCGGGTCCGGCGTCCCATTCCCACAGCCATTGGCGCCACGTGTCGGGGCCGATGACGGGGGCGAGTTCGGCGTCGGCCCAGGGGCCTTCGTCGACGCGGACCTCGACGCGCTCGATGCCGCGGTGCTGGGCCCAGGCGACGCCTGCGACGGCGGTGCGCCCGGCGGCGATGGTCTTGAGGGGCTTGGGGGTGTCGATGCGGGAGAACGTCTTGATCGGAGCCTCGGCGGCCCAGTCGCGGCGGACCCAGTACGGGTCGAAGTCGGCGAACGAGGCGAGCTCGATCTCCACGAGCCACTTGGTGGCCGACACGTACCCGTACAGGCCGGGGACGACCATGCGCGCGGGGAAGCCGTGCTCGATCGGCAGCGGTTCGCCGTTCATGCCGATCGCGACGAGCGCGTCGCGGCCGTCAGTGCAGGCGCTGGTGGGGGTCCCGGCGGTCCAGCCGTCGTGCGAGCGCCCGACGACCTGGTCCGCGCCGGGCTGGACGCCGGCCTCCTCGAGCAGTTCGGACAGGGGGACGCCGAGCCAGCGGGCGTTCCCGGCGAGGGTGCCGCCGACCTCGTTGGAGACGCAGGAGATCGTCATCTCTCGTTCCACGAGGTCACGGTCGAGAAGGTCCCGGTAGCTCAGCTCCAGCGGCCGGTCGACGCGTCCGGTGACGCGCAGGAGGTAGTCGTCGGGCAGGACCCGCGGGAGCACCAGAGCGGTGTCGACGCGGTAGAACTCGGCGTTCGGCGTCAGGTAGGAGGTGAGGCCTTCGACGTCGAGGCCTTCGCCGGCCGGGCCGGCGTCGACCGGTTCCGGCAGCCGGACGGCGCCGCGGGCGGTCTCGACTTCCCCCGTACCGCCCAGGCGCCATCCGGCCGCTCCCATCACGCCCGCCCCCGCGAGGGCGAGCAGGACACCTCTCCGGTCGACGGCGCGTCCGGGCGCTCCGGCCGTCAGGGGGCGGCGGTAGAGCAGCCCCAGCGTGAGCGCGCCGGCGGCGGCGCCGACCAGAGAGGGCAGGGCCCAGGCGGCTGTGCCCGCGGGCCGGGAGAGGGCGGCAGCCGCTCCCGCCGCGCCGAGCAGCGCCAGGGCCGTGTAGCCGACCGCGATCCGGCGGCGTGCGAGGACGCCGACGAGGGCCGCGGCGGCGGCGAGTGCGAGTCCGATCCCGATGAATAGCACCAGCTTGTCGTGGACGCCGAAGGTGCGGATCGCGAACGCCTTCACGGGTTCGGGCACGGCGTCGACCATGACCGCGCCCACAGCGGCGACGGGTGCGCTGCCGGGGGCGACCGCCGCGGCGGCCAGCTGTGCCGCCGCGAGGGCGACGGCCGCGCAGGCGATGCCCGCGAGCGCTCCGATCGTTCTGCCGTTCATGCCCCGTATTCGGGGCCGGGCGGGCCCCGGATGGGTCCCGGAGCGAGAAATTTCGGATTAATACCGCAAACAGGGAGAAAACGCAGCGAGGGCCGGGATCCCCCGGACCCGGCCCCCGCCCTCCCCAGGCGCCTACGCGGGCAGTGCCACGTCGGCGACCATCGGCAGGGTCGGGTCCGTCGACCCGCCCGCCGGCTCTTCGGTGACGCCGATGACCTCGGTGTCGCCCAGTCCTTCGATCCACATCGTGGCCGAGGAGTCGCCCGGGTCCATGACGCCCGCGGACTCCTGGCCGGCCGCGTCGACCAGCCACACCTGGTACGAGTGGTCGTCGTCGACCGCGGCCAGGTCCGAGACCACCACGACCGCCTCGTCGAGCGACGCGGAGGCGACCACGGTGACGCGCCCGCCCCCCTCGGCCGCCTGGACGGCGACCTCGGCGTCCGGGGCCTCCAGGACCGCGGCGATCCGATCGGCCTCCGGCGTCTCGCCCGGCTGCATGACGTTCCAGGTCACGAAGACCCCCAGGAGCGCCGCGGCGGCGGCGAGCGCGGCGGCTCCGAACGCGAGGCGCAGGCGCGGCAGCCGCCACGGGCGCCGCACGCGGCGCGGCGCGGGCTCGGGCTCGCTCGCGGCCGGGGCCTCCTGGCGGGTGCGGCGCACCTCGGCGAGGACGCGTTCGCGCAGGGCCGCAGGCGGTTCGGCCAGGGTCACGTCGGAGAGCCGCCAGACGGCCTCGCGCAGCTCGGCGGCCTCCTGGGCGCACGAGGCGCACTCGGTCATGTGCGCTTCGACCAGGCGGCGCTCCTCGGGTTCGACCGCGTCGAGGGCCCACGCGCCGATGAGGGTGTGGACGTCGGTGCTCATCGGGCCACCTCCAGGCAGTCGCGCAGCTTCGCGAGGCCGTCGCGGATGCGGGTCTTGACGGTGGGGACGGCGGTCTCCAGCAGGGTCGCGACCTGCCGGTACGTGTGCCCGCCGTAGTAGGCGAGGGTGACCGCCTGCCGCTGGAGCTCGGTGAGGGTCGTGAGGCAGCGGCGCACCTGCCGGTGCTCCAGGCGGCTCGCGGCGGCCTCGGCGACGGCGTCGTACGCGGGCTCGGCGCCGCTCGCGGCGGCGCGGCGCTCCCGGTCGCCCGCGGCCTGCGCGGAGCGGACCCGGTCGACGGCGCGCCGGTGGGCGATGGTGGTGATCCAGGCCCCGGCCGATCCGCGCCGCGCGTCGAACCGGGTGGCGGTGCGCCACACCTCGACCAGGACCTCCTGCGCGACCTCCTCGGCCTGGGCCGGGTCGCGCAGGACGCGCACGCACAGGCCGTAGACGCGCGGGGCCATCAGGTCGTAGAGCGCCGCGAAGGCCTCGTCCTCGCCGAGTGCGGTGCGGTGGAGCAGCGCCTCGGGGCTCTCGGGCTCGCCCGGGACGGCGGTCAGGCGCGGCTCCTTCCGGGGCTCGGCCCCGGCGCCGGTGTCGAACATCCCTCACACTCCCACGTCGGCGCTACTGGTCGCAGGGAGTTCGGAGCCGGAGTGCGGCCGGATGGGTACGCGCCCCGGAAATCTCGCGCCGGTTCAGGGACGCGGCGGCTCCACCTCGACCTGCGCCTTGACGACGCCGACGGGGCAGGAGAGGCCGTTCGGGCCGTGGTTGCAGTAGCCGTTCGGGTTGTGGTGCAGGTACTGCTGGTGGTATTCCTCGGCGAGCCAGTACGGCCCGGCGGGGACGATCGCGGTCGTGATCGGGCCGAGCCCGGCGGCGCGCACGATCGGGTCGAACACCTCCTTGCTCGCCTCGGCGGCCGCGGCCTGCGCGGGGGTGGTGGTGAACAGGACCGACCGGTACTGGGTGCCCACGTCGTTGCCCTGGCGCATGCCCTGCGTCGGGTCGTGGTTCTCCCAGAAGACCTTGAGCAGCTGCTCGTAGGCGACCGCGCCGGGCTCCCAGACGACCTTGACGACCTCGGCGTGGCCGGTCAGGCCCGTGCAGACCTCCTCGTAGGAGGGCTTCTGGGTGTTCCCGCCCATGTAGCCCACGGAGGTCGTCCACACGCCGGGGACGCGCCAGAACAGGCGTTCGGCGCCCCAGAAGCAGCCCATGCCGAAGTAGGCGGTCTCGGCGCCGGGGCCGGGGGAGCCTTCGATGTCGTGGTGCAGGATCGGGTGCTCGGTGCTCATCAGGCAAGTCTGTCACGCGCGAATAACGATCGCCAGCCGTCGACGCGGCACGTTAGCTTATGCGCATGGCTTCATCTATCAACCACATCACCTTCGACGCCCGCGACGGCTACAGCCTCTCGCTGTTCTGGACGAAGGTCACCGGCTACACCGAGAACCCCGACGACCCCAACCTGCCCGAGCACACCGAGTGCTTCATCGGCCCCGCCGGCGGCGGCACGGGCCTATTGTTCATCAACGTCCCGGACGGCAAGGCCGTGAAGAACCGCCTCCACCTCGACCTCACCCCCGAGACGACCCGCGACGAGGAGGTCGAGCGGCTGCTCGGCCTCGGCGCATCCGTCTACGAGGACCACCGCAGGCCCGACGGCACCGGCTGGGTCACCATGCTCGACCCCGAGGGCAACGAGTTCTGCGTCGAACGCTCCAAAGCCGAACGCGCCCAGGCGTAGAAAGCGACGCCGCGGGCGCCCCGCCGATGGGGCGCCCGCGGCGCGAAGTCTGCACGGCGTCGGCCGTGGGTCCTGCCGAGGAGAGCGGGGTCCTTACTTCTCGGCCACGGCGTCGAGCTCGCCGTCGCCGTCGGCGTCCACCACGGCCGCGTCGTACTTGCCGTCGCCGTCGTGGTCGAGCAGCACGTGGTCGATCACGCCGTCGCCGTCGACGTCCACGGCCTTCATGTCCGCGGTGCCGTCGCCGTCGATGTCCACGTGGTACTCGACGGATCCGTCCTCGTTGCGGCGCACGCCGACCGTCTCGTCGACGCCGTCACCGGTGATGTCCATCTTGTGTACTTCGTCGAAGCCCATGAGGCGCCCCTTAACTGAAGTGGGAAAGTGTTGACTGCACGATAGCGTGCCTATCCATAGGCAGTGGTACTCGCGTCGGTTAGCGTAGGGACCATGCATGAGGCTCAGGGGTTCTCCACACGCGCCATCCACGCCGGGCAGGAGCCCGACCCGCTCACCGGCGCGGTCGTCCCGCCCATCTACGCCACCTCGACCTACAAGCAGGACGGCGTCGGGGGCCTGCGCGGCGGCTACGAGTACTCCCGGTCGGGCAACCCGACCCGCACCGCCCTCGAAGCCTGCCTCGCCTCCATCGAAGGCGGCACCCGCGGCTTCGCGTTCGCGTCCGGCCTCGCCGCCGAGGACACCATCCTCAGGGCCCTCCTCGCCCCCGGCGACCACGTCGTCATCCCCGACGACGCCTACGGCGGCACGTTCCGCCTCTTCGACAAGGTCGCCAAGCGCTGGGGCGTCGAGTACACCGCCGCGCCCATCGCCGACACCGCCGCAGTCGCCGCGGCCATGAACGAGCGCACCAAGATGGTGTGGATCGAGACGCCCACCAACCCGCTGCTCAACATCGCCGACATCGAGCAGCTCGCCGACCTCGCCCGCAAGGGCGGCGCACTCACCGTCGTCGACAACACCTTCGCCAGCCCCTACCTGCAGCAGCCGCTCGCGCTCGGCGCCGACCTCGTCGTGCACTCCACGACCAAGTACATCGGCGGCCACTCCGATGTCGTCGGCGGTGCGATCGTCGTACAGGACAGCGAGATCGCCGACGCCATCGCGTTCCACCACAACTCGATGGGCGGCGTCGCCGGACCGTTCGACGCGTTCCTCACCCTGCGCGGCATCAAGACCCTCGCGGTGCGCATGGACCGCCACTGCGACAACGCCGAAGCCGTCGCCGAGTTCCTCGCCGGGCACGCCAAGGTCGCCGAGGTCCGCTACCCGGGCCTCTCCACCCACCCCGGGCACGACGTGGCGGGCAAGCAGATGAAGCGCTACGGCGGCATGATCTCCTTCCGCCACAAGGACGGCGAGCAGGCCGCCGTCGACCTGTGCGCCCGGACCGAGGTGTTCACGCTCGGCGAATCGCTCGGCGGCGTCGAATCCCTCATCGAGCACCCCGGACGCATGACCCACGCCTCCGCCGCAGGCAGCGCCCTCGAGGTCCCCGCGGACCTCGTGCGCCTGTCCGTCGGCATCGAGGACGCCGACGACCTCCTGGCCGACCTGCGCCAGGCCCTGGGCTAGATCTCCCCCGCGAGAAAGAAGGACGTGCAGTGAGCTGGTCGGGAACCACCGCGCAGCAGATAGCCAAGGCGGTCCGGCGCGGCGACGCCGACGCCGCGATCGTCGTCGACCACCACCTCCGCCGCATCGAGGACCACCGGGAGGCCGAAGGCGCCCTCACCAGCGTCCGCAAGATCGAGTCGCTCGCCGAGGCCGCGGCCGTCGACGAGATCGACAACCGCGACTCCCTGCCCGCGGCGGGGGTCCCTGTCGCCGTGTGCGAGCAGCTCGCCGTCACCGGGCACGCGCCCCGGCTCGGCTCCAACGCCGCCGTCCTGCCGATCGCCGACACCGACCACCAAGCGGTGCAGCGCATCCGCGGTGCGGGCGCCGTCGTCGTCGCGTTCGGGCGCTCCTCCGAGCTCGGGCTCTGGCCCGCCACCGACGACGACGGGAACGTCCCGGCCAACCCCTGGCGGCCCGACCGCGGCGTCGGCGGGCCCAGCGGCGGCACCGCGATCGCCGTCGCCACCGGGGCCGCGCCCATCGGCATCGGCCTCGACGGGCCCGGCTCGGCGGGCGGCGTGCGCACCGCCGCCGCCGCGTGCGGCATCGTCGCCTACAGCCCCGAGCACGTCCCCGCCGACATCAACACGGACCCCGAGCACTGGCTCGGCGCCCACACCGGGGTCATGGCGACCACCGTCGAGGACGCCGCGCTCGCCTATGCGGCGCTCACCCACCGCCACCCGCGCTCCACCGGCGACCCCGGCCGCCTGCGGATCGCCGCGACCAACGTCGCGCCGCTCCCCGCGCGCGTCGACGACGACGCCACGAAGTGGCTGCTCAAGGCCGTGCGCTCCCTCACCGACCTCGGCCACGACACGTTCCGCGCGAAGCCCCGCTTCGGCGCCCGCCTCACCCCGGCCTCCTCGGGGGCCTGGACCTGCGCGGCGTACCTGCGCAGCCTCAAGTGCGGCCCCGACGGGCTGCAGCGGCGCACCAAGCGGCTCGTGTCCGTGGGCGAGAAGACGTACCTGCGCGGCCTCTTCGGCGGCGTCCTCGGCGACGGCAACCGCGTCCGCCGCCATCTCGAGGACTGGTTCGACCTCGAGGACTACGACCTGCTGATCACCCCGGGCCTGCCCGCCGCGCCCCCTGCGGCCAAAGAATGGTCCAAGGAGACCCTGCGCGCCAACGTGACCCACCTCGCCAGCGCCGCCGCGTTCACCGCCCCGTTCGGCCTCGCCGGGCTCCCGGCCCTGGTCGTCCCGGTCGGCATGCGCAGCGACGGCGCCCCCGCGACGGTCCAGCTCGTCGGCCCGCCCGGCTCCACCGGCCGCCTCTTCGACGTCGCGGCGCAGCTCATCGCGAAGCTCCGCCCGCGCCGCTACGCCCCCGGCCTCAGCTGGGACTGACGTATAGAAAGGGCGGGCTCCTTCGGGAGCCCGCCCTTTCGAGCACCCCGGACCACTCCGCCGACCCGATTGACCAGGCCCGCAAACCCCCAGCTCACCAACGTGACCGCCGTCTCCAGCCCCTCTTGGGGCCCGCCTCGCGACACCGTGTAAAGTAGTGCCGGTTCCAAGGTCTACGGCCTTGAGAACGCCAATCAAGGGGCTTTGGCGCAGTTGGTAGCGCGTTTCCATGGCATGGAAAAGGTCAGGGGTTCGAATCCCCTAAGCTCCACAAACGGATATACAGAACAAGAGGGCCCTTCGTTTTGAAGGGCTCTTTTTCTTGCCTTGCGGCGCTGTGCACGTGCCTTGCGGCGTATTGTCCGCCGAACGCGACGTCAGGTCCGATATCCCTCGAATCGAGGTGCCATGCTGCGAGTGCGCCGGCCGCGCGAGCTGAAAATGCTTGCTTACTCGGGCCGGACTGCCATCCTCCACCAGCCGAGATAGCTGACGTTGATCTCGTCGCTGCGGATCGGCAACTCGGTCTCAGTGACCTGCTCGCCGGTCGCGCGGTCGAACACGTGGTAGGTGACTGGGCTCGCGTCATCGGTGTAGTCCTGATGGAACGCATGGACTTTGGTTGAGCCGAGCGCCCACAGCGAGGTGCCGTCGCCGCCGACCTCGTTGCCGATGCCGGTGTCGAACAAGAGGCGGGTCTTGCCTGTGCTGACATCGGTGGTGAGGAACCTCCCGTCTGGGGCGACCCATTCGAACTGTTCTCCGGTCAGGGACATCGCGTCGAAGTGCCCGTAGTCTATGGCGTCTGCTTCGAGGGCCGGGGTGCTCGAATAGGACAGCGGGACCGTTGTGTGCTCGCCGGTGCGGGTGTTCCACGTGACGACGGTGCCGCGCTCGGTTCCGTCTGCGGCGACGTCGTCGGACAGGAACGTCATGATGCCGTCCTCGCAAGGAACCTGCCCGGTGACGCCGGATGAGAACGAGGCGCGCCATGCGATGACGGTCTCGGGGCTGTCGGTGCCGCGCGGGTACAGCTGGGCGAGCATCTGCGGATGCTGCGACGGGTCGGCTTCCGATCGCATTCCGGTGAGGGTCGCGGACTCGTCAAGGTGTGCGCCGGGGTCGGCGGCGAGGCCGTATACCGTCCCGTCGCAGTCGGCCCCGCCGAAGTAGTTGCCTTCAATGTCGTACACGTCGCCGTGTCCGTTGGCGGACACGGCGACCTGGTTGACGTAGCCGTTCTCGGTGTGGCCATCGTTGTAGACGCCGACGGCCGCGCCGTCCGCGAGGGGGATCAGGAAGTTCTGGGCGGCGGCCTTCGGAATCTCGACCCGATCCAGCCCTGCGTCCGTGAGGGTGTAATCGGCTTTGCCGTCTGCGAAGTGGAGCCTGTCCGGAGCCCACGCGAGCGTCGCAAGGTCCATGCCGCCGGTCTTCACAGTGCGGATGGAGCCGTCCGGATCGACGAGAACCACGTAGCCGGGCAGATCCGTCTCGCCCAAGACTGAGGTCATCTCGTTGCTCGCGGGCCCGACTGTGAAAGCGGCTACTGCTCCGCCGAGGCTGGCCGACTCGGCTGCCACCAGGGCGTTCTCGTACACGGTTTGCGAGCTGGAGCATCCGGCCAGGGTTGCGCTTGCGAGGGCGAGGACCGAAAGGGAGCCGACTACCGCGCGTCGCCGAGTTTCAACCACCACGATGCCGATCGTAATGGTTTCAATACGTACAGTTCGGCGCGGTAGTCGCGCGCATCAACGGAGCGTCTCGTACGTATCGGTCAGGCTCGAATCGCGGATGTCAGCCGGGAAGACCGTCGTGCCCCCGTCGCCGTCCAAGTCCACGTCCACCGACCGCTTGTAGGCTTTCCACACCAGCTCGGAACAGTTGAGCCAATCGACGCTGTCGTCCTTGTTGAACGCGAACTTGAGGTCGTAGCTCTTCCCCGTGAGCGAGGCGTCCGCGTAGTCCGCAGCCTCGCTCCGATTTCCGCCGCTTGTGTCCACGGACATCTTCGAGATGGTCGCGCAGTAGCGGCGCCCGGCGGCTTCGAACGTGTCGCTCTTCTTGTTCGGGCCAGGGGCCTCCGTGATGTAGTTCGTCGCCCGGTACAGGCCGGTATGGCCGTGCTCGACGCCTGCCAGCGACGACGTCGAGTGGAAGACGTCGCCCTTGTTGCGTGCTTCACCGATGGCGCGTTTCGAGCAGTCACCGCCCGTGCTGGATTCCCCGAGTGCCGCTTCGGCTTCCGACCGGGCTCGGGCGAGTGCATCGGCGTAGGTGACGCCGTTCGCGGACGCCCAGTCACGCGCGGCCTCCTCGAGTTCGGCTGCGCTTACCCCAGGGTTGAGCTCGACCAACCGCGCCAAGTCGTTGTCAACGCTTGCGAACCCGGGCGTGGCGAACAGGAGACCGATCCCCGCTCCGATCGCTACAGCTGCGGTCCGCCAGCGTCTTCCAGTCCCGTCCATGGACGCCATCCTTCATCGCCGGTCGATCGAGTGTCGACGTTCGGGCGTGATCGTAAGGACTGCTAACCCTCAAGGCGTGCCATTCCGTATTTTCCGAGGACTGATGACGGTTACCCTCATCAGCTTGCGGAGCGGAGCAGCCGCTTGACGCTCGAGAGGCTGATGCCGTGGCGGTCCGCGAGGGTTTGCTGGCGGGTCCCGGCTTCGCAGCGGTGGTTGAGCTGGGGTGTTGGGTTCAAGTAGGCCGTTGCAAGCTCCACCAGACGGAAATATTGAGCGTGAGCGGCCATCCATTCGATGGCCACTTGGTCTATGCCCGGGTTTGGTGTTCTGGGAGTCGGCGGGGGGTCGGGGCGCGAAGGCCGTTCTTACTGGCTCGCCGTGCCTCTTGCGAGGGCGATGTCGGTCATTCGCCGGGGGTGATGAGGCCGGTCTCGTAGGCGGTGATGACCGCTTGGGTGCGATCGCGGAGGCGGAGTTTGGCGAGGACGTTGGAGACGTGGGTCTTGACGGTGTGATCGCTGACGACGAGGGTGCGGGCGATCTCGGGGTTGGACAGTCCGCGTCCGAGCAGGGTCAGGGTCTCGCGTTCGCGGGCGGTGAGGGCGTCGAGGATCGCGGCATCGGTGCGGGGCCGGACTCGGCGGCGGGCGACGTCGTCGATGATGCGGCGGGTCACCGCCGGGGCGAGAAGGGCTTCGCCGGCGTGGACGACGCGGACGGCGTGGACGAGGTCGTCTCGGCGGACGTCCTTGAGGAGGAAGCCGCTTGCGCCCGCCCGGAGGGATTCGTAGACGTAGTCGTCCTGGTCGAAGGTCGTCAGGATGACCACTTTCGCGTCCGTCTCGGCGCAGATGCGCCGAGTCGCCTCGATGCCGTCCATGATGGGCATCTGGACGTCGAGCAGGGCGATGTCGGGCGTGTGCTCCCGCACTGCGGCGACTGCCGCCGCGCCGTCGGCGGCTTCGGCGACGACGGCCAGGTCGGGCTGGGCGTCGAGGATCATGGTGAACCCCGAGCGCACCAGCTCCTGGTCGTCGGCGATGACGATGCGGATGGTCATGTGCGGCTCCTGGGCAGGCGGACGGTGACGAGGAAGCCGCGGCCGCCGGGGCCGGGGCCGAAGTCCGCGGTGCCGCCGCAGGCGCGGGCGCGCTCGCGGATGCCGATGAGGCCGCGACCGGCGCTTTCGGTCGCGGGTCGTCCGGCGCCGTCGTCGGCCACGGTGATCACGAGTCGATTTGGCTCCCAGTCGAGGTTGACGGCGGCCTTGCTCGCGTCGGCGTGCTTGAGCACGTTCGTGAGGGATTCCTGGACGACTCGGTAGGCCGAGACCTCGGCGTCCGGCGTCAGCGGGACCGGGTCGCCGGTCTCGGTGAGCGTCACGTCCGTGCCGGTGCGGTCGGCTCCGGCGACGAGGTCGGCGATGCTCGCGATCGAGGGCGGAGCAGTGTCGGACCTGTCGCGGTCTTCCCACAGCCCCAAGAGGGTACGGACCTGCGACATCGCGCCGCGTCCGGATTCGGCGATCGCGTCGAAAGCAGCTTCGGCCCGGTCCGGGTCGGTGCGGACCACGACCGGGCCGGCTTCGGCCTGGACGACCATGAGGCTGATCGCGTGGCCGAGGATGTCGTGCATGTCGCGGGCGATCAGGGCACGCTCGGCGGCCGCGGCCTGCCGGGCCTCGGCCTCCTTCTCGGCGCGGAGCCGCTCGGCGAGGGCCTTCCGGTTCGCGGTGAGGCGACCGAGGATCCACGCTGTGGCCATGAGGATCAGTCCTCTGGCGACGGTCTCACCGGAAGGGGTCCGCAGGAGCACCCCGAGGAGCTGGACGGCGCCCGCCGCTCCGAGCAGGGCGGCGGACCAGGCCCGGGATCGCCTGGAGCCGTAGGCTGCCGCGGTGTAGGTCCCGACCAGGACCGCGTACGGGACCTCTTGCGGCGCGATGTCGGGATCGAACATCGTGTAGGCGAATTGGGCGGCCAGGACCGCGGCGAGGACCGTGAACGGGGCCTGTCGCCGCCACAGCAGCGGCGCGGCGAGCGCGAGCACCGGCAGGTATTGCGGGAGCGTCCAGCCCGCGGCGGGGTCGGCGACTCGGGTGGAGAGCAGGAACGGCGCGGTGTGGGCGGCCAGGACCGCCAGTGCGACGGCGGCGTCGATCGCCAAGGGCGGCAGGGTGGACCAGCGGAGTTCGATTCGCATCGTGCATCGTTCTCAGGTGAAGGAGGGCCCGGTCATGTTATAGACCGTGGCGACGCAGGCGAAGGCGACCGTGGCCAGAGTGAGGACTGTGTAGCCGATCCGGCCGGGACCGCGCCACCGGCGCCGCGTCCATGCCATGGCGGTGGCGGCGGTCATGACGACGGCGAACGGCACGCTCAGGGAAGTCGCGGTGAGCATGACCGCCAGCGGGGCCGAGGCGGTGGCGACGGCGACCTGGAACGTCGCGGGGACGGCCGCGAGTGCGATGAGCAGCACGACCGCTGTGGTGATCGAGGCACAGGCCGTCCAGCCGATCCAGGCTGCGGCCCTTGCCGTTCGGGTCCGCTCAGCGCCACGGCGTCGCGCGATGAGCGCCGCGATCGGCAGTGCGAACAGGCCCGCCAGTGCGGTGACGACGGCGAATCCCAGGAGTGCCAGGTGGAGGTAGGGGTGGTCGAGCGGGCGGGTCGGTTCGAGGACTTCGGTCGCGCCGCTGACAGCGATCGTGCCGTCGGGGTCGAAGACGAGCTGGTCCCAGGTGCCGGGCCGCTGGAAGCGGCCGGGGGCCACTTGGACCCATTCGATGCCGTCCTCCCAGATGCCGTCGGTGACGATCCCGCCGTCTTCGACGGCGCGCACCCGGATCGGGGTTTCGAAGAGGGACTTGAGTTTGTAGAGGCTGTTCTCGCTGGTGCGGCTGGAGTGGTACCAACCCTCATAGGTGTCGGATTCGGCGTCGGGCACGGGCTCTGCAGCGGGCGCCGCCATCGCGGGGAGGAGGGCTTCGATCAAACGGTCGAGGAGCGCGTTGCCGTCGATGCCGGAGCCGCTGTAGCCGTCGCCGTTGGCGATGACGTGGAGCCCGATGCCGTGTTCGGGGAGCAGGAACATGGTGGAGTGGAAGCCGGGGAAGTCGCCGCCTTTGAACCAGGCGTCGTGGCCGCCGATGACGAGCTGCTCCCACTGGAATCCCATGCCGGGCAGGGCGTCGTCCTCGGTGTGTTGGCGCTGGAGCATCTGTTCCGCGACCCCGGGGCCGATGCGGGAGTCGTGTGCGAGGGAGGCGATCATGTAGCGGGCCATGTCCGCTGAGGTCGCGACCGGTCCGGCCCCGGCGGCCGGGAAGTCCGCCCAGGCGAGGTCTGCGGGTTCGTTCCGGCCCGAGTCGAGGGCGTATCCGGTTGCGAGTCCGGCGGTGATCGGCTCGGGGTAGGGGAGCGCGACCGTGGTGCCGTCCATGCCGAGCGGGGCGAGGACGTTCGCGGCGACGTATTCCTCGTACGGGACACCGGAGACGGTCTCGACCAGGTACCCGGCCAGGGCCACGCCGTAGTTCGAGTAGGTGACCGAGACTCCGGGGGTCCGCACCCGCTCGGGCTGGACCTCGGCGATCCGCTCACCGAAGTCGGGGATATCGGCGGGATCGGTGCCGCCGCTGCCGACCAGGAAGTCGTCGTCGAAGCCTGCCGTGTGGGTCAGCAAGTGCCGCAGGGTGACCGGGTGTCCGGGGAAGGCGTCCTCGATCTGGAAGTCGTCGAGGTAGGTGTTGACGTCGGCGTCGAGGTCGAGTTCGCCCGCTGCGACCAGTTGCAGCGCCGCCTGCGCGGTGAACAGCTTCGCCTGCGAGCCGATCAGGAAACCGGTCCGCTCAGGATCGACAGGGGTGCGCGAATCGAGATCGGCGACCCCGAAACCCTCGGAGTAGACCGTCTCGCCGTTCGCGACGAAGCTGACGGCCGCTCCCGGAATGTTCTCGGCGGCGAGTGCGTCGGCGATATACGGATCCACGATCGCAGCCACATCGGTGCCTTGCACTGCGGCTTCGGAGGCGGGATCGGCGGCGGCCGGCACCGGGAGCAGTGCGCCGAGCGCGGCTGCGGCGAGGGCTGGGACGACTGTTCTCTTCAACAACGCTGCTCCAAGGATCGAGGCGGGAACGTGCTCAATCTTCGGAGAAATCGGACCCGGCGGCATCGCCGAAGCAACCCATTTCCGGGCTCCCCCGCGAGAGGGAGCCACGGGCAGCGTGTCCAGGGCGTGCTCGTCGATGCCGACGGCGGTCTGTTGCGGGCGGGCTCGGTATGAGCCCGCCCGCTGCCCGGGGGCACCCGGCCGGGCCTGCGTTGTGCCGCTAGCGCTGCAGGGTCAGCAGACCCGGGCGGTAGGGCAGGAGGCCGTAGTCCATGCCGTCAGAGCTCGGGCTGCGTCCCTGGTAGAGGAACTGCAGGTTGCAGGGGTCGATGGTCTTGGTCTGGTCGGGGTTGGTGCGCACCAGGTCGCCGTGGCTGATGTCGTTGGTCCACGTGGCACCGCTGTTGGCCTTGCCCGCGAAGGGGTTGGACTCGGTAGCGGCCTGCGGCGTCCATGTGCCGTTCAGGCTGGTGGCCGTGAACGAGCGGAAATAGCGCCCACCGCTGCCCATGGCCTCGACGATCATGAGGTACTGGTTCTGGCCCTGGACCTTGTAGACCTCGACCGCCTCGAACAGGTTCGCCTTCGTGTCGCTCATGACGAGCTGGTAGCTGGTGCCGAAGCTGCTCGGGAAGTTGCCGAGAGGCATGCTGGCGCGGTAGATCTGGCCTTCGTCGTTGGCGAAGAACAGGTACATGTTCTGGTCGTCGGCGATGAGGGTCTGGTCGATGGGGTTGTTCACGGGAAGCTGCCCGTTGAAGAGCTCCTGGTGCGGGCCCCAGCTGTTGGGGTCGGCGGGGTTGGTCGACGTGCGGTAGGAGAACTTGTACGGCCAGCCCCACTGGTAGGCGAGCACCCAGATGTTCTTCGGGGCGAAGTAGATCAGCGTCGGGGCGACGGGGTTGAAGCTCGTCAGCCTGGTCTGGCTGGCCGAGGCCATGTCGGACCAGTTGGTGAACGGGCTGAAGACCACCGAGTTCCAGGCGTCTCCGGTGTCGTGCGTCGTCGCGTAGACGAGGTACTGGCCGTTGTGGCGGACGGCGGTGAAGTCCTTGAGCGAGACCTGCCCGTTCTTCGGCTCCGCGAGCGGGCCGGTCGATGTCCAGCGGTACGTCGCCGGAAGGGCGCAGGCGCCGCCGCCACCGCCGACGAGGGCGAGCTGCCATTGCTGGTTGGCGCCGCCCCAGTCGCTGTACTGCACGACGCTCGCGCCGTCGTTGGTCGCCGCGTTCTGGACTTCGACCGCCTTGTTGCTGTTGCGGTTGATCAGGCGGACGTAGCCGCCGGCGGAGTCGGCCAGCCGGAACTGCTGGTTGGCGCCGCCGTGGTCGGTCCACTGGTGAACGGCGGCACCGTCGGCGGTCGACCAGCCGGAGACGTCGAGCATCTTGCCCGAGTGCCGCGCCCTGATCCGGTAGTAGCCGCCGCCGGCGTCCACGAACTGGAACTGCTGGTTGTTGGCGTTCGTGCGGGTCCACTGCTGGAGCAGGGCCCCGTCTGCGGTGGACACGCCGCTGACGTCCAGGGCCTTGCCGCTGTTGCGGTTCACCAGCACATACCAGGCGGAGGTGTCGACCGTGGCGGCTGCAGCCGAGTTGGTGAACGGGTTGAGTACGGTCGCGGCGGCGGCCCCGGCGAGCACGCCGGCCCCGCCGAGGAGCATTCGCCTGCGGCTCTTGGGGTTTTCCATCCAGGCCATTGATGGCCTCCTTCTTCGAGGTTCGTCGGGTCTTGGAGGTGAGGGTCCGTTGCTACGGGTGGGCCCAGGCGATCGCGGACTGGCGGGTGCCGGATCGGCCAGTCAGCGAAGGCCGCCGCGAGCGCGGCGATGCCTCGGGTCCAGCGGGACGGGATCGAGAAGATCGGGCCCTCTCCGCCGGACGGAGGCATGGGAAATATCTGTTATCGCTCACATATCGCAGCTCGACTCCGAAACATCTGATGTCTTTCCGGCGCTTCGAACTATAGAGACGTATCGATGTTTCGTCAATGGCCGGACCGACCGCTCCTCTTGTCGTTGTCGCGCCGCCATGCGCCCGGCAGAGGAACGCGCGTTCACCGACGGGTCGTCGGGAATCCTCACCTCGCTCCGGCACTGCCAGGGCGAAGGGGTCGGGCACTACTGCGGCGTCCTGCTCGGCACTCACGGCACGAGGTCTCGACGGCACCCTTGGATTCATCGGACAAGCGCTGAGCTGGATTCTGAGCCGTCGTGTGCAAACCAAGCGCTGCCCGAGCGGCAGCCGCACCAGCCGGGCATCGGAGGCCGTCGCGGATCGCCCCGTCGCCTTGTTCAGTTCGGCAGGAGCGTACGAACCTGTTCGCGGATTTCCTGCAGGAGTTCATCGACGGTGCGGTCGGTGTTGTTCGGGGCGGCCATGGCGAGGTACATGATCGCGGAGACGATGTGGGCGAGGGTGGCGGCGCCGGGTTCGGCCTGCAGCTCGCGTTGCAGTACGGCGGTGATCGCCGCTTCGGTCTCGAATGCGAGTGCCAGCGCTGAGCGGCGGTGCGGTTCCTCGGGGTCCCCGAAGACCATTTCCCGCAGGTAGGTGCGGCCGTTGCCGACGTGCTTGCGATTGCATTCGACGACGGGGCGGACGATGGCCATGACGGCGTCGAGCGTGTCACCGGTGTGCTCGGCGTCCGCTTTGCCTCGGGCGAGCGCGTCGGCGTAGGTGGAGTTCTGTGCGAGCAGGAGCAGGTCGCCTTTGGTCTTGGCGTAGAGGAACAGCGTGCCGGTGCCGATGTCGGCCTTGTCGGCGATCTGCTGGGTGGTGACCTCGTCGACGCCGTGCTCGGCGAAGAGTTCGCGGGCGGCGGCGGTGATGCGGTCGAGCTTCTCCTGCTTGTTCCGCTCGCGCCGTCCGACCCGCTGCGAGGCGGCTGGCATGGTGTCCTCCGGAAGTCGAATATGACCCCAGTCGGTCATGACTGGTGTGTGAGCTCGGATCGCGATGCATTCTCCCACGGCGGCCCGAAGCGCTGCGGCCTGCGGCGATGACTTTCACGGCCGATCGACGCGCCGTGGCGAACGGGACTCGTTCGCCCTGGACGCCCCGTCGTGCTCGGTCGGTCATTCCTGGTAGTGCTGCAAGATCGTTCCCTCTTTGACGAAGGTGAGCGTCCCGGTCACGTCGTAGGCGTGTACCGCCGAGACGAACTCGCCGAGCCGGTTCGACAGCTTCGCGACCGCGTCGCCGGCGTAGAACGCCCGGCGGGCGTCGGCGTCGGCGAACCCCAGGATCAGCGAGGCGTGGAACCGCTGGTCGACGGGATTGTCGTGCGCGACATCGGGTGTGTCCCAGAGCCGCCGGTTCCAGGGCATGAACACCTGCGTGCGGAGTTCTTTCAGCACTCGCGTGTCCGCGAGGGCGGGCACGAACTCCTCGTGGAGGTACCGGCGGAAGGCGCCGGTGCCGACGCCGTCCTTCCTCCTGAGGTAGACCATGGCCCGGGCCCCGGCCGCATCGCCGGGTGCGGCGACGTGGTACCAGCGGGCCGAGTTCGGCGGCCCCATGTAGAGCAGCGTCCGGCGGAAGACGTTCACCTCGTCCTTGTAGGCCAGTTTCGTCTGCTTCCGGCCTCGCAGCGGGGACAGGACCGACTTGAAGGCGACCTCGGCGAGTCCGTCCATCCGGCGATCGGCCGGTATGGCCGTCTCGACGCCCGGAGTGGCCGGCCAACGTCCCGGGTTGTCCTCGGCCAGATGGATCTGGCGGTACTCGTCGAAGCCCGGCGTGACACGGATGATCTTCGAGTGCGGGCCCTTCCAGTAGTCCATGCCCTCCCGGCGGGGCCGATCGCCCCGGATCCACAGCGAGATCGAGCTGGAGAGCGGCTTCTTGGTGTAGCGCAGGCGGTAGACCATTGCCCTGCCTCCTTACTGTCCGAGGAACTTGACGGCGACGGGCGCGAACTCGTCGTGGAACTGGAAGATCCCGCCGTGTCCGGAGTCCGGGTAGATGACCAGCTCCGAGCCATCGATGCGGCGGTGCATGTCCTCGGAGAGGACAGAGGGCACCATGCGGTCGTTGTCGCCGTTGGCGATCAGGACCTGTTGCGTGAGCTTCGACAGGTCGTGCGGCGTGCCGCGGCCGTATTTCTTGATGGCCTTCAACTGCGTCCGGAAGCCCTTGAACGGCATCGGCGCGTCGCGGTCTTCGGTGCGTGCACCGGTCGTCCGCTCGACGTAGGCCTTCGCGGCCTTCTTGCCGGCGGCGTCGCGGTTGAAGAACAGGAACTCCCGCGGGTCCGAGCGGGTCAGCGTCGCCCGCAGGATGTCGAGGTAGGTGAGACCGGCGACCTTGTCGATGTCCTTGCCGCCCTTCGGCCCGGTGCCGGTCAGGGCCAGCTTGCGGACGAGGTCGGGGTGCTCGGCGATGAGCGCTTGGGCGATGAAGCCGCCCAGCGAGAACGAGAAGACATCGATCTTGTCGTAGCCGAGCGCCTTGATGAACGCGTAGGCGTCGTCGGCCATCGCCTCGATGCTGTCCGGGACCTCGCCGCTGGAGGCGCCGACGCCGCGCTGGTCGAAGGCGATGACATGGCGGTTCTCGGCGATCGCGTCGACGATCCGCGGGTCCCAGTAGTCGAGGGTCGCGGCCAGGTGGACGAAGAGGACGACCGGGATGCCGCCCTTCGGGCCCAGCTCGCGGTAGGCGAAGTCGACGCCGCCCGCGGTGACGGTGCGCGTGGGCGCTGCGACCTAGGAGGTGACGACGGTGTCGTCCGAGTGGTCTCGCGTGTCCATGTCTTGCTCCTTCTTACGGTGGTGACGGTCTGCTGATTCGGTCAGATTTCAGTGATGACGGCCTTGCCGCGGAAGCCGCCCCGCTCCAGCGCTCCGAGGGCCTCGGGGGTCTGGGCGAAGGTGACGGTCTTGCCGACGACAGGCCGGATCGCGCCCTTGTCGATGAGGGCGGTGATCTCGCGGAGCTGGTCGCCGCTGGCGCGCATGAACAGGAACTCGTACTGCACGCCGAGCCTGCGGGCCTGGCGGAGGATGCCGCTGCTGAGGGCGGCGACCGCCAGGCGCAGCACCGGATTCGCGCCGATCTCGCGGGCGAAGGCCGGGTCGGGGGGCCCGGCGATGCCGATCGCCTTGCCGCCCGGGCGCAGGACGCGCAGGGACTGCTCGAGGTTCTTCCCGCCGAGGCTGTCCAGCACCAGGTCGTATCCGGAGAGCAGCCTCTCGAAGTCCTGAGTGCGGTAGTCGATGACGACGTCCGCGCCGAGTCCGCGCACGAAGTCCGCGTTCGACGCGCTCGCGGTCGTCGCGACCGTGGCACCCAGGTGCTTGGCGAGCTGGATCGCGATCGACCCGACGCCCCCGGCCCCGGCATGGACGAGCACTCGCTGCCCGGGCCGCACATCGCCGCGTTCGACCAGGGCCTGCCAGGCGGTCAAGGCGACCAGCGGCAGCGAACCCGCCTCCTCCATGCTGATCGACGCGGGCTTGAGCGCCAGGTCGGCCTCGGGGACGGCGATGCGCTCGGCGAACGTGCCGATCCGGTCCTTGCCGGGGCGGGCGTACACCTCGTCGCCCGGTTCGAATCCGCTGACCTTGGCGCCGACGCGGAGGACGGTGCCCGCGAGGTCGTGGCCGAGGACGAGCGGCAGGTCGTACGGGAGGATCTGCTTGAACTCGCCCGCGCGGATCTTCTCGTCGAGCGGGTTGAGGCTCGCGGCCCGCACCTGCACGAGCACGTCGTGCTCGCCCACGGCGGGCTCGGGGACCTCCGCCAGCTCCAGCGGGGCCTTGTATTCCTTGACGACGTACGCCTTCATTGCTCGCTCCCTCGGTGACGCTCGCTCAATTTCTGACTTACCTCAATTATGACTCGACTCAGTTCTTTCGTCAAGCGGAACCGCTGCAACGACCGGGATCACATCGAGAGCAGGTGGCGGAGGCAGCGAGACTCCGCTGGCCGAGGCGGGCGGGCGTGCCGCTGGACCGCACCCGGCGAGCGGCACGGCGACGTCGTCGCCCGCGAGGCTGACCACAGGCGGGTGCGGTACGAGGAGGCCCTGTGCCGGATCGCGGTGCGGAGCTCCCGGCACGACCTCACGAACAGGAGGCAGGGGCAGTGTCCGCAATAGGCAGGGCATCCCGTCTTGCGGGCTCAGGTCGTCGGTTTCAGGGGCACGCGCAGTGCCACCCTCCAGCCTGCCGTGTTCGTCGGGCCCGCTTCGAAGGTGCCTCCGAGGAGTTCGGCGCGCTGCTTGAGGCCGATGAGGCCGTGCTTCGCGCTCGGCAGCGGCATCACCGGGCGGTTCGGGGCCGCGTTGACCACCTCGGCCACGACGGCGCCGTCGGCTCGGGCGACCCGGACGCGGACGGCGGCGCCGGGGGCGTGCTTGCGGGCGTTCGTCAGCGCTTCCTGCACCGTGCGGTAGATCGCCCGCTGCAGCGGGGGGCTGAGCTCCGGCAGCGGGCCCGTCTCGAGGTCCACCTGCATGCCGGCGTTGTCGACGAGCTCGCCGAGCTGGTCGAGGGTCGGCTGGGGCGCGAGGCCGTTGCCCTCGCCGCCTCCGGCGCGCAGCACGCTCACCATGTACCGCAGCTCGTCCAGCGTGCGCGCCGCGAGCGTGCGGATCGTGTCGGCGGCTTCCTGCGCGGCCGGCTCCCGGCTGCTCACCTGGAGCGCCCCGGCCCGCACCGCGATCAGGCTCACCTGGTGCGAGACGACGTCGTGCATCTCCCGGGCCAGGTGCGCGCGCTCCTGCGCCAGCACCTTCTGGGTCGCCAGCGCCTGCTCGTGCTCGCGGACCTCGCCGATCTCCTCAAGGCGCCGGGACAGCTCCTGCTTGGTCTGGAGCAGCTGTCCGAGGAAGACCGCCGCGCCCGCGGGCGCCAGCGAGTACACGCCCCACACCGGCCAGGCCGATTCGGCCAGGATGTCGCCGCCGCCCCACCAAGGGGCGATGGTCAGACCCGCGTAGACCAGGGCGCAGCCGCTGAGCAGCCACCGGTTCCGGGTCGTGCACGCGACCGTGAACAGGGCGATGAGCGACGCCGCGGACTGGCCCATGAGCAGCGGCATCGGGAGCGTGGCGATGAAGACCGCCAGCGGGAACCGGCGGCGCACGGCCAGCGCGGCCACCCCGGCCACGAGGACGGCGTCGTCCCACCAGTTCCCGGGCATGTGGTTGAACGCCAGGTCGGCTCCGGCCACGGCGACGAGGGCGGCGTCGAGGAGGACGGCGGGCCAGCGTGAGCCCGAGCGCCACCGGGCCGCGAGCGGTTTCAACGCTGCTCTCCGTGGTCGAGCAGGCCCGCGCGTTCGGCCAGGAGCGCGGCTTGGACACGGTTGGCGACCTGGAGTTTGGCGAGGATCGTCGAGACGTGGTCCTTGACGGTGCCGACGCCGAGGTAGAGGCGGGCGGCGATGTCGGCGTTGGAGAGTCCGTCGGCGAGGTGGACGAGGACGGCCCGCTCCCGGTCGGTCAGGGTGTCGACGAGGACGGTGTCGGCGGTCGGCCTGCGGGTCGACGCGAGGTAGCCGTCGACGACGGTGGAGGTGACCTTCGGGGAGAGGACCACCCCGTGGGCGGCGAGGGTGCGCACCTGCAGGGCCAGGTGGTCGGGGGCGGTGTCCTTGAGCAGGAACCCGGCCGCGCCCCGATGGAGGGCGGCGGCGACGTACTCGTCGTTGTCGAACGTGGTGAGCATGGCGACCACGGGCGGCGACGACTTCGCGAGGATGCGGTCGAGCACGGTGAGGCCGTCCACGTCGGGCATGCGGATGTCGAGCAGCACGATGTCGGGGTGCAGCCGTTCGGTCTCGGCGACCGCGCGGGAGCCGGTGACCGCGCCGACGACCTCGATGTCCGGCGCGGCGTTGAGGATGAGTTCGATGCCGCTGCGGATCAGCGCCTCGTCGTCGACGATCAGGACCCGGATCACGGCTGCTCCTCTGCTGTCGTTGCCACGGGTCGATTCGTAGCACGGCCGGGACGTTCCGCGGCGGTTCCGCGGCGATTTCCGCCGGTCGGCAGGGGTTTCCCGGTCGGTCGGCGGGCGGGCGGCCCCTGCCCGGGGGGATCGGTTCCCGCCGTCCGCGGCGGCGCGGCGGACCTTCGCCGGAGGCGGGCGCGCCCGCGCCAACGGAGGCTGGATCCATGACTCATTCGCAACCGCCGCACGAGAAGGCAGCGCGCGAGCACGCGCCCGGCCCGTCTCCCGATCCCGCGCTGACCGCTCCCCCCGCGAAAGGCGACGCGTCGATGGGACGCCTCGTCGGGGTGGACCTGGCCCGCGCGCTGGCCGTGTTCGGCATGTACATCGTCCACGTCGGGCCGATGCTCTCGACCACGAGCGGCGTCGGCACCTGGGTGCGGTACATGGCCGACGGGCACTCGTCGGTCCTGTTCGCGACCCTCGCGGGCTTCTCGCTGATGCTCATCGCGGGCCGCAGGGAGCCGAAGACCGGCCTGGCCGGGCGGAAGGCGAAGGCGCGCATCGCGATCCGCGCGGTCGTCCTGCTCGCCTTCGGCACGCTCCTGGCGAAGTTCTACGGGGACGTCATCATCATCGGCTTCTACGGGGTCTACTTCCTCGTCGCCATGCTGTTCCTCAGGCTGAGCGGGAAGGCGCTCGCGATCACCGCGGCCGCGCTCGCGGTCGCCGGGCCGCAGGCGGCGTTCCTCATGCGCCCGTTGCTGAGCGGTTCCGTCCAGCAGGCCGTGGACGCGTACGACCCGTTGGAGCGGCTCAGCGGCGTCGGCGTGATCGACCTCTTGTTCACCGGCTTCTACCCGACGGTCCCCTGGATCGCGTTCGTGGTCGCGGGCATGGCCCTGGGACGTGTGGACCTGTCCGCCCCCGCCAACCAGCGGCGTCTCGCCGCCCTCGGCGCCGGGCTCACGGCGGTCGCGTACGGCCTGTCGCTGCTGCTGGCGGGCAAGGACGCGCTGCGGAGCATGGCCGAGGACGGGTCGTCCGGCTCGGGTTCCGGCTCGTGGTCGGGCTCGTCGAAGCCGCCGATGGACAGCGGCTCGTTCGACTACCAGCCGTCGGTCCGCGAGCTGTTCGTCGCCGGGCCGCACAGCGGGACCACGTTCGACATCGTCGGCAGCGTCGGCGTCGCGATCCTGGTGATCGTGGGCGCGACGTTCCTGATGGACCGGCTGCCGCGCCTGCGCCGCCTCGCGGCGCCGCTCGTCGCGGTCGGCACGATGTCCCTGACGGCCTATGTGGGCCACTTCGCGGTCATGTCCTGGCTCTCGCTGCCCGGCGGCGGCGTCCGCGGTTCCTGGGTGCCGGTGCTGACGCTCATCGCCGGAGCGGTCGTCTTCGCCGCGGTCTGGTCGCGATTCTTCAGGCGCGGCCCGCTCGAGTACCTGCTCAACCTCGCGACCAAGCCCGCGAAGTACGTCAAGTAGCGCGCGGACGCTTGAGGAGGACCGCCGCCGCCGCGGCGGCGGCGAGTTCTCCTGCGGCGAGGCCGATCCAGACGCCGGTGGGTCCGAGGGCGCTGAAGGCGAGGACGGCGGGGATCTTGAGGGCCAGGAGCGTGCCGATCGACACGGCGTAGGAGGGCCGGGGGCGGCCGACTGCCTGGAAGTAGGCCGATACCAGGGGCGGGACGCCGGAGAACGCGAGTCCGGCGGCGATGATCCGCAGGGCGGTCGCGGCCTCGGGGGCGGGGGTGCCGAGGAGGAGCGTCGTCAGCTGCGGGGCGAAGAGGGCGGTGAGGAACGCGGCGGCGGCGCTGTAGGCGAGGGTGGCGCGCAGGGCGAGGGTGCGGGTGCGCAGGACGCGTCCGGCGTCGCCGCGTCCGGCGTTGAAGCCGACGATCGGCTGCATGCCCTGGCTGATGCCCAGTTGCGGCATGGTCGCGAACGTCTGGATGCGGGTGCAGGCGGCGTAGGCGGTGATCGCGGCGGCCGCGCCGAGCCCGGCGAGGGTGTTGTTGACGATGAGGGTCAGGGCGGTCGCGCCGAGGCCCGCGAGCATCGCCGGGGACCCGACGGCCAGGAGCGCGCGGACGGTGGGCCAGTGGGGGCGCAGGTGGTGGGCGCGGATGCGGTAGGGGCGCTCGCGTCTGCCGAAGAAGAACCAGAGGCTCATCGCGGCGGAGACGGCCTGGCCGCCCGCGGTGCCGAGGGCCGCGCCGCGCACGCCCATGTCGAGGCCGTAGATGAGGACCGGGTCGAGGGTGATCTGCACGAGGACCGGGACGACCCACAGCATGGTGGCGAAGCGGAGGCGTCCTTCGGCGCGCACGAGGCTGGAGAACCCGGTGCCGACCAGCGTGGACGCGAGGATGACCACCGCGTAGTCCCGGGCGTAGCCGCGCAGTTCGCCTTGGGCGCCGAGGACGTCCAGGAGCGGTTCGAGCAGCGCCAGGCCCGCGGCGGCGACGGCGGCGGCGCCGGCCCAGAACACCAGGAACGCGGCCCCGGCGGCCCGGGCCGCGCCCTCGCCGTCGCCCGCGCCGAGACGCCTGGAGACCAGGGACGCCCCTCCCGACCCCACGGTGGTCGACAGCGCGCCGACGACGAGGAGGACGGGCGCGACGAGGTTGACCGCGCCCATCGCGGCCGGTCCGACGCCGTGGGCGACGAACGCGGCGTTGGTGAGCGCGTAGATCCCGTATATGCCGACGGACATGGTCGCCTGCGCGGTGCCGTGCCGCAGCAGGCGGCCGACCGGGGCGGCGGCGAGCGCGCCGACGCCTTCGATTGTCCTGGCGGGCACGGCTATCCCTTGTGGGCGAACAGGGTCATGAGCTCGACCAATAGGCCTCGGGCCCAGTCGTACTGCTTGGTGTCGGTGTGGCCGCGGTAGTCCGTCTCGATGATCATGATCAGGATGAGGTGGAGGCCGTAGAGGCGGCGTCGGACGCGCTCGGTGTCGGTGAGGGGGCCGCGGCCCCAGCCGCGGGCGAACGCGTCGGCGTCGGACATCGCGGGCAGCTCGGCGCCGCAGAACCCGGCCTCCATGAGCGGGTCGCCCCAGAAGGCGCGCTCGTGGTCGATGATGCAGACGATCTTTCCGTCCTTGACCATGACGTTGCTGGGCCACAGGTCCCATTCGACGAAGCGGGGTTCGGTGACCTCGTCGAGGCTCGCTTCGTGCTCGGCGATGACGGCGCGGACCGTGCCGTAGTCGAAGCCGAGGTCGACGCCGCGGCGTTCGCCGTCGGCGAGGACGTCCTCGCACATCTGCGTGAAGGCGGCCCGCCAGGTGGGGAAGCGCGGGTCGAGGAACGGCCCGAAGCCGGTGCCCTTGATCGCGTTGAGTTCGGCGTTGCGGGCACCGAGCTGCTCCCAGTACGCGGCCAGCTCCTCTGGTGGAAGCGCTCCCTCGATGATGCCGATGTTGTCGGCGTCGATGTAGGGCATGAAGAAGTACGGCGCGTCGCACAGCTCCAGGCCCGTGTCGGCGAAGAGGACCTCGGGGACGGGGACGTCGGTGTGCTCGCGGATGAGGGCGAGGGAGGCCAGCTCGATGTCCATCGCGCCCCGCTCGTACGTCATGACCTCGACGCCCGGCGGCGGCGCGATCTTGAGGACGACCTCCCGGCCGCCGCGCAGCCGGATCCGGTAGGCGACGTTGAACCAGCCGTGGCCGAGCTCTGCGGCGAAGTCCTCGCCGACCGGGACCTCGTCCGGACCGAACGCCTTGGCCACCATGGCTTTGAGGGTCTCGGGGGTCTGGCGGTTCTTGGTGATGCTCTCCATTGCGGTGCTTTCTCCTAGGGGGACTTCAGATACCGGTGACGCGGCGGACGGCCTCGGCGACGATCCGCGGGTCGTGGGGCTCGGTGTCGAGGGCGCGGTGGATGGTCAGGCCCTCGATGAGCGCGTCGACCATCCGGGCGGTGGCGGGGTCGAAATGGCGTTCCAGGGCCGCGCGGGACCGGGCCATCCAGGCGTTGGTGAGCGCGCGGAAGGCGGGCTTGCGGGCCGCGAGGGTGTAGAGCTCGTGGGTGAGCACGAGGTCGCGCGGGGAGTCGAAGACGGTCTCGGTGATGATCGCGACGACCGCCGCCGCGGCCTCCTCGCGGTCGGCGGCGGCGGCCATGTGCCGCTCGAACTCGTCGCTGACCGAGGTCCCGAAGCGCGTGAACGCCTCCTGGAGCAGCTCGTCCATCCCGTTGAAGTGGTAGGTCATCGAGCCGAGCGGCACGCCCGCGGCGGCCGCGACCCTGCGGTGGGAGGTGCCGTCGACGCCCGCTTCGGCGATCACGTCGAGGCAGGCGTCGATGATGCGGTCGCGCCTGCCCGGGTCGGGGCGGCGGGGCTCAGCCACGTTCGGGCTCGAGGGTGCGGATCACCTTGGCGGGGTTGCCGACCGCGACGACGTTCGCGGGCAGGTCGCGCGTGACGACCGCGCCCGCGCCCACGACCGTGTTGTCACCGATCCGGACACCGGGGCAGACGATGACACCGCCGCCGAGCCACACGTTGTCGCCGATCGTGATCGGCTTGGCCGCTTCGAGCTTGTCGCGCCGCGGCCCGGGCTCGAGCGGGTGGGTGGGCGTCAAGAGCTGCACGTTCGGGCCGAACTGGCAGTCCTCGCCGATCGTGATCGCCGCGACGTCGAGCGCGACGAGCCCGAAGTTCGCGAACGACCGCGCCCCGATGCGCAGGTTCGAGCCGTAGTCGACGTACAGCGGCGGCCGGATGTACGCGTCCTCGCCGAGCTCCCCGAGCAGTTCGGCGAGGTGCCCGCGGGCGGTCGCGTAGTCCTCGGTGAACGCGGCCCGGTACCGCTCGGAGAGGACCGCCGCGCGCTGCATCAGGGCCTCGAGCTCGGGGTCGTCCGCCAGGTAGAAGTCCCCGGCCAGCATCCGCTCCCGCATGGTGCGGTCGTCGCCCGCGAAGTAGTCCTCGGCAATCATGTGTACGACCGTACACCTCCGGGGTACGGCCGTACACCGGCGTTCAGGACTCGGCTTCGGCGAGGGCCGCGAGTTGGCCGGTCACGGTGCCCCAGCCTTCGGCAAAGCCGAGCTTCTCGTGGAGGTCGCGGGCGGCGGGGTCGCCGTGGCGGACGAGGACCCGGTAGTCGGTGCCGTCCGGGTGCTCGCCGAACGTGATCTCGGCGGTCATCGCGACCGGCTGCGGACTCGAAGGGCGCCAAGCGCTGTCGAGGCCGTTGGTGAAGACGATGCGCTCGCGCTCGTCGGCGATGAGGAAGCACGCGTCCAGATGCGGGACGAAAGTCGCGCCGTCCTCGCTCATGCGGGTCACGAGCGCGCCGCCGGGGCGCGGCTCGAGGCGGTCGACGCGGCAGGCCATCGGCGCCGGGATCCACCACTGCGCGAAGCGGACCGGGTCGGTCCAGGCCCGCCAGACGCGGTCGCGCGGGGCGCGGATGACGCGCTGCAGCGCGAGGTCGAGTTCGGGATTCATTGCTCCTCCTCGGTGACCAGGCGTTCGAGCCTGTCGGTGCGGTCGTCCCAGATCCGGCGCTGCTCGGCGAGCCAGCCGTCGACGAGGTCGAGGCGTTCGCGCCGGAGCGCGCAGGTGCGCACCCTGCCGGACTTGGAAGTGCGGATGAGGCCGTTCGCCTCCAGGGTCCGCACGTGCTTCATGAACGAGGGCAGGGTGATCGGGAACGCGCGGGCGAGGTCGCCGACGCTCTGGGGGCCGCGCCCGAGGCGTCGCACGACCTCGCGCCTGGTGGGGTCGGCGAGGGCGACGAAGAGCCCGTCGAGCTCCTCCGAATACTGTGCCATAAGGCTAAGTATGCGCTCGAAGAATAGTTAGCGCAAGGGCTTAGTGTTCTCCGATCCGCTCACAGCGAAACGACCTGGTCCCGGGGCCTCCGGCGGCCTTACGATGAGGCATGGCCGACACTGCTGCACCCAAGCCTGACGGCGAGCCGCTCTGGCGCGACGCCCTCGGCGAATGCCTCCGCGACCTCCGCCACGACCGCGGCGAGAAGCTCACCGACACCGCCGGGCGGGCCGGGATCTCACCGCAGTACCTCTCCGAGATCGAACGCGGCATGAAGGACCCGTCGAGCGAGATGATCGCCGCCGTCGCCGGGGCCCTGGAACTCACGCTCACCGACTTGACGGTCGCCGTCGCCGAGCGGCTCTCGGTGCAGTTCACGGCATCCGTGACCGCCTACGTCCACCGCTCGGCGTACGCGCTGGCCGCCTAGCGCTCCTCCATGACCTGGTCGATGAGGCCGTAGTCCTTCGCCGCCTGGGCGGTGAAGACGCGGTCCCGGTCGGTGTCGGCGCGCAGCGTCTCGGGCGTCTGGCCGGTGTGCCGGGACAGGATCGCCTCGATGTCGGAGCGCACGCGCACGATCTCGTCCGCCGCGAGGATGAGGTCCGGGATCGCCCCGCGCCCCTGGGCGGCGGGCTGGTGGAGCACGACGCGCGCGTGCGGCAGCGCCGCCCGCATGCCTTCGGCCCCGGCGGCGAGGAGCACCGCGCCGACCGCGACGGCCTGGCCGACGCACGTGGTCGCGACCTTGGCCTTGATGTACCGGATCGTGTCGTAGACGCCGAGCATCGCGCTCGGGTCGCCGCCCTCGCAGTTGATGAAGAGGTTGATCGTGCGGTCGGGGTTCTCGGCGTCGAGGTGCAGCAGCTGCGCGACGAGCGCGTTCGCGACCCCGGCGTCGATGCCCGTGCCCAGGTAGATGATGCGTTCGCTGAGCAGGTACGAGTAGACGTCCATGATCCGCTCGCCGCGCTCGTTCTTGGTGATCACGTTCGGGATCGAGTAGGTGCTCATGAGGTGGCCCCTCCCTGGAGGCTCAGGCCGATGCTGCGGCGCGCGTGCGGTGCGATCTCGTCGAAGGACGACACGATCGCGTCGATGAAGCCGTAGTCGAGGGCTTCGGCGGCGGTGTACCAGCGGTCGTGGAGGGAGTCCTCGAAGATCTTCTCCAGCGGCTGGCCGGTGTCCTCGCTGATGAGGCCGAGGACGGTGTCGCGCGTGTGGCGCAGGTCGTTGGCCTGCAGTTCGATGTCGACGGCGACGCCGCCGATGCCCGCCGAGCCCTGGTGCATGAGGACGCGCGCGTGCGGCAGGGCGCGGCGCTTGCCCTTCGTGCCGGAGGACAGCAGGAACTGCCCTGCGCTGCAGGCCAACCCGAGCGCGAGCGTGGACACGTCGCAGGGGATGAGCCGCATGACGTCGCGGATCGCGAGCATCGAGGGGACCGATCCGCCCGGGGAGTGGATCCACAGTGCGATGTCGGCGGCGGGGTTCTCGGTGGCGAGGGACAGCATCTGCGTGGCGAGCAGGGTCCCGTTGTCGTCGTCCAGCGCGCCGTCGAGGACGAGCACGCGCTGCTGGAACAGCTCGCGCCTGGCCCGGTCGTCGAACAGCGGCGGTTTCCCGTTTTCACTCATGACTCCACGATGGCCGGGCGCGCCGCCGGGCCGCCACCGTTTCAGCCTGGGGCGGATCCGCTCTGAGCAGCGCGGCGGAAATCCCCCGGGCCGGGCCCTCGGCTGCTTAGGCTCCCGGCATGACCAGATGGATACGACACCAGCGCGCGTGCGCCGCCGCGGCGGCCGCGTTCGCCCTGCTCGGGGCCGCGGCGTGCGGCGACTCCGACGGCGGATCGGACGGCGGCCCGTACGGGGCCGACCCGACTTCGGCGTCCGAGTCGCCTTCGGAGTCGCCGACGGCCGCGGCCGACGCCTCGCTCGGGACGGCGACCGACGACGACCACGGCGAGTTCCTCGTCGACAGCGACGGTTTCGCGCTGTACCTGTTCACGACGGACACGCCGAACACCCCGACCTGCTACGACTCGTGCGCGACGGCGTGGCCGCCGATGATCGCGGGCGGCGACGTGGGCGCGAACGGCGCGGTCGACGCCGCGCTCATCGGCACCGTGGAGCGCACCGACGGCACCATGCAGGTCACCTACAACGGCTGGCCGCTGTACTACTACGCGCAGGACGACGAGCCGGGCGAGACGGAAGGCCAAGGCGTGCAGAACGTCTGGTACCTGGTGGGCCCGAACGGCGACGCGAACACCACTGACACCTAGGCCGGGCTGCCGTCCGGTCGGCGCCAGCGGTAGCGGCGCTCCGGGCGGCCCCGTCCCGCGTACTTCAGCGCGACTTCGGCGCGGCCGGTCTCGGCGAGCTGCTCGAGGTAACGGCGGGCGCTGACGCGGGAGACGCCGATCCGCTCGGCGCATTCGGCGGCCGAGAGCGAGTCGGGGGTCTCGCGCAGGGCGCCTTCCACGAGTTTCGCGGTCTCGTTGCTGAACCCCTTGGGCAGCAGGTTGATCGGGCCGGTGGCCGGGCGGTCGAAGGCGCGGTCGACGTCGGCCTGGTCGCGGACGGCGGCGGCCGCGAGCCCGGCGCGGCGGTTCGCGTACTGCTCCAGGCGTTCGGCGAAGTCCTCGTAGCCGAAGGGTTTCAGCAGGTAGGAGACGACGCCGAGCCGCACGGCGGCGCGGACGGCCTCGGCCTCGCGGGCCGCCGAGATGACCATGACGTCGCATTCGTGGCCTTCGGCGCGCATGCGCGGCAGGAGGTCGAGCCCGAACACGTCGGGCAGGTACAGGTCGAGGAGCACCAGGTCGGGCCGGTGCTCGGCGAGGGCCGCGAGGGTCTCCTCGCCGGTGCGGGCGCATGCGACGACGCGGAACCCCGGGGTGCGTTCGACGAAGCCGCGGTGGATGTTGACCAGCCGGAAGTCGTCGTCGACGACCAGCACATCGATCATGTCGGTTCCTTCACGGCGGGATGGTGGAGCAGCGGGAGGACCGCGGTGAAGCGGGCGCCCCGCTCGGTGTGCTCCAGGGCCACGGAGCCGCCGTGATGCTCGCACACGAGCCTGGTGAGCGCAAGTCCGATGCCGTGCTCGCCCGCGGCGGCCTTCGTCGTGTACCCGTGCTCGAAGACCTCCCCGGCGGTCTCGGGCGGGACGCCCGGGCCGGAGTCCTCGACGGTGATCCGAACGGCCCCTTCGACTCCGTTAAAGGGCTCAGTGAAGATGAGCACCGACACCCACGCGTCGGTGTCGGAGCGGCGCGGCAGGGGCGCGTCGCGGACGTGCCCGGCGGCGGCCTCGACGGCGTTGTCGACGAGGTTGCCCAGGACGGTGCCGACGTCGGCGGAGTCCTCGGCCGCGAGCGGCGCGAGGGCGCTCCCGTCGGCCATGTCGAGGCGGACGCGCCGCTCGGAGGCCTGCGCGGACTTCGCCATGAGGAGCGCCGCGATCGCCTTGTCGCGGATCGGCTCGGCGATGTGCAGGTCGAGGGACTGCCGGTGCCGGTTGAGCGCGTCGATGTAGCTGACGACCTCGTCGTGCTCGCCGATCTGGATGAGCCCGGAGATCGTGTGGAGCTTGTTGTCGAACTCGTGCGCCTGGGCGCGCAGGGCCTCGGCGGTCGACCGGAACGAGCCGAGGTCGCGTTCGAGCTGCGCGAGCTCGGTGCGGTCGCGGAGGGTGGCGACCGAGCCGAGCGGGCGGCCGTCCTTGGCGACGGGCATGCGGTTGACGACGAGGACGCGGTTGCCCTGCAGGACGACCTGGTCGGCGCCTTCGGCCGCGCCCGCGAGGACGTCCCGCAGCCGCGCGGAGAGGTCGAGCTCGCCCAGCGTGCGGCCCACGGCCGTGTCGGGGAGGTCGAGGAGGCGGCGGGCCACGTCGTTGACGAGGGTGACGCGGTGCTGCGGGTCGAGGGCGACGACGCCTTCGGCGATGCCGTAGAGCATCGCCTCGCGGTGCTCGGCGAGCCCGGCGATCTCGCGCGGCTCCATCCCGAACGTCTGGCGCTTGATGCGCCGCGCGAGCAGCCACGACCCGGCGACGCCGAGCGTGGAGGCGATCCCGAGGTAGAGCAGCAGGTCGGGGCTGTCCCCGGCGAGCATCGCGCCCGCCGAGGGCACTTCTTGGCCGACGACGGCGACGCCGAGCTGCACGATCGTGTCGTCGCCTTCGCCGTCGGCCTCACCGTCCGCCGGGCCGAGCACGGGCGCCTGCCCGACGAGCTCGGTGCGGCCGCCCAGTTCGATCTCCCCGCGCCAGCCGCGCCCGTCGAGGACGCCCGCGCCGAGCGGCAGTTCGGTGCCGATGAGCAGCGGGTTCGTGGAGGCGACGACCTCGCCTCGGGCGTCGGCGATCGTCACCGAGGAGACCTGCCAGCGCTCCAGGCTCGACTGGATCTCGGGCGCGAGCGTCTCCCTCGGCAGCGGCGCGGGCAGGCGGCCGCGCACCAGGTCGGAGGAGGCGAGGCTCTCGGCGAGCTGCGTGACGCGGCGGCCCTCCTCGATGGTGAACACCGCCTGCGACTGGGCGAGCGAGACGCCCGCGACGGCGGCGAGCACGAGGAGGACCACCGTCAGCTGGAACGCGAGGAGCTGTCCGGCGAGGGTCGGGCGGCGTGGAAGGAGGCGAAATCGCAGGCTGAACACAATGAACTCAATGATCGTTACGGACACAAGGCTGACGCCGGGGCCGCGTCGGGGTGACCATCGTCTCTCACAGCACCCTCGAAATGAAAGAGCAACGACGATGAAATTTCCCCGGAGGGCCCTCCTCAGCGCCGCGGCGGCCGTCCCCCTCGCCGCCACGGCCACGGCCTGCGGTCTGACCGCCGAAGACGGCGGCGGCGACGGCGGGCCGCTCACCGGTCTGCGGATCATGGTGCCCAACAGCCCCGGCGGCGGCTACGACACGACCGCCCGCTCGATCGCCCGCATCATGGAGGACGAGTCGATCGCGAAGGCGATCGAGGTGTTCAACCTGGAAGGCGCGGGCGGCACGGTCGGCCTGCAGCGGGTCGTCAGCGAAGAGGCGAACGGCAAGCTCGCCATGCAGATGGGCCTGGGCGTCGTGGGCGCCTCCTACACGCAGAACTCCGAGGCGAAGCTGACGGCGACCACGCCGCTCGCGAAGCTCGTCGAGGAGTCCGGGGCGATCGTCGTGCCCGCCGCGTCCCCGTTCCAGACGGTCCAGGACCTGGTCACGGCCTGGCAGGGCGACCTCAAGGGCGTCACCGTCGGCGGCGGCTCCTCCCCCGGCGGCCCCGACCACCTGCTGCCGATGCAGCTGGCGAAGGCCGTCGGGATCGACCCGACCGAGGTCAACTACGTGTCCTACGACGGCGGCGGGGAGCTCCTGCCCGCGCTGCTGGGCGAGAAGATCGCGTTCGGCGCGAGCGGCGTGGGCGAGTTCATCGACCAGATCGAGGCCGGTCAGCTGCGGGTCCTCGCGGTGTCGGGCGCCGACCGGGTCGACGTCGTCCCCGACGCCCCCACGTTCATCGAGTCCGGCATCGACCTGGAGTTCACGAACTGGCGCGGCTGGGTGGCCCCGCCCGGGATCGAGGACGCCGACCGGAAGGCGTGGATCGACGCGCTGACGGCGATGCACGACTCCGCCGCGTGGCAGGAGGAGCTGGAGAAGCAGGGCTGGACCGACGCGTTCATCACCGGCGACGAGTTCGGCGACTTCCTCACCGAGCAGGACGCCACCGTGGCCGCGACGCTCCAGGAACTGGGCCTGGCATGACCGTCGAGACCGAAGCGGCGGTCGAGGAGGTCGCGGCCCCGAAACGGGACCTGGCGCAGCTGTGGGTGTGCGGGTTCCTGACGGTGCTCGGCGTCCTCGTGATCGTCGACGCCTCCCGCCTCGGCGGGTTCTCCGCGTCGAACGACCCGATCGGCCCCAAGCCGGTGCCGATCATCCTCGGCGTGCTGCTCATCGTCGTCGCCGCCTTTTATGCGCTCGACGCGCTGCGCGGCGGCCACGGCGAGGACGAGGGCAAGCACGCGGGCGACAGGTACGACTGGAAGACCGTCGGCCTGCTGTGCGCGGTGTTCATCGCGAACGCGCTGCTCATCGACTGGCTCGGCTGGGTCATCTCCGGTTCGCTCCTGTTCTGGGGCGCGGCGATCGTGCTCGGCTCGCGCCGGTACTTCCTGACGCTCGCGGCGGCGGTCGTGCTCGGCCTGGCCACGTTCTACGGGTTCGCGATCGGCCTGGGCCTCGGCCTGCCGGCCGGCGTGCTCCAGGGAATCCTGTAGGGGGGCCGGGATGGACAACCTCAATGCGCTTATCGACGGCTTCGGGGCGATCCTGACGCCGCAGAACCTGCTCATCGCGCTCATCGGCGTCACGATCGGCACGGCCGTCTCCATGCTCCCGGGCATGGGCACGGCGATGGCGATCGCGCTGCTGCTGCCGATCACGTACGGCATGGAGCCGACCCAGGCGTTCATCATGTTCGGCGGGATCTTCTACGGCGGCATGTACGGCGGCTCGACGACGGCGATCCTGCTGAACACGCCGGGGCAGTCGTCCTCGGTGGTCACCGTGCTCGAGGGCTTCAAGATGGCGAAGAACGGGCGCGGCGGGCAGGCCCTCGCGACCGCCGCCATCGGCTCGTTCGTGGCCGGGACGATCGCGACGATCGCGCTCGTGTTCGTCACCCCGATCACCGTCGAGTTCGCGATCGGCCTCGGCGCGCCCGAGTACTTCGCGATCATGATGCTGGCGCTCATCGCGACGGCTTCGGTGCTCGGGTCCTCGCGCATCCGCGGCTTCGCGTCGCTCCTGGTCGGCCTGGTCATCGGCACCATCGGGATCGACGCGGTGACCGGCCAGCAGCGCCTCACCTACGGCGTCCCGGAGCTGGCGAACGGCATCGACGTGGTCGTGCTCGCGGTGGGCGCGTTCGCGGTCGGCGAAGCGCTGTGGACGGCCGCGCGCCGCCGCAACGGGAACGACGAGATCGTGCCCGTCGGCCGGGTGTGGATGGGCAAGAGCGACTGGAAGCGCTCGTGGGGGCCGTGGCTGCGCGGCTCCGCGCTGGGCTTCCCGTTCGGCGCGGTCCCCGCGGGCGGCGCCGAGGTGCCGACGTTCCTGTCCTATGTGACCGAACGGCGGCTCTCGAAGCACAAGGAGGAGTTCGGGAACGGCGCGATCGAGGGCGTCGCGGGCCCGGAGGCGGCGAACAACGCCTCGGCGGCCGGGACGCTCGTGCCGATGCTCGCGCTCGGCCTGCCGTGCAACGCGACGGCGGCGGTCATGCTGGCGGCGTTCCAGACGTACGGCATCCAGCCGGGCCCGCTCCTGTTCGAGAAGGAGTCGGCGCTGGTGTGGACGCTCATCGCCGGGCTCTTCGTGGGCAACGCGATGCTGCTGGTGCTGAACATGCCGCTCATCCCGATGTGGGTGAAGCTGCTGCGCATCCCCAAGCCGTACCTGTTCGCGGGCATTCTGTTCTTCGCGTCGATGGGCGCGTACGCGACCAGCGGCCAGGCGTTCGAGCTGTACGTCCTGCTCGCGCTGGGCCTGCTCGGGTTCGGCATGCGGCGCTTCGGGATCCCGATGCTGCCGATGATCGTGGGCGTGATCCTCGGCCCGATGGCCGAGCGGCAGGCGCGCATGGCGCTCCAGCTCTCCGGCGGCGACCTGTCCGGCCTCATCGGCGGGCCGGTGTCGTGGACGGTGTACGGGATCGTGGCCGTGATCGCGCTGTGGCCCTTGGTGTCGCTGCTCCGCCGCCGGGCCGCGCGGGACCGCGAGGCCGTCACTGCTTGATCGCCAGAGGGGGAGGTGCGGGCCGGGGGCTTCCGGCCCGCACCTCGTTTCGCTACTTCAGGACGGCCTTCTGCAGCATCTCGGCCGGGCCGGTCGTGAAGCGGCGCAGCCACAGGCTCGAGCCGACGAGCAGGACGGCGCTGATGCCGGACCAGAGCGCGAGGACCAGCCACGGGCTGTGGTCGAACCGCGCGGCGAGGCCGAGGCCCCAGCCGTAGCAGAGCGCCGAGGCGAGCACGTTCTGCAGGATGTACCCGCTGAGGGCGGTGCGGCCGAGGCTCTCGAAGGCGCCCATGACGGTCCCGCGCCGCACCTTCTCCACGATGAACCCGACCAGGCCGATGTAGCCGAGCATGACCACGGGCGCGGCGACGTACCGCTCCAGGAAGAACAGCCCGTCGGGCCCGGCCATGACCGCGATGTTGAGCGGGACGCCGATGCCCAGGCCCCACACCAGGAGGCGGCGGCGGATGCGGCTGCCGGTCTGGTCGCCGCCGAAGGCCCCGGCGCGGAAGAGCTTGACGCCCAGCATGAACAGGAACACCAGGAGCGGGAAGGTGACGACCGGTTCGATGCGGAACGCGAGGGCGTTGTCGATCCGGAACTGCACCTGCTCCCACCAGGTCCCGGAGGCGTAGAGCGCCTCGACCTCGGGGTCGGACTGCTGCTCCAGGCCGGGCCCGGCAGTCAACGCGGCGGTGATGAGCCCCATGATCACCAGGTGCAGGCCGAGCGCGGTCCACATGACCGCGCTCTGTGCCCGTTGCGAGCGCCGGAGCATCCAGGCGACGAGGATCGCCGTGACGGCGTAGCCCATGAGCACGTCCCACGCAAAGACGAGGACGAAGTGGACGGTGCCTTCGGCGAAGAGGAACAGGGCCCGCCAGTGGTAGCGGCCCGGCCAGCGGTTCCCGCGCTTCTCGGCCGACCGGAACTGGATGGCGAGGCCCACGCCGAAGAGGACGGTGAGCATCGACAGGAACTTGCCGTTGGTGAGCAGCTCGAAGAGCGCGCCGACGAACGAGTCGTCGGTGGTCGCCCCGGAGGAGCTGAGCAGCGGCCCCGCCTCCCCCGCGGGTGAGGCGAAGATCCAGATGTTCGTGCCGAGCGTGCCGAGGATCGCGACGCCGCGCAGGACGTCGAGCAGCGGCATGCGCTTCGAAGCGGGCTTGGTCTCGGCGGTCTGGACCGCCGCGGTAGAGGTGTGCATGTATCCAGGTTCGCGTGCGGCGGGCCCGAAAGAATCCTTCCGCAGCATGGACTTTCACCCGCCGTGGGGGCGACCGGAGAGGGAACCCCGGCCGCCCCGAAAGTGGGAGGCTCAGGCCGCCACTGCGACTTTGGTGGCAGGCGCGGCGCGCTTTCCGCGCTTGGGCTTCCGGTCGAGCCACCACTGGGCGATCATCAGGTTGACGATCCAGCTCGTCCAGATCGAGGCGACGGCCGCGTCCTCGATGAGCGCGTCCATGTCGCCGCCGTAGTAGCCGTCGAGGAACGGCATGAGCCCGAACAGGAAGACCACCAGCCACACCCGGTTGACCACAATCGACGTGCACAGGGCGAAGCTGCGGATCATCCAGCGCCGGTGCTCCTGGAAGCGCCGCCGCCGGGCCGCGACGAGACCGGCGAAGGTGCAGAGGAACCACAGCGAGGCGCCGATGAGATTGCCGATCTTCCCGGGCGGGCCGATCACCGACATGACGGCGACGATCATCGCGAAGACGCCCGAGGGCACGACGCCCGCGAACACGTAGAGGCGGCCGGAGATGCGGTGGACCTTCGGGTGGTGCTGGCGCAGCCACGGCCAGACCTGGAGTGAGCAGGTGATGATCGCGATGGAGCCGAACAGGATGTGCCCGGTGAGCATCAGGTAGTGCGTCTCGGGGAAGGCCTCCTGGAGTTCGACGAGCGAATCGCCGGTGTCGAACGTGAGGTAGCTCGGCAGCCTGGCGGCCACGAACAGGCCCACGATCACGAACAGCGGGACGATCCACGGGCGGCGGTACCACTTCGGTTTCGCCTGCGCGGGAGGGGTTTCGGGTGCGGGTGCGAGGAGGGTCGGCTCGGCCATGGGGGTGGTCTCCGATCTGGGTTTCCGATCGATGCGTATGCGATACGCTAATTAGCGTACTACATACGCAAGCCTGAGGCGTGCCGGCTTTCGGCGGCGCGACGTAGGCTCCGGTGCACGGGACGCGAGCGGAAGGAACGCACCAGTGGGGAAGACCGACTACGACCTGCTCTGGGGCGAGGCGACCCGGCCCGGACGCGGACGCCCCGCCGGGCTCAGCCGCGAGCGCATCGTCGCCGAGGCCGTCGCCATCGCCGACGCCGAAGGCCTGCAGAAGGTCTCGATGAAGCACCTCGCCGAACGCCTCGGCAGCGGCGTCATGTCCCTGTACCGCCACGTCCCCGGCAAGGACGAGCTCGTCATCCTCATGTACGACTCCCTCATGACAGGGCCGCTCGTCCTCCCCGAAGCCGACAACTGGCGGGACCTCCTGCGCCACTGGGGATTCGGCGTACGCGAGCTCTTCACCACCCACCCGTGGGCGCTCGCCGTCGCGACCTCCGAGCGGTCCATGGGCCCGGGCGAGGCCGGCTGGGTCGACGCCGTCATCGGCCGCCTCACCGCCGTCGGCCTCCCCGCCGGACTGGGGCTCATCAGCGTGCTCACCGTCGACTGCTTCATCCTCGGCGCGGTCCGCCCCGAGATCGACAACGCGACCGACGAGGACACCGAGTACTTCAAGTTCCTGGCCGACCCGGCTATGCGCGAGCGCTACCCCAACCTCGCCCGCCTCGCCGACCCCGCCGCCACCCCCGCGAGCGAGATGGCCGACCACTTCGCGTTCGGGCTCGAACGGATCCTCGACGGCCTCGAACGCCACTTCGAATCGCAGCGCTGACCCCGCCGTCCGCGACTTCCCCGCTGTTCGGGCGTGTCGGACCGGGCTTCGCCGTCGACTCCCTCAGCATTGCTGGCATGGAACCATCGATCACCAGACGTACCGCTCTGACAGCACTCGCCGCAGGCGCCGCCGCGGCGGCCGACCCCGCGGGGCTCGTCCCGGGACGGACCGCCGAGGCGGCCGGGACCGACGGCTGGGTCCTGGCCGGCGAGCCGGCGACGAGGGAAGGCGACCCGGAGGCCGACCGGCTGATCGAGTCCCTCTACGCCGACAACCAGGTCGAGCAGTTGAACGCGGCGTTCAAGACCTGGACCCGCAACGACCAGCCCGTCCCCGACGGAGCGCCCGCCGAGGCCGCCGAGTTCCTCCAGGCCCACGCCGTGCTCACCGCTGAGGAACAGGCCATCACCGACGGCTTCACCGGCAGCGAGCTCGCGAAGTTCGTGCAGGCCAACATGGAGGCGCTCAGCGTCGCCGAGGGCTGCGGCGGCCTCTTCACCGCCCTCGCCGACCCGCTGCTGGCCAAGTCCGTCTACTACGCGAAGTTCGACCTCGTCGCCGACATCGGGCGCCGCTTCTCCCGCACCTTCAACACCCTGTGGGACGGACTCGGCGACGGCAACTGGGCTCCGGAGGGGAACGCCGTCGTCAGCCTCGGCAAGCTCCGGCTCGTCCACGCCGCCGCCCGCCACATGGCACTGCGCCACGGCTGGGACGCCGAGACCGACGGGACGCCGATCAGCCAGCGGCTCAAGACCGAAGAGATCATGTACGTCACGATGTACAACGTGGGGCTCGCCGCGAAGAACGGCGTCGACATGACCCGCACCCAGATCGACGAACTCGCCTCCATGTCGTGGGTGGCCGGGCGGCTGCTCGGCATCGATCCGAAGTACAACCCGCGCACCTACGAGCAGTCCGAGGCGGTCATCGCCGACTCCCGCGCCTACCGCGGCTGGTCCGCCGAAGGCAAAGAGCTGGCGCACAACATGCTCGAGTGGATGGACCGGAAGTTCTTCCCGGGCGCGGGCGCCATCGGCGGGTCGCTCGTCAAGCACTTCGACGAAGAGGTCGCCGACATCCTGGAGATCAAGACGAACCCGGTGACCGACGCCGGGGTGCGGACCCTCGCGCCGCTCATGACCCAGTCCGCGCACCAGGTGCAACTCCAGTACCCGCTGCTCGTCCCGTTGCACGCCAAAATGTTCGACATCGCCTCGAAGATGACCGCGTGGTACGCCGTCGACTTCCGCGACTACGACCTGCAGCTCCCGACCGGCAGGCCCGCGACCGCCTCGGGCACGGCATAGCGAAACGGGGGCCGGTCCTTGTGCGGACCGGCCCCCGGTATTTCAGGAGAGAATAAAGCTTCTATGCGGGCTGCAGCGCGGGCTCGCCCTTGCGGGCGGGCTCGTCCTGGCCACCGAACGCCGACTCGGCGTCGAGCGGGACCGGCTTGGCGTCGTAGACCTCGCGGTCGAGGATCTTCTCCGACTTCGCCACGATCACCGGCACCACCATCTGCCCGGTCACGTTCGTGGCCGTGCGGATCATGTCCATGATCGGGTCGATCGCCAGCAGCAGGCCGACGCCCTCCAGCGGCAGGCCCAGCGTCGACAGCGTCAGAGTCAGCATCACGGTCGCGCCGGTCAGGCCCGCCGTCGCGGCCGAGCCGATCACCGAGACGAACGCGATGAGCAGGTAGTCCTGGATGCCCAGCGGCACGTCGTACACCTGCGCCACGAAGATCGCGGCGATCGCCGGGTAGATCGCGGCGCAACCGTCCATCTTCGTCGTCGCGCCGAACGGCGACGCGAACGCCGCGTAGTCGCGCGAGACGCCCAGGCGCTCGGTCACGATCCGCTGCGCCAGCGGCAGCGTGCCGACCGACGAGCGCGACACGAACGCGAACTGCACCGCGGGCCACGCCTTGCGGTAGAACTGCACCGGCGAGACCTTCGCGACCAGGCGCAGCAGCACCGGGTAGACCACGAGCATCACGATGAGCGCGCCCACGTAGATGTCGATGCTGAACACCGCGAGCGGCTCCAGCAGGTCCCAGCCGTACGCGAACACCGAGTTGCCGATGAGCGCCGCGGTGCCGATGGGCGCCAGGCGGATCACCCACCACAGGGCCTTCTGGATCAGAGCCAGCGCGGAGGCGTTGAACTTCAGGAACGGCTCGGCCTTGTCGCCGAGCTTCGCGGCGGCCGCGCCGACCACGATCGCGAGGAACACGATCTGGAGGACGTTGACGTTCACGAACGCGTCGACGACGTTCGTGGGGATGATCCCGGTGAGGAAGTCCGTCCACGAGCCGGTGGTCTCCGGTGCGGCGGCCGCGCTGGTGAGGGTCACGCCCTCGCCGGGGTTGGTGGTGAGGCCGATCGCGAGGCCGATGGCGACGGCGATGGCCGAGGTGAGCGCGAACCAGCCGAGGGTCTTGGCGACCAGGCGGCCGGCGTTCGCGAGGTTGCGCAGGTTCGCGATCGAGGCGACGATCGCGGTGAACACGAGGAACGGGACGATCAGGAACAGCAGCTGTACGAACAGCGTGCCGATCGTCTCGAGGGTGGTGCCGAGCCAGGCCACGGACCATTCGCGGGCGACGTACCCGAGGACGAGGCCGAGCGCGAGGCCGATCAGGAGCTGCCAGGCGAAGGAGATCTTGAAGCGCTTGCGCTGCTTCGTGTCGTTTGCTGCCGCGGTTGCGGACATGGGGAACCTCTTTTTCGAGGACAGCACGCGGCGGGCACCGCCGTGCTGCGGGAATTACCAGGGAAACGCTGGGGTGGGCTCAAGGCCAGCGGAGAAGAAGGGAGTCATCGGCGAGCCCGCCGGTGAAGAGGTTCGTGCTAACGACAGAGCACGGTCGACACGCGGCAGAAGTCGAGGTGACGCCTGCGTGTCAGGTGCTGGTTCGTGATCGTGTAGCGCATCGCCAGCCAACGGTAGCGGTTCTCGCATATCGGGCGCAAGGGTCCGTGAGGGACCGCATACGCGGCCGCGCGTGGGAATAAAGCCCCGACCTGCGACTAGATTCGGGGAGTGCCCGAGAATCCGCGTCCGCCGCTGCGCTCCATGCTTCGCGGCGTCTCCGTGCCCGCCCTGCTCGCGGTGTCGGCGGGCGGCGCGATCGGGGCGGTCGCGAGATACGGCCTCAACGTGGCCTTCCCCTTCCATCCTGGCGAGTTCGACGTAGCGACGTTCATCGCGAACACGGTGGGCGGCCTGCTCATCGGCATCCTCATGGTCACCATCACCGAGGTCGCGCCGGGCCTGAACCGGATCCGGCCGTTCGTCGGCGTGGGGATCCTCGGCGGCTTCACCACATTCTCGGCGTACATCGTCGACATCGGCCAGGCGGCGAACGCCGGGGCCACCGCGCTCGCTGTGGTGTTCGCGTTCGCCACGATGGCGGCGGCGCTGTTCGCGGCGGCTTTCGGGATGTACGCGACGCGGCGGCTGCTGGTGCGGGGCCGCTCATGACCCTGCTCCTCGTCGCCGTGGGAGCGGCGGTCGGCGCTCCGGCGCGATTCCTCACCGACCTCGTGGTCGCGCACTACGCGGGCCGGTATCTGCCGTGGGGCACGTTGGTAGTGAACGTGTTCGGCTCAGGCCTCGCGGTGTTCCTGGTGGTCGCGATCGCCGATCCGACGTGGTCGGCACTGCTCGTGACAGGCTTCTGCGGGGCGCTCACCACATACTCGACGCTCTCCTACGAAACACTCCGCCTCGTCGAGGACGGCCGCTGGCACCACGCCCTCTGGAACGTGGCCGCAAACCTCGCAGGCGGCCTGGGCGCCGGCCTACTCGGCTTCGCCCTCGCCCGCCTCGTGACCGGCTGACCGTCGCACCGCACCAGCGGCTTCGCCTTCACCCACCTCCCCATTAGCCGACCACCGAAAACTCCTCGCAAAGTTATCCACAGGCTGGCTCGCAGAGTTATCCACAGGCAGAAAAATAGTTCTTGGCAGGCGTTGCCGGACATGTGATTGTTGATAGATAAAAAACGGTCGTTCCGCCGGTGGTGGTGGAAGTGCGGAGCGGAGACCTGGTCCTGGCAGGACTGGCGGCGATGTGGGAACCCCGGGGGCCGCCCCCGAAGACCGCGCGGGAGTGCACTCCCGCGCGGCTCCTGCCAGGACACCTCGCGAGGAAGCACGCGGGCGCACCGGCACCCAGCCGATGCGCCCGACAACACACGCGAGCCAAGCGCCCACCACCCCGCGCGCACGCAGCCCGCCTCCCGCTCCGCCGCTTTATTAGTCGTCCGAACCTCCCGACCGGCTCCTTACTGGTCAGCCGCCCTCCCGCTCCGCCCCTTGCGGGTCAGCCGAACCTCCCGACCCGCCCCATGCTGACCGACCCCTTGCCGGCCGTCCGCACCTCCTGCTCCACCCCTTGCTGGTCGGCCCCACCTCCCGACCCACCCTTCCCCCTCTATATCCGGCCCTTCCCTCCGATCCCGACACGCGCCGCCGCCAAATGCGCGCTTCCAGCACGCCCATGCCCGACGATCGAGGTCCTGCCAAAGCTGCCGGTCGGGCCCGGGATCCCCCGGGCCCGGCTGGCGCGACTCGAAGGGGACCCCTGATGCCTGGCTCCCGCGTGTACGCGCGCCTCCGATCCGCCCGCTCCCGCCGCCCGGCTGCGTTCGTCGCTGCCGCCGTGGCCCTGCCGCTCCTGGCCTCCTCGGCCCCTGCGGCGCAAGCGAACCCGGACGAGGGCGCCGCGCAGGTCTGGCTCGTCGAACTCACCGAGGGCGCGGGCGCCTCGGCCCTGGACGCCGCGGCCCGTGGCCTCGACTACGAAGTGCGCCATGACTTCTCGCGTGTCTGGAACGGCGTTTCAGTCGAGACCGACCCGGCGACCGCCCGCCGCCTCGAACGCCTCGACCTCGTCGAGGACGTCTGGTCCGATGTCCTCCTCATGGGTCCCGCCACGACCACCGACGACGGTCCGCAACCCGAACTGGCCCAGGCGATCCAGACGACCCGTGCCGCCGACGCGCACGAGCGCGGCATCACCGGCGAGGGCGTCAAGGTCGGCGTCATCGACACCGGCATCGACTACACCCACCCCGACCTCGGCGGCTGTTTCGGCTCCGGCTGCCGGGTCGCGTACGGCACCGACTTCGTCGGCGACGACTTCGACTCCGACGACCCCGAGCACTCCGAGCCCGCCCCCGACGCCGACCCGGCGGACTGCGGCGGCCACGGCACGCACGTCGCGGGCATCGTGGGCGCGGACGGCCAGGTCACCGGCGTCGCGCCCGACGTCGAATTCGGGGCCTACAAGGTGTTCGGCTGCAACGGTTCCACAAGCTCCGAGGTCATCATGCAGGCGCTCGAAGCGGCGCTCGTGGACGGCATGGACGTCGTGAACCTCTCGCTCGGGCAGTCATTCCAGTGGCCCGGCTACCCGACCGCCGTCGCCGCCGACAAGCTCGTCGAAGAAGGCGTCACCGTCGTCGCGTCGATGGGCAACGACGGTGAGGCCGGGGTCTACTCCGGTTCCGCGCCGAGCCTCGGCTCCGACGTGATCGCCGTGGCCTCGACCGACAACCCGAAGCAGCGCATGGACGCCGCGTTCGTCCCGGCCCTGGACCGCAGCGTCGGCTACCGCACCATCGACGACAGCGCCGAGCCGACCGGCACGACCGACCCGCTCGTGTGGCTCGGCCGCGCCTGCGCCGACGACCCCTCCGAAGGCGATGTCGCCGGGAAGACCGCGCTCATCATCCGAGGAACCTGCACGTTCAAGGAGAAGTACGCGCGAGCGGTCGCTGAGGGCGCGACGGCGGTCGTCATCTACAACGACCGCTCGGGTCCCTTCGGCGGCAGCGGCATCGAGGACGGCCCCGTCCCGGCGCTCGCCCTCACCGACGCCGACGGCGAGGACCTGCACGACCTCGCCGCCATCGGCAAGGCCCCGACCTTGGAGTTCACGGGCGAGACCGTCCTGGTCGACCTCCCGCGCGGCGGCTTCGCGTCCTCCTTCACCGCTTACGGTCCCGCGCCGGACCTCGCGTTCAAACCGGACGTCACGGCTCCCGGCGGCGGCATCTGGTCCACGGTGCCCGTCGCGGACGGCTCGTACGAGTCCCTTTCCGGCACTTCGATGTCGTCCCCGCACGTGGCCGGAGCGGCCGCGCTCCTGCTCAACGCCGAGCCGAACCTGGGACCGCGCGACGTCCGCACTCGGCTCGCCAACTCCGCCAAGCCCGTTACCTGGGGCGAGAACCCGGACCTCGGCGAGCTCGAAGCGGCGCACCGGCAGGGGACCGGCGTCATCGACGTGATCGACGCCCTCGACGCGGAGGCATGCCTCTTCCCGACGGGCGTGAACACCGGCGACGGCACGGCTCCGCGCACTTTCGAGCTCCAGCTCAAATCGCACGACACCGAAACGCGCACGTACGAGCTCACCCATCGGTCCACGATCGCGACCACGGGCGACGACCGCGCACCTGGCTTCGTCGCGGCCGAACCGGAAGTGACCTTCGCGCCGAAGACCCTCGACCTGTACCCGGGCCAGACGGCGACAGTGCAGGTCACAGTGACGCCGAGCGCCGACCTCCCCGAGGGCAGCGTCTTCGGCGGCCGCATCACGGCCCGCCCGACCGGCGACGGCGGCGAGTCGCTGACCGCCGCCTACTCCGGCTACCAGGGCGACTACCTGGCGATTCCCGTTCTCGAACACCCCGAGTTCCCGCGCCTGGCGGCCATCGTCGGGCAGGACCCGGAGACGCACCAGTTCGACTACCGGGACCTCGAAGAGGGCGAGACCTTCAGCCTCGCCGAAGGCCCCAGCCTCGCCGCGCTCGTCTTCCTCGGCCACCAGGTGTCCGCGATGGAGGTCAGCGCCGAGAACACCGCCACCGGCGAAGTCGTCGCATGGGAACGCGAGCAGTACCTTCAGCGCTCGCCCGGACCGAACGATGCCATGGGCATCCACCTTGAAGACCTCGCCGAACAGCGGCCCGCAGCTTTCAAGCCGGGCGAGTGGACGCTTCACGTGAAGGTCCTCAAGGCCCTGGGCGACGAGTCGAACCCGGACCACTGGGAGCACTGGGACTCGCCAGCGTTCACCCTCACCGAGTAAATAGCGCCGACACGGACATGGGCGGCACCGCATCGCGGTGCCGCCCATGTCGTTTCCAGCGGGTCTACCTATCGGATGGTCCAGAGCTGGTTGCTGGCCGTGCCGCAGCTCCAGAGGATGATCTGGGTGCCGTTGGCGGTCCCCCTGGCGTTCGCGTCCAGGCACAACCCGTTGTGGGCGTTGCTGATGGTGCCGTTGGCGTTGACGTTCCAGCGCTGGTTCGCGCCGCCGGTGCAGTCCCAGACCGCCGCCTTGGTGCCATTGGCCGTGCCCCAGCCGGCCGCTTCGAGACACTTGTTGCCCACCTTCAGCTCACCCGCCGAAGTGCGAGTGAACTGCTGGTTGCCACCGCCGTTGCAGTCCCACAGCTGGGCCTGCGTCCCGTTCGCCGCCGGGCTGTTGGGCACGTCCACGCACCGGTTCGAACCGACGCCGACGATCGCGACCGTGCCGGTCGGCTGCCCGGAACCGAGGCCGCTCATGATGGCGTTGATCAGACCCGGCTGGGTCACCTGGTTCGTGCTCCGGTTGAACAGCCCGAACCCGTATTGCCCGTTGAATCCGTTGTCCCAGTAGATCGTCGCGGCCCCGTACTTCTTGGCGGTCGCGACCAGCATGCGTGCGAAGTCCTGGCGGTACTGGTTGTTCGCCGAGTCGTACGAGGTCTTGTCGATCGCCCCGTACTCGCCGACGACGACCGGGTACCCCTTGGAGACGAACGCGTCGTAGGTCAGCTTCAGCTGCGCGTCCATGTAGTCCTCCTGCCCCCAGGTCGATGTCTTCGACGGGTTGGTGGCGTTGGGGCCCCACTGCGTGATGTTGCCGTTCTCCTCGCCCGCGAAGTCCCACGGCGAGTAGTAGTGAACGGAGATCATGATGCGCTTCTCGCTACTGGGAACGACCGAGCTCCTGTAGTTGTCGCTCGGGATCACGAAGCCGTAGTTCCCCGTGGTGTAGTCGATGTTCGTGTTCCAGCCGGGCACGAGCAGCCAGCGCGAACCGTTGTTCCCACCGGTCTGGCGCACCGTGTCGACGAAGATCTGGTTGTAGGCGTTGATGTTCGAGTAGCAAGGCTGCGTCGGGGCGCCGTACTGGCCGTCGAAGTTCTCGTTCATCGACTCCAGGATCAGGCGCTGGTCGTAGTCGCGGAACCGCGTCGCGATCTGCTGCCAGGCGCTCTTGTACTTGGCCCTGATCGTGGTCTGGTCGGCCGCGTCGCAGATGAGCCACGCGCCGCCGACGCTCTTGTAGCCGTCGCCGTGCATGTTGATCACGACGTGCATGCCCCGGTCGTACGCGTAGTCGACGACCTGCTGGATCCTGTTGAGCCAGTTCGCATTGATCGTGTAGTTCGGGCCGGATCCGATGTGGTTCAGATAGGATACCGGGATCCGGATCGTGTCGAATCCAGCCGCCTGCACGCTGTCGATCAGCGCCTGCGTCACCGTGGGGTTGTTCCAGGCGGTCTCGCTCGGGACGCCGTTGCTGTTGGCCTCCAGGCTGTTGCCGAGGTTCCAGCCCGCGCCCATGTCGGCGATGATCTGCGTGGCGTTCCGCTGCGTCATCGTGTCGGCCTGTGCCGGGCTCGCGAGGCCGGTGACGGTCACCCCGACCGCCAACGCGACAGCCGCGAATACGGCCCTGAATCTTCCTGTTCTTGTCCCCACCGGCGAACCCCCAGGTAATCAGTTTGTTGGATCAACTAGAGAAACTATGATCCATCAAAACATCTAGAAATGTCAATAAAATCCTCAGGATCGCTCCAGGAGAACGGGGGTGTGCGGCCGGGCTGAGCCCGGCCGCACACGAGGTAAGCCCCTTCGTCAGCGACCGCAGGACCTGGTGATCGCGCCCCACACCCGGGCGGCATGTTCGGTGAGAGCCTGCTCGTTCGACAGAGCCCAGTCGGTGTGGAAGGGCTCAGCGATGACAAGTCTCGGGTTGGCGGTCTCGAGGTTGACGACGTGGCCGACGAGGTCCGGGTCGATGCCCTCGAAGGTCAGGCGGAAGCGGGGCTGGCCGACTACCAGGGAGAACCGCACGATCCGCTCATCGACGGTTTCGGTGGCGAGGACGGGAAGCCCGGCCAGGTCGATCGGCAGGGCGGTGTCGGGCGGATCGGTCCGGCGAACGGGGAGCGGAATGGCGTTGAGCGCCTTGATGTAGCGGGCGCGGATGCGGCGGGTGGTGTACCGGTCGGGGATCACGCCGCACCGCCGAGGATGAAGGTGGCGTTGGCGTCGAAGGCGTGTTCCCAGGTGGCCATGTAGGGACGCGGCGACGGACGCCTCGCCGCGCTGTTGCGGACGGCCCTGGCAAGGTCGTGCTCGGTGCGGGACTCGCGGGCGGCGATGACCTTGCGGGCGGCACGGGCACCGCCGACTGCGGCAGCGATCGCCGCACCGGGCCGGTACGCGGGTTCGGGAACCTTCACGGGAACCTTCACGGGGCCCGGTCCGGGATCAGGCACGGAAGGACGCGGCGGCTCGGTCACCGATCGACCGTCCCTTCGTGCCCGGGTCGTGCCCGCGGATTCGGCTCGGGACCGGAGCCCCGACCGGGCGACCAGACCTGCGCCGGGCTCAGCTGCGCGCGCCCGCGACTCGGCTTGCATCTGCGTCGGAATCGCTTGCACCGCAGCTGAATCGCTCCGAACTCGGCCCGGGTACAGCGGGGCAGGCATCGAAACGAGCCCGAGCGCGAACACCCACAACAGCCACCGCAGTCCCCAGGCGACGCGCTCTCGCAGGTAGGGCTTGTCAGGCTGGAAGTGCGCGGCCCTCAGCTGCGCGGACTGGACCATGAAGCGGTCGAAGGCGTCCTCACGGAGTTTCGAAAACCGGTACTCGCCCTCAGCGGTGCCTGCGGTCCCTGTCTGGCAGCCGCCGTATCCGCTGATCCAGCCCGTATCGCCCGGACCACCGCCGTCCGATTCGCCACGGTCCCAGGGACGTCGCGCCGAGCGAGCGTCGGCATCCGGGCTTGGGCTCTGCCGTCCCGCCCGCGCTCGCCAGGATCCTTGCGGCGTTTCAGGTTCGTCAGGCTCAGACGGCACCGGCCGTCCGCGCGAGCCCCACGGCGGCGGCCGATCGGACCCGCCCCGCTCGCCACTGCCATCCTCCGCAGCTCGTTCCTGGTCGTCTTGCGGCGCTGCGGGTTCGGGCCAATCGGCCGTGCCCGGGAACCATGCTCCCTTCGGCTGCACCCAGCCCTCGGCCGGGAGCGGGTCAGGCGTCTCATCCCTCCGGTGACGCCCCGTCCGCTCGTCCTTGTACCAGCCGGGCGACCCGAACGGGCCCGGGTCGTAAGGGTCGTGCGGCCGGTTGTTGTCGATGATCCACGTGTCACCCGGCTTGTGGCGCAGGTGCATCGGCTCGTACCGCGGGCTCCGCGGATCCGAGTCCGGCGCTTCGAGGTCGCAGCAGTCGGGGTTGTGCTGGTACCGGTACGCGCCGGGGCACATCGGGTCGGGTTCGCCGTCGGCGAGGAACAGCCGCCGCCCCGCCCAGTCGTAGTACCCGGCCTGCTCGCCCGAACCGGCGATCTCGCGCAGTGGCGCGCCTGGGCCGAGGTGATCATGCTGGTAGAACGGCTCTTGGACCAGGACCATGGCACGAGCCTGGTTCCGGACAGCCGTGAGTTGATGAGTTGCGCTACGCCTGTTTTCGCGTAGGGTGGAGTGCGCCATGGGAGGCTCGCCTTCCTTGGTTGGAAGGTGGGCCGCCACGATGTTTTGCGGCAATGGGGCGGCCCACCGACTGGATATTCACTTGGTTCTCCAACGTGCGATTCGCACGTGAGTTCAGGCTGACACAGCTTTTCGCGCATCTGCAAGCGCGACACACCCTCGTGTGCAAAAGCGTCTAGAAGCCCCCACCCTCCCCAGCGGTCTCCTGCTGTACCCACGCGTTAGGGCCGAGCCCGTTCGGACTCGGCCCTCACCTCGTTCACGCTCCTGCCGCAGCGCCTGTCAGATCATCCCGTCATATGAGCCAGGCGAGTCGAACCGCCGAGTTTCTCGCCCTGAAACGTCGAACGGCCGCAGGACCGCCTGACCGTTTCCGAACGGATCAATCGCCTCAGTGCTCTCTGATTCCTCTGGGGCGCGGAGCTCGCAGTGCTTGTGGTGATCGTTTTCTGGCAGAACCCCGCCGAGTGGCGGCCCGCAGACCGCGCTGCCTTCAGCACTGACGCACGCGACCTGTGAGTGGATGACGATCTGCCCCAGCATGTTGGAATACCAGACGTTCACACCGTCCGGGCGCGTGGCCTGCAGGTCCGCGATATTGCCGTCCGCGTCGTCTTGTTCGCCGTGGACGTCCCATCCGATCGAGGCCCAGTGGTCCTTGAGAACCGCAAAGTAGTCCACCGTCACTTGTTCGGTTCCGATCGTCTCCTCAGGGAGCGTATAGCTGATCTCGTAGGATTCACGGCCTTCCTCCGCACACTCCAACTGCAGGGTGCGACGTTCGTGAAAGCCGGGAAAGTCGGGTAGCCCGGCAATCGTCTCGGCAACGGCCTCGTCCATCCGCAGGAAGGCCTCGTCAAGGTTGAAATCAAGCTCAGGCAGGTCTGACGACATGTTGGAGCATCCTCCGAGTATCACAGCGGTCAAGGCGACAGTCACGACCGAAAAGGCCCTGGAGAGGGAACGGAAAGTCACGAGACCTCACTTCCGTTACCAGTGAAGATGAGCGCCATATTCTTCCTCGCAGGGTTGTTCTCGTCCCAGTAATTACTGTGGACGTCGACTGGATCGCCATCCATATTGTCGCTGTTGAAGGTGTTCCCCCCAAAACCATGCCAGTCCACGAACGCCCCGGCTCCTAGATCGACGTTGACACCGCTGTCGGTCGGGTCAGCTCCCAGCGCACTGGTCTCCGCAGCGAGATTGATCATGTCCAGGGGTGCGACAGTCGCGTAGAAGTTATCGGGGTCGATGCCGAGTTCGCTGGCGTTCTCCACGACCATACCGGGGCTCGCCAGGGCAACGATGTTGTCGGTTGCAAGACCATGTTCGCTAGCGGACTGACCGATGACCGTCGTCCCGTAGGAATGTCCCACAACGGTCGTATTCGTGCCATCGGGATCGGCATTGGTGGATTCAAGGCCGCTCATGAACGATGACAACGGGGCGGAGGCATCCTCGGCGTAAGACATGCTGGGAGAATTCAGAATCGGATTATCGGGGGCATCGTAGCCCAGCCACATCACTACTGCGGTTTCCCCGCTTCCTGGAATGTCGTTGGCGTCAAGCGCCATCGTCTCAGCACGATTCAGCAGGCCGCCGCTTGCGCCGTTCAAGTCGCCTCCTGTTCCCGGAACGTATACGGCGGTATTGTCTGCCGTGTCGGGGTTGCCGACAGAGACGATCGCTTTGCCGTCACCAGCGGAGTCAAAGCCCAGCAGATAGTAATCCTGACCGGTGGAGGCCGGTTCCGTGATCGCCTCCTGCAGGCTTGTCAGTCCGTCGCGACGGTCCCGTTCTGCTTCGAGCCGCTCGAGTTCATCGGTCAGCGCGTCGTACGAACTATTGAGGAATCTCGCGCCGTCGTTGAACTGATCGATCTCAGCTTGCAGCTCGGCAATATCCTCGTCAAGCGTTGGGCTGAAACGGTCGAGTTCCGCTTCCAGCAACTCCCTGTTCGCATAGTCGCGGGTGTCGGTGGGGACACCGTCTAGGCCGCCCAGCAGATCAGGATGATTCTCCAGCATGGCGATCTGCTCCTCACCACTCAAGGAGCTCCACCACTCGTTGATCTCCTCAGGAGAGGCGCCATCGTCGATAAGGCTCTGCAACGCCCCGACCTCTTCGGTCGCGAGCTGGTCAAGTGCAGCTTCCTCCACGGCGCTGAGGGTCTCCGCATACAGGGCTACAGCGGCCTTCAACGCTTCATCGGCCGCGGTCGCATCATCTAGGAGCGCCTGGATCTGCGACTGTATTCCGGAGGCGTACTCGACTGCGGCTGTGCCTTTCGCCGTGTCAGGTACGACCGAGCCGTCAGCGCTGAGACTGGCTTGCTCTTTGTCGATCATCCCTGCCAGCATGGTCAAGCCGTTCTGGCTCGCGAGGAAGACGGAACAAGCGTCCTCGATTGCGGCGGCCACGCGGCGAGCTTGGGCCGCACGTTCATCAAGGTCAGTTACGAACTCCTTGATTCGACTGCGGCCTGCTTCGGCGGAGTCACCGTCCCAGTTGTCCTCCTTGAGGTCGCCGGTGCGGTAGTCGTCGAGCGTTGCGAGATGGTCTTCGAGTTCCTTCGAGGCCTGGAGCCAAGCTTCGCTGACTGCCTGCAGCACGTTGAGGTCTGCGGCAACGAGTGCTTGATATGAGATCGGCATCAGCTTCACACCGCGATGTCGGGACCGTGCAGTGAAGGCACCGCGTCGGCTGGGTCGGGGGCGGGAAGCTCAGGGGCTGGGACACCCTCGGTGCGGGGGAACTCGTCCGCATACGCATCGAATGCCGAGGCGACATAGCCGTCCAGGTCAACCGTTTCCCTGACCGCGACTACCAGATAGCCAGCGAACTCTTCAAGCTCGAACCGGTGTTCAGGTATGAGCTCATCGCTCCATTTACTCACGGCCTCAAGCACTTCGACTACGCCAGTGAACTCGGCGGTATCGACCGCGCCGCCCAAGGCTCCAGCGCAATCTGTGACTTTCTTCATGGATCCGTGAAGATCCTCAGACAATGCGAACAAGTCCGTCGCAACCTTGTCGACCGCTTCAGGGTCGAGATTGAAGCCGCTGCTCACCGCTGCCCGCCTCGCACGACGACCCGCGCATGGACCAATGCTTCGGGAACCGCGCAAGAGAGCAGTCGGGGGCACGGGGGTAGCGCCATTTGTCGTCTCCGTGGAGTTAGGTGGGGTTTGGGATTCACGGTGACTGTATCGAACTGGAGAGTCACATGGGGTACACGGCTCGGATGTCGAGATCACGCGGCTGGCATTGCTATGTGAGCCATGCCGGAACTGGTCGCCCTGCCGCGGCGACCAGCCGGATCCCTTGCACGGCCTAGCGATCCTCCGCCAGTTCGAGTCGCTTGTTGCGCTTATTGGTTGCGGGTGACCTGGTCGCCCCACTGGCCGGGGCCGCCGGCGAGGATTACTGCGCCGGTTTCGAGGTCGGCGGTGGCGGCATCGGCTACGTGGGCGGCGAACTCTTCGACGGTGAGGAGGCTGCCTGCAGCCTCGCGGCGGTGTTCGATGGCGCCCGGTTGGGCCCGTTCGAGGAGGGTCGCGGTGATGGTGCCTTCGATCATGTCGCCGGAGACGGTCACGAAGTCGACGCCGTGCTCTGCGAAGGTCGGGACAAGCGCTTGGAGGGCCTCGCCACCGGCGTGCTTGGAGCGCGCGACGGGTGCGTAGACCGCAAGTGTCTCTTCGTAGGTGCCGTAGAAGTGCGCCTGGTGGCTGGTCACGTAGACGATGCGACCGCCGCGCGGCATGTACGTGAGTGCCTTGGTCGCGAGGTCCACTTGGGCGTCGCGGTTGAGGCGGAGCGCGTAGTCGGCGTCGACGTCCTTCTCGAGGCCGCCGGAGGCGTTGAGTACGAGTACGTCGAGGCGTTCGACGCCCGCGAGCATGGCGTCGACCTGCGCGGCGTCGGTGATGTCGGCTTGGACCGCCGTGCCCGTGGCCCCCCGCTCCTCGACGTCGGCGACGACCTTCTCGGCTCGCTTCGCCTTGTCCCTGTAGTTGACCAGGAGGTGCGCGCCCTCGTCAGCGAGGAGCCGGGCAGTGGCCGCCCCGATGCCCCTGGACGCGCCGGTGATGAGCACCGTCTTGCCTGCTAGCTGCCCCAACGACTCGCCCTTTCTCGAGGGAAATCGGGACAGCGTAATGAACCGTTCGCTTCGAGAGGCGCTGTTCGGGGCTACGAGGGAGTTCTGCCACAGCAACACCCTCTAGAAGCCCATGACCTCGACGCTTAGAAGGTAGCCACCTCAGGGTCATTCGTCGGGAAGCCCTCTGGCATCCCCCATAGGCCGAGATCATCGCTGTAAAGCGAGGCAAGGAAATCCACGACACCGACGTGGTACTCCGACCAGTCACCGTTTTCTCCCGAGACCACGATCGACCAGTCGTCAGGGGATTCCGACCAGGTTCGCCAGAAGAAGTAGTCGCCTACGTCTGACGACCCCCAGAGCAGCAGACCGCCGGGCTCCGGAAACGGCACATAATCTGCGGCGTAGCCTTCTCTGCGCCAATCATCAAGGATCACTGCGGCTCGTCGATGGTCCGTGACGAAACGCGACTCCTCACCAGGATGGGGCAGATGAAGAATAAGAAAATCCTCCAGAACGAGTGCCGGGTAAGCCTCCGCCAGAGCGCGGAAGTCAGAGGGAAGCTCTACCCCCAGCTCTTCGCGCAGTAGGTCCCAACGCACCTCACGCGGCTCGGCCGCGCGGAACTTCACCATCGCGGGGATCGCGGACTCCAAGCTCGAAATCGAACGGCTGACTCGATAAGGGGTGTTCGGCATGACTCTCCATTCAACGCATCGGCCCGGCGGATTACCGCCGGGCCGATATGTTTGCGCCGCTTAGCTCTCGCGGCGGTGGACTTGTTGGGCTCCGGTTTGGTCTCGGGGCATGATCGTGATCTGGTCGACGTTGACGTGGGCGGGTCGGGTTGCGACCCAACTGATCGTGTCGGCGATGTCGTCGGCGGTCAGGGGCGTCATGTTCGCGTAGACGGCGTCGGCGCGGGCCTGGTCGCCTTCGAAGCGGACCAGGCTGAACTCGGTCTCGACCATGCCGGGGTCGATCTCGCAGACGCGAACGGGCTGGCCGATCAGTTCGAGGCGCAGGACGCGGGTCACCGCGGCCTCGGCGTGCTTCGCGGCGTTGTAGCCGCCGCCACCCGGGTAGGGCTGGTGGGCCGCGATCGAGCCGATGACGACGACCTGGCCGTTGCCGGAGGCGACGAGCTTCGGCAAGAGCGCCTTGGTGACGCGGATGGTGCCGAGCACGTTCACGTCGTACATCTGCTGCCACAGTTCGAGGTCGGCCGTGGCGATCGAGTCGAGGCCGAGCGCGCCGCCCGCGTTGTTCACGAGCAGGTCGCAGCGGGAGACGACGGCGGCGAAGGCGGCCACCGAGTCCTCGTCGGTGACGTCCAGCGGCAGCGCGGTCCCGCCGCACTCGGCGGCGACCTCGGCGAGCTTGTCGGCCCGGCGCGCGCCCAGGATCACGTCGAACCCGGCTTTGGCGAGGGCCTTCGCGGTGGCCGCTCCGATGCCGCTGCTCGCTCCCGTGACTACTGCTACAGGTTTGGTGCTCATGGGGCCCGAGCCTACCCATTCGCGGAGCCCTCGTCCCACTCTGCGGCCTCGTCGGGGGCCCGGGCCGGTCAGCGGTCGTACCATCGGTTCCGACGCTGGTTCCGGCGCGGTGCGAACCGCTCCGGCTAAGAGGGAACCTGGTGGGAATCCAGGACTGCCCCGCAGCGGTGAGAGGGAACGAAACCCGCCATAAGCACTGGGCCCGGAACCCTGGGAAGCGGCGGGAATTAGGAGCCGGAGACGGCAGGCCCTCGAGTCCGAATACCTGCCCGCGTACCGCGCGCGACCGCGCGCGGTCCCGTTGTCGCAAGTTCGAGGGAACTGACACATGAAGACGATTTCCACCGTGCTCGGATATCCGCGTATCGGCCCGAACCGCGAGCTCAAGCGCGCGCTCGAAGGCCACTGGTCGGGCAGGCTCGACGCCGCCGGGCTGGAGGCCGCCGCGGCGGCCGTCCGCTCCGGGATGCTCGACGACCTCTCGGTGCTCGACGCGGTCCCGACCGGCACCTTCTCCTACTACGACCATGTGCTCGACACGATCTGCGCCGTCGACGCGCTCGCGCCGCGCCACCACCGCGACACCGAGCTGGCCTCGTACTTCGCCGCCGCGCGCGGGGACGAGGCCGCCGTGCCGCTCGAGATGACCAAGTGGTTCGACACGAACTACCACTACCTGGTCCCCGAGATCGGGCCTGCGACCGCGTTCGCGGCCAAGCCCGCCAAGGCCGTCGCCGAGTTCCTGGAGGCGAAGGAGCGCGGACTCGACGCCCGGCCGGTGCTCCTCGGCCCCGTCTCGTTCCTCCTGCTGGCCAAGGCGAGCGAGGACGCACCGGACGGCTTCGCACCGTTCGACCGGCTCGGCGACCTCGTCGCGGTCTATGCGGAGCTGCTTGCGGCCCTTCGGGACGCGGGGGCGGATCTCGTCCAGCTCGACGAGCCCGCGCTCTGCGGCGATCGCACCGAGGCTGAGCTGGCCGCTGTCTCCGACACCTACCGGCGTTTGAGCGCCGACACCCAGATCCTCATCGCGGGCGGTTACGGGCCGTTCGGCGAGTCGCTTCCGGTGCTCCTCGATGCCGGTGTGGAAGGTGTCGCGCTGGACCTCGTGCGAGGCCGCAGTGACCTCGATGCACTTGAGGCACTGGATGTTTCACGTGAAACATTTTTCCTGGCCGGAGTGGTCGACGGCCGCAACATCTGGCGCGCCGACCTTGCCAACGGCGCGGCCGACCTCGCACGGCTGCAGGCCATCAGCGACCGCGTCGGGGTCTCCTCGTCATCCTCGCTGCTGCACGTCCCGGTGGACTTGGACGCCGAGACCGAGCTTCCCTCGGCCCTGTTCGAGCGGCTTTCGTTCGCCCGACAGAAACTCCAGGAGATCAAGGCCATCGCCGACCCGGCAGGCTCCCGCGAGGCCCGTCCGGCGACCCCGGACGCCTGGCGCGACGAGGCCGTGCGCGAGCGCCTGGCCGCGCTCGGCGCGGACGCCGACCGCCGCGTGCCCTACGCCGACCGGCAAGCGGCCCAAGCCGAACGCGTCCCCCTGCCGCCGCTGCCGACGACCACCATCGGGTCGTTCCCGCAGACCGCCGAGCTGCGCAACGCCCGCGCCGCGCACCGCCGCGGGCTCATGATCGACGCCGACTACAAGGCCCGCATGAAGGCCGAGGTCGCGTCGGTGATCGCGGAGCAGGAGAAGCTCGGCCTTGATGTCTTGGTGCACGGCGAGCCCGAGCGCAACGACATGGTGCAGTACTTCGCCGAGCAGCTGCACGGCTTCGCGACCACCGCCGCGGGCTGGGTGCAGTCCTACGGTTCGCGCTGCGTGCGCCCGCCGGTGCTCTACGCCGACGTCACTCGCCAGGCGCCGATGACCGTCGAGTGGACCTCGTACGCGCAGTCGCTCACCGAGAAGCCGGTCAAGGGCATGCTCACCGGGCCGGTGACGATCCTCGCGTGGTCGTTCGTGCGCGACGACCAGCCGCTCGCCGACACCGCCGACCAGGTCGCGCTCGCACTGCGCGACGAGGTCGCCGACCTCGAAGCGGCCGGGACCGCGATCATCCAGGTCGACGAGCCCGCGCTGCGCGAGCTGCTGCCCGTGCGCGCCGCTTCCCGTGCGGCGTACCGGGACTGGGCGACCCGCTCGTTCCGCGTCGCCACCTCGGGCGTGCGGCCGGAGACCTCGATCCACACGCACCTGTGCTACTCAGAGTTCGGCGAGGTCATCGACGCGATCGCGGCGCTCGACGCCGACGTGACCTCGATCGAGGCGTCCCGCTCCAAGATGGAGGTCCTCGCCGACCTCGACCGCGCGAACTACCGCAGCGCGGTCGGACCGGGCGTGTGGGACATCCACTCCCCGCGCGTCCCGAAGCCCGAGGACATGGCCGAGGCGCTGCGCCTGGCCGTGGCCGCGCTCGGCCCCGAGCGCGTGTGGGCGAACCCGGACTGCGGCCTGAAGACCCGCCGGTATGAGGAAGTCCGCCCGTCGCTCGAAGGCCTGGTCGCCGCCGCCAAGTCGGTCCGCGAGCAGCTCGTCTAGAACGGGACGTGCCCGCCGCGACCCGGCTCCGGCGCTGTCGGGGGCCGGGCGCGGCGGGCACGTACCCTTGCATATGTGGCGATAGACAACTACCGCGTCCTGGCCGAACCGGAGTTCGGCACCATGTCGGGCCTGGCCAAGGCCAGCGCCGACTGGCGACGGCTCGCGCACAACATCGAGACCCTCGGTGCGATCGCCGGGGTGCCGATGATGGCGATGGTCAAGGCCGACGCGTACGGGCACGGCATGGTCCCGGCCGGGCGGGTCTCGGTCGAGGCCGGGGCGGCGAGCCTCGGGGTCGTGACCCTCAGGGAGGCATGGCAGCTCAAGCGCCTGCCGGACCTCGCGGACACCACGGTGATGGCGTTCTTCTTCGCCCCGGACCAGCCGGGCCTGGCCGAGGTGGTCGGCGCGGGGATCGAGCTCGGGGTGTCGTCGATGGCGCAGCTCGACGCGGTCGCCGCGGCGGCCGACAAGGCCGGGCGTCCGGCGCGGATCCACCTCAAGGGCGATACGGGCATGTCGCGAGGCGGCGTGGTCGAGCCCGAGTGGGCGTTCGTCGCCGAAGCGGCGGCGAAGCACCAGGCCGCGGGTTCGGTCGTCGTCGTCGGCGCGTGGAGCCACATGGCGTGCGCCGACGAGATCGGTCACCCGGCGAATATCGAGCAGAAGGCCGCGTTCGAGCGGTTCCTCGGCACGGTGGCCGCGTCGGGCCTGGAGCCGGAGGTGCGACACCTGGCGAACTCGGCGGCGCTCATCTCGGACCCGGAGACCAGGTACGACATGGTGCGTCCGGGGATCGCGTTGTACGGGTACAACCCGGTGCCGCAGTTCGCGGTCGACCTGCGGCCGGTGATCGAGGTGCGGTCGGTCGTCATGTCGGTGAAGCGCCTGCCCGCCGGTACGGGCATCTCGTACGGGCACACGGTGCACTTGGAGCGGGACGCGAACGTGGCGCTCGTGCCGCTCGGGTACGCGGACGGCGTGCCGCGGGCGGCCTCGGGCAAGGCGGAGGTGTACCTGGCGGGCAAGCGCCGCCGGGTTTTGGGCCGGATCTGCATGGACCAGTTCATGGTCGACTGCGGCGACGACGCGGTGAGGCCGGGTGAGCCGGTGGTCCTCATCGGCGCGGGCGAGCAGCATCCGGACGCGGACGACTGGTCGGCGTGGGCGGGGACGATCCCGAACGACGTGCTGACGGCGATCGGGTCGCGGGTGCCGCGCCTGTGGAACCGGGGCGTGGTTCCGCGCGGGGCCTGAGTACTGAACGCCGCGTCTACCGCGTTGCGGCGTTTGCGGGCAGAATGTCCGGGGGCTTGGTGTTCGAGAGCATTGCGAGGCCGCATGAGTGAGAAGCAGTCGCGCCGGTTGCGCGGGCTGGCCGTGGCCGGGGGCGTGACCGGCGGTGTGGCGGTCGGCGCCGCGCTGGCGTGGGGGGTGCCGCGGTATCTGGCGAGGCGGACGCGGGCGGCGTCGAACGATCCGTACGCGCATGAGCCGTTCGAGCTGCCGCCGCAGCGTTCGGTGTTCACGGTCGATTCGCACGGGGTGCCGATCCACGTGGAGACGGCCGGTCCTGAGGACGCGGATCTGACCGTGGTGTTCGTGCACGGCTATATGCAGGACATGGCGACGTTCTACTTCCAGCGGAAGGCGGTCGTCGAGGCGGAGCGGGCGGGGGTGTCGCTGCGGGCGGTGCTGTACGACCAGCCGGGGCACGGCCGCTCGGGCCCGCTTCCTCGTACAGAGTACGGAATAGCGGACCTCGCCGAGGTGCTGCACGACGTCCTGGCGGCGGTGGCCCCGCGGGGCCCGCTGGTGCTCGTCGGGCATTCCATGGGCGGCATGACGATCCAGGTGTACGCCCGCACATACGAGGCGGACTTCCGGGAGCGCGTGAAGGGCGTGGCGTTCCTCTCCTCCACTTCGGCGGGCCTGGACAAGGTGGCGACGAAGCCGATGCGGTCGCTGCAGCGGCTGCGGCGCACCGTGCTGCCGATGCTGCAGCAGGTCGCGGGGTGGACGCCGGATCTGATCGAGCGGTCGCGGCTGCTCGCGGGCGACCTGGGGTGGCTGCTGACGCGCAAGGCCGCGTTCGGGCACGTCGACCCGCCCGCGTCGCTGGTCACGCTGGTGGAGCGGATGAACCGGCGGACTTCGCTGCAGACCATCGTCGGTTACGCGCGAGCTATCCTCGATCACGACGAGACGGCGGTGTTGCCGCTGTTCGAGGGGCTTCCGGCGCTGGTGGTCGTCGGCGACGAGGACCTGCTGACGCCGCCGGAGCACTCCAGGCGGCTGGCGGCGGCGCTCGGGGGGTCGCGATTCGCGCTCATAGCCGAGGCGGCCCACTCACCGCAGCTGGAGTACCCTGGTGAGATCTCACAACTGTTGTTGGAGATGATCGACAAAGTCGTGGCTGAGATCGGCAGGGGTTCCGCCGTGTCCGCCGCCCCGGCGGCGCCGCCGTTCGCGCGCGACGCGGGACGGCAGCGCAGGTGGTCGCCGTTCTCCCGCCACCACGGGCACCGTCTCGAACCCTGACCGGGCGCCGCGCCGAGAGGCCGGCCCACCGATACGCACTTGGAGAGTGAAACGTGAGGCTCCAGCTCCAGACGGCCGCGGACACCCACGAGTTCGGGCTGCGCCTGGCCGCGGTCCTCCGCGCGGGCGACCTCGTGATCCTCACCGGCCCGCTCGGGGCCGGGAAGACGGCGCTGACGCAGGGCGTCGGCGCCGGTCTCGGCGTTGAGGGGCGGATCACCAGCCCCACGTTCGTGATCGCGCGCTCGCACCGCGCTGGTGCGGCGGGTGTGCCGCTGGTGCACGTCGACGCGTACCGGCTGGAGACCCTCGACGAGCTCGACGACCTCGACCTCGACACCGACGTGGAAGCGGCGGTGACCGTGGTGGAGTGGGGCGCGGGCCTGGCCGAGCGGCTCGCCGAGTCGCACCTGGAGATCGCGATCGAGCGGCGCGCCGACGAGGTGCGCGAGGTCGTCCTCCACGGGCGCGGCGGCGACTGGGCCGAGCGCCTGGCTTCGCTGGAGTCCCCGGTGGGTGCGGCCGCATGAGGGTCCTCGCACTCGACACGTCTACGGCCGCAGTGCAGGCCGCGCTCGTCGACCTCGACGACGACGAGCTGTTCCTGACTTCGTTCCGCCGTGAAGTGAACGCGCGCGGGCACGTGGAGAAGCTGGCGCCGTTCATCGAAGGGTGCCTGGCCGACGCGGGCCGCACCGTCAAGGACGTCGACGCGGTCGTCTCCGGGATCGGACCGGGACCGTTCACGGGACTGCGCGTGGGCATGGTCACCGCCGCGGCGTTCGCCGACGGCGCGGGCATCCCCGTCTACGGCGTCTGTTCCCTCGACGGCATCGGCGCGAACACTCGCGGCCGGGCCCTCGCGGCGACGGACGCGCGCCGCAAGGAGATCTACTGGGCCGTCTACGAAGACGGTGTGCGCGAAGGCGAACCGCAGGTGTGCAAGCCCGCGGAGCTCCCCGACACCAAGGCCGACTACGCGATCGGCGAGGGCGCGAGCCTGTACGCCGAGCAGCTGCCGATGGACGCCGAGGCCACCCCGATCTACCCTGACCTGGTGAAACTCGTCGAGCTCGCCGCTCCGCGCCTGCTCGCGGGCGCCCCGTCAGAGCAGTTGACGCCGCTGTACCTGCGCCGCCCGGACGCCCAGCCCGCCGCGAGCTAGCGTTTGCGGTGATGAACGACTTGCGGATCGACCGGCTGCGATGGTGGCACCTGCCCGCCGTCGCCGAGATGGAGACCGCGATCTTCGGGCCCGAGGCCTGGAGCGAGGGCCTGCTGTGGACCGAGCTCTCGGCCGGGAACGACTACCGCGCGGTCTTCGACGGCGACCGCGTCCTCGGCTACGCGGGCACCGCGACGCACGGGGACGAGATGTGGCTCAACAACATCGCCGTCGCCGCCGAGGCCCGCCGCCGGGGCGTCGCGCGGATGCTCATGGACGACCTGCTCGCGAGGGCGAGAGCGCACCAGGTGCAGTCGGTGTACCTGGAGGTCGCCGTCGACAACGTCCCGGCCCAGCGGCTGTACGACGGGTACGGTTTCTACGGCATCGGGGTGCGCAAGAACTACTACCAGCACACCGGCACGGATGCCGCCGTGATGAGGATGGACCTGTGAAGAACAACCCTGTGGTGATGGGCATCGAGACCTCGTGCGACGAGACCGGTGTCGGGATCGTGCGCGGCCACGAGCTGCTGGCCGACGCGGTGGCGTCGTCGGTCGACGAGCACGCCCGCTTCGGCGGCGTCGTGCCCGAGGTCGCGAGCCGCGCGCACCTTGAGGCCATGGTGCCCACGGTGCAGCGGGCCCTGGACGACGCCGGGCTGACATTGAACGACCTCGACGGCATCGCCGTCACCGCCGGTCCCGGCCTCGCCGGGGCGCTCATGGTCGGCGTCGGCGCGGCGAAGGCCTACTCGATCGCCACGGGCGTCCCGCTCTACGGCGTCAACCACCTCAGCGCGCACATCGCCGTCGACACGTTGGAGAACGGCCCGATCCCCGAGCCCGCGATCGGCCTGCTCGTCTCGGGCGGCCACTCCTCGATCTTGATGGTCGAGGACCTCGCGGGCAAGGTCACGCAGCTGGGCGCGAGCATCGACGACGCCGCGGGCGAGGCCTTCGACAAGGTCGCGCGCCTGCTCGGCCTCCCGTTCCCCGGCGGCCCGTACATCGACAAGGCCGCCAAGGAAGGCGACCGCGCGTTCGTGCGGTTCCCGCGCGGGCTCACCGCCGCGAAGGACATGGAGCGCCACCGCTACGACTTCTCCTTCTCCGGCTTGAAGACCGCCGTCGCCCGCTGGATCGAGGCGCAGCGCGCCGAAGGCAACAACGTGCCCGTCAACGACGTGGCCGCCGCGTTCCAGGAGGCGGTCTGCGACGTGCTCACCCAGAAGGCGATCCTCGCCGCCAAGGAGCACGGCGTCAACACGATCCTCCTCGGCGGCGGCGTCGCCGCGAACTCGCGCCTGCGCACCCTCGCGGTCGAACGCGCCGAGGACGCAGGCATCAACCTCCGCTACCCGCGCCCCAAGCTGTGCACCGACAACGGTGCCATGGTCGCCGCCCTCGGCTCGCACCTCGTCTCCGCCGGCGTGGCCCCTTCGATCATCGACTTCCCCGCGAGCTCCTCGATGGACGTGGAGATCGTGAGCCTCGCCAACCGGCTCTAGACCGCCTGGGCTGCAACCGGTTCGGGTGCCGCGCTGTTCGCGCGGCGGACCCCCGCGAGGTAGAGGATCGCGGCGGCGACCGCGAGGATCCAGGGGGAGACCACCAGGATCGCGGTGTTCGCCGCCGCCCAGGCCAGGAGGATCCAGCCGAGGAAGGCGGGCGGCACGAGGCCGCGGCGGTCCATCCACAGGGTCAGCAGGCCGAATGCGAGGAGGGGGACGCCGAAGCCGCCGATGCTGAGCCAGTAGGCGGACATGGCGGGGCTCATCGCGATGATGCCTTCCTCGGGGGACCACAGGCCCGCGCTGAACCAGGTGGCGGCGTGTTCCGGGGCGACCAGCGCGAGGCTGAGCACGGTGTGGCCGATGCCGAGGAAGACGAAGATCCGTCCGGCCCATTTGATCATGACGACCCCTTAATTACGGAACTGATAGTTTCAATACTCTTGGTTCCGTATCCTAAGGCCATGCCGGAAGCGAAGCAACCCGTGGGGCGGCCCCGGGACAGCCAGATCGATCACTCCATCGCCGCCGCGACGCGGGCGGTCCTGTCCGAGCGCGGATACAAGGGACTCACCGTCGACGCCGTGGCTTCGCGTGCGGGCGTGGGGAAGGCCGCGATCTACCGGCGGTTCGCGACCAAGCAGGAGATGATCTTCGCGGCCACCGTGCACGACATGGAGGAGCAGCCGCCGCCCGACTCGGGCTCGCTGCGCGGCGACCTGATAGCGATCTGCGAGGTCATCGCCGGGCAGCTCTCCACCGCGCCGCCGGACGTCCTGCACGGGCTGCTCGCCGACATCCACGGCGACAAGGGGCTCGGGGAGCGGTTCACCGGGACGTTCATCGAGCGCGAGCGGTTCGTGATCGACACGGTGCTGGCGCGGGCCGTCGAACGCGGCGAACTGGGCGCGCCGCCGGACCCCGCGATCGTTCACGCCCTGCTGCTCGGCCCGATCTTCTACTGGCTCCTCATCCTCATCGGCGACCGCCGCACCCTGCCCGAACTCGTGCGGACCACGGCGGCGGCGGTCGCCGACATCCTGACCGCTACCCGGTGAAGACCCGGCGGCCCGGCACGGCGAGCAGCAGCGCCGCCGCGACGAGCACGGCGGCGGCCCACAGCGGGCCCGTCGCGCCAGCGGCCAGCGCGAACCCCGCGAGGACCGGTCCGGCTGCGGCCCCGACGTTGAGGGCGGCGGTGGCGTAGGACCCTGCCATGGTCGGCGCGTCCGCCGCTTCGTAGAGGACGCGTGCGATCAGGGTGCTGCCGACGGCGAACGCCAACGCGCCCTGGGTGAACGCGAGCGGCAGCAGGGCGGCGGGGTGGGCGGCCCCGAGGGCGAGGGCGCACCAGCCGAGGAGCAGGAGCGGCCCTGCGATCGCGATGGTCCTGCCGGGTCGGCGGTCCGAGAACCGCCCGGCGACGGTGACGCCGGTGAACGAGCCTGCCCCGAACAGGACGAGGACGACCGGGACCCACAGTGCTCCGAGTCCGGCGGTGCCGGTGACGACGGGCGCGATGTAGGTGAACGCGCCGAACGTCGCGGCGTTCACGAGCGCGCCCAGGCACATCACGAGGATGAGGCGGGGCTGCCGCAGCGCGGTGAGCTCGGTCCGCAGTCGCGGCCCGTCCGTTTCAGGCGTGCTCGGGAGGCCCTTGAGCAGGCCGAGGGCGGCCGGGACGCAGAGCAGTGCGACGGCCCAGAACGTGGCGCGCCAGTCGGTGAGCGCGCCGAGGAGGGCGCCGCCGGGGACTCCGGCGATCGTGGCGATCGTCGTGCCGCCCAAGAGGACTGAGAGCGCGCGTCCCTTCTGGTCCTGTGCGACCAATGCGGCGGTGGCGGTGAGGGCGACGGCGAGGAACCCCGCGTTCGCGAAGGCGGCGACGATCCGGGTCGCGAACAGGACCGCGAAGTCCTCGGTGACCGCGCCCCAGACGTGCGCGGCCAGGAACAGGCTGAGGAACGCGAGCAGCGTCGGGCGGGTCGGCCAGCGCCGGGCGAGCGCGGCGGCGAGCGGCGCGCCGACGGCGAGCCCTGCGGCGAACGCGGTGGTGAGGAGGCCCGCGGTGCTGACGGGGACGCCGAGGTCTGCGGCGATGTCGGGGAGGAGTCCGGCGAGCATGAACTCCGAGGTGCCCATGGTGAAGACGGCTAGGGCGAGCAGGTAGACGGGTAGCGGCATCGGGTTTCTCCGTGGTGTCGAGCGATCTGTGGATACGTCTCGTCACCGCGGCCAGCGCCCCGGTATGCACCTGGTGGTTCAGGGGGCTGGCGGGTGACCGGCAGCCCCTGCCGTGTCCGATTCCGGATTCACCATGCGGGGACTGTATGCGCCCGGGCGCGGCGGGCGCAATCGCATTTGGCGCGGATTGTCGTGGGTGCGGTCTACGGTGAGCGGCATGGACGTGAACGAGTACTGGTGGGAGCCGCCGCTGGCGGGGACCGAGGAGGCGCACCTGGTCGGGGCGCTCGACCGGCTGCGGGTGACGTTCCGCTGGAAGGCCGACGACCTCGATTCGGCGGGGTTGAACACGCGGATCGGGGCGTCGGCGCTGACGCTGGGCGGGCTGTTGAAGCACCTTGCGCGCGTTGAGGACGTGACGTTCAACTGGAAGTTGCGCGGCCGCGCGCCGGGGCCGGAGTGGGACGAGAGCCTGTTCGACGACACGGACCGCTGGGAGTTCAGTTCGGCCGCGGAGGACTCGCCGGAGCACCTGTACGGCCTGTGGGACGGCGCGGTGGCGCGTTCGCGGGAGCGGCTCGCCGCGATCCTGGAGGAGGGCGGGCTCGACCAGCCCGCGCATCTGGAGTGGCCGGGGCGCGGGCACCTGAGCGTCCGGCGGGTGGTGTTCGACCTGGTGGAGGAGTACGGCCGCCACGCGGGTCACGCGGACCTGCTGCGCGAGGCGGTCGACGGCCGGGTGGGCGAGGACCCGCCCGCGGGCTGGAGGCCGGTGAGCGGTTCGGGCGGCTAGGCGCTCGTCGTCGGGTGTGGTTGGAACGGTCGGACGCCTGCCGGGCGACGGGAGCGGCGCATCGATCGCGGTCCTGCCGCTCGGCGAAGGACGGCGCGCTCGGTATCGGGGCATCGCCTCCGCCATGTGCTTTATCCGCTTGCTCTCGGTGCCTGCTCTCGGGATGCTGTCGGCATGACCGGCGACTCGATCTGGCCCAACGGCGAGCTTCGGCTCGACCTGCCCGTGTTCCTGGCGCGCTTCGGCCTTGAAGCCCGCGGCGGGCCGGTGCCGCTGCTCGGCGGCGAGGACAACATCAACGCGCGGGTCGCCGCCGATCGGGGGGACGTGGTCGTGCGTGAGTACGTGCGTTCCGCTCCCGCCAAGGTCGCGGCGGAACTCGACCTCGTCGCGCACCTCGCGAGCGTCGGCTTCCCGACGCCCGCGCCGTTCACGGCCGACAACGGCGAGCTGTTTGCGCTCGTGGCGGGCAAGCCGATCGCGGTGTTCCCCTTCGTCTCCGGCGAGGTCCCGCCCGCGATGACGCCGGACCTCGCGCGTCAGGCCGGGGCCCTGCTCGCGCAGATGCACACGGCCACAGCGGATTGGGCCGACGACCGCGTCCCGGTCATCGACCGTCTCGGCGTCCTCGAGACGGCGCTGACGAGCGACGTCGACCTCGAAGGGGCCGACGCCTGGCGCGAGGAGACCCGCCGCTTTCTCGGCCGCCACACCGACGACCTGACGCTCCTCGCCGCCCAGCCTGCAGGCCCGCTGCATCACGACCTCCACCGGCAGAACCTCCTCGTCGCGGGCGACCGAGTGACCGCGGTGCTCGACTTCGACGAGCTGAACCGCGGGCCGCTCGTCCTCGACATCGCCAGGCTCCTCCTGTACGCGGCCGAGGAGCAGCCGGACCGCAGGCTTCCCGACGCCGTCGCGGTGTCCGCGCTCGCGGGGTACCAGGAGGTCCGGCCGCTGTCGCTGGCCGAACTCGAGCTGCTCCCGCTCGCGTTCGACCTCGCGGGGCTCGTCGAAGCGGCCGGATTCATCGTGTGGGCGGCCCCCTACCTGGGGCTCCGCCATGTCGACGAGTGCCACAGCTGGCTCGGGTACCTCGCGAACCGGGACGTCCGCGACTAGCGACCCCTGACTTTCGTCAGGGGTAGGTTCGGACATTCGGCAGAGGTCCGGACTCCCGGAAATCCATAGCCTTCAAATATGCACCCGAAACCACCGCACCACCCCCGCCGGACACGACTCGCGAAAGGCTTCGCCGCCACCGCAGTCGCCCTCGCCGCCTTGGCATTCGCCGCCCCCGCCTCCGCAGCGCCCGCTGCCGAGGTGACCCCGGAGGCGATCGACGAGTACGTGTCCGACCTGTACGAGGCCTCCGGCGTGCCCGGGCTCTCCGTTGTCGTGACCCGAGGCGACGAGATCGTGCACGCCGCCGGGTACGGCCACGACTCCAACGGCGACGAGGTCACCGCGGACACGCCGTTCCGTGTCGCATCGGTCTCCAAGTCGTTCACCGCGATGGCCGTCATGGTCCTCGCCGAGGAGGGCGCGATCGCCCTCGACGAGCCCGTGGCCGCGCAGCTCCCCGAGTTCGCGATGGCCGACGAGCGGGCCGCCGAGATCACGGTCCGCCAGCTCCTGAACCAGACCTCCGGGTTCTCCGACACCACGATCGACATCGTCGAACTCGACGACGCCGCCTCCCTCGAGGACTACGTGTCCCGGCTCGCGGACGACCAGCTCGCCGCCGACCCCGGCACCTCCTGGGAGTACGCCAACCCGAACTTCAACGTCGCCGCGCGGCTGGTCGAAGTCGCGAGCGGCCAGCCCTTCGAGGAGTTCATGCAGGAGCGCGTCTTCGCGCCGCTCGGCATGGAGCACAGCGCCACCCGGGACGAGATCGTCGACCCCGCGCTCGGCTACAACTCATTGTTCGGCGCGTGGATCCCGCGCGAGGAGGAACCCGGATTCCTCGACAACTCGGGTTCGGGCGGCATCATCACCAGCGCCGCCGACATGGGGCAATGGCTCATCAGCCAGAACGGCCAAGGCACGCAACTGGTCTCGGAAGAGGGATTGGCGGCGATGCACACTCCCACTGAGATCCAGGACTACGGCATGGGCTGGTCCGTCGAGTCCGACGGCACCCTGGCTCACTCGGGGAACCTCAGCACCTTCAACGCCGTCGAGTGGATCGACCCCGAGACCGGCTACGGCATCGCCGCGATGACGAACGGCGCGGGCCTGACCGACATCGCATGGTCGACCCTCGAAGGGCTCTCCGCCCTGGTCGGAGGCGAGACCCCGCCCGAGCCGGGCAACGGTCGGCAGCTGTTCGAACTCGTGCTGGCGGTCCTGTCGGTCGCGGCGATCGCCTTGGGCGTCATCGCGGTCGTGCGGTCGCGCCGCTGGGCGCAGAAGCGCGCGGGCCGGCCCGCCTGGCGTATCGGCCTCCGCCTGCTCCCGGCGCTCGCCCCGGTGGCGCTGTTCCTCGCCTACCCGTCGCTCGTGTCGCTCATCTCGGGCGGTCGCACGGTCACCTGGCAGGGCACGCTGTACTTCGCCCTGCCGTTCACGGTCACGCTGTTCATCGGCGCACTGGCTGGTGCGGCGGTCGTGATCGCACGTCTCATCAGGCTGCGGTCGGTAGGCTCGGCCGCGTGATGAAAGGGATGCTGCTGGCGGCCATCGCGGTGCTGGGCCTCGTCGACGGGGTGGCGACCTTCGCTGTGCCGATGGCGAGACAAGGGGTCCTCATCCTGGTGGCCGTCGCGGCATACCTCTACGGCTGGCGACTGACCGTCCGCTACGCCTGGTGGATCCTCGGCGCGGTCGCGAGTCTCGGTGTAGTGCTCGGCTACTTCTCCGAACGCGATCCGTTCAACACCCTGCTCACGTTCGGCTTCTTCGTGGTGCTGCCGTGGCTGATCGGCCGCTTCCGGCGGCAGCAGGCCGACTTGATCGCCGCCGGCGCGGACCGCGTCAAGCGGCTCGAACGCGAACGCGAGCTCATCGCGGGCCGGGCCAGGGCGCAGGAGCGGGCCCGGATCGCCACCGACATGCACGACTCGCTCGGCCACGAGCTCGCCCTGATCGCCCTGCGCGCGGGCGCGCTCGAACTCTCGCCGGACCTGTCCGAGGAGAACCGGCAGGCGGCGGCCGCGCTGCGGCACAACGCGGTCGACGCCACCGACCGCCTCCGCGAGACGATCGGCATCCTGAGGGACGAACCGGCCCCGGCCGAGCCGCTCGACGAATCGGTCGAGGTACTGGTCGGGCGCGCCGCAGAGGCGGGCATGCGGGTCACGCTCGAAACCGACGAGACCCCGCTGCCGCCGTTGGCGGCGAAGACCGTCCACCGGGTGGTCCAGGAGTCGCTGACGAACGCCGCGAGGTACGCGCCAGGCGCTGAGGTGGCGGTCGTGGTCGGGGTCGCCGACGCGGTCGCCACGGTGTCGGTCCGCAACAGCGGCAGGCACGTCGAGGTCCAGTCCGGGAAGGGCAGCGGGCTGGTCGGTCTGGAAGAGCGGGTCCGGCTGTTGGGCGGCGCATTCCGGGCGGGCCCGGTGGAGGGCGGCTTCGAGGTGCGGGCCGAGGTGCCGTTCGAGAACGCCAAGATCGATGCGACATGGCAGGGGAACCGATGATCCGCGTACTGCTCGCCGACGACGAGGCGATGATCCGCGCCGGCGTCGCCGCCATCCTCGCAACGGATCCCGGCATCGCGATCGTGGCCGAGGCGTCCGACGGCGCCGAGGCGGTCGAACTCGCCCGCACCCACCGGCCGGACGTCGCGATGCTCGACATCCGCATGCCGAAGCTCGACGGCCTCGCGGCCGCCGCCGAGCTGCGCAGGACCATGCCCGAGGTCGCCGTGGTCATGCTGACGACGTTCGACGAGGACGCGTATGTGGCCCAAGCACTCTCGCACGGCGCGAGCGGCTTCATGCTGAAGGCCGCCGACCCGCGCGAGCTCATCATCGGCGTGAAAGCCGTCGCCGACGGCGCCGCCTACCTCTCGCCGAGAATCGCCCAGCGGGTCATCAACAAGCTCAACCACGGCCAGCTCGACCGCACCGCACCCGCCCGCGAACGCATCGAGGCCTTGACGCCTAGGGAACGAGACGTCTTGGCCCTCATAGGGAAAGGAGAATCCAACCACGACATAGCGAAACAGCTGCACCTCTCGGAGGGGACCGTGAAGGGCCACGTGAGCACGATCCTCACCCGCCTCGGCGCGAAGAACCGCGTCCAAGCGGCCATCACGGCCTACGAAGCGGGCCTCGTGGGCGACTAAGCCACGACTGAGCCAGGAGTCGGCTCGCAGGCCGGGGTCGGGTGCGCAGGCCAGGGTCGGGCACGGACCGGTGCGTAGCCTCGGGCCGGGAAGGACCGGCGCGCATCCCAAGACACCGGGCGCGGGCCGGTGCGCAGCCCGGACTCGGTATGGGTCGGTGCGCGGCCCCGGGCCGGGTACGAGTCGGTGCGCGACCCAGGGCCGGGTACAGGCCATGGGGTGCAGGCCGGGACCGGGCACGGGCCAGGACCAGGTACAGTGCGCGGCTCCAGGTCCGGGTACGGGCCAGTGCGTCCCGAATCGCACCCCGACCGCGGGTGCCGGTTCCTCAGGGAGCGAGGCTTGGCGGGACCGCAGGGACCGGTCCCGTAGGGAACGAGGCTTGGCGGGACCACGGGAGCCGGTCCTGCGAGGAGCGAGATCCAGCGCACTTGCCTCAGCTTGGCAAACTGGCGTCATGGACCCCTACGCCTCCTATAACCCCAACCCTGGTGCCCAGCCGAGCCAGCCAGGCGGTCCAAGCTATCCGCCTGCACAGCCGCCGGCGTACCCGAGCCAGCCTGGCGGCGCGGGGTATCCCCCCGCACAGCCCGACCCGTACCCCGGCACCGCGCCCGAGCCGAACGCCGCGCCGAACTTCAACTACACCCCCGGCCCGGAGACGACCCACTCCACCGGATTCCCGCCGCCCGGCCCCTACCCGACCGTCGGGGCTCCCCAGTACGGCGCCGCGCCACCTCAGTACGGCCCCATGCCGCCCCAGTACGCTCCGGTCCCGCCGCAGCAGTCGGGGATCACCGCTGTCGGCTGGGTCGGCATCGCCCTGGGGATCACGCTGGTGATCGGACTGGGAGTCGTCGGACTCGTCTACGGCCTCGGCGGCAACGACGACTCCGGCGGCTCGGACAACTCCGCGACCAGCACCGGCGGCGACGCCGAGACCGACACCGCCACCGACTCCTCCGACCCCACCGAGGCCGCCGTGGCGGACCCGGTGGCCGACGCCGTGGTGGGCGACTGCTTCTACGACTACGGCGACGAGACCACCCCCGACCTCGAGGCCACCACCTGCGGTGCGGGCACCTTCGAGACGATCGAGATCGTCGAAGGCACCTCGGACCTGACTTCCTGCGACAACCTCCCGCTCGCGAGCAGCGCAGTCTCGTCCACCGCGGCCAACCGGGTGCTCTGCCTGAGCTACACCGCGATCGTGGGCGACGACGCCTACCACGCCCAGGTCGACGAATGCGTCTACGGTTCATCCACACCGGACAGTCCCTGGAACATCATCGACTGCCAGGACGGCGCGTTCAGAGTCATCGAACGCCTCGAGTCCGAATCGAGCACCGGCGCGTGCAGCGACTCCACCTACTACTCCTACGGCCTCGCCTACACCACAAGCCAGACCTACCTGGACGTGACGCTGTGCCTCTCGATCATCTACCCCGGCGGCGACGCAGGCTACGCCGAGATCGACGACTGCATGTCGATGAACAGCGACTACACGTACTTCGAGTTCGTGTCCGACTGCGATGACGGCAACGTCTACATCACCGGGCGAACCAATGAGATCCTCGACGACCCCGAAAGCTGGTGCAACGGCTGGGGTTGGCACTACCAGGAGATGCCGGACTTCCCTGAACTCTCCTACACGATCTGCTGGGGCTGGCTCTAGCAGGCGAGCGGCTCGTCGCCGACCCCGGCGCGGCCGAACCGTCGCGCCCGGTAGGCGTCTGTGTCCGGGACCGGTCCCGAACGCAGACGCCTACCGTCGCAGCATGTCCCGCATCGACCCGCGCTACCGGCGCTTCCCAGCCGCACTGCTCACCGCGCTCGCGCTGACCGGCTGCGCCACCGAGCCGGACGGGCCCGACTCCCCGAGCGACCCGGCAAGCAGCGAGAACGGAGCCGCCGCCAGCACTGCCGCACCGTCCCTGACCGAGGAACCGCCGCCCGTGGCCGCCGACGGCACCGACTACCAGAACTGCACCAGCCGTTGCGAAGTCGAAGTCACCGATGGAACCGTCTTCGAGTACGACGATTTCACCTTGACCATCACGGACGTGACCGAAGACGGCATCGAGGTCTCCCGCGAAGACGACTCGGGCGGCACCGGCACGACCTCGATCTCGGGCGGCTACTGCGTCTCCTACATGTCGGCGAACAGCTCCAGCTCGTCCTGCTACGGCGGCTTCGACGGCGAACCGCCCGGACCGGAACCAGCGGACGGCGAGCTCGCCCTCGAACTTCTTTATGTCGCCGACGGCACGGCGATCATCCGCCTGACCATGGGCTGATGCGGCAAGGACATCGCGATCGGCGCGCGCCTGCGGGCGGCTGCGATGCCGGGGCCCGCACCGGCAGCTTCAGGCCGCTCACGCATCCCCTGATACCGGCCCCCTTCGGAGCGGCGGTCGGGTCAGTCGGTTTCGGCGAGGACGTCGGCGATCATCCTGTGCCCTTGGGCTTCGAAGTCCTCGGCACGCACCGAGTAGGCCCAGCAGGCCGTGCTGATCGCGGAGCGGACGCGCTGGCGGAACCAGGCGCCGGGTCGCCGCGGGTCGGTGCCGTAGCCGGTGAGGAACGCGTCCTCCGTGCCCGGATGCCAGCGGAACTCCTGGACCGCCAAGCGCGCGAAGTCCTCGATCGCCGGACGCAAGTCGGTTCGGCCGAAGTCGATGACGCGGACGATCCCGTTGTCATTGAGCCAGTTGCGGGTCTGCCAGTCGCCGTGGGTCGGAACGCAGGTCACCGGTTCAGGCGACCAGGACCGGACCATGGCGCGCAGCTGCTCGGTGGTCTCGGGCTCGATCCGGTGCGTGCCGTCAAGCCAGGCCAGCGCCTTGGCGTCCATGCGCGCCTCGTAGTCGGGGTCGTCGACGGCCGCTTGGTCGTGGAAGACGCGCAGGAGTTCACCGGCCTGCGCGTAGAGGGCCGGATCAGCGGCTGCGGGGGTGTCGCGCACCAGGGTGCCGGGGAGGTACTCGGTGACGATGAGTCGGGCACCGGGGTCGGCGTGCAGCAGGCGCGGGGCGCGGCCGGTGCGGGTCCACGGCCCGGTCCATTCGCGGTGCGCGTGGATCTCCCGCAGCAGGTGAGGATCGTCGGGGCCCGCCGCCTTGACGACGACGAGCCGGTCGCCCGCCTTGGCCCGCAGGACGACGGTGCCGACGAGGTCCCAGCTCATGTCGGCTTCGATCGCGATGTCGGGGAGCCAGGCCGCGAGGAGTGATCGCTGGCGCTGGTCGAGGGCGTCGAGTGGGTCCTTCATCCGTGCGAGCTTAGGGCGCGCCGGAGCCGGGTGCACCCCGATTCCCGCTCGGGTACGTTGGGGCGCTGAGCTGTTCCCAAGGAGGTTCCTTGTCCTTCGTCCGGACGTATCGCCTGGTGAGCGGTCAGTGCGGAACGGATGTCGCACCCACCGGCTAGCATCGCGGCAGCAGGCCGCCCGCCCCGCAAGGAGGACCCGTGAGTGACGCCTACTCGCCCGTTCCAGAGCTCAACCGGCTCAAGGCGTTCCAGGACCGGATCGGCCGGTTCTACTACTCGGACGGGTTCGAGCTGATCGACTACGGCGCGGACGTCGGGCTCGCCACCTGGTCCGAGGACCCCGGGTTCACGAGCCGGTTCATCCCGTTCGCGCAGGCCACCGGCAGCGGCTCCAGCTACGCGTTCTGGCGGTGCGACGACCGGGCCGACCTGGCCGCCCTGCCCGTCGCGTTCATCGGCGACGAAGGCGACCTCTTCATCGTCGCGCAGCACTTGCGCGAGCTGTTCCAGCTGCTCACCATCGACAATGAAATGCTCGAACCGGATTTCGTGGAGCGGCACAGCGACGCCCACGACGAGTACGTCGCCTGGCTCGACCAGACCTTCGGGCTGCGGCCGCCGCAAGACGTTCCCGCGCTCCGCGCCGCATCCAAAGAGGACGATCGACGGTTCCAGGAGTGGTTGAAACAGATGGGCATCGAGTAGCGTCGGTCAATTCGGTTGCCGTGGAGCAGGACCGGGTCTTAGCCTGCGGTCATGTGGAAACCCCGGATCGACGCCGCCTCGGCCCGCGAACGGATCGCCGAGGAAATCGGCGCGGTCACCGAATGGGAGGCCATCACCGAGGGCGAGAACTCGCAGGCCTACCGGGCCGTCGCCGACGGGCGGCAGGTCGTGGTCCGCGTGAACCTGCGCCGGGAGGGTTTCGACCTGGACGCGTGGGCCGCGAAAATCCTGCCGGGCCAAGGCGTCACGGTTCCCGAGGTCGTCGCTGTCGGCGCGATCGGCGAGGCCTGGTTCTGCGTGAGCACGCGGCTCGAAGGCGAGCGGCTCTGCGACCTGGACGGCCCGGCGGTCGCAGCAGCGGCTCCGGCCGTCGCCGAGGCGCTGCGGCGGATCAACGCGACGCCCTTGGGCGGCACCGAAGGCTATGGCGGGATCGACCCGGCCACCGGTAACGGCCGGGGCCCGACCTGGTCGAGCGCGGTCGCCTGGGGCGTCCCGCGCACCTGGGACGCAGTCGCGGAGCAGGCCGACCGCGAGTTCCTCGAGACCGCGTCAGCGGCGGTGCTCGCCGAGGCCGACGCGCTCCCCGACTTCGGGCGGCTCGTGCACGGCGACTACAGCGCCGACAACCTGATCGTCTCGGCGACAGGCGAAGTCGGCGTCATCGACTGGGAGGGCGCCATGATCGGCGACCCGCTCTGGGACGTCGCCTACCAGCTGTTCTGGAGCGCCGCCTGGCCCGTCATGCTCCCGCAGGCCCGGGCCGCCCTGCCGGTCGAGCCCTCGCCGGAGGAGCTCGAGCGGCTGCGGTGCTACATGGTCGTCGCCGGTCTGCGCTCGGCGTCCTTCTACGTCAGCGGGTCGCGCAAGCCCGAACTCGACCTCATGCTCGACCGCCTCCGGGCCATGCCCGAAGCGCCTGCGACGGCCGCCGAGCTCCTTTCCCTCGATCAGTAGCAGCTCCACGAGAACTCGACCCGGTCGAAGCGGCGTGCCGCCAGGTCGTCGCGCCCGATGGTCCACTCCGCACTGCCGCAGTCGCCCCAGCCCATCCCGGCGTCGGGGTCGTAGTCCATGCGGGCCAAGAGGATCGGCAGGTCGAGCGCTTCCGGGTCCGGAGTGCCGGGAAGGTCCGGGAGCGTCGAGGTCGGCGCGCAGGGGAAGTCGTACTGGATGCCGAACGCGTGGTGGCCGCCGATGCGGTGGTCGCCTTCGTTCGGCGGTTCCGGATGGTCGATCTCGGTGGCGAGGACCTTGTCGAGGCCCGCGAAGTGGCCCTCCGGCCAAGCGGTGAGGTACGGGTGGTCCGACCCCGGCCGGCTCGGCTCGATCACGGCCATGAGGTCGATCCGCTCCCGTGTCGTCCGCTCGAAGTCCTCCGGGCAGTCCCGGAGCTGGTGACCGCCGGTGTCCTCGAAGTGCATGACGACCGGGGCCTCGTGCTCGTCGTCGATGAAGAACAGCAGCGCGCCCTTGCCCGGCAGGTCGATGCCGATGCGCGGCAGCGCCGCCAGGTCCAAAGCCATCAGGTACTGCAGCGGCCGCTCGTATTCGTCGCGCGGCCACTCGACCTCCGGGGGAAGCGCGGGCCGTCCTGCCACTGAGGCCACGACCGGGGACCGGCCGTCGGCGCGCCGCAGCGCGATCGAATCGCGCCAGAGAGCGCGCCACTCGTCAAACCGGTCCGATTGCAACGCAAGCTCCTCGCGGGTGTCGGGGTCGGCGGCCAGGGTAATGGCAGCGGGCCAGTAGGCTCCCGGCGCATGAGTGAAGACACTGTGGCCCTCATGGCGGTCGAGCGGGACGACGAGCCGGCGGCGGCGAAGACGCCGTGGTACCGGCGGCGGTGGCTGCGCGTCCTGTCCTGGCTCGGGACGGCCGGGGTCGTCACGTACGGGGCGGTCCGCCTCTTCGGCCTCGAGACCGGGTTCCTGCTGGTCACCACGGTGGCGTTCGTGCCGTACTTCGTGGTCGCCGCGATCGTCGGCGCCGGTGTGCAGGCCGTCGTCCGGCACTGGCTCGCCGCCGGGATCACCGCCGCGACTGCTATTGCGCTCGCGGCCGTGCTCGTGCCCAGGGCCGTCGCCGACGACCAGCCAACCGCTGGCGGCGCCGAGCTCACGGTCATGTCCGTCAACCTCTATGTGGGCAACGCGAACTTCGACTACATCATGGAACTGGTCGAGGAGCACCAGCCCGACCTGCTCAGCGTCCAGGAGCTGACCCCCGGCTCCCCCGACGCGTTCACCGAGCGCGGCCTGGACGAGATCATGCCCTACTCGATCCTCGAACCGGACGACCTCGCGATCGGGACCGGCCTGTACTCGCGCTACCCGCTCGAGCGCATCGAGACCGTGGGGCGCGACGCGATCTTCTACCAGATCGCCGCCGAAATCGACATGCCCGAAGGCACCGACATCCGCTTCATGGCCGCCCACCCGGCCGCGCCCGCCTCAGCCGAGCGCATCCCCTTGTGGGAGGAGGACTTCGAGCAGCTGCCGCGCCCCGACGGCGGCCTGCCGTGGGTCATCGCCGGAGACTTCAACGCCACCCTCGACCACGAGAACATGCGCGAACTGCTCGACTCGGGGTACACCGACGCCGCCGAGGCCATGGGCGAAGGGCTCGACGCCACCTGGCAGCCGACCGGCGGCTACCTGAACGGCCTGGTCAAGATCCCCGCCGTCACGCTCGACCACGTCATCGCCGAGGAGGGCATCGAAGTGCTCGACTGGGAGGTCCTCGACGACGCGGGCAGCGACCACGCCCCGGTCGTGGCCCGCCTCCGGCTCCAGTAGCGGACCGGAAAGTTTTTTCGCGCTTGCGATGAATCCCGCCGGGACGCCTCGTCATAGTGAGTGGAAGCAACAAGCGTTCACTGAAGGAAGGCCCGCATCATGCGCCAGCTCATCGTCACCGCGTTCGTCTCCCTCGACGGCGTCATGGAGGCCCCCGGCGGGGAGGCCGGGTACCGCAACACCGGCTGGACGTTCAAGGACATCGAGTTCCTGCCCGAGGCCTACGAGCTGAAGGAGCGCGAGCAGAACGAGGCCGGGGCGCTGCTGCTCGGCCGCAGGTCCTACGAGGCGTTCGCGCCCGTGTGGCCCACCATGGTCGACGAGTTCGCCGGGTACAACGCGATGCCCCGGTACGTCGTGTCGACGACCCTGGAGGAGCAGGACGAGCGCTGGCCCGCCACGATCCTCCGCTCGCTCGACGACGTCGCCGCGCTGAAGGAGACCGAGGGCGGCCCCATCTCGGTGCACGGCAGCGCCGAGCTCGGGCACGGCCTCGCCGACGCCGGGCTCGTCGACCGCTACCACCTGCTGGTCTTCCCCAAGCTCCTCGGGGCCGGGAAGCGTCTGTTCAGCACCGCCGACAAGGACGCCACGCTGCTCGACCTCGTCGAGCACGAGGTGTACAAGAACGGCATCCAGAAGCAGGTCTTCGACGTCATCAAGTAGTGCATGAAGTGCCATGGGCCGGAAGCGATTCCGGCCCATAACGCTGCCCGGGCTCAGTCGTCGGGGCGGTGGTCCTTCGGGAGGGTCAGCCGCGCGCACGGCAGTTCGGCGCCGCCGATCGTCTCGGTCTTGCGCTCGCCGTCGGGGACGAAGCCGTACCGCGTGTAGAAGCGGTGGCTGACCGGGTTCCCTTCGAGCTCCCACACCCGCACCGGCAACAGCCCCTGCTCGGCGAGCCAGCGCTCCCCTTCGCGCATGAGGGCCCGGCCCGCGCCCCGGCTCCAGTGGTCGGGGTGGACGTAGAGCATCCGCACCTCGCCGGGGACGCCGGGACCGGCGTCCTCGTCGGTCGCCTCGGTTCGGTCCCAAGTGAACACGCCGAACCCGATGACGTACGGGCCCTTCTCGGCCACGAGCGTCAGTTCGAGGTCGCGGTGCTCGGCGAGGTGGCGCACGTAGCGTTCGGAGGCCTCTTCGGGGAGCCCTGCGAGCACTTCGGCGTCGACCAGGCCGGCGTAGGCCGCACGCCAAGCGGCGGTGCGGGCTTGAACCATCTCATCGGCGTCTGCGGGGGTTGCCGTTCGGATCCTCATGTCTACCAACCGTGCCCGAAGGTCCACAGGAAATCAACCATTGACGCGCGGTGAATTGCCGGAGCAACCCGTCTGTGCAAGAACCGTCTAGTCGACCGGGGACTCCAGGAGCCGCAGGGTGCGGGCGGTGGCGTCGACCTCGGCGAGCGTCCCGATAGGCATAGGCAGGTTGGGACCGGTATGTCCGAAGTCGACTCCCGCGAGGACTGGGAAACGGTAGTCGCCGAGGACGTCGAGCACGATGTCCTTCACGTTCGCGGTCGTGCCGTCCGGCAGGTCGCGGTCGGAGATCTGCGAGGGGATGCCCACCACCATCGCGCCGACCCGGTCGAAGACCCCCTGCATGCGCAGGACGTGCAGCTGGTTCCACACGTGGCCGATGTTGCGGCCCACGTCCTCCCAGAAGAACACCGCGCGGTCCCAGGCCTCGGGCGCGAGCGCGTACGGGGAGGCCTGGACGTTGATGAGCCGGTCGAGCAGGCCGCCCAGGAGGGGCCCGGTCGCCTTGCCGGGCTTCCATGTCTCCCAGTCGGTCTCGGCCGGGAGGTCGGCCTCGGGGAGCTCGCCGGTGAGCAGGCCCCGGTAGAGCGCCCGGAGCGCGTCGCGGCGTTCGGGGGCGGCGGTCCCCCAGGTCTCGCCGAAGCCGATCGCGGCGAAGTCGGCGTGGAAGCCGACGAGACCGGTCTGCGAGTGGATCGCCAGGTGGAGGGCGGTGATGTCGCTGAAGCCGAGGAGCGGCTTAGGGTCGCGGCGGACGGCGTCGTAGTCGATGCGGTCGAGGTAGGCGGTGGTGGCGTTCCCGCCTGAGAACGGGACGATCGCGCGCACCTCGGGGTCGTTGAGCAGGCCATTCAGCTCGGCGGCCTGCACCTCCGGCGGGGCCGAGCGCCAGAAGTGGAAGTCGCCGGCCTCGACGAGCTTGGAGAGCCGCACCTTGAAGCCCATCGCCTCGATCTCGGCGACGGCCCGGTCGAGCTGGCCGCGCCGCTGCGGCAGCGCCGGGCCCGAGGGGGCGGCGATCGCGACGGTGTCGCCGGGGTGGAGTCGCTTGGGGCGCAAGGTTTCCATGTGGTCTGCCTCCAACGGGACGGGTGCGGGGCCGCCCACAGCCTACGGCTGGGACGGCCCCGGTGCAATGCCTGAGTGCAAGCGTTATCGGATCTGGAGCGCGGGCTCGGGGAGCTCGGCGGCGTCGACGGCCGGAGCTGCGTTGCGGGCCTTGCGGACCGCCAGCGCGATCCCGGCGGCCGCGAGGAGGACCGAGGCGGCGTATCCGGCGAGGGAGGCCGCGTCGGGAGCGACGAACGACTGGCCGCGGACCGCCTGGACGACGGCGGTCGCGAAGACCCCCAGGTAGCCGAGGGCGAGCCAGCGGACGACGGCGGCGCGGACCCGCTCGTCGCGCAGCCAGGCGCGGCGGACCGCGAGGAACCCGAGGAGCATCGCGACGCCGATGAGGACCTGGATGCCGTGCAGGCCGATGAAGTGCGGGACGCGCATGTCGCCGCCCGTGGTGGACCAGCCGGTGAGGAACATGCCGTTGCCGTCGAGGTCGCCGACGCCGTGCCCGGCGTTGAGCGGGACCTCGTTCCCGTTGGCGTCCACGGCGGTGCGCTGGCCCTGGCCGCCGACGGTGACGATGAAGAACGCGGCGAACATCCCGAGCGACGACAGCAGCAGGCCCCAGCGGACGACCGCCGTGACGGCCTTGTCGCCGATGCGCTGGAACAGGACGATCACCGCGATGACCAGGTTCGCGAGGAACATGACCGGCACGAACTGGAACGCGAGCTGCACGACCTGGTTGAACGCGTCCTCGGAGGCGTTGAAGTGGCTGTACTCGCCGCGGGCGGCCGCGGCGACGATCACGGCGACCTCGGCGGCGCTGATGACGGCGAAGAGGGTCCCGAAGGCCCAGCCGGTGCGGCGCAGCTTCGTCATGTGGGAGAGCAGCCAGGCCAGGCTCAGGCAGTAGGTGAAGAAGGAGAAGCCGAACTTGAAGGCTTTGATCCAGACGTTCTCGCCCTGGATGGTGCGGTCGTCGAAGGGGATCGCGAGGAGCGAGGCGAGGGCGACGACGCCGCATGCGATGCCGAGGACCAGGAGCGGGCGGTGCCAGCGGCGGCCGCCGGCGGTGAGGGCGGCGCCGGACGCGGCGGCTTGCGCGGTCAGGGAGGCGCGGCGGTGGCGCGCGGCGGGGCTGACCGGGGCGTTCACGGGGGTCTCGTTCATGGATACGACGTTATGGCGAACCGCGTTGCGGCACATTGACGTTGGCCGCCGAATAAAAGGTGGGGCCAGCCTTACCCCCGCCGCTACGCTGCGACGATGGGAATCGTGTACGTGGTGCAGCACGGCGAGAAGGAGCGGGCGCCGGGCGATCCGGGCCTGACGGCGCGGGGCCGGGAGCAGGCGGCGCTGGCGGCGCAGTGGCTGCGGGACAAGGGGTTGCGGGCGGTGTACGCGAGTCCGCAGCTGCGGGCGCGGGAGACCGCCGCGCCGGTCGCGGCGGCGGCGGGCCTGCCGGTGCTGGTCGACGCCCGGGTGAGGGAGCGGATGAACTGGGACGGGAGCGTGTCGGCGGAGGCGTTCTTCGCCGACTGGGTGCGGGCGAGCGCGGACCGGGACTTCACGCCGGTCTGCGGCGACTCGTCGCGGGCGGCCGGTGCCAGGTTCCGGGAGTTCCTGGTCGAGCGGGAGGCGGAGAGCGCGGCTGCGACTGGAGCCGGGGCGGGCGGGCCGGTCGCGGTGGCCTGCCACGGCGGCGTGACGGTGGACCTGCTGCGGACGCTCCTGGGCGACGCGGCGGTGCCGGAGGAGCTGATCCGGGAAGGGGTGCCCTCGGGCGCGATCACGGTGATCCAGGATCTGCGCCCTACAGCGATCGCCCTGACCGGGCACTTGGCGGGCCTGGAGACCGACCACCGGCCCGGTTAGCGACTCATGTTTCGCGTTGCGCAGCAGCGAATTTTAGACGAAGTGCACGTCTACGCTTGCGCGTTCATCCAGCTGTAACGAGGATGTGACGCATGACATCTAATCTCGGTCGCATATTGGACTCAGTAGACCCCTTCATCGGCACCGAACCGGCCGATCTGCCCGCGGCGCAGGGGCTGGCCGCCGCTTGGTGGTGGCCGAAAGCCCAGGTCGGCAACACCCACCCCGGCGCCTGCTACCCGCTCGGGATGGTCTCGGCCTGCGCGTGCTCCGGGGCCTACCCCACCGGCTACGGCCGCTACGGCATGTCGACCGAGGGCGCCCCCGCGCCCCTCTACGACGACTACCTCGCCAGCGGCTTCACCCACTTCCAGCAGTCCGGGACCGGCGCGATCCGCAAGTACTACAACTACTTCCGGGTCACGCCGATGATCGAGCCGCTCGACGCGCTCGGCACCCGCTGGAAGCTCCAGGACGAGACCGCCGAGCCCGGCTACTACGCCGCGACCTTGGAGAACGGCATCCGCTGCGAGCTCACCGTCGGCGAGAAGACCGCCGTGCACCGCTACACCTTCCCCGAGGCGTCCTCGGCGCGCGTCGTCCTCGACTTCTCGTACGGCGGGCTCGCGATCGAGCACGGCACCACCGTCCCCCTCCGCGCCGGGCTCGAGAGCCTCGGCCAGGGCTGCGCGCAGGGCACGGTGGTCATGGAGGGCATCCCGCTCTCGGTCTACATCGACTCGGACACGCCGAAGGCCTGGCGCCAGCTCGTCTGGTACGACCGCCGCCGCGTCGACGGCGGCACCCGCCTCGACTTCGACTACATCCGCCGCACCACGCTGCGCCCGTTCGGCCTCATGTTCATGGGCCCGGCCCGCGCGGGCCAGACCGTCGAGATCCGCATGGGCTTCTCGATGCGCGGCACCGACCAGGCCCGCCGCAACCTGGAGGCCAACCTGCCCGGCGGGTTCGAGAACGGCTTCGAGCGGGTGCGCGCCCAGACCCACGACGCCTGGGCCGGGTACGCCTCGCAGGTCGAAGTGGACGGCGGCACGCCCGAACGCCGCACCGTGTTCGCCACGGGCCTCTACCACTCGCTGATCAAGCCGTGCTTCGCCGAGGACGAGAGCCCGTTCTGGCCTTCCAAGGGCCCCTTCGTGTTCGACATTGCGACGATGTGGGACATGTACAAGACCCAGTTCCCGCTGCTCACCGCCCTCGACCCCGCCAAAGGTGCGGCGATGCTCGAGTCGCTGGTGAAGATCGCCGAGGAGGAGGGGAACCTCCCCATCGGCTACCGCATGTCGCGCGGCTCCGACCGGTTCTTCCGGCAGGCCTCGGCCCTCGCCCACACCGTGCTCGCCGACGGCTACCAGCTGGGCCTCGAAGGCCTGGAATGGGACTGGGCGCTCGTCCACATGCAGGACGACCTGCGGCGCGGCTACGGCGAGGACTACACCGACCGGGGCCTCGTGCACCCGATCAGCCACACCCTCGACCTCGCCACCGGCTACTGGTGCACGGCGATCGTCGCGCGCGGCCTGGGCGACCACCGGCTCGCCGACGAGCTGGAGGCGAAGGCCCTCAACTGGGTCAACGCGTTCGGCAGCGACGGCCTCCTGCGCGACTCGAGCTTCTACGAGGGCGGGCGCTGGAACTACTCGTTCCGGCTCCTGCACGACATGGCCGCCCGCATCAAGCTCGCGGGCGGCGACAAGGCGTTCACCGCGATCCTCGACCGGTTCTTCGGCTTCGGCGCGGGCCCGGTCATGCAGCTGGGCGTGCCGCCGTTCGGCTCCGAGTTCGCGATCGGCCAGGACCTCAACCGATTCGAGGGCCTGAACAACGAACCGGACATGGAGGCCCCCTGGGCCTACCACTACGCGGGGCGGCCCGACCGCACCGCCGAGGTCGTGCACGCCGCGCTCTCCTACCAGTTCGGGACGGGCCGCGGCGGCCTGCCCGGCAACGACGACTCCGGGGCGCTCTCGTCCTGGTACGTATGGGCGTCACTGGGGCTCTTCCCGGTCGCGGGCCAGAACCTGTTCCTGGTCAACGCGCCCGCGTTCAGCGGCGCCGCACTCCGCTTCGGCGGCAACGGGTTCGAGCTGGTGACCAACGGCCACGTCGAGTCCGGGATCGGCGAGGACGCCGCCGGGTCGCGACCGCAGTACGTCCAGTCGGCGCGCTTCAACGGCAAGCCGCTGGACCACGGGTTCCTCACCGGCAACCAGCTGCACGGCGGCGGGCGGCTGGAGATCGAGCTCGGACCCGAACCTTCCGACTGGGCCACGAAGATGCGCCCGCCGTCCGCCTCCGACCGGCGCCCCGAATGGGCCGGCGGGGCCCGACTCCAGGAGTTCCTACCGTGATCGCACAGCCCCGCGGCCCGCAGCGCCGCCTCGTCATCGTGGTCCGCGCGGACCCGGTCATCTGCGGCCACGCCACCGAGGCGCGCGGCCTCGCCGAAGTCGCCCTCACTCGCGGCTTCGACGACGTGCGCATCGTGACCTGGCCGATCGAGGCGCTGCGGGCGGCGGGGCTGCCGCTCAAACCGCTCGGGGAACTCCTGCCGTACTCGGAGGGGATCACCGTGGAGCGGCCGGGTCCCGTGGGGGACTACCGGGTCCCCACGGGCCGCCACCTGCTCGGCCTGGCCGGGCGGCTGTTCGAGCTCTTCACCGACGGCGTGCCCACGGTGTGCATGTCGATGTACCTGACGCCGCACGCGAACGCGGTCGCCGAGGCGCTGCGGTCGGTGCGCGCCTCGGGGCTCGACGCGGACGTCACGACGATCGCCGAGGCCGTCGGCTCGGACATCACGAACGTGGTCCGCTCGTGCATCGCCGAGGGCGCGATCGGCGCGGCCGCGTCCCTGTTCACCGCATACCTGTCGCATGACAGGTGCGTGGCCGTCTCGGCGTACACGCGCGACCTCATCCTCGAGTCGGCCGCGCAGGTCGACCTCGCGTGCGGCACGAGGTTCAGGGACGAGGTCGCCGACCGCGTCGAGGTCTCCTACCCGGCCGTGGACGCGGGCGCCTACCTCGACCTCGACCCGCTGAAAGTCGAGAACGCCCTGGCCGCAAGGGGACTGACCCGCGACGGCTACGTCCTCTTCCTCTCCCGTGTCGCCGCCGCGAAGGGCGCGGACGACCTCATCGCCGCCTACCGCGCTTCGGGCGCGTCGCGCACGCACCGGCTCGTGATCGCCGGGAACGGCCCCGCGCACGCCGAGACGAGGGCCCTCGCCGGGGACGACGAGCGGATCCTGTTCCTCACCGACGTCGGCGACGAGGAGAAGCCGCTGCTCATGAACGGCTGCGCCGCGTACGCGCTGCCGTCGAAGCCGCGCCCGGAGTTCGTCGAGACGTTCGGGATCGCGCTCGTGGAGAAGATGCTCGCGGGCGGCGGACCGGTGATCACCACCCGCACCGGCGGCATCCCCGAAGCCGTGGGGGACACCGCGATCGAGGTCCCGCACTCCGACCCGGCGGCGCTCGCGGCCGCCCTCGACCGCGCGCTCGCCATGAGCCCGGCCGAACGCGGGGCCGCGGCCGAGCGGGCCCGCGCGTACGCGCTGCGGTTCGACCGCGCCGCCGTCTTCGACAACCTCTTCGCCGGGCTCCTCGACGACCCGGCCGCGCGCCCGGTCGGCGCGCACGTCACCTTCTCTTAAGGCGCATCACCTCCCTGACCTGTGGTTCCACTGCCGGGCCGAAGTTCTTCAAAAAATCTTCGGATTTCGCGGCAACCTTCGGGGCGCCCGCGGCAACCACATGACGGTGCGGCAACCCGGCTCCGCCGCACCCACCAACCACAATCAGGGAAAGGGCGTCATGTCCTCACCGAATAGCAAGAAGCGCAGGACGCGTACGGCGATCGCGGCAGCGGTCGCCGTCGCGGCGGGCGTGGCAGGGATCGGCCTCCAGTACGGCTTCGGCGCGAACGAGGCGGCCGCGGCCACCGACGTCGTCGTCGACACGAACGCCGAACTCGAAGCGGCCGTGAAGAACGCGAAGGCGGGCACGGTCATCCGCGTCAAGGCGGGCACCTACTACCCGTCCGCGACATTGAAATCGCAGAACTCGGGCACCGCCTCCGCGCGGATCACCCTGGAACCGTACGGGAACGGCGCCGTCACCGTCGACGGCTCGAACCTCCCCGACGGCGACTGGCTCGCCGGCATCTACGGCTCCTACTGGTACGTGCACGACATGACGTTCCAGAACTCCCCGGCGCACGGCGTCGTCGTCACCTCCTCCACCGGAGGCGTGTTCGACAACCTCGTGACCCGCTACAACGGCGACACCGGGTTCAACCTCCGCGGCGAGAACACCGTGAACAATCTGGTCGAGGACCTCGACTCGTACGGGAACTACGACGCGGCCGCGAACGGCGAGAACGCCGACGGCATCGCCGTCAAGTTTGGCTCCGGCTCCGGCAATGTCATCCGCGGCGCCCGGCTCTACGAGAACGCCGACGACGGCCTCGACTTCTGGTCCTTCTCCTCGCCCGTGCGCGTGGAGTCGAACTGGGCGTGGGGCAACGGCTTCAACCGCTGGGACGACCCGGACTGGCAGGGCGACGGCAACGGCTTCAAGCTCGGCGGCGACGATGAGGCGGTCTCGCACGTCGTGGCGAACAACGCCGCCTGGTCCAACAACGCCAACGGGTTCACCGAGAACTCCAACACCGGCAAGATGCAGGTCTACAAGAACACGGCCTGGTCGAACGAGGGCTCCGGCTTCTGGTTCCAGACCGGCTCGGCGCGGCTCGCCCGCAACCTCTCGGTCGACGGCGGCTCCGCCGACAAGCTCGGCTCGCGCACCGTCTCGGCCGCGAACAGCTGGGACTCCGGCGTGAGCGTCCCGCAATTCAAGTCGACCGACGCGGCGCAGCCGACGAAGGCGCGCGGCTCCAGCGGCAAACTCCCGAGCGTCAGCTTCCTGACGACCGGATCGACCGCGATCGGCGCGACCATGACATACCTGTAGGCGACATACAGGTATAAGGAAGGGCTTTCCTGCCATGGGAAACAACGGGCTCGGACACCGGGGGTGTCCGAGCCCGCCCTCTTTCCGTGCGGTACTTCTGAAAGCGAGGGCACCGTGGTCAGACTGCTAGACTCTCCGCCTCCCCGAATTCGACCCGCGACCGGAGGCCCCCCGTTGGACGTCCCCGCCCAGCTGGAAGAGGACGCGTTCCGCGCCTTCTTCGAGCGGCACCACGCCGAGCTGGCGCGCTTCGCGTGGCTGCTCATCGGCGAGAGCGGGACGGCAGAGGACATCGCGGCGGACGCGATGCTCGCGGTGTGGCGCCAGTGGGACCAGGCCCGGCGGGCCAGGTCGCAGATCGCGTACGCGCGCGGTATCGTCGCCAACCTCGCCAAGACCCGCATCCGCGCCGCCGTGCGCGAGCGGCGCCGCAACACGCTGTTCTGGCAGCGCCCGGGCGAGACGCACGACGGCCCCGACTCGGCCGCCGTCGTCGACGTGCGCAAAGCGCTCGAACGGCTGCCGCTGCGACGGCGCGCGTGCGTCGTGCTCCGGCACTCGCTGGAGCTCTCCGAACGCGAGACCGCCGACGCGCTCGGCATCTCGGTCGGCACGGTCAAGAGCCAGACCTCGAAGGGCCTGGCCGAACTGCGGCGCATCCTCGGACCCCAGGCGGGATCGGCCTGGGCTTCGATCGGAAAGGGGGAGCAGCGGTGAACGACGACGTCAACGACCGGCTCCGAGTCCACGCCGAGGAGTACGAACCGGACCGCGACCGCATGTGGGCGCGCGTGTCCGAGGGCATGCGCGAGCCGCGCGTGCGCGCCGAGCCGGTGCGCACCGGCTGGCGGATCCCGCAGCTGGGACTGGCGACCGGTGCGGCGCTGGCGCTCATCGGCGCGATCGTGTTCGCGGGGCAGTTCCTGGGCTTCGGCCCGGTGATCGGCCCTGCCCCCGAACCTCCCGCGGCCGACCCCGGCACTCGGACCGCGGAGGCCTCGGACCCGGAGAGCAGCGGCGACGCCCCGACTACCGGTGAGGCGACGCCTTCGGAGGTCGAGTCGTCCGAGGACGGCGCGACCGACGACGCCTCCAGCCCGGATCCGGGCGGCGAGGCGCCCGAGTGGCTCTGGACGGACGGCTCGGTCGGCAGCAGCCAGGAGTTCTGGTCGCAGGCGGACCTGACGCTCAAGAACGAGCAGCCGCTCGCCGAGCTCACGGTGGTACTGCGCGTCGCCGAGGGCGAGGGCCTCGACTCGACCGGGTCGTGGACGACCGGCGACGGCTGGTTCAAGACCGCGGTGGTGACCGAGGAGGACGGCTTCCTCGTCTACACCTGGACCCTCCAGGACGGCAAGGTCCTCCCGGCCGGGGAGTACACGCTCGCGGGCCAGTTCAACCACAGCGGCGGCCCGCGCAGCGCCGACGACGACCGCTACTCGTTCGAGGCCGTGACCGAATCCGGGGACACCGGGACGGTCGAGGGCGACTTCGAATAGCTCCGCGCACAACTGACTCCGCCGCGCCTCCACGGCGCGGCAACCCCAGAGCGAGAACGGGGGCCGGGCGAATGCCCGGCCCCCGTTCCGCGAATATGAAACCGCCGCGATCCCGAAATAAGCGGATAAATCCCCCCTAAGGGACCCCTGGCGCAAAAGTACTCCCCGGGTCCGACAAGAAACGCCCGAACGTCCGATCTCGGCAATGATCGATTCATGGAAGCCGAGGAGATTCGGCTCGGGTGTCAGAAACTGATCAGCTCGAACGTGGTCGCGTAGCGCGTGCCGAACCGCTCGCCCGCGCCTTCGGCGAAGCCGGTGAGGAAGCCGCGCACGTACGTCTCGGGGTCCTCGTCGGTGAGCGCGGTGATGTACGCGCGGTGCTCCAGGAGCGAGGCGATGCCGGTCTCCATGGTGTCGGTGACGTCGACGGCGTGCGTCGACTCCGGCGAAGCCGCGAGCGCGACCCAGCGGACGCCGCCCCAGGGTTCGAGGCCTTCGTCGGCGAGCTCGGGGAAGATCCAGCGGTTGCCCGCGTCGTTCGCGGCGTCGAGCACGGATTCGGCGACGGCGCGGTGGTCGGCACTGTTCCAGTGGCCGGGCATGAAGTGGTCGCGCCGGTTCAGGGTGATGACGAGTTCGGGCTTGTGGCGGCGGATCGCGGCGGCGAGGTCGCGGCGGAGGGCGACGCCGGATTCGATGACGCCGTCGCGGTGGTCGAGGAACTCGACGGAGGAGACGCCGACGACGGCGGCTGAGGCGCGCTGCTCGGCGTCCCGCACGGGCGCGCACTCCTCGGGGGACATGGTGTCGATGCCCGCTTCGCCGCGGCTGACCATGAGGTAGGCGACGTCGCGGCCGCCGCCGGTCCAGCGGGCGACGGCCGCAGCGGCGCCGTACTCCATGTCGTCGGGGTGGGCCACGATGGCCAGTGCTTTCGTCCAGTCCTCTGGCATCGCAAGGAGTTCGCTCATGCGTCGATTATGACCCGCTTCAGCAGTCGCAGGAGACGCCGCTCGAAGGGGCGGTGAGCGGGTCGGGCTTGCCGCGCTCGACGCCGGCCGCGGTCTCGACCGGGAGTCCTTCGCGCACCCAGTACTCGAAGCCGCCCATCATGTACTTGACCTGGTAGCCGAGCTTCGCGAACTCGACGGCGGCGCGGTAGGCGCCGTTGCAGCCGGGGCCCCAGCAGTAGACGACGACGGGCTTGTCGGCAGCGACGAGTTCGCTTGCGCGGGACGCGATGTCGTCGGTGGGGAGGTGGACGGCGCCGGGGACGCGGCCCTGGAACCAGGCGGCGTCGCCGCGGGTGTCGACGAGGGTGAACCCGAAGTCGTCGGCCTGGGACGCGGCGTAGACGTCGGAGACGTCGGTGCTGTAGGTCATGAGGCCGGCGAAGTAGGCGAGGGCGTCCGCGGGGGAGGCGGGGGCGACGCGCAGGACGGGGTTCGAGGTCGTTTCCATGCCCTGAAATCTATGTGCTGATACAAAAATACGAGCACTTGGCACAATGTTGGCCATGATGTGGGAACGCCCGGTGAACGCGGGTGTTTCGCCCCGTTTCACGGGTACTCGGGCGGCGGTAGCGTAGACGACGCCCCTCGCAACCGCCTTCCAACGGCGCCGCCCCCGGCGGCGCCACCGATCAGAGAGGCTTCCTCCATGGCACCCACCGCACCGACCGTCGAACTCGCGCACGGCGCGGCCATGCCGTTGCTTGGCCTGGGCACGTGGCCGATGGACGACGCCGAGGCCGAACGCGTGGTCGCCGAGGCGATCGGGCTCGGCTACCGGCTCGTCGACACCGCCGAGAACTACCGGAACGAACGCGGCGTCGGCCTGGGGCTCAAGGCTTCCGGCGTCGCCCGCGAGGACCTGTTCGTGACCACGAAGTTCAACCGGGAGTGGCACGGCGTCGACCTGGCGGCCGACGCCTGCGAGCGGAGCCTCGACCGGCTCGGGCTCGACTACCTCGACCTGCTGCTCATCCACTGGCCGAACCCGCAGCACGGCAAGTACACCGAGGCCTGGGAGGGCCTGGTGCGGCTGCTGGAGTCGAAGCGGGTCAAGGCGATCGGCACGTCGAACTTCAAACCGGCGCACCTGGACCGGATCATCGAGGCCACCGGCGTGATCCCGGACGTGAACCAGATCCAGTTGAGCCCGTTGACGACCCGGCTGGAAGCGCGGGCGTACCACAAGGAGCGCGGGATCGTGACCCAGTCGTGGTCCCCGATCGGCGGCCAGGGCGGCGAGGTGCGGAGCGAGCCGAAGGTGCTGCAGCTGGCCGAGAAGTACGGGAAGACGCCCGTGCAGGTGGTGCTGCGCTGGCACTTGGACTCGGGACTCGCGGTGGTCCCGAAGTCGAGTGACCCGCAGCGCCTGGCGCAGAACCTGGACGTGTTCGACTTCGAGCTTGCCCCGGAGGACGTGATGGCGCTGGCGGCGCTCGACCAGGGCGAGGCCGCGGCGGCGGATTCGGACGCCTTCGGCCACTAGGGGATCGGGGGTCCGGCCCCCCCGGGTCGCGTCCGGCCCCCGGGGTCGGGTGTGTCGGCGCAGAGCGCCCCCCGATGCAACTATCGCGCACGGGTACGACATTCGCGCGGCTCGGCCGCCACCCGGGGTCGGGTGTGTTGCGGTGCTGGGCCCCCGATATCAAGGGTGGCTGAGGGGTACGACATTTCGTGCCGCTCACACGAAGCGAAAGCGCGGGCCGCGATCCGTTCGGATCGCGGCCCGCGCTTTCGCTTGCGTCCCTTAGGCGTCGAGGAGCGTCAGGTCCATGCCCCTGACCCGGTCGGGGTTGGTGACGCCTTCCATGGCGATGATCTTGTCGCCTTCGACGGTGAACACGAGCACGCGCGTCGGAAGGTTCGGAAGCGACGAGATGACGCCGATCTTGCCGTCGGCGAGCACGAGCTGGGCGCTGCTGGCCATGGCCGCGAAGGTCATCGCGCCGCCCGCGATCTGGGCCGCGCCGCGGATGATCTGGCCGACCTCCGCCGCATCCGTGCGCAGCGTGATCTCGGGGTCGAGCACCGACACCAGCGCCTCGAAGTCGCCACCGCGCGCCGCCGCGAGGAACGCCTCGACGACCGTGCGCTGCTTCGATACCTCTTTGCGCTGCGGCACGTCGGTCCCCCGCACGCGCGCCCGGGCGCGGCTCGCGAGCTTGCGCGCGGCGGTCGGGGTCCGGTCGACGATCTGGCCGATGTCGTCGAAGGGCACGCCGAACATGTCGTGCAGGACGAACGCGAGCCGCTCGGCGGGTTCAAGCGTCTCCAGGACCACCAGCAGCGCGAGGCTCACCGAGTCGGCGATGACCGCCGCCGACTCCGGGTCGGCCTCGACATCGGCCGGCCCCGGCAGCGCGGTCGGCTCAATCTCGACCGTGCCGTCAAAAGATGTAGGCATGGGCTGTTCGGCCCGCGATTTGCGCCGCCGCAGCTGGTCGAGGCAGACCCGGCCGACGACCGTGGTCAGCCAACCGCTGAGGTTGTCGATGCGCTCGGTGTCGCTGGCGGCCAAGCGGAACCAGGCCTCCTGGACCGCGTCCTCGGCTTCGCCGGAGGAGCCGAGCATCCGGAACGCGACGGCCTCCAGCCGGGGCCGGTCGGTCTCGAATCGCTGTGCCAGCCACTGGTCGTCGTTCATGCTCGCTCCTCCTTCGACGGGGTTGTCGACTCTATGACGCGTGCGCGGGGCGAAATGTGACCGTCCCGCCGCCCGCGACATCGCTGCCGTGATCCACGCCACTCTCCGACCGCTGCCGGTCACATGTCCGGGCCGGGTTCCGTCATGCCGGTGTATCGAACGAATCCTGAAGGAGCCCGCCGTGGAACCCCGCATCGACTTCTACTCCAACCCCAACATCGCCAAGTTCGCGAAGTACATCAACTCCGCGGGCCGGGCCCTCGAGAACACCGGCCTCCCGGCCGAGATCCCGAACCTGGTCCTGCTGCGCGCCAGCCAGATCAACGGATGCGGCGTGTGCACCGACATGCACGCCAAGGACGCCGCCCACGCCGGTGAGACCACCGTCCGCCTCACCATGGTCGCCGCCTGGCGCGACTCCGTGGTCTTCACCGAGGCCGAGCGCGCGGCCCTCGCCCTCACCGAGGCGGGCACGCGCCTCGCCGACAGCGCGGGCGTCCCCGACGACGTGTGGGACGACGCCCGCAAGCACTTCGACGACGACCAGCTCACCGGCCTGATCGGCCTCATCGCGCTCATCAACGCCTACAACCGGATGAACGCCATCCCGCGCATCCCCGGCGGCAACTACACCCCCGGCGCCTGGGGCTAAAGCAAAGGAACGCAAGGAAACCCGAAGGGGCGCGGCCATAAGGCCGCGCCCCTGAGCCGGGTTCCAAGTCGATCCGCCGCCAGCGCTAGAAGTCCACGGGGTCGCGGATGATCGGGCAGGTCATGCAGTGCCCGCCGCCCCGGCCGCGCCCGAGTTCGGCGCCGACGATCGGGATGACCTCGATCCCGGCGTCGCGCAGGAGCGTGTTCGTCTGCGTGTTCCGGTCGTACGTCATGACCACGCCCGGCTCCAGCGCGACCGCGTTGTTCCCCGAGTCCCACTGCTGCCGTTCGGAGGCGTACACGTCGCCGCCCGTGGCGATGACCCGCAGCCGCCGCAGCCCCAGCGCCTCGGCCACGACCTCGGTGAACGCCGCCGAGCCGTGGTCCTCCAGCTCCAGGCCCGGCGCTTTGTCGCTGGGCCGCAGCGAGAACGTGTGCACGGCGTCCATGATCTTCGGGTACAGCGTCACCACGTCCCGGTCGGCGAACGTGAACACCGTGTCCAGGTGCATGGCCGCGCGCAGCTTCGGCATGCCCGCCACGACCACCCGCTCGGCCGCGCCCTGGTCGAACAGGGCCTTCGCGACCTGCGTGATGGCCTGCCGCGACGTGCGCTCGCTCATCCCCATGAGGACCACGCCGTTCCCGACGGGCATGATGTCGCCGCCTTCGAACGTCGCCTGCCCCCACGACTCGTCGGGGTCGCCCCACCACACTCTCGATCCCTTGAACTCGGGATGGAACGTGTAGATCGCCTTCATCAGCAGCGTCTCGTCGTGGCGCGCGGGCCAGTACAGCGGGTTGAGCGTGAGCCCGCCGTACAGCCAGCACGTGGTGTCCCTGGTGTACAAGGTGTTCGGCAGCGGCGGCATGAGGTATTCGCGCGCGCCCGTCGACTCCCGCGCCAGCGCGACGTACGCGGGCCGCAGGTCGTTCGGGAGGTCGTGTGTGGACATGCCGCCGATGAGGTGCTCGGCGAGTTCGGCCGGGCCGAGCGCTTCCAGGAACTCCCGGGTCGGCTCCATGAGCCCGATGCCGACCTCGTTCGGGGTGATCTTCCGGTCGAGGAGCCAGCCGCGGGCCTCCTTGTCCGCCATGGTCTGCGAGAGGAGGTCGTGCAGTTCGACGACCTCGACGCCGCGGTCGCGCATGTGCTCGACGAACTCGGCGTGGTCGCGCTGCGCGTTCTCGACCCACATGACGTCGTCGAACAGCAGTCCGTCGGCGTTCGTGGGCGTCAGGCGCCGGTGCGCGAGCCCGGGCGCGCACACCAGGACCTTCCGGAGCCTGCCGACTTCGGAATGGACGCCGTAGGACTGGACATCGGACATGACTGCACCCCTTTACCTCTGCGTTCTCAAATGTCGATCCATCCCAGTGCGAGCGCGACGACGCCCGCGACGGCGCCCGCGACCGAGACCGCCAGCAGGACGGCCTCGCCGGGGCTGAACACGCGGCGGCCCTGCTCGCGGCGGGCCATGACGAACAGGATCGTCGCGGGGGCGTAGACGATGAACGACATGAGCAGGAACTCCAGACCGGCCGCGAACAGCAGGAACGCCGTGTAGACGACGGCGAGGGCGGCGACGGTCATCTCCTTCGAGGTGCCGCGTTCGCCCCTGCCGTCGCGTCCGAACGCGACTTTGACCGCGAAGAGGGCCGCGAGGAGGAACGGGATGAGGGTGAGGGCGCTGGTGAGGTCGAGCGCGAAGTTGAACGCGTCGTCGGAGAAGTAGGTGATGGCGAGGACGATCTGGCTGAGCGCGGTGCTCAGGACCAGGGCCGGGACGGGGACGTCGGCTTTCGTGGCGCGGGCGAGGAACTTCGGCATGTCCTTGTCCTGCGCGGCCACGTACAGCACTTCGGCGGCCATGAGCGTCCAGGCGAGGTACGCGCCGAGGACGGAGATGATGAGGCCGACCGAGACGAACACCATGCCCCAGGTACCGACGGCGGCCTCCAGGACTCCGGCCATGGACGGCTGCCGCAGCTCTGCGATCTGGTCCATCGGCAGGATCCCGTAGGACACGATCGTGACCGACGCGAAGACCGCGAACACGGAGAGGAAACCGGTGACGGTCGCGCGCCCGACATCCTCGCGGCGCTTGGCGTGCCGCGAGTACACGGAGGCGCCCTCGACGCCGAGGAACACGAACACCGTCGCGAGCATCGTGCCCCTGACCTGGCTGAACAAGGACCCGGCGTAGTCGGCGCCCGCGAAGTTCTCGGCGAACACCGACGGCTTGAAGAAGAACAGCGCGAGGATGACGAACACGATGATGGGCACGAGCTTGGCGACCGTGACGATCCGGTTGATCGCGGCCGCTTCCTTCACGCCCTGCTTGATGAGCAGGAAGAACCCCCACAGGCCCGCCGAGGAGAGCACGATCGCCAGGACCGTGTCGCCCTCGCCGAGCGCGGGGATGAGCGCGCCCGCTGTCGACATGATGAGCACCCAGTACGTCACGTTGCCGACGCAGGCGCTCGCCCAGTAGCCGAACGCGGAGAAGAAGCCGGGGTACTCGCCGAACCCGGCCTTCGCGTACGCGTAGACACCGGCGTCGAGGTCGGGGCGGCGGATCGCGAGGTTCTGGAACACGAACGCGAGCATGAGCATGCCCGTGCCCGCGACGGCCCACGAGATGAGCGCGCCCGCGACGCCGGTCTCCTGCGCGAACCGGGCCGGGAGGGAGAACACGCCCGCGCCGACCATGGAGCCGACGACCATGGAGGTCAGCGTCCAGAACGCGAGTTTCGCGGTGCGCGGGGTCTCGATAGCGTTCGCGGATTGGGCCATGGAGTCCTCGCAGGTCGGGCCGTCGAGGCCCGTGAGGGCACTGGAGTCCTGAATATATCGCCGCAAAGCGGACGCAGACTCGGATTCTCGGAAGCGGCCCGTGAGGCGGGCGGGTCGGGTTCGCGGAAGCCGCCACAGGAGTCGGGCGGGAGGCGGGCGGCGCGGGAGGCGGGCGGCGCGGGAGGCGGGCGGCGCGGTGTGTCGCCCGCCTCCCGCTGGTCGCGGTCAGCCCTCAGTCCTCGATTCGCGAATCGCCCCTTGGCCGCTGGCCGATGGCCGCTGGCCGCTGGCCGCTGGCCGCTGGCCGCTAACCGAGTGTCGCTTGGTGGCAGGCCCGGTCAGCGACGTGGATCGCGACCTTCACGTCGAGGAGCTGGTTGACGCAGTGCGGGTGGCCGTCCCAGGGCACGCCCGCCTCGCACGCGGCCTGGACCCTCGGCCCGACCGGATAGCCGTTCGCTTTGACGTGGTCCGTGCAGGCCAGCACGTCGGCCTGAGCGGGCGCGGAGAGCGCCAGCACGGCTCCCGCCGCGAGCGCGAGCGCCGCGAGGCCTTGCGCGATCCTGTGTTTCCGAGTCGCCATACCGCTCGTTTCCCTTCTTCCAGCTTCGTTGCCGCAGGTGAGCGTATGGAGTTTCGGGTCCGGGCCGCGGATCATCGCGCCGATCGGGTGGATCGGCTTCCCGACAGTCAGTCCGCGACCGGGCCTTCGCGGAACAAGCCCCGCCGGGGAAGGTCCGCACGCGGCCCGTGCCCCCGGCGAGCCTGAGTCCCCGGATGTGGTCTGCCTCCACCCGTGCGATCATCGGCGTACGCGCACGTGACCTCGGAGGATGCCGTGAAGACCCCAGGCGAAGACCAGAACCGGCGGCTCCTGCGCGCCCGCGACGCCATGGACCGCGACTTCGCCAGGCCGCTCGACGTGCCCGCGCTCGCGCGCGTCGCCCTTATGTCGCCCGCGCACTTCAGCCGCCAGTTCAGGGCCACGTTCGGCGAGACCCCGCACCGCTACCTGCAGCGGCGCAGGATCGAACGCGCCTGCGCGATGCTCCGCGACTCCGACGCGACGGTCACCGAGATCGGGCTGGCGGTCGGCTTCGACTCGCTCGGCACGTTCTCCCGCACGTTCAGCGCGCTCATCGGCCGCTCCCCCACCGTGTACCGGGCGCAGGCGGTCCCCTTGCAGGCCCCGGTCTGCTTCGTCAAGAGCTGGACGCGACCGGCCGGCGCCGCCGGTTCCCGCGACTGAGCATTTTCGGATAAGCCCGGCGGGCCCGCGGGCCCATAGGCTGGTCGCATGTTCACAGGAATCAGCATTCACACCGTGTTCGTCCTCGACCAGGAAGAGGCGATCGACTTCTATGTAGGCAAGCTCGGCTTCGAGATCGTCGAGGACGCCGACCTCGGGTTCATGCGCTGGCTGACCGTGTCGACGCCCGGTCATCCCGAGCGGCGCATCCACCTCGAGGTGCCCGGCCCGCCCTCGCAGAGCGACGAGACGGCCGCCGCGGTGCGTGACCTGCTCACGAAGGGCGCGCTCGGCGCGACCATCCTCACGACGGACGACTGCCGCGGCACTTACAAGCGGCTCAAGGACCTCGGCGTCGAGTTCACGGAGGAACCGGTCGAGCAGCCGTACGGGATCGACTGCGCCCTGCGCGACCCGTTCGGCAACCACATCCGCATCACCCAGCCCGTCGAAGCCGCCTGAATCCGGCACTGACCTCGTGAAACGCCCGGTCCCGGCCGGGCGTTTCGCGTTTCCCGGGAGGGTTCGGCGGGCGTGCGGGAGGGTATTCCAGGAGTCCGGACCGGCTCCGAGGAGGGGACATGGACGAGCAGATGGAGCAGCGTCAGGAGCGCATCGTCGTCGGCGTCGACGGCTCCGCGCCCTCGATCAAGGCCCTCGAATGGGCCGTCGAGCAGGCGCGGCGCACGGGCGCGAAGGTCGAGGCCGTGCAGGCGTGGGAAGTGCCGACGATGTACGGCAGCGGCATGATGGTCCTGCCCGGCGGCGAGGAGTTCGACAAGTCCGCCAAGCAGTCGCTCGAAGCCGCGGTCAACGGGGTTCTCGGCGCGAGCCGGGACGTGGAGGTCGAGCACCACACCGTGGGCGGCCACCCGGCCAAGTCGCTCATCGACATGGCCGAGGGCGCCGACCTGCTGGTGGTGGGCAGTCGCGGGCACGGCGGTTTCGTGGGGACGCTGATCGGCTCGGTGAGCCACTACTGCGTCAGCCACGCGAGCTGCCCGGTCGTCATCGTCCGCGCGTCGGACTGAACGTCACTCGCCTGATGTGGTTGGCGTGTAACGGAACTCGCGGGCCCGCGAGTCGCCGCCCGCCGCGCCGACGCCGATCATCCTGCCGGTGAACCCGGTCGCGACCTCGGTGGAGAGGTAGCGGCCGTCGAGCCTGCCCAGTTCCGTGAAAGCGTCACCGGTCTTGACGGAGAGCACGATGTCGTCGGGGCCGTAGCCGGTCATGTCCTCGGCCTGCGGTTCGACCGCTTCGAGGCGCAGCACGACCGGGCCTTCCGGCGCGGGGGCCGAACCCAGCTCGGCGGTGACGCCGCCGATGCGCGCCTGCGCCCGGACCACGCCGTTCTCGCAGGTCAGACCGTACCAGTGGCGCTTGTCGAGCCAGAGGACGAAGCGTCCGGTGTCGTCGAACTCGGCTTCGGCGCTCCAGCGGAGGTCCTTGGCGCGCACGCAGAGCAGGCCGGGGGAGCCGTCGCCCGGGTCGCGCAGGTCAAGGCCCTTGCCTGTGGCTGCGGCGATCGCGTCGGGTTCGCTCGAAGGCGCGACCCAGCGCAGATCCAAAGTCTCCGAAGCGAAGTCGTCGACGAAGGTGGAGTCGTCGGGGACGAATTCGTACCGGTGCTCGTCGAAGACGGGCCAGCCGTCGACCCAGTCGATCCCGGCCAGGAACGTCTCGCGGCCGAGCACGTGGAAGTGCGGGGTGAACCCGCCGGGGCGGACGCCCAGGTAGACGGCGGCCCATGAGCCGTCGGCGGTTTCGATCAGATCGGCGTGGCCGGTGTTCTGGACCGGCAGGTACATCGAGCGGTGCGTGAAGACCGGGTTCGCGGGGCAGGCCTCGTAGGGTCCTTCGGGGCGGTCGGCGCGGGCGATGGTGACGGAGTGGCCGCGTTCGGTGCCGCCTTCGGCGAGCATCAGGTACCAGCGGTCGCCAATGCGGTAGAGGTGCGGCGCTTCGGGGGCGTGGAGGCCGATGCCCTGCCAGACCAGGTAGGGCGGTTCCTTGAAGCGGCCGGTGGCGAGGTCGAGGCGGCCCTGGAAGATGCCGTCGCCTTCGCCGCTGAAGACGGTGCCCTTCCAGGTGAGGTAGCACTCGCCGTCCTCGTCCCAGCAGAGGTCGGGGTCGATGCCGACGGCTTCGGGGACGAAGACGGGGTCGCTCCAGTCGCCGGCGGGGTCGTCGGCGGAGACGATGAGCTGGCCGCGCGAGTCGTAGACGTTGGTGGTGACGTAGTAGAAGCGGCCGTCGTGGTGGCGGAGGGTGGGGCCGTAGATGCCGCCGGAGGCGGTGCCGCCGCCGGGGACGAACTGTGAGCGGCGGTCGAGGATGTTGCCGATCTGCTTCCAGTGCACGAGGTCGCGGCTGTGGAAGATCGGCGCGCCCGGGAAGTACTCGAAGCTCGAGTGGGCGAGGTAGTAGTCCTCGCCCACGCGGCAGATCGACGGGTCCGGGTGGAACCCGGAGACGATCGGGTACTCGGCCCCGGACACGGTTTTGCGGCTCACAGCGCTCCCTCGATCGGCACGGAAGCCCAAGACTAAGTTGTGTCTCCCAACTTTGTCAACCGACATTCACACCCCAGCGTGCTGCGCCCCCCACGACCTTGCATACCGGCCCGAACGCTCAAGCAGCTCTTCGTGAGTGCCCTGCTCGGCGATCCGGCCGTGCTCCATCACCACGATGAGGTCCGCGCTGCGGATCGTGCTCAGCCGGTGCGCGACCACCAGCGTGGTCCGCCCGCGCATCAGCGTCTCCAGCGCGCCCTGGATGTGCCGCTCCGACTCCGAGTCCAGAGCGCTCGTCGCCTCGTCCAGGAACAGGATCCGCGGATCGCGGATGAGCGCCCGCGCGATCGAGAGCCGCTGGCGCTGCCCGCCCGAAAGCCGCGCGCCCCGCTCCCCGACCACGGTGTCCCAGCCGTCCGACAGCGCCTCCACGAAATCGAGCGCGTTCGCGTCGCGCAGCGCCTGCCGCACCTGCTCGTCGCTGATCGACCCGAGCCCGTACGTGATGTTCGCGCGCACCGACCCCTCGAACAGCACCGAATCCTGCGGCACCACCGACACATGCCGCCGCACCGACCGCATGTCCAGCTCCTCCATGTCGGCCCCGTCGAGCAGCACCGCCCCACCAGCGGGCCTGATCAGCCCCAGCACGGTGTTCATCAGCGTCGACTTCCCCGACCCCGAAGGCCCCACGAGCGCAACGGTCTTCCCCGCCTCGATCGCGAGATCCACCGAGTCCAGCGCGGGCGCGCCGCCGTCGGGGTACCGCACCGTCACCTCGCGCAGCTCGATCCGGCCCTCCACTGATTCCACAGTGGGCTTTCCTTCGTTCCACTCGACGTCCGGGTCCTCGAGCACCTCGGCGATCGAACGCACCGACTCGGTCCCCCGCGCCGTGATCGGCACCAGGTTGAGCACCGACCCGACAGAACCGGTCAGCATCGAGAAGTACGTGCCCAGCACCACGACCTGCCCGGCCGTGATCGGCGCCCAGTCCATCACCGCCACGGTCGCGGCCAGCAGCAGGCACCCGACGCTCAACAGCTGCATGGTCACCCAGCTCGCCGCGCCGAACCGCCCGTTCACCACGTCGAGCCGCAGCCCCCGGTGCCGCACTTCCTCGGCCACCTGCGAGACCCGTTCGGCCGCAACGTGCTCCAGCCCGTGCGCGCGCGTGATCGGCATGAGCGCCGCCATCTCGCCCACCCGCGAGGAGAACACCTCCATCTCCTTGCGGAACTCCTGGTTGCGCTCCTGCGTCCGCCGCCGCGTGAACCACCACACGCCGAATCCGCACGGCAGTGACAACGCGAACACCGGCAGGAACTGCGGCACCGTGAACGCGGTCATCGTGACCGCCCCGGCGAACACGAACACGGCCGAGAGCAGCGGACCGCCCGACTGCGCGAACATCATCTCGATGTTCTCGACGTCGCGCACGACCTTGCTCTGGATGATCGAGGCGTTCGACCGCGAGTGGAACCCGATGGACAGCAACTGGAGCCGCGCCGCGAGCGCGTTCCGGAAGTCCGCCCCGAGCGAGCGCACCGCGCCCATGTAGAGCCGCGTGAACCACACGTGCGTGAACGCGTTCTGGACGACGAGCACGGCCGCGCCGATGGCCAGCCATCCGAGGGTCGAGACGGGCCCGCCGCGCACCACGGCGTCGACGGCCGCGCCCGTGATCACGGGCATCAGCCACATGGGGCTGTCTTTGAGAATGAAGAGCAGCGTGGCGGCGACGAGCCTGCCACGGTGGGGTTTGAGGGATCGGGCGACCGACTTGAGCGGGTGTCGTCCGTCGAGGGTGGGAGTCTCCATGCGGCAGGGCCCCGTGTTCGATTGGAGGGTTCTGGTTGGGCGGCAACGGCACTCCGGTGTGCCGTCTCCGCAGGTCGCCCCGCGTCGCGCCGTCCGCGCGAGACACCGCTCTCGACCATAACTCCGCTGCGGGGAAACCGCCTCCGCTTTTAGTGGTATGCCACAAAGCCGCCGCCACGGCGAGTGGCGGCGGCTTTCCCCCGTTCTACCAGGTCACCGGCAGTTCGTACACGCCGTAGACCGACGCGTCGTGCTTGAACGGCACGTCCGCGATGTCGCCCGCGAGCGCGAGCGTCGGGATCCGCTTGTACAGCGTCCCGTACACGACCTGCAGTTCCATCCGCGCGAGCGGCTGCCCGAGGCACTGGTGCACCCCGAACCCGAACGCGACGTGGTTGCGCCCCTCACGTGTGAGGTCGAGCCGGTCGGGATCGGCGAACACGCGCGGGTCGCGGTTCCCGATGTCGTTGGCCATGATCAGGCCCTCTCCGGCCCGCACCACCTGACCGCCGATCTCGATGTCCTCCAAAGCAACGCGCCGCCGACCGCTGTGGGTGATGTGCAGGAACCGAAGCAGCTCTTCGGAAGCGCTCGCGATGAGCTTCGGGTCGTCGGTCTCCTGGAGCAGTTTGAGCTGGTCCGGGTGTTCGAGGAGCGCGAGCGTGCCGAGCGCGATCATGTTCGCGGTTGTCTCGTGCCCAGCGATGAGCAGGAGCATCCCGATCTGCGCGGCGTCGACGACGCTGATCTCGCCGCCTTCGATGCGAGGCACGAGCCCCGACAGGAGGTCGTCCCCGGGCGCTTGCATCTTCTCGCCCATGAGCTTCGCGAGGTACCCGACGAGCGCGCCCATCGCGCCCCGCCGGTCGGCCTCGCTCGTGAAGCGGTTGATGATGAGCTTGCTCTGCTCCTGGAAGAACTCGTGGTCGCCGTATGGCACGCCCAGCAGCTCGGAGATCACGAGCGACGGGACGGGCAGCGCGAACGCCTCCACGAGGTCGACGGGTTTCGGCCCGGCCAGCATCTCGTCGAGCAGGTCGTCGACGATCCGCTGGACGGCCGGGCTCATCGCCTCGATGCGCTTGACCATGAACGGCGCGGTCACCATGCGCCGCAGGCGGGCGTGCTCGGGGTCGTCCATGAGGATGAACCCGATGCTCGGGCCCTTGTCCTCCTCGGCGGGCGGCTCGGCGGTCTCGTATTTCATCCCGGTCGGGTAGCCGGGCCGGTTGGCGTCGGAGGAGACGCGCGGGTCGGAGAGCGCCTTCTTCTGGTCGGCGTACCCGGTGACCAGCCAGGGCGTGGCCCCGTCGGCGAGCTGCACTCGCGTGATCGGCGTTTCCGCCTGCAGCGCTTGGAGCTGCGGCGGCGGGTCGAACGGGCATTTCGCGGCCCGGTCCATCGGGTAGGCGGGAAGTTCGGTATCGGTCATTTCGCTTGCCTCTCTTGGGTGTTGCGGGCAAGGACGGGCGGAATCCGGGGGCACCTGGAGCGCGCGAGCCCTACAGGAGTTCGGCGCGGCGCAGGCGCGTCTGCTTCGGCATGTTCCAGCCGATCACCGCGCTCACGCGTCCGTTCTCGCTGCAGCGCGCCACGAACCGCCCGTCGGCCGGGTCGCCTTCGACCACCTCGGTCTCGGCGTGGAGGCTCGGCAGGCCGTAGACCTGGATCTTCACGTTGAACTGGTCGGTCCAGAAGTACGGCACCGGCGCGTACGGGACGCCCTCGCCGAGGATGTTCGCCGCGACGACCCCGGCCTGCTCGGTCGCGTTCGTGCGGTTCTCGAGCCGCAGTGAGCGTCCGAGCCCGACGTGGTCCCACCGGGCCACGTCGCCCACGGCCCAGATGCCTTCGGCCGCAAGGCACTGCGCGTCGCAGACGACGCCGTTCTCGATGCGCAGACCGGACCCGGCAAGCCATTCGGTCACCGGCACCGACCCGATCGAGACGACCACGGCGTCAGCGGGAAGCACCTCGCCGGTCTCGAGCCGGACGCCGCTCACGCGCCCGTCCGCCTCGACCAGGCTGTCGACGCCCACGCCGGGACGCAGGTCGACGCCCTGCTCGATGTGCAGTGCCGCAAGCGCTTTGGCCATGTCGCCGCCGAGCTGCATCTCCATGGGAGCGGCCTGCGGACCGACGAGCGTCACGCTGCCGCCGCGATCGGGGAGGCACAGCTTCGTCGCGGTCGCCGCGATCTCGGCCCCGAGCACCCCGTCGCCGACGACGACGAGCCGAGACGAGGCGGAAAGCTCGGCGCGCAGCAGCGCCGCGTCCTCCAAGGTGCGCAGCAGGTGCACGCCCGCGAGCCCGGTGCTCCCGGGAAAGGCCCGAGGCCGGATCCCCGTGGCGATGACGATGGCGTCGGCGCTGAGGTCACGCCCGCGCTCGGTCTTGACCAGGCGCTTCGCCGCGTCGAGTCCAACTGCCGCCTCACCGAGCGCCAGCTCGATGTCGAGATCCGAGAGCATGGATTCGGGGCGCAGCCGCGCCCGCTCCGGCTCCCAGTCGCCGCTGAGGACCTGCTTCGAGAGCGGCGGACGGTCGTACGGCAGGTGCGGCTCGGCTCCGAGGAGGGTCACGCGCCCCTCGAAGCCCTTGCGGCGCAGCGCTTCGGCGGTGGCGAGGCCAGCGGCCGAAGCGCCGACCACGAGCACGCTGCTCACTGCGCCTCGCTCAGTTCGATCGCGAGCGCCGGGCAGATGCTGGCGGCCTCGCGGACCGCCTCGAACTGGTCCTCACCGGGCGTCTCGTCGAGCAGGACCACGATCCCGTCCTCGTCGCGCTGGTCGAAGACGTCCGGCGCGGCCATGACGCAAGAGCCCGCGCCGCAGCATTTGTCCTCGTAAACCGTGACCTTCATGGTGTTTCTCCTTGCTCATTCCCGTGCTGTTTCCTGGGTGTTGTGCGGGGCCTGGAGCAGGCCGACGATCGCGTCGACCAGCGCGCCCCCGGCTTCGCGCCAGGAGGAGCCGTACACGGGCTCCCCCTTGGCCATCGACGCCTCTCGTGAGGCGGGGGTGAGCACCATGAGCATCTGCATCATCCGGAACCGTTCGGCCGCAACGTCTTCTGGCAGCTCCGGCATGTACCGGCTGAGCCCTTCGACCGTGCGGTCCAGCGACTCGGCCCGCAGGGCCTCGTCCTCGACGATGGACCGCAGCTGCGGGTCGAACTGGACCTGCGCGGCGAACCGCGCGAACCAGGACGGCTCCCCGAGCGTGTCGTAGTGCTCGAAGACCGGGACGACCAGGCATTCGACCCAGTCCCGCAGGTCTTTCGAGCCCTTGATCGACTCGTACATGCGTTCCCGCAGCGGTTCCATCCGCTCCACGTGCCTGCGCACGATCTCGCGGATCAGGTCGGCCTTCCCGCCGAAGTGGTAGCCGACGGCGGCGTTGTTGCCCTGACCGGCGGCTTCACTGATCTGACGGTTCGAGACGGCCTGCACGCCCTGCTCGGCGAACAGCCGCTCGGCGGTGGTGATGATGGCGTCGCGGGTGGCCGCGACGCGGTCGGTGCGCTTGGTGCTCGATGCGTTCATGTCACCATCTAACCGGGACTGCGACCAATCCGCCGACGAGCAGGCCTTCGACCTTCTTCAGGTCTCCTTCCGGCACGGCGAGCTCCAGCGTGGGGAGCTTCCGCAGCAGCACTTCGAGCGTGACCTGCAGTTCGGTGCGCGCAAGCGCCTGCCCGAGGCAGGAGTGCAGCCCGGCCCCGAACGCCAAGTGCGGGTTGGGGGTCCGCGACAGGTCCATCTGGTCGGCGCCCTCGAACGCGCTCTCGTCGCGGTTGGCGGCGGCCATCGAACACACGACCGTGGTTCCGGGCGCGATCGTCTCACCTGCGATCGCGATCTCCTGGTCGATGTAGCGGATCATGCCGAACCCGGCGTTGACGTCGAGGCGCAGCGACTCCTCGACGGCGGACCGGATCAGCTTCGGGTCGGCCAGCAGGGCCTCCCAGCGGCTGCGGTCGGCGAGCAGCATCGCCACCATCTTGCCGATCATGTTCGCGGTGGTCTCGTGCCCGGCGACCAGGAGGCCCTGGCCCGTGGCGATGAGCGTCGCATCGGACATTGTGGACTCGGGGTCGTTCGCGAGCTCCGACAGCAGGTCTTCGCCGGGGTTGGCGCGCTTGGCAGCCACGTGCCCGGCGAGGTACATGTAGAACTCGGTCTGCGCGGCGCGGATCTCCTCGCCGTCGTAGCGGGTCATGTTGAGCAGGGTGTCGGACCAGTACGAGAACTTGTCGCGGTCCTCCTCCGGGACGCCGAGGATCTCGCAGATCACCCACACCGGGAGCGGGAACCCCAAGTCCCCCTTGATGTCTGCGGGAGCGCCCTTGGCGATCATCTCGTCGATGAGGCGTTCGGCGACCTCGGCGATGCGCGGACGCAGCCGCGCCATCTGCTTCGCGGTGAACCACTTGTTGAGCTGGCGGCGCCACGCGAGGTGGCCTTCGCCTTCCTGCGGGATGGCCATGGCCATCTCGGAGTTGTTGAGCGGGTCGTGCTCGCCTTCGGTGACGCTCGCGGCGTCCTGCCCGGTGCCGCGCGTGAAGCGCGTGTCGGCGAGCAGTTCCTTGACGTCTTCGTAGCGGGTGAGCAGGCGGGCCGCGTCTCCGCTGGGGAAGGTCACGTGGGCGACGGGGCACTTGCCCCGCAGCTCGGACCATTCGGCCGGCGGCTCAAGGACGCCGTCGTTGGGAATCGGGTATTTCAGCACCTCTGTGCTCTCGTGAACCATTGCGCTGCCTCCTCGGCTTCGGCGACGATTTCGCCCTAATTGAAGCGCGGAAACCTCTCTAAGTCAAGCGTTTGACTTAAAATTTATGAAGAGTCAGTCCGCGCCAGCCCGTTCGGTTTCGTTCGGAAATCACCGCCCTCGCCCGATTTGGACCAAGCTCTTGTTGCCCGGCGGCACGCCGGGCGGCGCTTCAACAAGGAGGACATGCAGTGAACCCGTTTGCCCGCAGGCTCGCAGGACTCGCCGGGACCGCGCTGATGGTCGTCGCCGCCGTCGGCTTCACCACGACGCAGGCCAGCGCCCAGGAGGCCACGCCGTCTGAAGCGATCGGCATCCAGAGCAGCTGCGACCACGCGTGGTCCAACAAGTCCGGCATCACCGGGGCGACCAACGCGAACGGCGTGAACATCCGCTCGGGCCCGCACCACTACAGCCCTTCCTGCACGATCGTCGGACAGGCGCAGGCGTCCCAGGCGCTTCGATACGACTGTTGGACTTGGGGAACCGACGGCTACTGGACCCACGTCTACAACTACTCGACCGGGGTCCAGGGCTGGATCAAGGACGACTACCTGACCAACACCTCGAACGTCCTCTTCTGCTAGTCGGACAGTGACGTACGAAACCCCCTGGTTCGACTACCAGGGGGTTTCGCTTTGCAAGGCAATGGATTCGGGAAAAGGGGGATTTCGCGTCTAGACGCTGTGGTTGACAATTCGCACGATTGTCCCTCATCATGCAAGGACCGCAATTCGCGGTTCAGCTAGTGCGACAAGGGCTTACGTTGTCACCCGAATGGGTTACGTCGGAGCCCGCTCAGAACGCGACAACTCCATAGTGCAGAATTTCCAGCAGTCGCCCGGTGGCTCCTCCGCTACCAACGTCGAGTCCACCGGGCGACCTAACCACGAAGGAAGTACCTATCGTGTCGTTGACGACGATACGCCATTCCGGCGTACCTGAAAACACCCATTCGGCCGCATCGACGGCCGCGACCGCTGCCTGGCGGGTCGGCGAGAAACCGCACGACCCGCTCGACCCGGGTCCGTACGGCACGCCCGGCTGGCAGCCCGACCCGCGCAGAGGCCGCAGGCGCAGAGGCGAACTGCCGGATCCGCTTCCCGAGGCTCCGGCCGACTTCTCGCCGCTGCGCGAAGCCGCCTACCGCGATTTCCTGCGCGATTCGGAGGAGCTCCACCTCGCGCACCTCGAACCGCCGCAGCCGAACCGCGTGCTCGTCTACCTGACCTGGTACCTGCGGGTCGTGATCGCGGTCCTGTACTGGCGGGTGATCCCGTTCCCGGAACGTCCGTCGCGGTGTCGGCAGGCGAGAGCGGTTTGCGAAGCGCGCCAAGCAACCAGGTACGTCGGCCGCGCGGCGGTCGTCCCGCCCCCGATTCCGGTCGAGTGGCGCACAGTGTCCCGCCCGGCGGCCGCTCGACCTGCGGTGCGACCAGGCGATCGGGCCCGCACCCGCCCGCAACTGCGTCCGCATGCGGTGATGGCCCCGCGCAACCGGGCCCTGAGCCGCCGCCGCGCGGAGACCCGCGCCATCTTCCACCAGGTCTACGGCTTCACCTGCGACCAGAACTTCCGCAACGTTTACTGGCCCAAGGGAAGCGCGGGAGGGTACACCGCCACGTACCCGTCCAACCCCCGCCGGGGCGCGATCCGGCGCCGCAACAACCGCCGACCACGCAACCTCGCCCTCGCGCGTTCCTTCCCGCCCTCGACCCCGGTGGTCCCAGTCGGCATGACCAGTCGTCCGGCCCCGGTCGGGCCGACCGTCCGCCTGCTGCCGGTCCCCGCACCGGAGCTCCCCAACGAAGCGTTCGCGCGCCAGCTGCGGGACTCCGCGATTCGGAGTGCGATCAGAGCGTCGAACCGCAGGTCCGCAGCCGCCGCATCGCCGCCTTCGCGTAGCGGGACCGGCTACGCGCCGTCGCGTCCGCGCGGCGGGACCAGCTATGCGACCCCGCACCCGCAGGGAGACCGCCGATGAGCCGGATCCGTAACGCGCCCTTGGAAGTCCGACGGGCCTACCAACGCGCGCTCGCTGCGCTCCCCGTCCAGTCCAGCGTCGTCTTCCCGCCGGACCTCGACTCGCTCACCACGGTGGGCGCGGCCGTCGTCGACGGTCGGACGCTCGCCTTCGGCATCCTCCGCAACCACCCGCGAATCTGGATCACCAGCGACGCCCCGGAGGGTCCGACGCTGCTCGGGCATCTGAGCGGGATCGTCAACGAAGTCCCTGATCTGTGGATCTGCGACCACGAGTCCTGGCCGTGGATCCTGAGCGGCGACATCGCCGCCCAGATCGAGGAGGCCGCCGTGCGCGTCTGGCAGGAATGCCTCCGCGACTGCAACGGCTGACCGACCCGCCCACCAGCGCGTTCACCAGTGCCGTCACCAGTGCGTTCACGGCCGCGACCCCCGGGTATCCGAGCCCGGGGGTCGATGCTTGCCCCGATCGTGCGCTGTCGCGTGCCTCACGTCTCGGTCCCAGGCTTGACATGTATACCCCCGGGGGGTAAAAATACGAGCTATGCAGATACCCTAAGGGGGTATCATCGGACCGGGAGGATCCTCATGAACACCGGAACACGGCTCGGCCTCTACGGCGGCGGACTCGCGGTGCTGTTCGCCGCTGCGTTCGGCACGGCCGCGCTCGTCGCCCCCGACGACGCGGCCGACGACTGGAACGACCAGGCAGGCGACCACGACGGCGGCGGCCACGGAGACGATTCGAGCGGCGGTCACAGCGAGGCCCAGCCCGTTCGCGGGCTCGCGATCGAGCAGGACGGCTACCTGCTCAGCGAGGTCGCCGCGCCTGCCGAGGTCGGCGCTTCCGGAGACCTGGCGTTCCAGATCACCGGGGCCGACGGGCAGCCGCTCACCGACTACACCGTCTCGCATGAGAAGGAACTGCACCTCATCGTCGTGCGGGCGGACGGCACCCACTTCCGCCACGTCCACCCCGAGCTTGGAGCAGACGGCACTTGGTCGATCCCTTGGAGCTGGGACGCGGCCGGTTCGTACCGCGTGTACGCCGACTTCGTCCCTGAAGGCGGCGAGGACCTGACGCTGACCCGCACCGTCGAGGTCGCGGGCGACTACGGGCCCGAGATCGCGACCGAACCCAGCCTGGTCTCGGAGGTCGACGGGTTCACCGTGACCCTCGAAGGCGACCTGAGCGCGGGCGCTTCGGCCGAGGTCACGGCGTCGGTCTCGCGCGACGGCGAGCCGGTGACCGAGCTTGAGCCGTATCTCGGCGCGTTCGGTCACCTTGTGGCCCTTCGCGAAGGCGACCTCGCGTACCTCCACGTGCACCCTGAGGGCGAGGAGCCGAAGGCGGGCGACTTGAGCGGTCCTGAGGTCGCGTTCGCGACCGAGGTGCCCACTGCGGGCCGGTACTTCCTGTACTTCGACTTCCAGGTCGCGGGGCAGGTGCACAGCGCGGCCTTCGTGGTCGACGCGACCGAGGGCACTAGCGAGGAAGCCGCCGAACGCGGCACCGAGCACGAAACCGAGACCACCCCGGACGCCGAAACCTCCACGGAACCCGGCGCTGCGTCCGAATCCGAAGACCACGGCCACTAGGCCCCCGCTGCGAGAGAGAGGAATGACCAAGATGACCACGTCGCTGCCGGCCGGTCCGGTCGACCGCATCGAACTCGAAATCGGCGGGATGACCTGCGCTTCCTGCGCCAACCGCATCGAGAAGAAGCTCAACAAGGTCGAGGGCGTCACCGCCACCGTCAACTACGCGACCGAGAAGGCGCGGATCGAGGCCCCCGAGGGCACCGACCCGGCTTCGCTGATCGCGGTCGTCGAGGCGACCGGGTACACGGCGGTCCTTCCGGCTCCGCCTGAGCCTGAGGTGGTCGAGGACGAGGAGAAGCCGGATCCGGAGCTGACGAGCCTGCGTCAGCGGCTCATCGGGTCGGTGGTGCTGTCGGTTCCGGTCATCGCGATGTCGATGATCCCGGCGCTGCAGTTCGAATACTGGCAGTGGGCTTCGCTGGCGCTCGCCGCGCCGGTCGTGCTGTGGGCGGCCTGGCCGTTCCACAAGGCGGCCTGGGTGAACCTGCGCCATGGTGCCGCCACTATGGACACTCTGGTTTCGGTGGGCACGCTGGCGGCGTTCGTGTGGTCGTTGTACGCCCTGTTCCTGGGCACGGCCGGGACGCCGGGGATGACGCACCCGTTCACGCTGAGCGTCGCGCCGACCGACGGGGCGGGCAACATCTACCTCGAGGTCGCGGCCGGTGTCACGATGTTCATCCTGGCCGGGCGGTACTTCGAGAAGCGGTCGAAGCGGCAGGCGGGCGCGGCGCTGCGGGCGCTGCTGCACATGGGCGCCAAGGACGTCGCGGTGCTGCGCGGCGGAGTCGAGACCCGGATTCCGGTGGCGCAGTTGGCTGTCGGCGACGAGTTCGTGGTCCGGCCGGGCGAGAAGATCGCCACTGACGGCGTGATCGTCTCCGGCACTTCGGCTGTGGACGCCTCGATGCTCACGGGCGAGTCCGTGCCGGTCGAGGTCGGCGCGGGAGACGCCGTCACCGGCGCGACCGTGAACGCTGGAGGCCGACTCGTCGTGCGCGCCACGGCGATCGGCAGTGACACGCAGCTCGCGCAGATGGCGAAGCTGGTCGAGGACGCGCAGTCGGGGAAGGCCGAGGTGCAGCGCCTGGCTGACCGCGTCTCGGGTATCTTCGTCCCGATCGTGATCGCGATTTCGGTTGCGACCCTTGGGTTCTGGCTCGGTGCCGGTTACCCGGCGACGGCTGCTTTCACTGCGGCCGTGGCGGTGCTCATCATCGCTTGCCCTTGCGCTCTCGGCCTGGCGACGCCTACCGCGCTGCTGGTCGGGACCGGGCGGGGCGCGCAGATGGGCGTCCTCATCAAGGGGCCTGAGGTGCTGGAATCGACCCGGCGCGTCGACACCATCGTGCTCGACAAGACCGGGACCGTGACCACGGGCAAGATGACCCTCGTTGAGGCCGTCCCGGCGGACGGGATCGGGCGCGGCGAGCTGCTGCGGATCTCGGGCGCGCTGGAGCACGCTTCGGAACACCCTGTGGCGCAGGCGATCGCGAAGGCCGCGGCGGCTGAGGGCGCACTGCCCGAGGTCGAGGACTTCAAGAACATCGAGGGCAAGGGCGTCCAGGGGATCGTGGAAGGCCACCTCGCGGTGGTCGGCCGGGAGTCGCTGCTCGCCGACTGGTCGCTGGAGCTGAGTCCTGAACTGGCCGAAGCGAAGGCGTCGGCTGAGGACGAGGGCAAGACCGCTGTCGCGGTCGGCTGGGACGGCGAGGCGCGCGGTGTGCTCATCGTGGCGGACACGGTGAAGCCGACGAGCGCCGAGGCGATCGAGCAGTTCAAGGCCCTGGGGCTGACGCCAGTGCTGCTGACCGGCGACAACCGGGTGGTGGCCGAGCGGATCGCGGCGGAGGTCGGGATCGGCGAGGTCATCGCCGAGGTCATGCCGGAGGACAAGGTCGCGCAGGTCGCGCGGCTGCAGTCCGAGGGCAGGGTCGTGGCGATGGTCGGCGACGGCGTGAACGACGCGGCGGCGCTTGCGAAGGCGGATCTCGGGCTGGCGATGGGCACGGGCACGGATGTCGCGATCGAGGCCGCCGACCTGACACTGGTGCGCGGCGACCTGCGGTCGGCTGCGGACGCGATCCGGTTGTCGCGCAAGACGCTCGGCACGATCAAGGGGAACCTGTTCTGGGCTTTCGCTTACAACGTGGCGGCGATTCCGCTGGCGGCGCTCGGGCTGCTGAACCCGATGCTCGCGGGGGCAGCGATGGCGTTCTCGAGCGTGTTCGTGGTGGGGAACAGTTTGCGGTTGCGGTCTTTCAAGAGCGGCGCCCGCGACAGCTGACCCGCACTCCCCACCCACTAACCCCCCACCCACCACTAGAGGGGAAAAAACTGTAGGCCCGAGCATCCCGCCCGGGTCCGACAAAAAACGGCGAAGAACGGCCCCGGCGGCCCGCATGTCACCCGAAAGCGTGAACAGCGGGCCGCCGGGGCCGTCCCGAAACAAGGCGGATCGCGGGCGCGCGCTGCAAAGGGCCGAGACCCGGGGCGGGCCGAGGACTCGGTGTCGCATCGCGGCAGAGGCCGAGGCGGGGTTGCGGAGTCGGCCCCGGCGGGCCCGCCGGGGCCGTGCCGAAGCGGGGCCTCATTACGAAGCCAGGGCCTCGTCCAGGCTCGAAGCCTTCAGGCCGAAGGTGTCGCGGATCGCGGAGTCGTCGACGGTGAACGGCTCGTCGACCATGTACGCCATCTCCGGGAACTCGCCGAACATCGGCGCGAGCACCGCAAGGAGCGCGAAGTCCCGCTCGGTCACCTGCGACAGGCGCGGCGCAGGCGCACCATGCAACTCAGCGAGCCTGGCCGCCGCCTCGCGCACCGTCGTCGTGATGACCGGGGCGTTCCAGGCGCGGCCGTATGACCGTTCGTTGCGGGCGAGGGCGATGAGCGCGTCGGCGACATCACCGATGTACGAGAGCGAGTGCGGCGCATCCGGGTCGCCGTCCACCAGAGCCAGCTCCCCGGCCACGACCTTGGGCGCGGTGAGCCAGGCGAAAGCGGCGACCGCGCCCGCCCCGAGGAACTGCCCGGCCCGGAGCTCGGTCGCGCGCACGCGCCCGGCGTCGTGCGCCGCCTTTGCCTCGTGCCACATCGCGGCGCGCACCCTCCCCTTCCGGGTGGTCGGCTCGAACGCGGTCGACTCGCTGATGGGCCCCGAAGTGTCGCTGTAGCCGTAAAGATTGTTGAGCAGGACGTAGTCCGCCCCGCTGCACTCGGCCGCAGTGAGGATCGACGAATACAACTGCGGCATGGTCTCCGGCCACAGGTGGTACGGCGTCATCGCGGTGCCGAACACGGTTGCGGCGCCTTCGGCGGCGGCCGTGAGCGCGTCAGTGTCATTGGCGTCCAACGCGATCCGCTCGACTGCGGGATGCTCGGGGCCTTTGCCGGAGGGGCTGACGATGCGGACGGTGTCGCCCGCTTCCGCGAGCTTGAGGGCCGTGAGCGAGCCGACCGGTCCGGACCCGACGATCAAGTGCTGCGACATGGTGATGCTCCAAAGGTGTTGTGCCAGTGCGAGGTTTCTTGGTCGGGCCCGACCGCTGGCTCTACTCTGCCCCGGTCGGAGCGGGTAGCCTAGTGGCCTGAATGCCAGTCTTCCCAAGGATTCCGCCATGCATCGTGTCGCCGTTCTCGCCGTCCCTCCGGTCAAGGCCTTCGACCTGGCGATGCCGTTCACGTTCCTCGGTTCGGCGATGGTCGACGGGAAGCCCGGCTACGAGGTCCAGCTGTGCGCGGCCGAGCCGGGCACCGCGCCTTCCATGGGCGAGTTCGAGGTCGTGATCAGGCACGGGATCGAAGCGATCGAGCGGGCGGACACGGTGATCGTGCCGTCGAGCGGACGCAGGCACGACGCGGACGAGGCCACGTTGGAGGTCCTGCGCCGGGCGTTCAGGGCGGGCAAGCGGATCGCTTCGATCTGCACGGGCGCGTTCATCCTCGCGCAGGCCGGGCTGCTCGACGGGCGTCCGGCCACGACGCATTGGGGTCTCGCCGCGGAGCTTCGTGAGGCGCATCCGTCGATCGCGGTCGACCCTGACGTGCTGTTCGTGGACGACGGGCAGCTCCTCACCGGGGCGGGTTCGGCCGCCGGGATCGACCTCTGCCTGCACCTCATCCGCCGCGACTACGGTGCGGCCGTGGCGAACGCGACCGCCCGCGCGGCCGTCGTGACCCCCGTGCGGCAGGGCGGCCAGGCGCAGTTCGTCGACACGCCGCTGCCAGAGGCGACCGGGCCCGCGCTGGAGGAGGCGCGCGTCTGGGCGCTGCAGCACCTCGACCGTCCGATCGCGTTGCAGGACTTGGCAAGGGAGGCGAACGTGAGCGTGCGGACCCTGGCCCGCCGGTTCACCGCCGAGACCGGCCTGACACCGTTCCAGTGGCTGCTGCAGCAACGCCTGCACCGAGCCCGGGAGCTCCTGGAGACCACCGATCTCGCGGTCGACCAGGTGGCGCGGCGCAGCGGGTTCGGGACAGCGGAGTCGTTGCGGCAGCACCTGACCCGCCACGTGGGGCTGAGCCCGAGCGCCTACCGGAACTCGTTCACGCGAGGTCGCGTCTGAGCGCGGCCGGGAGGTCGTCGAGGGTGGTGACGACGCGGATGCCGGGTTCGGTCACGGTGCCCGTGGCGGCGCGGTCGAGCCAGTAGCCGTGGAGTCCGGCCGCCTGCGCGCCAAGGGCGTCGACGGTGTACTTGTCGCCGACATAGGCCACCTCGTCGGGCGTGAGACCGAGCGCGTCGCAGCCCGCCAGGAAGATGCTGGCGATGGGTTTGGCCGCGCCGTGCGGGTCGGAGCAGACGATCGCGTCCCCGAAGTAGGGAAGGAGCCCGAAGGAGTCGAGCTTGCGGCGCTGGTGACTGATCGAGGAGTTGGAGACGATCCCGAGCCGGTAGTCGGGGGCGAGCTTGCGCAGGGCGGGCTCGGCGTCGGGGAAGGCCCGGCGGTGGGTGTCGCGGTGGGCCTTGTAGCGGGCGTACCAGGCCTGCTGGTCGTCCGGTTCCGGCTCGCCGATGTGGGCGAAGAACCGGCGGGTGCGCTCGCGCTGCTGCCCGGCGAAAGTGAGCTCGCCGGCGAGGAAGCGCGCGTACTCGATGTCCATGATCTCGCGCCAGAGCGTGAGTGCCGCTGCGGGCGTGGGGAAATGGTGAAGGAGCCCTTCGTCGCGCATGTGCGCGACGACACCGATCTCGTCGGAGCCGGAGTAGTCGATGAGAGTGTCGTCGATGTCGAACAGGACGCCGCGGATCATCAGGCTTCCTCCCCAGGGGCCTTCGTCGACTCGACCACCCAGGCCCGGTAGTCCGGGTTGGCGTGGTCGATGAGGGTGGCGAGGACGCACGGCACGTCGTACGGGTGCTCCGCGCGGACGACCCGGATGATCTCCGGGACCAGCGACTGACGCGTGTGCAGCATGACCCGGGCCTCCGGCTCGTCGTGCACCCGGCCCTCCCAACGGTAGACCGAGCGGATCGCCTCGATGTGCTGGCCGCACGCGACCAGCCGCTCCTCGACGAGCCGCCGCGTGAACTCGCGGAGCCAGCCCGCGTCGGGACCGGTGATCGATACTTCGCAGATCGCGTCCACAGACCGCATCCTCTCACGTTCGCCCTGCATGTCGTACCTCGGCGATACGGTGGTCCCATGAACGATCCGGCGCCCGCACTGCCGCTCTTCGGCGAGGACCCGCCCAGGCCTCTCGCCGACCGGCTGCGTCCGCGCACGCTCGCCGAGGTCGTCGGCCAGGACCACCTGCTGGCCTCGGACGCGCCGCTCGGGCGCATGGTCGCTCGCGGCAAGCCCGTGTCCACGATCCTGTGGGGCCCGCCCGGATGCGGCAAGACCACGATCGCGAGGCTCCTCGCCGAGGAGACCGACCTCGCGTTCGAGCCCCTGTCGGCCGTGTTCTCCGGCGTCGCCGACCTGCGGAAGGTCTTCGCGGCCGCGCAGCAGCGCCGCGAGATCGGCCAGGGCACCATGCTGTTCGTCGACGAGATCCACCGCTTCAACCGCGCCCAGCAGGACTCGTTCCTGCCGTACGTGGAGGACGGCACGATCACGCTCGTCGGCGCGACCACCGAGAACCCGAGCTTCGAACTCAACGGGGCGCTGCTCTCCCGCTGCCAGGTGTTCGTCCTCCACCGGCTCGACACGGCCGCGCTGGAGACGCTGCTCGCCCGCGCCGAGAAGGAGGTGCGGCCCGTCCCGCTCGACGAGCAGGCGCGCGGGTCGCTCGTCGCCATGGCCGACGGCGACGGGCGGTACCTCCTGAACATGGTCGAGCAGCTGCAGGAGCTGCCCGAAGGGACGCCGCCACTGGATACGGCGGCACTCGCGGAGACCATCCAGAAGCGCGCGCCGCTGTACGACAAGACCCAGGAGTCCCACTACAACCTCATCTCGGCCCTGCACAAGTCGATGCGCGGCTCGGACCCCGACGCGGCCCTGTACTGGCTCGCGCGGATGCTCGACGGCGGCGAGGACCCGCTGTTCATCGCGCGGCGGATCACGCGGTTCGCCAACGAGGACATAGGGATCGCCGACCCGCAGGCCGTGCAGCAGGCGCTGGCCGCGTGGGACGTGTACGAGCGGCTGGGTTCGCCGGAAGGGGAGCTGGCGATCGCGCAGGCGGTCGTCTACCTCGCGACCGCGCCGAAGTCGATCGCGGTCTACCGCGGGTTCGGGGAGGCGCAGCGCGCCGCGAAGCAGACCGGGTCGCTCGCGCCGCCGCACCACATCCTCAACGCGCCGACGCGGCTGATGAAGGACATCGGGTACGGCAAGGGCTACCAGTACGACCCCGACGCGGCGGACGGGTTCTCGGGCGCTGACTACTTCCCCGAGGGGATGGAGCGCGAGCGCTTCTACCGCCCGACGCGCAACGGTTTCGAGGCGCGGGTGAGCGAGCGGCTCGAGCATTGGGAGGAGTTGCGCGCTAAGCGGCGTTCGCAGGAGGGCGAGGGCTAGCGCGGCTCGGCGCCCGAAGAAACGCGCGGGCTAGCGCGGACCGGCGCTCGAACGTGAGTGAGGTCGAGGGCGAGGACTAATGCGGACCGGCGCTCGCACGATCGCGAGCGCCGAGCTGCGCGCGAAGCGGCAGGGCTGCGTCCCATTGCGGTACTTCGCTTCAGGACTCGCCCTGCCCGGCCGCGCGGTCGGAGCGGAGCGGAGAACGCCTCGGTCAGAGCGACGCGGAGAACGCCTCGGTCAGACCGACGCGGGGAACGCCTCGGTCAGAGCGAGGCGAGAAGCTCCTCGTCAGACCGACGCGAGGAACGCCTTCACCCGCTCCGTGAGCAGCGCGGCCGCCTCCGGGTCGTAGGCGTCGAGCGACGAGTCCGCGAAGAGGTGCTGGTCGCCGGGGTAGAGGAACAGCTCGGCCTCGTCGGCGGCGGCGAGCTCACGTGCGGCGGGAAGGTCCTCGTCGAAGAACTCGTCGCCCTCCTTGCCGTGGATCTGCACCGGAACCCCTTGGGGCCAAGCGGTTCCGAACTCCGCGACCGGGAGGCAGGAGTACAGGAACAATGCTCCGCGGGCTCCCGGCCGGGTCTGCGCGAGGCGTTGGGCGATCGTGACGCCGAAGGAGCAGCCGGCGTAGACGAGTCCGGGGCCGAGCCCGTCCGCGACGGCGGCGCCGCGCTTGCGGACCTCGTCGAACCCGGTGTCGCGAGCGAAGGCGAACCCGGCTTCGATGCTGTCGAACGTGCGGCCCTCGAACAGGTCGGGGGTGTGCACGGTGTGGCCCTCGCGCCGCAGGTCGTCGGCGAAGGAGCGGACGCCGTCGGTCAGTCCTTGGATGTGGTGGTACAGCAGGATCTCGGCCACGTCAGCGACTGCCCTCTCCGATTGATCGGCATTTCTGGATCATTCCACGATGCTAGTCTGTTCTGTCATGACGGACAACCCCCCGGGTTACGAGCTCGCCGACCGGATGGCCCTGACCGACCCGGCGCAGGTGAAGGCCGTGGGCCACCCCGTCCGCACCGCCATCCTCCAACTCCTCCACGAGCGGGCCGCGACCGTCACCGAGCTCGCGGCCGCGATCGGGCGGCCCAAGAGCACGGTCGCGCACCACGTGGACGTGCTGTACCGCAACGGCCTGCTCCAAGTGGTGCGCACCAGGAAGGTGCGGGCGATCGAGGAGCGCTTCTACGGCCGGACCGCGCGCATGTTCTACGTCGCGGCCGAGGCCGCGGCGGACGCGGCCGCGTCAGGGGACTTCAACGACTTCGAAGTGGCCGCACGCGAATCGGCGGCGGCGTTCGGGGAGGGGAAGCTCTGGGGCTTCATCCGGCACGCGCGCCTCTCCGAAGAGCAGGCCTCCGCGTTCTGGGAGCGCATGGCCGCGCTGGTCGACGAGTTCGACCGGCTGCCGAGGTCCGGTTCGACGACGTACGGGTTCGCGATCGGCGTCTACCCGACCGACCAGCCCGCCCTGCCCGAGGAGGGCCCGCCCGCGCCGGAGCGCGCCGCGACCGGGCGCGGCGGGCGCTGACACGGCACGTTACGTCTCTTCGCCCAGGTGGATCGCCTTCTCGTGCATCATGTGGGCGTGCTCGGGGTGGCGTTCGAGCCATCCGGCGATGAACGGGTCGACGGGCTCGATCCGCTTCCCGGCCTCGCGCGCGGCCGCGAGCGCGTAGCGCGCCAGCGCGGCCCCGATGCCCTTGTTCTGCAGCTCTTCGGGCACTTCGGTGATGGCCAGCATGATGGTGTCGTCGTGGTGCCGGTATTCGGTGTAGCCGACCAGCTCGCCGTCGACGTAGGCCTCGTAGCGGCTCTTCTCGGGCGCGTCGGTGACCTGGACGACGAGGCGCTCCTTCACGGCCATGGATCCTCCCTTTGGCGGGCGGGCGCCCGCGAGGGCGCCCGCTTCGAGTGGGAGGAGTACCCCGCCGGGGCGGGGTTCTCACCTGGTCAGTTGATCACGAACGTCCGGATCGAGCTGGCGGGCAGCTGCGCGCCGAACTGGCCGTTCGTCATCGTGGGGGAGGCGGAGGCCGCGAGGGTCTGGCTGGCGGTGGTCACCCAGGTGGCGACGGTGGCGTTGCCGCCGCCCACGACGGTGAACGGGAAGTACACGGCTGAGGTGTTCTTGTTGATGGCGACGATGACGATGCGCGATCCGCTCTTGAAGGCCGTGATGTAGACGTTGGCCTGGGGGTTCGCGGTGGCGGTGATCCGCTGGTAGCCAGGGCGGACCCATTTGGAGAAGTGGGCCATGTTGGCGCCGCGCTTGGAGATCTGGCCGTCCTCGCGCATGGGGCCGTAGCTGCGGCGGATGTACCACCAGACGTAGGTCTGGAAGCGGCCGTAGACGAGTGCGCGGTGGATGTGCTCGCCGGTGTCGAGGGCGCCGGGCCACAGGTCGGCGGAGTCGGAGCTGTTGGGGTGGTATACCTCGGTCATCCACAGGCCCTTGCCGCCGCCCTTCTGCTGGAAGAGCGGGTAGGGGAAGTCGGCGTTCTGGGTGCCGTAGAGGTGGGCGCCGATGATGTCGACGTTGGCGAGGGCGGTGGGGTCGTTGAGGATCGGGTCGGACATGTTCTTGCGGTACTGGAACGACTCGGGGGCGATGACGCGGGTGCCGATGGCTCCGGCGTTGTTGCGGCAGAAGTTGAGCATCTCGGTCGGGGTCCAGGCGGTCCAGTCGTGCGCGTAGTCGGGTTCGTTCTGGACGGAGATGCCGTAGAGGTCGACGCCGTTGTTCGCCATGAACTGGTCGAAGTCGTTGAGGTGCTGGACGTAGTCGTCGTACATGTCGTAGCGCAGGCGCTTGCCGCCGGAGAAGGTCTCGGTCATGGACGCGGGCGGGTTCCACGGGGAGGCGAAGACCTTCGCGCCGAGTGCTTGGGCGCGTTGGGCGGTGGCGACTTCGCGGCTCCAGTTGGCGCGGTCCTCGTGGACGGGGATGCGGAGGATGGAGAAGCCGAGTTGGCCGTTGCCGTTGCCGAACGCGGTGTCGCGCTGGGCGGCGGTGAGGTCGGCGATCCAGACGCTGTGGTTCATGCCGCCGAAGCCGTCGATGGTCTGCTGGACGGTGTTCGGTTCGACGGTGATGGTGGTCTGGGCGGCGGCGGGGGTGGCGGCGGCGAGTACCGGGAGGGCCGCGCCCGCGGTGATGAGGGACCTGCGTTTCAGTCGGGCGGTGGCGGTCCGGGGTTCGTCCGGGTGGGGCTGCATTGCTCCTCCTAGGTACGGGAGTTTCCGAAACTTTCATGCGATACCGTTTGCCAAAATCAGGATAAATTTGAGTAGAAGTCATGTCAATCCCTGTTCAAGAGCTAATTTTCATAGATGTACTTCGATGATGAGTTCCGGAAGTTTCAGCCGCGTCGGCGGCGTTTGCTAATGTCGGGCGCGACGAAAGGGGCGGCAGTGGAACGCATCGGGTTCATCGGCGTGGGAGAGATCAGCGGCGCGATGGTCGAAGGGTTGAGCGGGGGCGTCGCGACGCCGCCGCAGATCAGCCTCTCGCCGCGCGGCGCGGCCACCGGCGCCGCGCTCGCCGCGAAGTACCCGAACGTCCGCGTCCGGGCGAGCAACCAGGAGGTCGTCGACCACGCCGACCTCGTCGTCATCGCCGTCCGCCACGCCGACCGGCACGAGGCCCTCGCCGGAATCGAGATCGCCCCCGAGAAGACGATCGTCAACGTCATCCCCGGCGTCGCCGCCGCGGAGCTGCGCGACCTCCTCGGCACCGAAGCGGACATCGTGGCCGCCATCCCCCTCCCCACGGTGCGTGAGCGGGCATCCGTCACCGTCGTGTACCCCGAGCACCCCGTGGCCGAGGCGTTCTTCGACCGGCTCGGCGGGGCCCAGCCCGTCGCCGACCAGACCGCCTACAACGTCGCCTCCGCGCTCTCCAGCACCGTGAGCACCTACCTCGCCTACCTTGGGGCCCTTGCCGACTGGGCCGCGCGCAACGGCGTCCCGCAAGAGGCCGCCGACCGGTACGTGCGCAGCCTCTTTCAAGGCGTCAACAACTCCCTCGGCGACGAGTCCAAGCCGCTCCAGGCCATCGCCTCCGAGCACGAGACGCCCGGCGGCAGCAACGAGCGCGTCCGCACCACATGGCTCGACGCCGCCAACGTCGCAAGGCTCGACGCGGCCCTCGACGGGCTCCTCGCCCACCTCGAGAAACCCCAGTGACCAGGGGCCTGACACCCGACAGGGGCCGTGTCAGGCAAAAGCAAGCCCGGTGACAGCGCGTCGGGGGATCGTTATGGCATCAAGCCAGCGAGCCACGAAAGAGGCACCGACATGCAGACCTTCAGCACCCCCGCGCCGATCACCGCCGTCGTCGACATCGTCCTCGGGGACATCCGCTTCACCGCCGCCGACCGCACCGACACCACCGTCGAGGTCCACCCGATCGACCCCGGCCGCAAGCTCGACGTCGACGCCGCCGCCCAGGTCAACGTCGAACTCGAACACGGCCGCCTGCGCGTCTGGCAGCCGAAGCTGCGCACCGCGTTCGCCCGCAAGTTCGGGGCCGTGCGGATCAACGTGCAGCTCCCGACCGGGTCGGACGTGCAGGGCGACACCGCCGAAGGCGAGTACGTCGTCCAGGGCGCGGTCGGCAACTGCCGCCTCAAGAACGCCATCGGCGACATCAAGGTCGCCCACGCCGCCGAAGTCCGCGTCAAGACCACCGCCGGGCGCGTCGTCGTCGACCAGGTCGACGGCAAGGCCGACGTCTACGGCAGCGGCGACATCCGCGTCGGCCGCGTCGGCGGCGAGGCCGCGGTCAAGAACATCGGCGGCGACACCCGCATCGGCGAAGTCACCGGCGACCTGCGCGTCAACTCCTCCCAGGGCCCCATCACCGTGGACTACGCGCACGCCGCCGTCGACGCCAAGACCACCGTCGGCGACGTCCGCGTCGCCCGCATCGGCACCGGGCCCGTCGAACTCCACGCCGCCGCGGGCAAGCTCGAAGTCGGCGTCCCCGAAGGCACCGCCGTCGAACTCGACGCCAAATCCGCCACCGGCCGCGTCCACAACCACGTGAACGTCCCGGGCGTGCCCGAGCGCACCGCGAAGGTCCGCGCCCGCACCTCCGGCGGCCACATCACCGTCAAAACCGCTTCCGCCGCATAGGGACCCGAACCTGTAGGGTCGACTCACCCGCAGCAGGAGGTTTCCATGCAAACCGCACGACCGCGCTTCATCGCCTTCGCCGGCCTGCCCGGCACGGGGAAGTCCACCATGGCCGAGGCGCTCGCGAACGACCTGCGGGCGCCGGTGTTCGCGGGCGACTGGCTCATGGGCGCGCTCAAACCGCACCGCGTGCTCGACGGCCTCGACTGGGAGGCCTACGACGCGCTCTACAACGGCCTGATCGAATCCCTGGTCACCCGGCAGCTGCTGCTGGGCCAGTCCGCGATCTCCGACAACGTCATCGACGACGCGACCGCCGAGCGCTGGGCCCGGCTCGCCGCCGAGCACGACGCCGACTTCCACGTCGTCGAATGCGTCTGCGGCGACACCGACCTGCACCGGCGGCGCGTCGAGGGACGCAAGCGGAACATCCCCAACTGGCACGAGATCGACTGGGCGCACGTCGAACGCATGCGCGCCGAGTTCCCGCCGCTCACGGTCGACCGGCTCACCGTCGACGCCGTCGAACCGGTCGAAGCCAACCTCGGCGCGATCCTCCGGTACCTGTCACCGGCCCCGGCCGCGTACTGAACCGGCGGGACTTCACGAAGCGAGGACGGCCTCCGCCAGCGCGTTCCAGTCCGCTTCCCGGCCCGCGTCCTTCGCCTCGGCGAACTTCGCTGCACCGAGCCGGTCCTGGGCGTCCTCGGCGAGCCGCACCGCCTCCCACAGGGTCAGGTCGACCGACCCGCGCACCACCTCGGCCGCCGCGAGCAGCTTGACGGCGTCCTCGTCCTTCCCCTGGCGCACAGCGAGATCGGCGATGCCGATCAGCGCCTCCGCGATCATCGGCGGGTACGACATCCCCACCGCTGTCGCCAGCGCCTCCGACCGCAGCGTGCGGGCCTCGTCCAAGTCGTCGACGAGGTAGCCGCTCATGTCCTTCTGCGAGAACGCGATGCCGTTCCCGTCCGCGCCCAGGTCGGTCCGCACGGTCGCCAGCAGCGCCCGCGCCTCGTCCCGGTCGCCGCGCCAGCGCGCCAGGTGCGCCTTCGCGAACGTCAGCTCCGCGACGATCGCGGGCCAGGCGATCCCGGCCGCGAACCGCTCGGCCAGCTGCAGCGCCGCCGCACTGGCGCGCTCGTCGCCGCTCAGCCAGTACAGCTGCGCCTGCCGCGCGCGCACGCTCACGACCTCCTCGGTGGAGCCGAGCTCGGCGAGTGCCGTGGCCGTCTCGTCGAACAGCTTGCAGGCCTTGACGAACTCGCCGCGCGCCGCCAGGCGCTGCGCCACGAAGTTGAGCACGGACGAGACGCCCCAGCGGTCGCCGATCTGGCGGAACTCGGCGAGCGACTGCTCCATGTCGCTGTCCACATCGGTCTCGTCGCTGCCGATCATGAGCCGCAGCCGCCCGCGCGCCAGGCGCGCCTGCGCGCGCACCCACGCGTCCTCGTCCTCCACGAGCGGGTCGAACGCGGAGAGGAAGTCGGCCGGGGCCTCGAGCATCCGGGCGAGCGGCTTGATGAACCCGATGATCTGGTGGCGCACGCCGCTGCGCTCGGCGGCCGCGTTGGCCGACTGGATCCACTCCTGCGCCTGGTACTGGTCGCCGCCGTACCCGGAGGTCAGGAACATCGCGATCATGGTGCCGCTCAGGGCCCGGACGTCGTCGGGCACGTCGCCTTCGAGGGACCCGGCGGCGACCGCGAGCTCGGTGCCCTCGGCGCGGTGGCCGCTGAGGAACCAGAACCAGCTGATGGCGGCGACCAGGCGCATCGCCTCGGGCGCCCAGCCGTCGTTGATCGCGCCGCGCAGCGCCGCGATGATGTTGTCGTACTCGGTCTCCAGGGCCTTGAGCCAGACCAGCTGCTCGGGGCCGCGCAGGTGCGGGTCGGCGGTCTCGGCGAGCTCGGTGACGTAGGCGAGGTGGTCGCGGCGGGCGGCGACCGGGTCGCCGTCCTCGGCCAGGCGCTGGGCGGCGTACTCGCGGATGGTGTTGAGCATCCGGTAGCGGGGCTCGCCTTCGCCGTCGGTGCGCAGCAGCGATTTCTCGGTGAGGGTGGTGAGGAGGTCCAGCGCGTACTCGCCGTCGGGGCAGACCCGTTCGGCCGCTTCGATGCTGACGCCGCCGGTGAACACGGAGAGGCGGCGCAGGAGTTCGCGCTCGGCCTCGCTGAGGAGGTCCCAGCTCCAGTCGACGACGGCGCGGAGGGTGCGGTGGTGGGCCATCGCGGTGCGCGAGCCGCCGGTGAGCAGCTGGAACCGGTCGTCGATGCGGTCGGCGAGCTGGTCGACGGACATGGTGCGCAGGCGCGCGGCCGCGAGTTCGATCGCGAGCGGCATGCCGTCCAGGGCCCGGCAGATGCGGGCCATGGTGGCGAGGGTCTCGTCGTCGCCGCCGATGTTGCGGCGCACCGCTTCTGCGCGGTCGCGCAGGAGCTTCACGGCCGGGGACGCGGCCGCCTCCTGCGGGGTGGCGTCCTCCGCCGGGAGCGCCAGTGGCTCGACCTGCCAGAGCGCTTCGCCGGTGATGCCGAGGGGTTCGCGGCTCGTGGCGATGATGCGCAGGGAGCGGCACTCGCCGAGGAGCCGGTCGGTGAACTGCGAGACCTCCTCGATGACGTGCTCGCAGTTGTCGAGGACGAGGAGCATGACGCGGTCGCGGATCGCGGCCGTGAGCCGGTCCGTCGCGTCGCCGCCCGCCGCGCCCTGCTGGTCGCGCAGGCCGATCGCGGTCAGGACCGCTTGCGCCAGTTCGTCACCCGATTGCAGGGCCGCGAGCTCGACGAGCCACGCGCCGTCCGGGAGGTCGCCGAGCATCGTGCGCGCGGTCTCGACCGCGAGGCGGGTCTTGCCCGCGCCGCCGGGGCCGTTCAGGGTGACGAGGCGGTGCCGGGACGCCAGGTCGGCGACGGCCGCCACGTCGTCCTCCTTGCCGACGAACGCGGTCAGCTCGGAGCGGAGGTTCGTGCGGCGGTTCTCGGTGCGGCCGCCGATCTCGCCGCGCAGCAGGGCGATGTTCAGCGCCGACAGCTCAGCGGACGGGTCCACGCCGAGCTCGTCGCCGAGGCGCTCCGCGAGCTGCTGGTAGACCGTGAGCGCTTCGGCGCTGCGGCCCGCCTCGGCGAGCGCGCGCATCAGGGCTGCGACGAAGCCCTCCCGCATCGGGTACCTCGCGACGAGGTCGTGGAGCTCGGTGACGAGGTCGGCGCCGCGTCCGAGCCGGATCTCCGCGTCCACCCGGTCGCCGAGGACTTGCACGTACCGCTCGTTCAGACCAACGACGACCGCGTCGAACGCCTTGCTGCCCAAGAGGGAGATGCCCTCCATGGCGGTGCCGCGCCACAGGTTCAGGGCCTCGCGCAGCAGGTCCGCCTTCTCGGCGTCGTCGGCGTTGCGGGCTCGGCCGACCAGGGCCTCGAAGCGGCTCACGTCCACCGCGTCGGGCTCGACGGCGAGCACGTACCCGCCCGCCTTCGACTCGACCACGCCCTTCGGCAGGCCCTTGCGCAGGCGGGATACCAAGACCTGCAAGGCGTTGGCCTCGTCCGAGGGCGGTTCCTCGCCCCACACCCAGTCGACCAGCCTCGTCTTCTGGACGATCCGCCCAGGCTCGAGGGCCAATGCCGCGAGCAGCGCCCGCGACCGCGCTCCGGGAACGTTCACGGGGGCCCCGTCGACCTGGACCTCAAATGCGCCGAGCAATCCGATTCTCACCGGCCCATCTTGCCGCATCCGCGCACCAGGTATCAACGCCGCAGCGGCCCGCGAGAAAATCGGTCACGGCGCGAATCCTTCGCGCCGCAGCGCGCCTCTCTTATGCGACCGGTCGAACGGGCCGGCGGATACGGAGGTCGTCATGGTCATCGGCATCGCAGCCGGGGTTCTGGTGCTGCTCATGGGCGTGTGCAGCGTCGTCGTACTGCGCAGGAGGGTGCGTTCGCGTGGCTGAAGGCTGGCCCGACGGGGCCCTGATCACCGCCGCCCGGGAGGGCGACGCGCGGGCGATCACCGCGCTCGTCTCGGGCTCGCACCCGCACGTGCGCCGGTTCGCCCACTCCCTCTGCACCACACCGCAGGACGCGGAGGACGCGGCGCAGGAGGCGCTCATCATCCTGTACCGCAAGATCGGGATGCTGCGCGCCACCGGCGCGCTCGCGGCGTGGATGTTCCGGATCGTGCGCAACGAATGCATCAGGCGCGCGAAGCTGGCACTGCGCCACCGCGACACGGTCCCGGAACGGACCGGGCCCTCCGCCGAAGAGGAAGCGTTGCAGCTCTTGGAGGCCGGGATCGTCGCCGACGTGATCGCCTCGCTCCCTTCGGACCAGCGGCGGGTGCTCATCATGCGCGACGTGCAGGGCTACAGCGGCCGCATGACCGCCGACGCGCTCGGCATCAGCACGGCCGCGATGAAGTCGCGGCTGCACCGCGCCAGGGAGGCCCTGCAGCGCGGGCTGCACTCGGAGGGGGACGGCCGTGAACGGTAACGGGAGCTTCGCCAGCAAGTCGGTGCCGCGCCATGTCGCGCGCGGCGTGATCGGGTTCGGCCTCATCGTCGGCGCGTTCGCGCTCCTGCCCCTGGTCGGGCTGTGGAGCCTGGCACTCGCGCCGGTCGGGCTGCTCGCGCTGCGCGGCTGCCCGGTGTGCTGGATCCTCGGCCTCATCGAGACCGTCTCGCGCGGCCGCTTGCAGCGCGAATGCGTGGACGGCGTCTGCCAGCTGCGCACCTAGGCGGGGCCTGTGCGGACAGGTGGCGGCGGCCTTCGTGTCGCCGCCGCCCGTCGCCGCTCGTCACTGCCAGCCCTCACTGCCCGGCGAAGGTCCGCCGGTACGCGCTCGGCGAAACGCCAAGCAGCGCTTGGAAATGCAGCCGCATCGCCGACGCCGAGCCGAACCCGGCGTCGGCCGCGACCTGGTCCACCGTGCGGTCGGTGCGCTCCAGCAGATGCCGGGCGCGCTCGACGCGCTGATGCAGGAGCCACCGCTGCGGCGAGGTGCCGACCTCCTCGCGGAAGCGGCGCGTGAACGTGCGGACGCTCATCTGCTCGCACCCGGCCAGCTCCCGCAGCGTCAGCGGCTCGTGGAGGCGTTCGAGCGCCCACTCGCGGGCCGTCCCGGTCGAACTCGTGCGCGGCTCGGGGACGGGCCGCTCGATGTACTGGGCCTGCCCGCCGTCCCTGAACGGCGGCACGACCGCCCGCCGCGCCACCGCGTTCGCCACGGCCGCACCGAAATCGAGGCGGGTCAGGTGCAGGCACAGGTCGAAGCCCGAGGCGACGCCCGCCGAGGTGAACACGTTCCCGTCCTCGGTATAGAGCACATCCGGTTCGAGCCTCACCTGCGGGAAGAGCCGCCGGAAGCGTTCGGCCGCATCCCAATGCGTCGTCGCCCGCCGCCCGTCGAGCATCCCGGCCGCCGCGATCGCGAAGGCGCCCGTGCAGATCGACGCGACCCGCGCGTCAGGCCGGATGAGCGCCAAGGCCTCGGCGAGCGGGCCGGGCAGGCTGCCGGTCTCGTGCCCGTCGCGGTGCTCGTGCTGCGAAGGGACCACGACCGTGTCGGCCTCGGCCAGCGCCTCGGGCCCGTGCGGCACGTTGACGGTGACGTCGGTGTCGGTCCGGACCACTCCGGGTTCCACCGCGCAGGTCGCCACCTCGTACAGCCGCTCGCCCGATGCGTCTCTGGCGGTACCGAACACGCGGTGCGGGATGCCGAGCTCCACAGGCAGGTGGCCGTGGCGGACCAGCACGGCGACGCGGTGCCGCCCTTGTTCGCGGAAGACGCTCATGGCCCGATCCTCGCACATATTGGCCTGCGAGCCAATTGCCGCCGATCCGCCGCGGCCCCATGCTTGAACCCATGTCCGTCACCGCCCAACAGGCCCCCGAAAAAGCCGCCCCGCGACGCGTCCACCGCGCGTGGTGGGTCGCCGCCGTCGCGTTCGTCGCCCTCGTCGGCGCGGCCGCCTTCCGCGCCACCCCGAGCGTGTTCATCGAGCCGCTCCACGACGAGTTCGGCTGGTCCCACGGCACGATCTCGGCCGCGATCTCGCTGAACATCCTGCTGTACGGCCTGTTCTCGCCGTTCGCCTCCGCGCTGCAGGAGCGGTACGGGATCCGCCGGGTCGTCTCGGTCGCGCTCGCGCTCATCGCCGCCGGGAGCGGCCTCACCGTGTTCATGACCGCGTCCTGGCAGCTGGTGCTGTGCTGGGGCTTCATCGTCGGGATCGGCACCGGGTCGATGGCGATGGCGTTCGTCGCCACGATCACCAACCGCTGGTTCATCGCCCGGCGCGGCCTCGTCTCGGGCATCCTCACCGCGGGCGGCGCGGCCGGGCAGCTGGTGTTCCTGCCGCTCGTAGGCCTCCTCGTCGAAGGGCCTGGCTGGAGGGCCGCCTCGATCCTCGTGGCCCTCACGGCCCTCGCCATGGTCCCGTTGGTGCTCTTCGTGATCCGCGACCGCCCCGAGGACGCGGGCCTGAAGCCGTTCGGGGCGGGGGAGGACTACACGACGCCGGAGCCGCCCACGGCCGGCGCGGTGCGCCGCACCCTCGGCCTGCTCGCGAAGGCGTCCCGCACCCGCGCGTTCTGGCTCCTCGCCGGGACGTTCGCGATCTGCGGGGCCTCGACGAACGGCCTCGTCGGCGCGCATTTCGTGCCCGCCGCCCACGACCACGGGATGCCGCTGACCGCCGCCGCGTCGCTCCTGGCCGTCATCGGCATCGTCGACCTGGTCGGCACGATCTTCTCCGGCTGGCTCACCGACCGGTTCAACCCGCGGCACCTGCTGTTCGTCTACTACGCGCTGCGCGGCGTCTCGCTCCTGGCGCTGCCGTACCTGTTCGCGGACAGCGTGCACCCGCCGATGCTGTTCTTCATCATCTTCTACGGCCTCGACTGGGTCGCCACGGTGCCGCCCACGATCGCGCTGTGCCGCGAGCACTTCGGCGACGACGGCGCGGTCGTCTTCGGCTGGGTCCTCGCCTCCCACCAGGTCGGCGCGGCCCTCATCGCCTCAGCGGCGGGCCTCACCCGCGACCTCACCGGCGCGTACGACCTCGCCTGGTTCACCTCAGGGGCCCTGTGCGCCCTCGCCGCGGCGATGTCCCTGGCGATCAAGCGCCCGGCCTGAGCGCACGAGAAAGGCGGCCGTCGAAATCGACGGCCGCCTTCGGGCTGTGGAGCCTAGGAGAATCGAACTCCTAACCCCCTGCTTGCAAAGCAGGTGCTCTGCCAATTGAGCTAAGGCCCCTCGGTCAGTCGCGCGTACGAGACTGGACCTCTACAAGTATCACCGCTGGGCTCACCGCAACAGCGAGGATACCCGGAGCGCAGTGAGCTGGCTAACGCGATTCGCTAGCGGACGTCCTCGGCGGACGTGGTGGCCTCGTGCCACAGGGTGCGGTCGTCGTTGATCGACTTGACCTTCTTGGCCACTACGAACGCGACCGTGGCCACCCCGGCGACGATCAGAATCTTCTTCCACATGGACCCAGGCCCCTTATATCAGAGATTGCCGCGTACAGCAACGCCGTGTTCGGCATTGCACGATGCGCCTCAGCATAGCGAACCGCGACCCGCCCGGCCGCCGGGCGTACCTGTCAGTAGAGCACGCCCGGGGTCTCCGCCTCGGGATTGAAGAACGTCTTCGCGGCCCGGTGGGCCCGGTCGTCGCGCTCGACGTCCCCGGGGCGGGAGCCGTAGCCGAGGAGCACGCCCTGCCACTCCATCTTCAAGTACTCGCCGCTGAGGCGCAGCGTCCCGGCGAGCGGGTCGGCCACGCCCGGGGCGTCGTCGGCGTACGCGGTGACGGCCCACAGGCGCCGCCCGGCCATGCGGGCCTTGAAGTCCAGGCCGGGCACGCGCAGCCAGCCCGACCAGTAGTCGAGGTAGTTCTTCACCGAGCCGCTCACCGAGTACCAGTACAGGGGCGAGGCGATCACGATGTCCGTGGCGGCGAGGGTCGCGTCCTGGAGGACCTGCTCGGCGCCCTCGGCGAACGGCGTCGTGCCGTCCCCGGTGTGGCGGCGGTCCGTGAAGGGCGGCAGGCCCAGCTCGCCCAGGTGGATCCAGCGCTGCGCGGCCCCCGGTTCGAGGTGCTCGGCGGCGGCGCGCGCGAGGGCCTCGGTGTTGCCGCCGGTGCGGGCGCTGCCGAGGAGGAACAGGAACGAGCGTGGCGCGTCGGGCATGGTCGTGCTGCTTTCTGGAGGGAGCGGGTCCAGAAGGTGCAAGGCGCGGAGGCGGCCGGGCTATTCCGGGGGCGGCGCAGACCACAGGGCATGAAAAAACCCGCCGGTTCACGGCGGGTTGTTGGTGGGCGTACCAAGACTCGAACTTGGGACCTTCGAGTTATCAGCTCGACGCTCTAACCACCTGAGCTATACGCCCTTAATAGCTGCGGCCTTATCGGCAGCGCTGAGAAAGATTACCTCATGCCCCGCCGATTCCGCGAACAGGCCCCCTGCCCTTAGGGACGGCCGTCACTGGGAACGCGGATGCCCGCGGCCGGGAAGGCCGCGGGCATCCGTTTCAGCAGCGCTTAGTCGCGTTCGGCGAGCGTCACTTCCACGCCGCCCACGAGGTCGGCGCACACGTTGTAGATGAACGAGCCGAGCGTCGCCAGCGCCGTGAACAGCACCATGTTCACCACGCCGAGCAGGGCCGCGGCTCCGATGACGCCCTTCGCGGTGATCCGGAAGGCCTCCGTGCCGCCGGCGGCGGTGTCGGCGTTCGTGCCCATGAGCATCTGCAGCATGTCGTTGACGGTGTCGAACACGCCCATCGCGTCGAGCGCGATGTACAGGACCGTGGTCGCCACGACCATGACGATGAACAGCACGATCGAGACGGCGAACGAGAACTTCATCACCGACCACGGGTCGATCCGCTTGAGCCGCAGGCGGGCCCGGCGCGGTCCGCGAGCGGCCGCCTGGCTCACCGCGGCGCGCGCGGCGCGGACCGCGTCGGCGACGCGGGCCGAGGAGGCCACGCCCGCGGCCTGGTTGGCCGCGGTATTGCCCGTGGGCGAGGACGGCACCGAAGCCGGAGTGACCGGCGGCGGCGTCATGCCCGGCGGGCGGCGCAGCGTCAGCGTCTGGTCCTGGGCGGGAGCGGGCGGGGACGAGACCGAGGACGCGGAGTCGTCGGTTGTCGCCTGCCCGGCCGGCTCGGACGCCGCGGAGTCGAACTCCGGGACGTCGTCTTCGCGCTCGGTCTCCGCAGCGGTGGCCTTCGCGTCGGTCATCTACTCGTCCTGCCCCTCATCGGGTTCCGGTTCCTCGGCGCTCTGGGTGATCGCGAGCAGCGAGACTTCTTCGGGCAGGTCGATCAGCTTGACGCCCATAGTGTTGCGGTCCGAAGTCTGACGGACCGGCTGCACCGGAGTCCTGATGACGCCTCCCTCCGAGGTGATCGCGAACAGCTCGTCGTCCGGCGTCACCGACAGCGCCCCAACCAAGTCGCCGCGCCGTTCCGTGATCTTCGCGGTCAGGACGCCCTTGCCGCCGCGGCCCTGCTGCGGATACGCGTCGACCGGAGTCCGCTTCGCGTAGCCGCGGCTGGTGGCCACGAGGATGTCCATATTATCGCGCAGAACGATCATGGTGAGCAGTTCGTCGTCCCCGACGAACCGCATGCCGATCACGCCGCTGGTCGCGCGGCCCATGGGCCGCAGCGCCTCGTCGGTCGCCTGGAAGCGGATCGACTGCGCCTTGCGCGAGACCAGCAGCAGGTCGTCCTCCTGCTGGATGAGCGCCGCGCCCACGAGCTCGTCGCCGTCGCGCAGGTTGATGCCGATGAGGCCGCCCGTGCGCGGGGAGTCGAAGTCGGTGAGCTTGGACTTCTTGACCAGGCCGTTGCGGGTCGCGAGGACCAGGTACGGCGTGACCTCGTAGTGGGCCAGCTGGATGACCTGCGCGATGTGCTCGTCCGGGCCGAAGGCCAGGATGTTCGCCACGTGCTGGCCGCGCGCGGTGCGCGAGGCCTCGGGCAGCTCGTACGCCTTCGCGCGGTACACGCGGCCCTTGTTCGTGAAGAACAGGATCCAGTCGTGCGTGGTGCACACGAAGAAGTGGCTGACGATGTCGTCCTGCTTGAGCTGCGCGCCCTGGACGCCCTTGCCGCCGCGCTTCTGCGAGCGGAACGCGTCGGTCTTGGTGCGCTTGACGTAACCGCCGCGGGTGATCGTGACCACGATGTCCTCGCGGGCGATCAGGTCCTCCATGGACACCTCGCCGGCGTCCGGCATGATCACCGTGCGCCGCTCGTCGCCCCAGCGGGCCACGACCGCGCCGAGCTCCTCGCGGAGGATCAGGCGCTGCCGCTCGGGCTTGGCCAGGATGTCGGCCAGGTCGGCGATCTTCGCCTCGATCTCGGCCAGCTCGTCGATGATCCGCTGCCGCTCCAACGCCGCGAGGCGGCGCAGCTGCATGTCGAGGATCGCGACGGCCTGGATCTCGTCGACGTCGAGCAGGGTCATCAGGCCCTGCTTCGACTCCTCGGCCGAGGGCGAGCGCCGGATGAGCGCGATCGTCTCGTCGAGCAGGTCGAGGGCCTTGGCCAGACCGCGCAGGATGTGGGCGCGCTCCTCGGCCTTGCGCATCCGGTACTGGGTGCGGCGCACGATCACTTCGATCTGGTGCGCCACGTAGTAGCGGACCATCTGCGCGATGTTCAGCGTGCGCGGGACGCCGTCGACCAGCGCGAGCATGTTCGCGCCGAACGTGTCCTGCAGCTGCGTGTGCTTGTACAGGTTGTTGAGCACGACCTTCGGCACCGCGTCGCGCTTGAGCACGACCACGATGCGCATGCCGGTGCGGCCCGAGGACTCGTCGCGGATGTCGGCGATGCCGCCGAGCTTGCCCTCCTTGACGAGGTCGGCGATGCGCTCGGCCAGGTTGTCGGGGTTGACCTGGTACGGCAGCTCGGTGACGACGAGGCAGGGGCGGCCCTTGGAGTCCTCTTCGACCTCGATGACGGCGCGCATGCGGATCGAGCCGCGGCCCGTGCGGTACGCGTCCTCGATCGCGGCGCGGCCGAGGATCGTGGCGCCCGTGGGGAAGTCGGGCCCGGTGATGATCCCGAGGATCGCCTCCAGGGCCTCCTCCTCGGTGGCCTCCGGGTTGTCCAGGCACCAGTCGACGGCCGCGGCGACCTCGCGCAGGTTGTGCGGCGGGATCTTCGTGGCCATGCCGACCGCGATGCCCTCGGAGCCGTTCACCAGCAGGTTCGGGATGCGCGAGGGCAGGATCGTGGGCTCGGTGGTCTTGCCGTCGTAGTTCGGCTCGAAGTCGACCGACTCCTCGTCGATGTCGCGCAGCATCTCCATCGCGAGCGGCTCGAGGCGCGACTCGGTGTACCGGTGCGCGGCCGCCGGGTCGTTGCCGGGGGAGCCGAAGTTCCCCTGGCCGTCGATGAGCGGGTACCGCAGGCTCCAGGGCTGCGCCATGCGTACGAGCGAGTCGTAGATCGCGGAGTCGCCGTGCGGGTGGAACTGGCCCATCACGTCGCCGATGACGCGCGAGCACTTGACGTACCCGCGGTCGGGGCGGTAGCCGCCGTCGTACATCGCGTACAGGATCTTGCGGTGGACCGGCTTGAGGCCGTCGCGCACGTCGGGCAGCGCGCGCCCGACGATGACGCTCATGGCGTAGTCGAGGTAGGAGCGCGACATCTCCACCTCGATGCCGACCGGCTCGATGCGGCCGTGGCCCTCCGGGATCTCAAGCTGGTCTTGGTTGTTCTCAGGCACCAGTGCTTCCTTGCTTGTCAGTCGGAACGTGGTCGGCGGGCCGCTTAAATGTCCAGGAACCGGACGTCCTTGGCGTTCTCCTGGATGAAGCGGCGGCGGCTCTCCACGTCCTCACCCATCAGGACGCTGAAGAGCTCGTCGGCGGTTGCCGCATCGTCGAGCTGAACCTGGAGGAGATTGCGCTGCGCGGGGTCCATGGTCGTCTCCCACAGCTCGGTGTAGTTCATCTCACCGAGACCCTTGTAGCGCTGGACGCCGTCAGAGCGGCGCGGGTCGGCCTTGCCCGAGGCGACGCCCGCCTCGATGATCCGGTCGCGCTCGGCGTCGGAGTAGGCGTAGTCGACCAGGTCGCCCTTCTTGTTCCACTTGATCTTGTAGAGCGGCGGCTGGCTCATGTACACGTGCCCCAGCTCCACGAGCGGGCGCATGAAGCGGAACAGGAGCGTCAGCAGCAGCGTGTTGATGTGGTGGCCGTCGACGTCGGCGTCCGACATCAGGATGACCTTGTGGTAGCGGAGCTTCTCGGCTTCGAACTCCTCGTGGATGCCGGTGCCCAGGGCCGTGATCATGCCCTGGACCTCGTTGTTCTTGAGGATCTTGTCGAGGCGGGCCTTCTCCACGTTCAGGATCTTGCCGCGGATGGGCATGATCGCCTGGGTGCGCGGGTTGCGGCCCTGCTTCGCGGAGCCGCCGGCCGAGTCGCCCTCGACCACGAAGATCTCGCACTCCTCCGGGTTCGTGGACTGGCAGTCGGCCAGCTTGCCCGGCATCGACGAGGACTCGAGGAGGCTCTTGCGGCGGGCCAGCTTGCGGGCCTGCTGCGCGGCCTTGCGGGCGTTCGCCGCGCTCGAGGCCTTCTGGATGATGATCCGCGCCTCTTTGGGGTGGCGGTCGAGCCAGTCGGGGAGGTGCTCGTTGCACACCTTCTGCACGAAGCTCTTCACCTCGGTGTTGCCGAGCTTCGCCTTGGTCTGGCCCTCGAACTGCGGCTCGCGCAGCTTCACCGAGATGATCGCGGCCAGGCCCTCGCGGATGTCCTCGCCCGAGAGGCGGTCCTTCTCGGACTTGATGATCTTCTTCTCGAGGCCGTACTTGTTGATCGTGTTCGTGAGCGCCGAGCGGAAGCCCTCTTCGTGGGTGCCGCCGTCGTGCGTGTTGATGCCGTTCGCGAACGTGTAGACCGACTCGCCGTACGACTCGTTCCACTGCATCGCGATCTCGAGGGTCTGCTCGGCCTCTTCGGCGTTGAACGCGACCACCGACTGGTGGACCGGCGACTTCGCGGCGTTGAGGTGGCGCACGAAGTCGGCGATGCCCTCGTCGTACTTGAACACGACGTGGCGGACGTTGCCGTCGGCGTCGTAGTGGTCGGGGCGCTCGTCCCGCAGCGTGATCGACAGGCCGCCGTTGAGGAACGCCATCTCCTGGAGGCGGCGGTAGACGGTGTTGTAGTCGAACTCGAGGGTCTCGAAGATGTCGCCGTCGGGCCAGAAGGTGAGGATCGTGCCGGTGGTGTCGGCCGTCTCGCCCTTCTCCAGCGGGCCCGGCTGGGCGTGCTTGTAGTCCTGGCGCCACACGTAGCCGTCGCGGCGGATCTCGATCGAGACGCGGTTCGAGAGCGCGTTCACCACCGAGACGCCGACGCCGTGCAGACCGCCGGAGACCGCGTAGGTCTGGGAGTCGAACTTGCCGCCCGCGTGGAGGACCGTGAGGGCCACCTCGACACCGGGCTTCTTCAGCTTGGGGTGGAGGTCGACCGGGAAGCCGCGGCCGTTGTCCTGGACGCGGACCCCGCCGTCGTCGGTGAGGGTCACGACGATGTCGGTGCAGAACCCCGCCAGGGCCTCGTCGACCGAGTTGTCGACGACTTCCCAGATGAGGTGGTGCAGGCCGCGCTCGCCGGTCGAGCCGATGTACATGCCCGGGCGCTTCCTGACGGCCTCGAGGCCTTCGAGGACTTGTAGCGAGCCAGCGCTGTACTCGTCCTGCTGCTTCGCCGCCACCGGCAACTCCTTCTGTCGTCGTTCACGGTCAGTAGTGAAAAGTTAGTCCATGGCTGTGACACTTTTCAGCCATCTGGCCTCGGACCTGCCTGAATGTCTGGTCCAAAGGGGCCCGTAGGCGGGCCGACCATGGCGACGGCCGGACGCTGCGAGCGCCGGCCGGACCGCATCGGTCAAGTCTACTTGGCCCGGGCTTCTGTAACCGCTTCCGTGCGCCTCGTTGTCGTCACAGTCGCATCGAGGGGCGGGGACATGAACCCCCCTACGGACTTAGGGGTGTGCGGCTTCAGAACGTGTCACGGGAGCCATTAAACCGTACGCGGCGCGGCCCGAAGGAACGAGTCGGCTGTTGCGGGCCCACGATCTTCAGGCGCTTCACGACGCTCGGGCCGAGCGCGGCGGCGAGCTTACTGTGGATCTGGCGCGAGAACAACCGCAGCTGCGTCGCCCACGCCGTCGACTCGGCGACGACCACGAGCTCGCCGTGCTCCAGGCTCTTGGGCGCGCAGTGGCTCGCGATCTCGGGGCCGACGATGGCCTCCCAGCGGCCGAACACCGAGGCGTCGGCGACCTTCCGGGTCCAGCCGTTCTTGCGCACGACCTGCGGGAGGAGGCTGCCGAGCGTCTCGGGGTCGCGCTTGTCGGGCCCGGGACCGGACCACTCCTTGCGGAAGCGCGGGTCGTCGGACTTGCCGCGCCGACGCGGGCGGGGCCGGTAGTCGAAACCGTTAGAGGACACGTTTGACCTCGCCTTCCCACACGTCGTAGCGCGCGCCCGTGAGCCGTTCGGGGACGTCCCCGGCGACGGCGCACGTGATGAGCGTCTGCGGGGCGGCCTCGGCGTACTCGGCCAGGCGCTCGCGCCGCGTGGCGTCGAGCTCGGCGAACACGTCGTCGAGGATGAGGATCGGGGCGGTGCCGTCCGAACGCAGGAGTTCGAAGGCGCCCAAGCGGAGCGAGAGGGCGACCGACCAGGTCTCGCCGTGCGAGGCGTAGCCCTTGACCGGGAGCGAGCCGAGCTGGAGGTCGAGGTCGTCGCGGTGGGGGCCGACGAGGGTGGTGCCCCGCTCGACCTCCTTGGATCGGGCGGCGGCGAGCGCGGCGCCGATGCGGGCGGTGAGGACGTCCTGGTCGGCGGTGAGGTCGTCGCCGAGTTCGGACTCGTAGGCGAGGTGCACTTCGGCGCGACCGTCGGCGATCTTGGAGTGTGCCTTGGAGATCGGCTCGGTGAGGTCCTCCAGGAGGGCGAGCCGCCCGGCCGTGAGCTCGGCGCCGTGGCGCGCGAGGTGCGCGTCCCACGCGTCGAGGGTGGCCATCTCGGCGCCGCCGGGGCCGCGGCCGCCGGTCTTCTTCGCGAGGTACGCCGTGCGCAGGAGGGTGTTGCGCTGCTTGAGGACCCGCTCGTAGTCGGCGCGGACCCCGGCGTAGCGCGGGAAGCGCGCGCACAGCAGCTCGTCGAGGTAGCGGCGGCGGGCGGACGGCTCGCCGCGCACGAGCGACAGGTCCTCGGGGGCGAACGCGATGGCCTTGAGCGCCCCGATGATCTCGCGGGGGCGGGAGAGGGCGGTCTTGTTCAGGCGGGCCTTGTTCGACTTGCCGGGGACGATCGCCAGCTCGGCGAGGAGGCGGCGGGAGTCGTGGAGGATCTCGGCGCGGACGACGGCCTGCTCGCAGCCCTGGCGGACCAGGGGGGCGTCGGAGGAGACGCGGTGGGAGCGGAGGTTGGCCAGGTAGACCAGGGACTCGACGAGGTTCGTCTTGCCGTGTCCGTTGGGGCCCACCAGGATCGAGATGCCCTCGTCGAACAGCACTTGGGCGTGCGCGTAGGACCTGAAGTCCGTCAATTGCAGCTGTCGTACACGCACGCCTCTATGATGCCCGCTGGCCGGGGCCGGACTGCACGGAGTGCCGAGACTGCGTCCCGGCACTCACCGCAGATCGTCTACTCGGACTTGACGGCGTGGCCGCCGAACTGATTCCGCAGGGCCGCGACGGCCTTCATCGCGGGGGAGTCCTCCTGGCGGGAGGTGAAGCGCGCGAACAGCGACTCGGTGATCGCCGGGAGCGGGACGCGCAGGCGGATGCCCTCGTCCACGGTCCAGCGGCCCTCGCCGGAGTCCTCGACGTAGCCCTTGACCTTGTCGAGCTCGGGGTCGGCGGTGAGCGCGCGGTCCATGAGGTCGAGCAGCCAGGAGCGGATCACGGTGCCCGAGCGCCAGGACTTGAAGACCTCCGGCACGTTGTCGACGTACTCGGAGGCCTCGAGCAGCTCGTAGCCCTCGGCGTAGGCCTGCATCATCGCGTACTCGATGCCGTTGTGCACCATCTTGGCGTAGTGGCCGGCGCCGACGCCGCCCGCGTGCACGAAGCCGAACTCGCCTTCGGGCTTGAGCGCGTCGAAGATCGGCATGAGCCGCTGCACGTCCGCCTCGGCGCCACCGACCATGAGCGCGTAGCCCTCGGTGATGCCCCAGACGCCGCCGGAGACGCCCGCGTCGACGTAGCCGATGCCGCGCTCGGCCAGGAGCGCGGCGTTCACGGCGTCGTCGGTGAAGCGGGAGTTGCCGCCGTCGACGACGATGTCGCCTTCGGACAGGAGCTCGGCCAGTTCCTTCACGGTGGAGGTGGTGGGGTCCCCGGCGGGGACCATGACCCAGACGGCCCGCGGGCCCTCGAGGGCGGCCACGAGGTCGGCGAGCGAGCCGACGTCGGCGACGTCGGGGTTGCGGTCGTAGCCGACGACCTGGTGTCCAGCCTTTTCGAGCCGCAACTTCATGTTGCCGCCCATCTTGCCGAGCCCGATCATGCCGAGTTGCATGTCGCGCCCCCTTTCAGGTGTTCCGCGGTTGAGCGAAGTACGCGCCAGGGTCAGTCACGTCGTTGTGCGGTCAGGCGTCCCAACGCAATGGTTGCAGCATGTACAGGTACACGTCGTGGTTTGTGTCAGATTCCTCATCTTCGGGCGCGGGCTGCCCGGTCATCACGACCGGCTTGCCGAGCTCGTTCATCTTGAACGCCGTGTACGGGGCGTCCACTGCGGACAGACCGTCGAGGAGGTAGGTCGGGTTGAAAGCGATCTTGCCCGGCTCGCCCTCCAGCGTGCAGTCCATGGCCTCGGAGGCCTTCGCGTCCTCGGCGCCGCCCGCCTCGACCACGAGGCCGTCCTCGTCGAAGGAAAGGCGGATCGGCGAGTTGCGGTCGCCGACGAGGGCGACGCGGCGCGCGACCTCGATCAGCTCGGAGGTCTTGACCCGCAGGGTGGTCGCGTACGAGGTCGCCAGAAGGCTGCGCAGCGGCGGCAGCTGGCCGTCGAGGACGCGCGAGGTGGTCTGGCGGCCGCCCGCGATGAAACCGATCATGCCGGGGGCGCCTTCGGTGCCGGTGGGCACGGCGATCGTCACGGGGCCGGAGAAGGTCCCGAAGGTGCGGGCGGTGTCCGCGAGGGCCTTGGCGGGCACGAGGACGGTGACGGCCACGTCAGAGGCCCCGGGCTCCCACGAGGAGTCGCGGATGGCCATGCGGTAGCGGTCGGTGGCGAGCATGCCGATGCCGCCGCCGGTCATCTCGACCTGGACGCCGGTCATCGTCGGCAGGGTCTCGTCCTTGCCCGCGGCGACGGCGGTCTGCGCGACGGCCTTCGCGAACTCGTCCGCGTCGATGGTGCCGATGGCCTCGGGCATCTGCGGGAGGCTCGGGTAGTCCTCGAGCGGCATGGTCGGCAGGGTGAAGCGCGCCGAGCCGCACGTGAGCTCCGCGTGGGGGCCGTCGACGACGAAGTCGACGGGCTTGTGCGGGAGGGCCTTGACGATCTCGGCGAGCAGCTTGCCGGAGACCAGGGCGGTGCCGGCGGACTCGCCGGTGACCTCCACGGTGACGCGGGTGGAGATCTCGTAGTCGAAACCGGAGATGGTCAGCTGGCCCTCGTCCACGGAGAGGCGGGCGCCCGCGAGGACCGGCACCGACGGGCGGGCCGGGAGGCTCTTCGCGGTCCAAGAGACCGCGTCGGCGAAGGTGTCTCGGTCAACTTGGAACTTCATGGTTCGCTCCTTCTTGCTGAAGCTCGGTTGTTCACAGCGCTATTACTAATGAACTCTCTATAGATATAATTGTCGTCGTCGTAGTCGGTGCTGTGGAAACTGTGGAAAACCCGCCTTTTCGCAGGTCCTCCCGGTTGCGGGGCTGTGGACGGACTGTGCATAACCTGTGGATGAATCAGGAGCTTATCCACAGGCACCGACAATCGCCGAGTTTTCCACATCTCATCCACAGGTCTGTCCACAGCTTATCCACAGGTTATGCACAGGGTTACCCACAGGAAAATCGCGAATCAGAATCGCACTCCCGCGTGTTTTCCACACTCTGTCCACAGGCTTTCCACAGAAATTCGCGGTTATGCACAGCTTTTCCACAGAGTTATCCACAGGCCCGCTCATTCGTCGGTGTGTTTCAAACGGTTCGTCAATTCGGCGATCTGCGTGTAGAGCGCCCGGCGCTCCGCCATCTGCTTGCGGATCTTCTTGTTCGCATGCATGACTGTGGTGTGGTCGCGGCCCCCGAACGCCTGGCCGATGCGCGGCAGCGACAGGTCCGTCAGCTCCCGGCACAGGTACATCGCGACCTGGCGGGCGTTCACGAGCGCCCGCGAGCGCGAGTTGCCCTTGAGGTCGGCCGCCTGCACGCCGAAGTAGTCGGCCGTGGCCTGCATGACCTGGTCGACCGTGACCTCGGTGGACTTGCCGCTCTCGGGGATGATGTCGTGCAGGACCTCCTCGGCCAGGCCGAGGTCCACCGGCTTGCGGTTCAGGCTCGCGTACGCGGTGACGCGGATGAGCGCGCCCTCGAGCTCGCGGATCGAGTGGTGGATCTGGGTCGCGATGAACTCCACCGCGTCCGTGGGGATGTTCAGGTCGTCCTGCACGGCCTTCTTGCGCAGGATCGCGATGCGGGTCTCCAGGTCCGGCGGCTGGATGTCCGCGAGCAGGCCCCACTCGAAGCGGGTGCGCAGGCGGTCCTCCAGGGTCTGGAGCTGCTTCGGCGAGCGGTCGGAGGAGATCACCAGCTGCTTGTTCGCGTTGTGCAGCGCGTTGAAGGTGTGGAAGAACTCCTCCTGCGTGCGCTCGCGGTCCATGAGGAACTGGATGTCGTCGATGAGGAGGATGTCGACGTCCCGGTAGCGGCGCTGGAAGGCCTGCTGGCGCCGGTCCGAGAGCGAGTTGATGAAGTCGTTCGTGAACTCTTCAGTGGTCACGTACCTGACGGACTGGGCCGTGCCCAGGTCGTGCGCGTAGTGGCCGACCGCGTGGAGCAGGTGCGTCTTGCCCAGCCCGGAGCCGCCGTAGAGGAACAGCGGGTTGTAGGCCTTCGCGGGCGCCTCGGCCACGGCGAACGCCGCCGCGTGCGCGAAGCGGTTGGAGGAGCCGATGACGAAGGTGTCGAAGTTGTAGCGCGGGTTGAGCCGTCCCACCCCGTCGACGGCCTTCACCGGGGCGGTGGTGCTGTGCGCCTTCGTGATCCCGCCCCGGCGGCCCGGGTCCGGGTCGTCCGAGGGCGGGGGAGCGACCGGCGGCATCGCGCCGTGCTCCTTGTTGCCCTGGCGGGCGGCCGACTCGGAGAGGACACGCTCGAGCTCGTCCCCGGGCGGCTCGGGCGGGTGCTCGTCCCAGCGGCTGTCGGTCTCGGACGGACGCGCGGGCTGGTGCGGGATCGCGGCGGGGCGCTCGGGCTCGGGGGCCTCGGCGGGCTGGGGCGCGCGCGGGGCCTCGGCGTCGCCGGGACGGAAGGCGGCGCCCTCCCCCGGAGGGAAAGGAGCGGAGTCGAAGAGGCTCGGCGGGTTCTGCGCCGAGAGCGGCCTGCGCGGCGCGGGCGGCTCGATCGGCTCCTCCACATGGCGCTCGACCGGCCTTTCGACCGGCGGCTGGTCGAAGGACGGCCGCTCGAAGACGATCGTGGCGTCAGGTGCAGCGGAACCGTTCACCGGCGCCTCGACGGCGGGAGGCGGTTCTTCGCTGGCGGGCGCGGACTCGGCCTGCTTCTCCTGCAGGGTGACCGCGATCTGCGTCGGCTGGCCCAGATGCCGGGAGAGGGCCTCGCTGATCGGGACGCGGAGCTTCGACTCGAAGGCCGAACGCGCGAACTTGTCGGGGGCGGCGACGATGAACGTGCCGGGCATCGACAGCACCGGCTGCGACAGCCGCATCCACGCCGACTGCTGGCGGGTGAGCGCCGACGCGTCAGCCAGCTCGGCGGACACCGCCGACCAGACTGCCGACAGATCTTGGTCGGTCACCTTCGCCATCCCTCGCTTCTTCTGTCCATGAACGGGCCGTTTCGCGAAGTTCGGAGACCGCACCAGGTAGGCTCCGATACAGGCGATCCGCACCGCCGCACCCGGTTATCCCCAGTGCGCTCCAGCAAGTTTTCCACAGGTTATCCACAGGCCTTCAGCTGGCCTGTGCACATGCGCGCCTTGTGACAATGTTTCCTGAATCACGGTCATGACCAGCGTTTTTATGTGAGTCGGCCGACGAAGCCGTTCGGGTGATTCTGAAGTCGTCGGCGAGTCGCGCAAAGTTATCCACAGGCAGCTCGCGAGGGCCGCGACGCCCCTGCACAGGCCCGGGTCGCGCCGGTGCGGACGTTCGCGGAAGGACATTCGGAGCCCGCCGGAGCGGGCACCCCGGCGTGGCGACGGTCCGGACGCGGCGAGTAACATGAGCGAGTTGCCCTCTCGAACGAGAGGGGCGTGCCACACCCGCCGTCCGCGGCGCGGGCGCTGCGTGAATGCCCTGCTAGGCTGTTCTCCGCGTCCCCGTAGCCCCGAAACCGGGGCTGGGCCCGAGGCCTGGCGCAGCAGCAACTTATTCGTAATGGGAGACCACGTCGTGAGCAAGCGCACCTACCAGCCGAACAACCGCCGTCGCAAGCGCACCCACGGCTTCCGGCTGCGCATGCGGACCCGTGCCGGCCGCGCCATCATCAACGCGCGCCGCAACAAGGGTCGCAAGCAGCTGACCGTCTGAGCGCTTGCCTCCCGGTCCCTTGCAGGCTTTAGGGGCCTCGACGAGGACGTGATCCAAGTGCTTCCAGCCGACGCGCGCATTCGCAGCAGCCGGGACTTCGGTTCGGCGCTCAAGCGAGGCCGCCGCGCCGCCCGCGGCGGCGTCGTCGTGCACTGGGCACCTGCGATCGCTCAGCCCGAAGACCCAGCGGCCCAGCCGCCGACACCGCCCGCCGCCGATGCGAACCGCACGGCGCGGGCGGGTTTCGTCGTATCCAAGGCCGTCGGCAACGCCGTCGCGCGCAACAAGGTGAAGCGCCGCCTACGCCACGCCGTCGCCGCCGAGCTCCCGCACTGGCCGCCCGGGACCGAGGTCGTCGTCCGCGCCACCCCGCGCGCCGCCGAACGCGACTTCACCCAGCTGCAGCGGGACCTCACCGAGGCCGTGCAGGCCGCCCGAACGGGCAAGAACGGCCGCGACCGCCGGAGCACGCCATGACGCACGCCGCGGCCGAGCCGACCCCCGTCGCGGTCCCGGCCGAAACCCCTTCCGGCGGTGGTGAAGGCCTCGCGGTGCGAGTGGTCGCCGCCCCGGTGATCGCGTACCGTCGGTGGATAAGCCCCGCGCTTCCCGCCCGCTGCCGCTTCTACCCCAGTTGCAGCGCATATACCCTTGAGGCGCTGTCCCGGCACGGAGCCGTACGTGGCATATGGTTGAGCCTGCGACGGCTGGGACGGTGCCACCCCTTTCATCCTGGGGGTCATGACCCCGTACCCCCACGGATCGACCGTGATTTGCATTCGAAGACTGAGCAGACTGGAGTCCGCAAGTGATGGAGTGGGCCTACGACGGCGTGTCCTGGGTACTGCTGCGATGGCATGACCTGTGGGTGAACGTCTTCGGCAGCGAGAACGGCTTCCTCGACACCGACTGGGCCTGGGTCCTGGCCATCATCGGCGTCGTGCTCACGCTGCGCATCATCCTCTTCCCGCTCTTCGTGAAGCAGATCCAGTCGCAGCGCGCGATGCAGAAGCTCGCCCCGGAGATCAAGGCGCTCCAGGAGCGCTACAAGGGTGACCGCGAGACGCTCCAGAAAGAGATGATGGAGCTGTACCGCAAGGAGAAGGCCAACCCGCTCATGGGCTGCCTTCCCATCCTCATCCAGATGCCGGTCTTCCTGGCGCTGTTCCACGTGCTGCGCCGCCCCGACCCGACCCAGCAGAAGTTCACCGACTCCTACGGCTGGAGCGGCATCGACGCGGGCCCGCTGTCGGACTGGAACTCCTACGTCCACGCGAAGCTCTTCGGCGCCCCGTTCTGGAGCACCTTCCTCACCCCGGGCTCCGAGCTCGAGAAGGTCGGCTCCTCGGCACTCGACGTCAAGCTCGTGGCGGGCATCCTCGGCGCGACGATGATCCTCACGACCTTCCTGACCACGCGTCAGATGATCCTGAAGACCGGCTGGAACGAGGACCCGAACCAGCGGATGATCCAGAAGGTGATGCTCTACGGCATCCCCGTCATCATGATCTTCTCCGCCGGCGCCTTCCCGATCGGCGTGGTCATCTACTGGACCGTGAACAACCTGTTCTCGCTCGCACAGCAGCAGTACGTGCTGCACAAGTACCCGCCGCCCGCGCAGAACGCCGCGACGAAGCCGCCGAAGCCCGGCTCGAAGGCCCACGAGAAGATGCTCGAGGAGCAGCGCGAGGCCGAGCAGCGCCGCAAGGAGCTCGCCCCGAAGCCGGGCGCGAAGCCGAAGAGCAGCGGCCAGAAGAAGCCCGCGAACGTCAGCGACGCGAACGGCTCGGACGCGCCGAAGGCCGAGGCCAAGGGCGGCCCCGGCTCGGGCAAGAACCTCTCACGGGCGGAACGCATCGCACGGGCCAAGAAGGTCAGCGGCGCGCAGCAGGCCTCCAAGAAGAAAAAAGGCTAGGGGGACGGTCCGCGGCTGCGCAGGCGCCGTCGGATCAGCCACAATGGTGCAAACTAGGCTTATAACTAGCGATAGGACGAGTTGGCAATTATGGGAGCAACGGTGCGGGAGGACGAGGTGGCCTCCGAAGACGACCTGTTTGAGCAGAGCGAAGTGGCGGCCGACTACATGGAAGGCCTGCTCGACATCCTCGACCTCGACGGGGACATCGACGAACTGGTGGTCGGCGACCGTCCTCAGGTCGAGATCGTCGGTGAAGACCTCGGCGGCCTCGTCGGCCCCAAGGGCCAGACCCTCGAGGCGCTGCAGGAGCTCTGCCGTCTCGCGGTGTACCGCAAGACCGGCGACCACTCGCGCCTGATGCTCGACATCGGGGGCTACCGCGCCGGGCGTCGCAAGAAGCTCGCGGAACTGGCGGAGAAGACCGCGCAGAAGGTCATCGACTCCGGTGAAGTGGTCAAGCTCGACCCGATGAGCGCCTTCGAGCGCAAGTGCGTCCACGACGTCATCAACGCCACCGACGGCGTCCAGAGCGAGTCGGAGGGCGCCGAGCCGCGCCGCCGGGTCGTCGTGAAGCCGGAGTAGGACAAGACGAATGACTGAGGAGCCGAACGGCTCCGAACCCGCTGAGGCCAATGTTTCACGTGAAACATTGGCCTCTGTGTTCGGAGCGCAAGAGGACCGGATGGCACTGGCCGAGGCCTACGTGGGCCTGCTGTCGACCATCGGGATCGAGCGCGGCCTCATCGGCCCGCGCGAGGTGCCGCGGCTGTGGGGGCGGCACGTCCTCTCGAGCGCCGTGGTCGAGGAGCTGATCCCCGAGAAGGGCGACGTGATCGACGTGGGCTCCGGGGGCGGGCTGCCCGGCATCCCGCTCGCTATCGCGCGGCCGGACCTGTGGGTGACCCTCGTGGAGCCGATGCAGCGGCGCGTGGACTTCCTGCAGGAGGTGATCGAGGCGCTCGGCATCGAGAACGTCGAGGTGCTGCGCGCCCGCGCCAACGAGGTCGACCCGAAGGGCCGCGCGGACGTCGTGGTGTCGCGGGCGGTCGCGCCGCTCGCGAAGCTCGTCGGCTGGTGCCTGCCGCTGGCTCGGGTCGGCGGTGCGATGCTGGCGATCAAGGGCCAGGGCGCTTCGCTGGAGGTCACCGAGAGCGGCGGGCTCATCAAGCGCTCCGGGGGCGGCAAGGCCGAGATCCTCAGCTGCGGCGAGTCCAAGCTCTCTGAGGCGGACGACTTCACCATTGCCGCAACGGTAGTGAAGATCGAGCGGATCCGCTAAGGCAGCCCCGCAACGGTCCTCGCTTCACATAACCTCGAATACTGTTGTACTGCAACGGATGCCGCGATGAGACGATCATCGCGGCATCTTGCGTTGTGGTTTCTACGCTTTGCGCTCGGCGTGCTGCGCAGCGTTCGGATAGTGTATGGCTCGTAAGCTTCTCCGAGCAGGGTCATGTTTCACGTGAAACATCCGGCCCGTAGTCTGTGGCGGTGAACGTGCGCGACCCCCTTCCTTCTGAAGATCGTGAACACCAGAACTCCCTTGGCGGCGATACCCCGGCCGAACGGCGCATCAGAAACCTCCTCGATGCGGCCGTGAGCGAGGAGGCGCCCCCGACCCGGCGTCACCGCTATCGAGAAACTTCACCGGCGCCGGGTGGCGCACCCCGGAGCTTCGAGCCAGGTGGGTCAGAATCGGTGACGATGGAGTCCGGTGCGGACGGCGGCACGCCGACGCAGCGAACTGACAACGGGGGAGAGCGGGACGGGATGGGCAGATCCACATCGCCACGTGGCCGGACGGGACGGCATCTGGCACCGGAGGAGTCGGCCAAGAACGGTCGCGTCAAGACCGAGACGCCGGTGCCGCACCAGCCCGATCCGTCTGACGACGATCTGCCGCTCGCGCGCGAGGCGCAGCGGGCCGTGCGGGTGCTCAACCCTTCCGGCAACGTCACGATGCCCCGCCCGCCGCGCCGCCGTGTCATCGCGATCGCGAACCAGAAGGGCGGCGTCGGCAAGACCACCAGCACCGTGAACCTCGCGGTCGCCTTGGCGCTGCACGGAAACCGCGTGATGGTCATCGACCTCGACCCGCAGGGGAACGCCTCCACCGGACTCGGCGTCGAGCACGGCGCGGGCACGCCGAGCGTGTACGAAGGCGTCGTCGAAGGCCAGTCGCTCGACGAGATCGCGGTGCCGGTCGACGGCATCCCGTCGCTCTACTGCGTCCCGGCCACGATCGACCTCGCGGGCGCGGAGGTCGAACTCGTCAACGTGGTCGCCCGCGAAGGGCGCCTTGAGAAGGCCATCGCCTCCTTCAGCGGGGAGCTTGACTACATCTTCATCGACTGCCCGCCGTCCCTCGGCCTGCTCACGGTGAACGCGCTCGTGGCCGCCGAGGAGGTGCTCATCCCGATCCAGTGCGAGTACTACGCGCTCGAAGGCCTCGGGCAGCTCCTACGGAACATCGAGCTGATCAAGGCGCACCTGAACGCGCGCCTGCGCGTCTCGACGATCCTGCTCACCATGTACGACAAGCGGACCAAGCTGGCCGACCAGGTCGAGCAGGAGGTGCGCGGGCACTTCAGCGAGATCGTGCTCGACGCGGTCGTGCCGCGTTCCGTGCGCGTCTCCGAGGCTCCCGGGTACGGGCAGTCGATCATGACGTACGACCCCGGTTCGCGGGGCGCGACGAGCTATTTCGAAGCGGCTGAGGAGATCGCGCGCCGCGGCGCGAAGCTCTCCCGGCGCGGCAAGAACCAGAAGGGCGGGAACTAGTCGATGGCTGCGGCGAAACGCGGAGGGCTCGGTCGCGGACTCGGGGCGCTCATCCCGACCGGTCTGGCCGAGACCACGACGACCGAGGAGGAGTCGGAACCGGCCCCTGCTCCGGTCGCGGCGCCCCGGCAGGCGGCCCCGAAACGGCGTAGTGAAAACCAGGGCGATGTTTCACGTGAAACATCGACCCCGGCGGAAGCCGATGTTTCACGTGAAACATCGGAAGGCCCGGACCTCGTGCCCGTGCCCGGCGCGAGCTTCCAGATGATCCCGATCGCGGACATCGGCACGAATCCGAAGCAGCCCCGCCAGTTCTTCGACGACGAGCACCTCGCCGAACTCCAGACCTCTCTCACCGAGGTCGGGATGCTCCAGCCGATCGCCGTCCGCGAGCGGACTCCCGAGGAGCCGCGCGAGGACGGCGCCCGCTTCGAACTCGTCATGGGCGAGCGGCGTCTGCGCGCGGCGACGGCGCTCGGGTGGGAGTCGGTCCCGGCGATCGTGCGGCGCACGGCGGACGAGGAACTGCTCCGCGAGGCGCTGCTGGAGAACATCCACCGCGTGCAGCTGAACCCGCTCGAAGAGGGCGCGGCGTATCAGCAACTCCTCGAAGAGTTCAACGTGACGCAGGAGGAGCTGGCGAAGAAGATCGGCCGCAGCCGCTCGACGATCGCCAACATGATCCGGCTCCTCGGCCTCCCGCCGACGGTCCAGACGAAGGTCGCCGCCGGGGTGCTCACGGCCGGGCACGCGCGGGCGCTGCTCGGTCTCGACAGCGCGGACTCGCAGGAGCACATCGCGGAGCGGATCATCAGCGAGGGCCTGTCGGTGCGGAGCACCGAGGAGCTCGTGACCGCGAACCGTCTGGAGGAGAAGCCGGAACTCGACGAGCCGCGCAGTTCCTCGACGCGGGCCGCGAAGGACCGCATCAAGGCCCCCGGTCTGGAGGAGCTGAAGGAGCGCCTCTCGGACCACTTCGAGACGCAGGTGTCGATCGCCTGGGGCCGCAAGAAGGGCAAGATCACGATCGAGTTCGGCTCGCTCGCCGACCTCGACCGCATCGTCGAGCAGATCGGTGTGGAGTAGGTCCGAAGGACAGCGAAAAGCCGGGGCGATGTTTCACGTGAAACATCGCCCCGGCTGCTTTCGTTCGATCGCTCCCCTTATGAGAGCTCCCGCCACATGATGATGTCGTCCCTGTAGTCGTCGTCGGCCATGCGCACCGCGCGCGGCAGACGGCCGACCTCACTGAATCCATGCCGCCGGTAGAACGCGTCGGCGCCGGTGCCGGAGCGGACCTTGAGGGTCAGCGCGCCGAGCTTGAGCTGTTCGCGTGCGACTTCGTCGACTGCCGCCAAGAGCTTGCCGCCGAGACCGCCGCCTTGCCTGGCGGGGTCGACCTGGACGTGGCGGATGGTCCGCCAGCCCTGGCGCGGCGGGCTGTCGTTTGATGTGAGAACACACCAAGCGACAATGGCGGCTCCTTCCTTTAGAGCGACCAGCGTGTCAGTCCGGTCGATCACTCGCGCGAGAATGGAAACGGTGTGAGGGCGAACCTCTTCGATGTTGACCGGCGGGACGAACCCGACGGAACCGCCGGCGTTCGTCACTCTCACCCAGAGATGGCTGAGTTCGTCAACGAGCGCGGCAGTCACCGGCGGATCCACGAGCACGGCGATAGCGCCGCCCGAAACGGGCGACGCCTCCGGCGTGGAGCTATCAGTAACTGTTGCTTGCACGCCTTCCAGCTTGCCCTACCGACCCGCCCTGCCGACAGTCTCTTCCCGCCATATGGGCGCACGTCACTATCGACCGGGAATTCACGTTCTGCCGGTGATTGCCCTGTTCGCGATGTAGCTGTCAGTCCACTATCGGGTGTCCAGCCGCGACACGCCGTGTAACCCCGTGGAAATCTGCCAAAAGGTCGATTCCGGCTGTTTCCAGTCTCGCATTCATGCGGTATTTTTCGATGGTGGCATCTGCGAGTACCCCCGGCCCGAATCCCAAGCCCGACCTGACGAGCCAGAGCCGACAACACCCGACTCCGCTTTCCAACGGCGTGCGCCCGACCCTGCCCCCGTTCGTCGACTGGCCCGCGTTCCCCTTCGAAGGCGACCTGCGCATCAAGCCGCTGCAGGAACCGGTGGACGCCGAGCCGCCCCGCCGCGGCGACCGCCAGGAGCAGTGCGCCGCCTGCCACACGCCCGACTCCGCCTACCTCTGGTCCAACGAACGGTGGCGGCTCAAGAGCCCTCCTGCGCCCAGCGGGCTGCCCGTGGTGGTGATCCTGGAGCCGCGCGCGCACCTCGATCTGGGGGACCTGTCGACGATGCACGCGGCCGAACTCGGCGTGCTGACCGTGCGCCTCGAACGGGCGATCCGGTCGCTCGAGTCGGTCGCGCAGGTCCACGTGAACCGCTGGGGCGACGGGACCGCGCATCTGCAGCAGTGGTTCCTGGCCCGCCCGCACGGCTACCTCCAACTGCGAGGGCCGTTCATGACGATGTGGGATGAGATCCTGCCGCCGGTCGAAGAGCACGAGTGGCAGATGAACCTGGAGTACATCGCCGCTTGGCTCGCCGACGACTGACCGGTCGGACGCCCGGGGCTCCTGAAGGCTCGAACGACGCGAGGGTGTCGATGTTTCACGTGAAACATCGACACCCTCGCGTCGTTCAGTCAGGCGACCTAGGAGCGGGCGATCGCCTGGCGGACCATGGTCGCCAGCGTCTCGCCGAAGTCGAGCCCGGCGGCCTTGATGCCCATGGGCAGCAAGGAGGTCTCGGTGGTGCCGGGCGCGACGTTCGCGCCCAGGACCTGCACGCCGCCCGCGTCGTCGACGATCATGTCGATGCGGGACATGTCGCCGAGCCCGAGCGTGCGGTGCACCTCGACGGCCAGCTCGGCCACGCGCGCGGTCACGTCCTCGCCGATCGCCGCGGGGACGGTCCAGCGGGTCGCCCCCGGGTTGTAGCGGGCCGCGTAGTCGTAGTCGCCGTGCAGCGGCACGATCTCCACCGGCGGCAGCGCCGTGGGGCCGTCGCCGAGGTCGATCACGCCGACCGCGATGCTCCGGCCGTCGATGAAGGTCTCGATGAGGGCCTCGTCGCCGTAAGAGAAGCAGCCCATCATCGCGGACGGGAAGTCGTCCTCCTTGTGCACCGCGTGCACGCCCATGCCCGAGCCGCCCGAGTTGGGCTTGACCATCAGCGGCAGGCCCATCTTCGCGGCGATCCGGTCGAGGAGCTTGCGCGCCCCGAAGTCCGAGAACGCCTGGCGCGGCATCGAGATCCAGTCGGGAGTCGGGATCCCGGCCGAGCGCATGAGGTCCTTCGCGGTGATCTTGTTCCAGGCGCGGCGCGCGCCGATGGAGCCGGTGCCCACGAACGGGATGTCCGAGAGCTCCAGCACCGCCTGGAGGGAGCCGCCCTCTCCGGCCGCGCCGTGCACCAGCGGCAGCACGACGTCCGGCGGGAATTCCTGCAGGACCGGCAGCAGTTCGCCGTCCAGGTCGCGCACCTCGCACGCGATGCCCTGGCGCTGCAGGGCGTCGGCGGCGCGGCGGCCCGACTTCATCGAGATCTCGTGCTCGTAGGACATGCCCCCGGCGAGGATCAGGACGCGGAGGTCGGCTGCGGCGGGTTCGGTCATGCCCCTCCTCCGGCGAAGGTGTCGCGCAGGTCGATGTCGCCCGCGACGACGCCCGCGAGGCGGCGCACGCCTTCGCGGATGGTCTCGGAGGTCTGGGTCGAGAAGTTCAAGCGCATCTCCCTGCGGCCGTTCCCGTCGGCGTAGAAACCGGTGCCCGGAACATACGCCACGCGCTCCTGGAGCGCGCGCGGGAGCATCGCCTTCGAGTCGAGCCCTTCGGGGAGCGTGGCCCAGATGAACAGGCCGCCGCCCGGCACCGTCCACGTCATGCCCTCGGGCATGTAGTCGCCGAGCGCGCCCAGCAGCGCGTCGCGGCGGTCGCGGTAGAGCGTGTTGAAGACCTTCACCTGCTGGCGCCACTCCATCTCGGTGAGGAAGCGGAGCGTGGCCTCCTGGGTGAGCCCGGAGGGGCACAGGATCGACGCCTCGATGGCCAGGAGCAGCTTGTCGCGGACGGCGGGCGGCGCGAGGACCCAGCCGAGGCGCAGGCCCGCGGCGAAGATCTTGGAGACCGTGCCGAGGTAGATGACGCCGCGTTCGGCGCGGGCGCGCAGCGGCTTCGGCGGGGCGCCCTCGAAGTTGATCATCGAGTACGGGTCGTCCTCGATGACGAGGAGGCCGTGCCGCTCGCAGATCGCGAGGATCTCCTCGCGGCGCTCCTCGGTGAGGGTGACGCCGGCCGGGTTCTGGTACGTCGGGATCGTGTACAGGAACTTCGCCTGGCGCCCTTCGCGCTCGAGCGCGGCGAGGCCCTCCTCGAGGCCGGCGGGGATGAGCCCGTCGTCGTCCATCGGCAGGTGGCGGACGTCGGCCTGCGCGGCCTGGAACGCGCCGAGCGCGCCGACGTAGGTGGGGCCCTCGGCGAGCACGATGTCGCCCGGGTCGAGGAAGGTGCGGGCGAGCAGGTCGAGGCCCTGCTGCGCGCCGGTGGTGAGGACGAGGTCGTCGGCCGAGGCGCGGATGCCCGAGAGCTCCAGGACCCCGCAGAGCGCTTCGCGGAGCGCGACGCTGCCCTGGCCGGGGCAGTAGCCGAGCGCTTCGGCGCCGACCTGGGAGAGGAGGCGGGTGAACATCTCGCCGAGCTCGTCCATGGGGAGCGCGGCGGTGTACGGGTTCCCTCCGGCGAGGGAGACGACCTCCGGGCGCGATGCGACCGAGAACAGTGCGCGGATCTCCGACTGTGCCATCCCGTGAACCCGGGATGCGTAGCGACCGGTGTAATCGTCGAGTGTTGTACCGGACACGCGGAGACCTCCTCTGGTGGTCCTCGTCGCCCGCGATCCGTGGTCGCGGGTCGGTGCGGCGGTGTCGTCCAGCTGGGCTGGAGCGGCGCGGCTCGCGCGGGATCTCGTACTGACACGTCTGGGCCTCACGGGCGGTTGACCCGCCGGGCCGAAAGTGTTCTGCCCAGGTTACCGGCCCTGACGTGCGATCGGACCACTCTACTAGCACAAGGAGCGAAGGCCGCGCGTGTTTTCCGTCATGTGGACGCGTGGCCCCAGTAGTCTGGACGGGTGCATCGGCGCATGGTGAACCTCACACTCGACTCCCTGGAAGACCTTCCGGGGCGTTGCCGCGCCTGCGTGTTCTGGGAACTCTCACCCCTGTGCGCGGAGGCCGCCCGCGACGTGGGCGAACCCGCCCTCGAGAAGGAGGCGTGGCTCTCGCACACGCTGCTCGAATGGGGAGGGTGCGGCCGGATCGCCTACGAGGGCGAGGAAGTGGCCGGGTACGTCACCTACGCGTCGCCGAAGTTCGTGCCGCGCTCGATGGAGTTCCCCTCGGGGCCGGTCTCGCCCGACGCGGCGCTGCTCATGACGGCCTACGTGAACCCGACGTACGCGGGCACGGGCCTGGGCCGCCAGCTGGTGCAGACCGTCGCGGCCGACGTGGCGCGGCGGGGGATCTACGCGATCGAGACGTTCGGCGACGCGAAGGGCGAGGCGCGCGCGTGCCTGGTCCCGGCCGACTTCTACCGCTCGGTGGGGTTCAAGACGGTGCGGCACGACCCGCGCTATCCGCGCCTGCGCCTGGAGCTGCGCTCGGCGCTCGACCGAAGCGTCGAGGCGGAGGAGTCGTCGGTGTTCAACGATTCGGTGGAGTGGTTCAAGCTCGACGACGTCGAACTGGAGCAGTTCTTCGGCGAGACGACCACGGGCGGGCGCTCCCGCATCGACCGGCCCGGGACGCAGCGCGGCGGCGACGTCTTCGACTGACGTTCGGAGTCAGCGGCCAAAGGTGAAACGGGATATTCCCGAAATGTCCGCCTGGGTGGCCCCCCATTTTCCAGGTTATCGGCTGGGTACGACAGCGGTCGGGGGCGGAACCGTACGGTTCCGCCCCCGACCGACAGAGTCGTTCGTGTTCCTACTGGCCCAGGAACTTGCGGATCGCGGCCTTGGGCTGGGCGCCGATGAGCTGCTGGGCGGGCTTGCCGTCCTTGAACAGGATCATCGTGGGGACGCTCATGACCTGGTACTCGCGGGTGATCTCCGGGTTCGCGTCCGTGTCCAGCTTGCGGATCACGAAGTCGTCGGTCTCGGCGGCCAGCTCCTCGAGGACCGGGGCGACCTTCTTGCAAGGCCCGCACCATTCGGCCCAGAAGTCGACGAGCACCGGCTTGTCGGACTCCAGCACCTCGGCCTGGAACTCGGCCTGGCCGTTAACTGCTTTGATGGCGCCCATGGGCATCCTCCTGTGTGTCTAAACGAGCGGGTACTAGTCGTGGAGCGAGGCGATGTAGCGCTCGGCGTCGAGCGCGGCCGAGCAGCCGGTGCCGGCGGCCGTGACCGCCTGCTGGTAGGTGTGGTCGACGAGGTCGCCCGCGGCGAACACGCCGTCGAGGTTCGTGCGGGTCGAGGGGGCGGCCACCTTCACGTAGCCGGACTCGTCGAGCTCGACCTGGCCCTTGAACAGCTCCGAGCGCGGGTCGTGGCCGATCGCGATGAACAGGCCCGTCGCGGGCAGCTCGCGCTCCTCGCCGGTGACCGTGTCGACCAGCTCGACCGAGGAGACCTTGCCGTCGGTGCCCTTGATCTCCTTGACCGCGGTGTTCCACGCGACCTCGATCTTCGGGTTCGCGAGGGCGCGCTCGGCCATCACCTTGGAGGCGCGGAACTCGTCGCGGCGGTGCACGATGGTGACCTTCGAGGCGAACTTGGTGAGGAACGTGGCCTCCTCCATCGCCGTGTCGCCGCCGCCGACCACCGCGATGTGCTGGTCGCGGAAGAAGAAGCCGTCGCACGTGGCGCACGCCGAGACGCCGCGTCCCATCAGCTCGTTCTCGCCGGGCACGTTGAGCGGGCGGAACGCCGAGCCGGTCGCGAGGATCACGGCCTTGGCCTGGTACTCGTCGTCGCCGACCCAGACCTTCTTGACCTCGCCGGTCAGGTCGACGCGGGTGACGTCGTCCGAGACGAGCTCGGCGCCGAAGCGCTCGGCCTGCTTGCGCCACTGGTCCATGAGCTCGGGGCCCATGATGCCCTCGGGGAAGCCCGGGTAGTTCTCGACCTCGGTGGTCTGCATGAGCGCACCGCCGAACTGGAAGCCCTCGAACACGAGCGGCTTCAGGTCGGCGCGGGCGGTGTACAGCGCGGCGGTGTAGCCGGCGGGGCCCGAGCCGATGATGATGACGTCGCGGATTTCGCTCACCGGGTTCGCTCCTGTGATGGTTCGGCGCTCCAGGGACGGCTCCCTGAACTGACTGCTTCAACGCCATCTTATTGACCCGAAATTCCGCCCCCGGGTGCTGTGGCGGGCTTGTGACAGGCGAATATCCCGATCGTGGGCAAGCTCACCCGTCCGCCCGGCGCGAACGGGCCCGGATCAGGGCTGTTCGACGAGCGGTTCGATGACCCCGTCGGCGCACGCGGGGGTCAGCGCGACGGCGATGTCGCCGGTCTCGCCGACCATGAGCGCCATGATCGCGGGCTGCGAGTCGTAGTGCGCGAAGTCGACCGCGACGAGCAGGCCCTCGTACCGTTCGGCGATGGCCTCCTCGCAGTTGCGCCAGAAGTCGCCGCCCGCGGCCAGCTCGGCCAGTTCGGGCGGGACCTCGCCGGAGGTGCTGTTCGCGCCGAGCTCGCGCAGGACCGCGACGAGGTCGGTGCCCGCGCCGTAGTCGGTGCCGGTGGCGAACGTCTCGATGCCGGCGAGCCCGCTGACCTCGTCCTCGCCCGACTCGTTCTGCGTCTCCCCGCCGGGAGGCGAGGCCTCGACACTGCCGGGCGCGGCCTCCTCGCCGCCTCGGTCGGTCTCGCCGTCGGCGAGGACCTCGGAGGACGCGCCGGAGTCCGATCCGGCGTTCGGGCTCGTCAGCTGGATCGCGGTGGCGACGCCGCCGACGGTGACCAGGACGGCCGCGGCCGCGCTCGCGATCGCGTACCGGACCCGCTTGGGGCGCAGGCGTTCCGCCCACCGCTCGGTCCAGGTCTCGGCCGGGGCCTGCGCGGACGCGCGCTCGCTCCCGTGCAGGGTGCCGACCGGCGGCAGCGCGTCGAGGACGCGGTCGAGCCGGTCGCCGACCTCCTCGGGAAGGTCGCCGTAGCCATGGGAGGCCTGCCAGAGCGCACGGCTGACCTCGGCTTCGTCCGGACGCTGCGGGCTCATCGGCCCCCCTCCTCTCCACGGGTCTGGAACGTCGCTCCAGGTTCGACGCCCTGCTGGCGCGGCGGGTTCCCCGCCTCGGACGCGCCGGGCGGCGTGTCGTCGCCCACGCCGATGACGCTGTGGTCGAGCGCCGGATCGAACTCCGGCAGGCGCGCGGCCAGGCGCTTGCGCGCCCGCGACGCCCGCGACTTCACCGTCCCGGGCCGCACCTTGAGGATCGCCGCGACCTCCTCGACCGGGTAGCCGAGCATGTCGACGTAGACGAGCACCGCCCGCTGGTCGAACGGCAGCTCCCCGAGCGCCCGGTGCACGCTCAACCGGAGCGCGGCCTGCTGCGGATCGGCCGCGGCGTCCGACATCGGCAGCGACAGGGCGTCGTCGTCGGCGAGCGGCACCGTCGGGCGCCGCCCCGAAGCCCGGATGCGGTCCAGGCACGCGTTCACGACGATCCGGTGCAGCCAGGTCGTCACCGCCGAGCCGCCCCGGAACCCGGCCGCGCCCTGATAGGCCTTGATCATCGCGTCCTGCACCGCCTCGGCGGCGTCCTCCGGGTCGCCGAGCGTGCGCACCGCGACCGCCCACAGGCGGCCCCGGTGGCGGCGGAACAGCTCCCCGAAGGCCTCCCGCTCGCCGCCCACGTGGCGGCGCAGCAGCTCGGCGTCGGCCACGGCCGACAGGTCGTCTGCGCCGCCGGGGCCGGAAGGGCCCCGGCCGTGCGGGAGAGGGGCGGACACGGCTCGCGCTACCGGGCGAAGACGTTGATGTCGCTGATGGTGAGCTTGTAGCCGTCGGAGACCGGCGGCAGCTCGGTCACCCACACGACGATGAAGCGGGTCGCCTCGCCGTCGGTCTTCAGCTCGATGTTCGTGTCGGCGTCCTCGACCGGCTCGGCCAGGACGTCGAAGCCGTCCACGATGGCCTGGTCGCCGTCGCTGGAGTCGCCCGGGTCCTCGTCGCCGCCGAGCAGGCCCACGGTGGCGCCCGCGCTGGTCATCTGGACCCGCACGGACGCGACCTCGCGGGCCTCGCCCAGGTCGATGAGGACGCCCATGCCCGGCTTCAGGTTCCCGAAGCTCGGGTCGTTGTAGTACGTGTTCGTGGTCCAGCCGGTCGAGGCGTTGTCGTCGATGACGTTCTCGACGCCCTCGCCCTGGTCGCGGTCCCCGTCCGGCGGGTCGACCACGCGGATCGAGTCGGCGGTGAGCGCGACCTCGGTCGGCGCGGCGGTGTCGGTGGTGCCCTCTTCGGACCCGGTCGCGTCCGACCCGGTGTCCTCGCCGGTGACCTGTCCCTCGGCCCCGGCGGGGTCGTCCTCGCCGCCGAAGACGACGGCGCTGGTGACCACGCCCGCGAAGATGACGGCGGCGATGACGGCCGCGACCACCGCGAGGCGCTTCATCCCTGCCGGAGGCGCGTCGGCGGAGGTGCCGATGCGACGGCCCAGGCTGATCGAGCCGAGGACGCTCGTGGACGTCGGGGCCGCGGCGGCCGCAGGTTCGTCGCCGCCGGTCTCGGCGAGGCGGCGCAGGTCCACCGCGAGCTCCGCGGCGGACGGCGGCGTCTGCGAGTGGTCGAGCAGGTCCGCGGTGAGCTTGGCGAGCGCGGCGGGCAGGCCCGGGACGACCTTGTCCGCGTCGAGGACGCGGCCCCACTCGTCGGTCGCGGCGTCGGCGAGCCCGGTGTTCTCGGCGGGCACGACGCGCGGCCACGTCCCGGTCAGGCACGCGTAGAGGGTCGCGCCGAGCGCGCGCACGTCCTCGACCTGCGTGTTCCCTGGCTCATTGCGCGGCTCGGTGACCATGACCCGGTCGTCCTCGGAGAGGAGGATCGTGCCCGGGTGCAGGTCTGCGTGGGTTACGCCGCCTTCGTGGAGGGCGGCGACCGCGTCGGCGACGGAGGCGACCAGTTCGAGCGCGTGCGCCGGGTCGAGGTGGTGGCGTTCGAGCACGCCGCGCAGAGAGGAGCCGTTGACCCATTCGCGCACCACGTACGCGAAGCGTCCTTCGTCGACGGCGTCGTACACGTCGACCATGGAGTCGACGTGCGCGCGGGACGCGGCGACGGCGGCGGTCATGGTGGGGGCGGCGTCCTCGCCGCCGGGGGAGCGGAGCACGACCGCTACGGAGCGGTGCAGCAGGACGTCGACGCCCCGCCACAGCTGGCGGTACCCGTTCGCGCCTCCGACGTGCTCTTCGAGGCGGTACCGTTCGGCGAGCAGGTCGCCCACGGACGGCACTTCGGCGGTGGTCATGATGCGGGGTCCTCCCCTCTCAATGCGACCCCGCGAGGGGGTCCCGGCCGGGGCCTTCGTGGGCCGGTTCGGTCATGGTGCGGTCCAAGTGGCTCTGCGGGATCCGGCCAGAGTGCACGTATGGATCGTACTTGCCTCATCGTCGCAGCTTTGCGCGCACCGTTGCCTGGAGCGACGCCGTCTCAGTGACGCGGAATACCAGGCAGGCCGCGAAGTACACGCCCAGGAGCACGATCCCGAGCACCACAGTGGCCCCGAATTGCCCGAGTTTGGCCATGCCGCCTTCGGACGGTAGTTCGGGCCACAGCAGCCACCCGCCGTACGCGACCCCGCCCGCGATCACGGCCGCCGCACCCGTGCGGACCAGGCCGTTCAGCGTCTTGCGCATCCCGAGCAGACCGATCCGCTTGCGCAGCAAGGTCATCGACAGGAGCAGGCTCACCAGGTACGAGACGCCGTTCGAGGCGAACAGCCCGACCACGACCCACTGGGCGGGCAGGAACGCGAACGCCAGGAGGTACCCGCCGATGCGGATCGCGATCACCGGGAGGCTGAACATCGCCACGGCCTTGGTGTCCGTCTGCGCGTAGAACGCGTAGATCTGCAGCTGGCTGATCGAGAACGGCAGCAGCACGACGCCGGCCATGAGCAGCACCTGCCCCGTCGCGATCGCCTCCGCGGGCTGATACGCGCCCCACTGGAAGATGGCGAGGGCGATCGGCTCGTGCAGCGCGACGAACGCCGCGGCGATCGGCACGAGCAGGAAGGACGCGAGCCGGATCCCGTTCGAGAGGTGGTCGGCGAGCTCGGGCCAGCGCCGGTCGTCGGCGGCGCGGGTCATGCGCGGCATGAGCGCGGTGATGACGGAGACCGCGACGATCCCGTGCGCCATCATCATCATCAGGTAGGCGTTGTTGTACACGGTGACACCGGGCACGAACACGTCCGAGTCGACCGCGCTCGCGGCGTTGGCGACCTTGATGACGGCCATGACCGCGACCTGGTTGGCGGCGACGAACAGGAGCGTCCAGGCGGCCATACGGCGGATCTCGCGCAGCGGCAGCGCCTTGAAGTCGAACCGCAGCCGCCAGTGGAACCCGGCCTTGCGCAGCGCCGGGGCCAGGCACACGACCTGGATGACGACGCCCGCGGTCGTCCCCAGGCCCAGGAGCATGATCATGCCGTTCGTCACCTGTGAGGCGCTGACGAAGATGTCGCCGTCGGCGTTCGGGACGGCGTCGCGCGTGTAGATCACGTAGAAGAGCGCGCCGACGGCGATGACGACGAGGTTGTTGATGATCGGCACCCACATGGGGGCGCCGAAGTGCTCGCGGGAGTTGAGGACGCCGGAGAGGACCGCGAAGAGGCCGTACAGGAGCAGGGCCGGGAGCATGTAGTAGGAGAACTCGGTGACGAGGTCGTACTGCTCGGGGCTGGACATGAACCGGGCGATGATCGGCGCGCAGAGGGTGACGACGACCGCGGCCGCGCCGAGGACGAGGGTCGCGAGGGTGAGGAGGCGCTGGGCGAAGGCGTCGCCGCCGTCCGGGTCGTTCTTGTGGGCCTTGACGAACAGGGGCATGATGATGCTCGCGAAGACGCCGCCGAGGACGAGTTCGTAGATCATCTGCGGGAAGTACTGCGCGGTCGTGTACGAGTTGCCGAGGAGTCCGGCTCCGATCGCGGCGGAGATGACGACGGTGCGGCCGAAGCCGGTGACGCGGGAGACGAGGGAGCCCGCGCCCATGAGGAGGCTGGAGCGGACGACGTTCTTGCCCTGCGGCTGGGGGGCCGGGGCGGGGGCGGGCGCGCCGAGGGGGGCGTAGCCGTTGCCGGTCTGGGGGCCGGGCGGGGGGTACGCGTTCGGAGGAGGGGTTCCGTAGGGTCCTCGGCCGGGCCCGGACGGTGAATGCCCGGGGCCCGGTCTCGCGTGGGGGTCGGCCATTCTCGCACTCTCCGCTAAGCTTGCCCGGCGATGTCTGACAACAGTAGCGGTAAGGAAATCACGGTCCCGCCCATAGCCGATGAACTGGGTCGGGTGTTCGCCGACGCCGGTCATGAGCTGCACCTGGTCGGGGGCCCGGTCCGGGACGCGGTGCTGCGCCGGAGCGTGAGCGACCTCGATTTCACGACGGACGCGCGTCCGGAGTCGACGGAGGCGATCCTGCGGGAGCACTGCTCGACGGTGTGGACGACGGGCGCGGACTTCGGGACGATCGGGGGGCTGTTCCGGGGGGAGCAGGTCGAGGTGACGACGTTCCGCGCGGACGCGTACGACCGGGTGAGCCGCAATCCGATCGTCCGGTACGGGGACAACCTCGTCGACGACCTGGAGCGCCGCGACTTCACGGTGAACGCGATGGCGGTGTCGCTGCCCGGCCACGAGTTCACCGACCCGTTCGGGGGGCTGGCCGACATCGCTCGGCAGACGATCCGCACCCCGGCGTCCCCGGAGTCGTCGTTCGCCGACGACCCGCTGCGGATGCTGCGGGCGGCGCGGTTCGCCGCGCAGCTGGGGTTCGCGATCGAGCCGGACACGCTGGACGCGATGCGCCGCATGGCTCCTGAGCTGGCGCGGATCACCGCCGAGCGGATCCGCGACGAGTTCGTGAAGCTCCTCATGGCTCCCGATCCCGTTGTGGGCCTGCGGATCCTGGTCGACACGGGCTTGGCGGAGCAGTTCCTGCCGGAGCTGCCCGCGCTGCGCATGGAGATCGACGAGCACGCCCAGCACAAGGACGTGTACGAGCATTCGCTGCAGGTGCTGCGCAACGCGATCGAGCTGGAGCAGGACGGCCCGGACCTGCTGCTGCGGCTCGCGGCCCTGCTCCACGACATCGGCAAGCCGGAGACGAAGGACGTGGTCGCCGGGGGCGGCGTCACGTTCCACCACCACGACGTGGCCGGTGCGCGCTTGGCGCGCAGGCGGATGCGCGAGCTCCGGTTCCCGAAGTCGGACGTGCAGGCCGTCTCGCTCCTCATCTCCCTGCACCTGCGCTTCTACGGCTACGGAGACGCGGGGTGGACCGATTCGGCGGTGCGCCGGTACGTGACGGACGCGGGCCCGCAGCTGGACCGGCTGCACCTGCTGGTGCGCTCGGACTGCACGACCCGCAACCGGCGCAAGGCCGAGCGGCTGCGCCGCGACTACGACGCGTTCGAGGAGCGGATCGCCCGCATCCGCGCCGAGGAGGACCTGCGCGCGGTGCGCCCGGACCTCGACGGCAACGCGATCATGGAGCTCCTGGGCCTCCCGCCCGGCCCGCAGGTGGGCCGGGCGTGGGCGTACCTCAAGGAGCTGCGGCTGGAGCGGGGCCCGATGCCTCGCGAGGAAGCGGAGTCGCAGCTGCGCGCCTGGGCCGCGAGGGAAGGCCTCGCACCGAGTCCAGACGCGGAATGAGGACCTCCTGGATCACGAAGGCGCACATGACGGCCACCATGATCCAGCGTGACGCCGCGGCCGAGAGGAACACCCACTCGGGGAAGCCCCGGTCGCCCTCTTCGGCCGAGACCTGCAGCATCTTGCCGTAGAACGAGATGAAGTAGAACACTTCGGCGGCCTGCCACAGCAGGAACGCGCCCCACTTGGGGCGGGCGAGGACCGCGAGCGGGATCAGCCACAGCACGTACTGCTGCGACCAGACCTTGCCGAACAGCAGGAACGCGGCGACGACGAGGAAGCACAGCTGCGCGAGGCGCGGCATGAGGTCGTCGGCGGTCGCGATCCCGCGCAGCCCCGGCGCGCCGGGCCTGCGGCCCGCGAACATCCCGAGCGCGGCGATGCCGAGGCAGGACGCGGCGAACAGGACCAGGTACAGGTCGTTGACGTACTCGGAGTCCCAGAGCTTCTCCCAGCCGGTGACGCCGCGCAGGACGTACCAGCCGGTGCCCCAGTCGACGGGCCGTTCGGAGTTGAGCTCGAAGAACCGCATCCACGACTCGCGCCAGAAGTAGGCGACGGGCGCATTGATGACGGCCCACACGACGGCGGCGGTCGCGGTGGCCTGCAAGGCGGGCAGGAGTTTGCGCTGGCGCAGGGCGAGGACGAGGAGCGGGCCGATGAACAGGAGCGCGTAGAACTTCGCGGCGACGGCGAGGCCGAGGAACAGCCCGGCCATGATCGGGCGGCTGCGCTGCCAGTACAGGAAGAACGGCATCGACAGGGCGATGGCGAACAGGTCCCAGTTGACGGTGGCGGTGACGAGCACGACGGGCGCGGCGGCGAGGAGCATCGCGTCCCAGGGCCTGGAGGGCCGGGAGTAGACGAGCGCCGGGTCCGGGTTGGGGCCGGGGAGGTCGGTGCGGCGGTTGTCCTCGCGGATCCGGTGGAGGATCGCGATGGCGAACGCGCCGCAGATGAAGAGCACGATGGCGTTGAGGTGGTAGAAGATCGGGCCGCCGTCGACGCCGAGCACGTTGCCCGCGCGGTAGGCGATCTGCCCGAGGATCCCCATGAACCAACCGGTCAGTACCGGGTATTCGACCGGGTGGTCGCGGTAGGGGACGGCGCCTTCGTTGAGGCGTTCGGCGCCCCACAGCGCGCGGATGTCGGTGTAGCAGGCGTTCGTGTACTGGGACCAGTCGGTCCATCCGCCTGCGGCGCAGGGGTACTTCTGCAGCCAGCTGATCGCGAACGCGACGAGGCCGGTGAAGAGGACGACCCGCAGGGGCGTCCAGTAGCGGCGCTTGGGCGGGTCGACGGCGTGGTCCCCGAAGGGACCGCCGATGATGCCGGAGGCGAAGCGCGCCAGGCGGTCGGTGAGGGTGGGGGCGACCGGGGGGTCGCCGACGGGTCGAGCGCGCTCGGGGTGCGGCGGCGAGTCGATCGGGTCAGACGAAGACGGCGGCATGGGCCCTATTGTGGCCCATGCCGCCGTCCTGGCGCTATCGGTGGTCAGCCGCGTTCAACGCGGCCTAGTCGCCGCCACCCCCGCCGCCGCCGGGGTTTTCGGGCTCGGTCGACGGCGACGACTCTTCGGTCGGCGAAGGGCTGTTGCAGTCTGGTTCCCAGATCGAGCATTCCGGATCCGAGGAGGTGTCCTCAGTCGGATCGGGGCTCTGTGACGTGTCGTCGTCGCTGCCGTCGTCCTCGGCCTCGCACTTGTCGTCGACCCAGGTGCCGCCGCCCTCTTCGCAGGCCTTCTTGTCCTCTTCCTCCTGCGAAGCGCCGCAGCGCGGATCGTCGCCGTTCTTCGCGCAGAACGCGCCGTCGGGATTGAACCCGGCGTTGTCGAGGTCCCAGGTGTTGGCCGAGCCGGTCGTCACCTTGCCGTCCCACTCGACCGGCTCCCAGCCGTCCTGGCCGTCCTTGGCCTCGAGGAGGCGGTTCATCGCCGTGTACCAGACCGGATAGGCGGTGTTGGAGCCGAAGACGCCGTCGAAACTGCCTCCGGGGGCCGCGATCGGAGCGGACTCCGAGGTCACGTTGCCGACCCACGCGGCGATGGACAGCTGCTTGATCGCGCCGACGTACCAGGCGTGGGCGTTCCAGCCGGACTGGTACTTGTTGCCGTCCTTGTCCTCGCCGGTGGCCTCCCAGGTACCGGTCTTGCCGAAGTAGTCCCGGGAGAGCTGCTCGGTGTCAGACTCACCGGCGATCTCGGAGCCGACCCACTGCAGGTCGCGGGCGACGTCCTCCTTGATGGCCTGGCCCTCGTTGAGGTCGCGCTTGGGCTCGAGCTCGTTGCCGGCGCCGTCGTAGACCTTCGCGATGTAGTGGGTCTCGTGGTAGTAGCCGTTGTTCGCGATGGTGGCGTACATGGCCGCCATGTCGCGGACGCTGGTCGGGTACTGCCCGAACGACAGGTGGTAGTAGAACGGGTCGGTCTCGCCGTTCGCGCCGATCGCGCAGGAGGTCGGCGTCTCGGCGGTGTCCTCGATGAAGGCGCCGTCGAGGTTGATCACGGGCTCGCAGTTCTCGTCGACCTGGACGAGCGCCCAGTCGTCCCAGTTGCCCGACTCGTTGGTGACCGGCTCGCCCGCCGCGTCGACGGCCTTGCCGTGCACGATGTACTGCCCGTCGGCGGTCAGCTCGTAGTTGACGATGACGTCGTGGTAGTCGCCGTTGTCGTCGGGGAGGGACCGCGTCTGGCTCATCTGGGTGAGCCCCATCTTGTTGGCGTACTGCAGGATCTGGTCCGCGCCGTACTCCTCCGCGATGGCGTACATCGGGGTGTTCTTGGACTTGCGGACCGAGTCGGTCAGCGTCAGTTCGAGCTTGGTGTCGGACTGGATGCCGTTGCGCAGCGTGCAGTCGGGGTAGTCGCCGCCGCCGATGCACGCGTTCTCGAGCTGGAGGCTGTCGAAGGCGCGCGGCGAGCCGGCGTTGAACCACGACTCGATCGAGTCGCCGTTCTCCATGGCCGTGGCCGCGGTGATGAGCTTCATCGTCGAGGACGGCGGGTGCGGGGACTCGGCGCCGGCCTTGTCGACGCCGAAGCCGTCGTCGCCGCCGTAGTAGCCGACGACCGCGCCGGTCGCGGGGTCGATGGCGACCATGGCCGTCATCATGTACTTCTCGTACTCTTCAAGCGCGGCTTCAGTGTTGTCGTTCTTGAAGTACGAGTAGCCGTTGTCGTCCTCGGCGGGGGCGGCCTCGGCCTCGGTCGCGACGACGTTGCCGTCGGCGTCGACCCATTCGCCGTCGCCGTTCTTCGCGCGCTCGATGTCGCCGCGCGAGCCGGTGGAGACGAGGGCGTTCTGGATCTCCTCGTCGATGGTGAGCACGACCTTGTAGCCGCCGCCCTTGTCCTCGCCCTCCATCGTGCCGCCGAGCATGTCCCTGGTGATGCCGTAGCGGTCCTCGAGCTCGTCGAAGATGTAGCCGTCCTGCTCGTTGGTGATGAAGCCCAGGGGAGTGTCGCCGCCCCACGAGCCGCTCGCCTTGAAGTCCTTGATCGGCTCGGGGTAGGCGTACTTGTCGCGCTCGGACTGCGACAGCTGGTCGGTCTCGACGAGGGCGTCCATGGTGTACTCCCAGCGTCCCTTCGCGGCGCCTTCGTCGTAGTAGTCCGTGAAGTACGGGTCGTAGTAGCCGTTGGGGGACTTGACCTGCATGACGATGAACGCCGCCTGGTCGTAGGTCAGGTCCTTGAGCGGGACGTCGAAGTAGTTCTTCGCCGCCGCCTCGATGCCGTAGGCGCCGCGGCCGAAGTAGGCCACGTTGAGGTAGGCGGTGATGATCTGCTTCTTGGTGTAGTCGTTCTCCATCTTGATCGCGACGGCCGCTTCGCGGGCCTTGCGGTCATAGGAGATCTCGTCGCGCGCGTCGAGGTAGATGCCCGCGTACTGCTGGGTGATCGTCGAGGCGCCCTGCGTCTCGCCGCCGGTGAGGTTGTTGACGAGCGCCCCGGCGGTGCGGACGTAGTCGACGCCGCCGTGCTCCCAGAACTTGCGGTCCTCCAGCGCCACCAGGGCGTCGGTGACCGTTTCCGGGATCTCGTTCTCGTTGGCCTGCAGGCGGAGCGTCTCGCCGAACGCGCCCACCTGGGTCTCCTCGTCGGCGAGGTAGAAGGAGGAGGACTCGCCGTCGCGCGCGAGGCCGGTCAGCGACGGGGCCTCCTGGAAGTAGACGGCGCCGACGATCGTGACGGCTGAGATGCCGACGATCCCGAGGGCGATCATCGCCGCGAGCATCTTGCGGCCCAGGCGCTTGCGTTTCTTCTTGCCGCCTTCGGCCTCGAGGTCGCTCTTGTTCCCCGGGCCCTTGCGCGCGCGGCGGGAGCCCGCGACGCTGGCGCGGCCGGTGCGCTCGCCCGGTTCCGCGGGGCGGACCGACGCGGCGCCGACAGAGGCGGAACCGACGGAGGCGGAGCCGACCGAGGCCGAGCCCACGGAGGCGGAGCCGACGGACGCGCGGCCGCTGCGGCCCTGGCCGCCGACCGAGGCGCTGCCGACCGACGCGGAGCCGACCGAGGCCGAGCCGGTGGGACGGGCGCCGCCCACGGACGCGGAGCCGCGTCCGGGCGGGACGGAGCCGCGCCCGACGGACGCGCTGCCGGAGGCGGGCGTGCCGTACGGCTGCTGGCGAGGCCTGGGGGCCTGGCCCTGCGGGCCGCCTTGCTGTTGGCCGCCCCAGCCGTAGTCGCCCTGGCGGTCCCCGGATCCGGCGTTGCCGTAGGCGCGGCCGTCCGGTCGCCCGCCGCGGCCCTGGGGCCTGCCGTCCTCGGGGGGCGGGGCGGGACGATAACCGTAGTCGCTCATGCTCAACCATCCACATGCTGTGTAACCCGGGCATCTTTCCGGGTTTTGCCGGTCGGCCCGGTCACCTGGCGCCCCGAGGGGGCGCGCCCGGCGGACCGGCGGTCGCAAAGGTCTACTCCCGGCATGGGGGGTGGCCGGTCGTCTCGCAGTTTCGCACATCGAAATTGAGAGAACTCTGCTAGATCGCTTGGTGGGCCAGCCTATCGGATGACCGCCCCTCTGAACAGGGCGCGGACGCGTGCCTTGACGTGATTTGCGCCTGCCGCTATGGTTGACGCTGATGTATCGAGCCGATACATCACAGCGTTAGATCGCCGTGTGAGAGGAGGGGCACGATGCTTGAGCTCGCCATTCTGGGGCTCCTGCACGAGACCCCCATGCACGGCTACGAGCTGCGCAAACGCCTGCTGGCCCTGCTTGGGGCCATCCGGGCCGCGTTCAGCTACGGCTCGCTCTACCCCACCCTCAAGCGCATGCGTCAGCGTGGACTCATCGCCGAGGAGACCCCACGAGAGGGTGCGGCAGAGACCCCGCTGCTCACCGGGCGCCGGGCCCGCAAGGTCTACCGGCTCACACCCGAAGGCAAGGAGCACTTCGCTCAGCTCATGGCCGACGCAGGCCCCGAATCGGCCGACGAGGCCCTGTTCGGGGTGCACTTCGCGTTCTTCTCGCGCACCGACCCGGCCACGCGACTGCGGATCCTCGAGGCCCGCCGCCGCCGCGTCGAGGAGCGCCGCGAGCGCATCCGCGAGGCCCTCGCCCGCACCGCCGAGCGGCTCGACGCCTACGGGCTCGAACTGCAGCGGCACGGGCTGGAGACCGCCGAGCGGGAGGTGCGCTGGCTCAACGAGCTCATCGCCTCCGAGGAGAGCCGCCGCCCCGAGCAGCGCAACGACTTCGGCGAGCCCTTCGCCGAACCGGGACGGCGCCGTGCCGTCTCGGATCAGGGAACACCCGATCCGGCTGCGAGCGCCGGAGACCCAAATAAACAAGGCAAAGGAGGCATGCGCGATGGGTAAGCTGCGCGTAGCCATTGTCGGCGTAGGCAACTGCGCCAACTCGCTGGTCCAAGGCGTCGAGTACTACCGCGACGCCAAGCCCGAGGACCGGGTGCCCGGCCTCATGCACGTCCAGTTCGGCGACTACCACGTGAACGACATCGAGTTCGTCGCCGCGTTCGACGTCGACGCCAAGAAGGTCGGCCAGGACCTGGCCAGCGCGATCTTCGCCTCGGAGAACAACACCATCAAGTTCGCCGACGTGCCTCCCACCGGTGTCCCGGTCCTGCGCGGCCCGACCCACGACGGCCTGGGCGAGTACTACACCGAGATGGTCACCGAGTCCTCCGACGAGCCCGTCGACGTGGTCGCCGCGCTCAAGGCGGCCAAGACCGACGTGGTCGTGTGCTACCTGCCGGTCGGTTCCGAGAAGGCGGCGAAGTTCTACGCGCAGGCCGCGATCGACGCGGGCGCCGCGTTCGTGAACGCCCTCCCCGTGTTCATCGCCTCCGACCCCGAATGGGCCAAGAAGTTCACCGACGCGGGCATCCCGATCGTCGGCGACGACATCAAGTCGCAGGTCGGCGCCACCATCGTGCACCGCGTGCTGGCGAAGCTGTTCGAAGACCGCGGCGTGCGCCTCGACCGCACGTACCAGCTGAACTTCGGCGGCAACATGGACTTCATGAACATGCTCGAGCGTTCGCGCCTCAAGAGCAAGAAGATCTCCAAGACGCAGGCCGTGACCTCGCAGATCCCGCACGAGATGCAGGGCGCGGACGTGCACATCGGCCCGTCGGACCACGTCCCGTGGCTGACCGACCGCAAGTGGGCGTACATCCGCCTCGAGGGCACCACCTTCGGCGACGTGCCGCTGAACGCTGAGCTCAAGCTCGAGGTGTGGGACTCGCCGAACTCCGCGGGCGTCATCATCGACGCGGTCCGCGCGGCGAAGATCGCCCTCGACCGCGGCGTGGGCGGCCCGGTCGAATCGGCCTCCAGCTACTTCATGAAGTCGCCGGCCAAGCAGTTCTCCGACGAAGAGGCTCGCATCTCGGTCGAGAACTTCATCGCGGGCGAGTAGGCCGCGACCACCGCATAGGGGGACTCCGATAACAAAATCGGGGTCCCCCTTGGCATTCACCGGAGTTATCCTCGGACAATGCGCACCGACGGGCACGTTCGGAACCTCGTGAGCAACCGCCGATTCCGGCACCTGCTCGCGGTGCGGCTCACGTCCCAGGCCGCCGACGGCATGTTCCAGGCGTCCCTCGCGCTCTCCGTCTTCTTCAACCCCGCGCTCGGCGAAGCGAGCGACCCGTTCCGGTACGCGGCGGCCGTGGCGATCCTCCTCGGCCCGTACTCCCTGCTCGGGCCGTACGTCGGCACCGTCCTCGACCGGTTCAGCCGCCGCAACCTCATCGGCGGCGCGAACCTGCTGCGCGCCGCGCTCATGATCGTCATCTGCCTGACCCTGCCCGGCGGCTTCAACTGGTCGTGGGTGCTGTGCGCGATGGTCGTCCTCGCCGCGAACCGCTTCGTGCTCGCCGGGCTCGGCGCGGCCCACCCGCAGGTCGTCCCCGCCAAGGACCTCGTCACCGCGAACTCGCTGGCGTCGACCCTCGGCGCGCTCGCGTACGGCCTCGGGCTCGCGACCACCGGCATCGCCCGGCTCATGGACTCGAACGTCTCGTACTCGATGCTCGCGTTCGCGGCCGGATGCGGCTACCTCGTCTCCGCGGTGATCGTCGGCAGCTCCTTCCGCCGCGCCGACCTCGGTCCGCCCGTCGACGAGCACGCCCCGGCCGGGCTGTGGCGCGGCATCGCCCAGACGAGCTCGGGCATGTGGGAGGGGTTCAAGCACCTCGGGCAGCGCCGCGGCCCGGCCCTGGCCATGGCGGTGCAAGGGCTGCACCGGTTCCTGTACGGGGTCGTGTTCATCATCGCGATCGTCCTGTTCATGGGCTTCTTCTGGGACGTCGAGTCCGACCAGTCCACGATCATCTCGTGGCTGCTGGTCCTCGCCGTGCTCGGCAACGTCGGCGTGCTCGCCGCCGCCGTCGCGACCCCGCGCGCCACCCGCGTGTGGGGGCCGAAGAACTGGATCGTCGTGCTCATGGCGCTGTGCGCGGTCGTCGTCGCCGCGCTCTCGGGCACCATGATGCCGGTCATGTTCGCCGTCGCCGTCCTCCTGGTGAACATCGCCTCCCAGGGCCTGAAGATCACCGTGGACACGAGCATCCAGCGAGGCGTCGAGGACGCCTACCGCGGCCGCGTCTTCAGCGTCAACGACACCGTCTACAACGTCGGGTACCTCGCCGGGCTCTTCGCCGCCGCGTTCGTCGTCCCGTCGAACGGCTACGCCCCCGGCACGCTCCTCGCGGTGGCCCTCTCCTACGGTTTGATCTGCGTCGGATACGCCTGGCTCGCCCGAGACGAGGCCCCGTACGATGCACAGACATGGAGCCCCGCCGCGACCGAGCCGAGACCGAGCACGACCCAGTAGCGTCGAACCCGTTCCGCGGGACGGCCCCCTGGCAGCGCGAGGGCACCGGCAGCTGGAAGCGCGGACTCGCCGGACTCGGCGCCGTCGCCCTCACCGCCGGATCCGTCGCCGCGGTCACCTGGCTCGCCTTCCGCGACGACGACAGCGGCACCGGCGCGACAGGCGAGGTCATCGCCGAGCAGTGCACCGTCACCGAAGCCGACGACGCCGGGCAGGGCGCCGACCCGATGGAGCCCGGCGCTCCCGTCGAACGCTCCCTCGCCACCGTCCAGACCAACTACGGCGAGATCGTCGTGCTCCTCTGGGGCGACCTCGCCCCCTGCGGCGTCGAAGCGTTCACGCACCTCTCCCAGACGCAGTTCTACGCCTCGCACGAATGCGACCGGCTCACCACGCAGGCGGTCGACCCGACCGCGATCCTCCGCTGCGGCAGCCCCGGCCTCGACCCCGAGTCCGACGACACGTACGGCCCAGGGTGGCGCTTCCAGGCGGAGACCGGCATGGCCGGCGAGGACGTCGCCGACGTCCTCGCGCTCATCACCGACGACAAGGGCCGCGCTGGCAGCTCCTTCGCGCTCATCCGCGGCGAGGCCGTCCCCACCGCGGGCGTCAGCGTCATCGGCGGCATCGTCGACGGCTACGAAGTGCTCGACCAGATCGCGGCCCTCACCGAGACCGTGGAATACGACGGCGTCCCGCCCGTGCCCGTCGAGATCTGGGGCGTCACCGTGGGCGGCATCGACGGACTCGCGCCCGAACCGACCTTCGAGACGCCTACGCTCCCAACCGGAACTGCGACCCCGTCCGGTACCGCCACCCCGTCGGGAACCGCCACACCCAGCGGCCTGCCCACCGGGACCGGCACCGCCACTCCCACGGGAACGGCGACGCCCACCGGCGCCGCCACCTCGACCGCGGGACGCTAGTCCTCGGACTTCTCCGAGCCGTTGCGCTTGGCGTACTTGTCCACGTACTCCTGGCCCGTCAGGCGACGGATCGCGTCCATCACCTCGTCCGTGACGGCCCGGATCACCACCCGGTCGTTCTCCATGCCCTTGTACCGCGTGAAGTCCAGCGGCTTGCCCACGCGCACGCCCACCGGCGCCACACGCGGCCGCGACTCGCCGATCGGCAGCACCTTCTCCGTGCCGATGAGACCCACCGGGATCACCGGCGCCCCCGACGTGAGCGCCAACCGCGCCACACCAGGCTTGCCCCGGTACAGCCGCCCGTCAGGCGAACGCGTCCCCTCCGGGAAGATCGCGAACACCCGCCCCTCGGCGAGCACCTCCAGCGACGGCTCCAGGGACGCGGCGCTCTTGCGCCCGCCCGAGCGGTCCACGGCCACCTGGCCGAGCGCCTTCACCGTCGACGAGATCAGCTTCCCCTTGATGCCGGCACCGGTGAAGTACTCGATCTTCGCCATCGTCGCGATGTGCCGCTTGGTCGTCAGACCCAGGAAGTAGTGGTCGGCCACGGAGAGGTGGTTGGAGGCCAGGATGACCGGACCGTCCTCCGGGATGTTCTCTTTCCCGTCGATCCAAGGCCTGTAGATGAGCTTGATGGTCGGCGCGGCCGTCCATTGCAACGTCTTGTACAGCACCGTGTTCAGCTCTCCAGTGGTCTCACCCCGGCTGCGGGAAAAGTCGGGTGGGACCAATTATGGCTCGCGAAACGCACCTGGCGAAACCCTCGAACCACTCTGGCCCCCGCCGCGGTCGCGGCCGGCCCCGCCGGGAAGGCGGGTCCGAGTCTAAGGCATGTGACAGCCCTACAGGTACTGACCGGGATGGTGGTCGCGATCGTCACCGCGCGCCGCCCGCTCCGCCATCACGGCCCGGAGCTGCGGCGGAAGGTCCTCGCCCGCCGGAAGCGCCTTCAACTCGCCCGAACGCATCTGGTCCAGCTGCAGGCGCGCCGCCATCTGCTGCGCCACCAGCGCCGCCTGGATGCCGTGGAACAGCCCCTCCAGCCAGCCCACCAGCTGCGCCTGCGCGATCCGCAGCTCAGCCTCGGTCGGGATCTCGTCGGCGCTGAACGGCAGCGACAGGCGCTCCAGCTCGTCGCGCAGCTCCGGGGCCAGGCCCGACTCGAGCTCGGCGATGGAGCGGGCGTGGATGTCGCGCAGGCGCTGGCGGCCCTTGTCGTCGAGGTCGGCGGCGCGGACCTCTTCGAGGAGCTGCTTGATCATGGAGCCGACGCGCATGACCTTCGCCGGTTCGGGGACGAGCTTGGTCGGGTCGGTCTCGTAGCTGTCGCCTTCGTCGACCTCGGCCTCGGCGGTGATCGGGTTGCCCTCGGCGTCGACGATGAACGGCTGGTCGTCGGCGTCGCGCTCGCCCTGCTCCGGCTTGCTGTTCGCTTCAGTCATGGTCGGTGTGGCCCCACTCGTCTCGGTTCCGTTTCCTCTTCCCGAGCCTAACGCGCAAGGATCGCGGGGTGTTCCCGCTCGCGACCGGCCCGGGGTAAGCGAAAGGCCCGGAGATCGAAACCTCCGGGCCTGTGCTGTGCGCGAGGGGGGACTTGAACCCCCACGTCCTTACGGACACTGGCACCTGAAGCCAGCGCGTCTGCCATTCCGCCACTCGCGCCAGCGAGTGGCGGAATCAAAAGTAGAGTCGCCACTCGCGTGAGATGTCGGCGAAGCCGACAGCGACGATCTTACCGTGCCGGTACCTGGTGGTTCAACGGGGTATTGCCCGCGTTGAGTTGCACGCCACTCACAGGAGCGGGCGCAGGCGTCCGACTTGCTGGTCGCCGCCGTGGACCTCGGGCCAGACGAGGTTGTCGACCTCGGGCTTGGCGTCCTCGGGGACCTCGAACCCGGCGAGCTTGACGAGCGCGCGCAGGGCGACCGGCGTCGAAGCCCGGCCCGCGCCGTCGTCGATCTTGACGGCGACCGCGCCGACGCCGGGAGCGGCGACGACGTGGACGCCTTCGGCCCCGCCCTTGGCGAGGACGCCGGGCAGGGCGGTCATCATGCGGTGGTCGGGTCCGCGCGTGCCGTCGATGAGCTTCGGGTTGGCGCGCATGGCGTCCGCGACGCGGCGCTCGTTGCTGCCTTCGGGGGCCTCGACGAGGCGGGCGAAGGCGCGGGCGAGCCCGGCGAGGGTGACGGCCAGGACGGGCGCGCCGCAGCCGTCGACGCCGATCGCCTCGACGGTGTCGCCGGTGAGCTCTTCCACGGTACTGATGACGAGCTGCTGGAAGGGGTGCTCGGGGTCGCGGTAGGTCGCGAGGTCCCAGCCGTTCGCGGCGCAGGCCGCGAGCATCCCGGCGTGCTTGCCGGAGCAGTTCATGTAGACGCGGCGCGGTTCGCCGCCCGCGGCGACGACCGCGTTGCGGGCGTCCGGGTCGCTCGGGAGGTCGGCCGGGCACCGCAGGTGCTCCTCGCCGAGTCCGGCGCTGCCGAGGACGGAGGCGACCTGGGCGAGGTGGAACGGCTCGCCGCGGTGGCTCGCGGAGGCGATGGCGAGGTCGGCCTCGGTGCCGGGCGCCCATCCGGCGCGGAGCATCGCGAGGGCCTGCATGGGCTTGTTGGAGGAGCGGGGGAAGACCGGGGAACCGGTGTCGCCGATCGAGGCGAGGAGGTTCCCGGACGGGTCGGTCACGGCGACGCTGCCCCGGTGGAGGCTCTCGGCGAATCCGGACCGGACGATCTCGGCGACGGGTTCGCCGCCACGGTAGGAAGCACTCATACTGCGAGGCTAGTCGCGCGGCTAGAGGCTCGCGGCCTGATCTCCCACGATGAGACGCACGTCAGGGTCGGCGGTGGCCGACCGCTTGACCAGGGCGAGGGCGATCTGGCCCAGCTCGTAGTGCTGCACGGCCGTGCCGATCGCGCCGACCTGCTTGTCTCCCAGCATGATCGGGGTGCCATTCGCAGGCGGCTGCTCGCTGCTGCCGTCGAGGTGGAGCATGACGAGGCGGCGCGGCGGTTGTCCCAAGTGGTGGACCTTCGCGACGGTCTCCTGGCCCCGGTAGCAGCCCTTGTTGAAGTGCACGGCGTACTGGAGCCAGTGGCCGACCTCGTGCGGGACGGTCTTCTCGTCGGTGTCGGTCCCGAACGCGGGCACCTGCGCTGCGACGCGGACGGCGTCCCAGGCCCAGGTCCCGGCCGGGACGGCGTCGCCGCCGAGGACGAAGGACTCGACGTCCTCGCGGCGCACGCACAAGTCGAAGGTGGGGACGCCGAGGGCGTCGGTGCGGCGGATCCAGCCGTCGGTCGCGTCGAGCGCGTCGCCGGGGTAGACCGCGGTGGGGGTGAGCGGAATCTCACGCTGCACGAACTTCGCGGCGGGGACGGGCTGCACCACGGGCGCGGTCTCGTCGGCGTCCTTGAACGTGTAGGTGAACAGGGCCCACCCGCCGTTCTCGTCGCGGATGTCGACCTCGGTGCGGAACTTCATGAGCTGCAGGTACTTCAGCAGCGCCTCGCCGTGTCCGGGCTCGGTGTCGAGCCAGGTGGTCGTGCCGTCGTCGAAGACGTTCATGTGGTGCTCGACGCGGCCGGTGGGGGAGAGGACCAGGGCCTCGGTGCCCTCGTGCGGCTTGAGGCCGGTGAGGTGCTGCGTGGTGAGCGAGTGCAGCCATTCGAGGCGGGCTTCGCCTGTCACGGTGATGATGTCGCGGTCGGAGCGGTCGAACAGCGCGCCGGTCGCCATCGCCTTCTTCTGCTCGGGGAGCGGCCCGCCGTAGTGCCAGGCCTTGCGGCCGTCCTCGGTGGGGACGGCGCCGGGCAGGGACAGGAGCGGCGAGGTGGGAGTGTCGGTCATGCGTCCTTCTCCAGGCATTCGGCGCAGGTCCCGAACACGGCGACGTGGCCGATGTCCATGACGAACCCGCAGGTGTCGGCGACTTCCGCGCGCGCGTTCGCGAACAGGGAAGGCTCGACCTCGGTGATCCGGCCGCAGCGGTGGCACACCAGGTGCGCGTGGCCGCGGTCGCCCGACAGATGGTACGTCGGAGCGCCGTGGGAGAGGTGGGTGTGGGAGACGAGCTGGAGCTCTTCGAGCAGGTCGAGGGTGCGGTAGACCGTGGTGATGTTCACACCTTCGACCTGGCCGCGGATGCGCTCGTGGATCTGCTCGGGGGTGGCGTGTCCGAGCGAGCGGACGGCCTCCAGGACGAGCTGGCGCTGCGCGGTCATGCGCAGGCCCTTGGCGCGCAGCACCGCGGCGAGTTCGGTCTCGGCCTCGGCTTCGGTGGGCATAGGTGCATGGTACTGCGCGTGCGCAGCGACACCTCGCACCCGCCGAGGAGCACAATGAGCGCATGGCACTAGTGACCGCAGTACTGCACCGAGGCGTCGTCGACTCCGACGCGCCGCTCCTGTGCGCCGACGACCTCGGGGTCCTCCGGGGCGACGGCGTCTTCGAGACCATCAACGTCCGCGCCGGGCAGGCCTTCCTGCTCTCGGAGCACCTCGACCGGATGGCGAACTCCGCGCGCCGCATGGAGTTCGAGCTGCCCGCGAAGGAGGACATGGCCGAGCTCGCCGAGCAGGCCCTCGTCGCATGGCGCGAACGGGCCGAGGGCGAGGGCGCGCTGCGCCTCGTCGCGACCCGCGGCCGCGAGCACGGCGGGCCGCCCACCGTCTACGCCACCGTCGACCCCGTCCCGCGCGAGCGGATCCTGCCGCGGCGCGACGGCCTGAAGATCGCCACGGCGACCCTGGGGGTGAATGCCGACGCGCGGGGCGAAGCCCCGTGGCTTCTAGGCGGCGTCAAAGCGCTCTCGTACGCGTCGATGATGGCCGTGACCCGCTGGGCGAAGACCCAGGACGCCGACGACGCCCTGTGGGTCTCGGCCGACGGATTCGCGCTGGAGGGCCCGACCTCCTCGCTCCTGTGGCTGGAGGGCGACACGCTCTGCACCACGCCGACCTCCGCGGGCATCCTGCCGGGCACGACGAGCGCGTACCTGCTGGAGCAGGCTCCGAAGGCGGGTCTGAAGACCGTCGAGAAGCTGATCTCGGTGGGGGACTTGAAGAACGCCGAGGCGGCGTGGCTGAGCTCCTCCGTGCGCGGTGTGGCCTTCATCACTCAGATTGACGGCGAGCCTGTCGCCCAGCGCCCCGACATCACCGCTGAGCTGGACAAACTCGCCGGGTTCGAGGTCCCCGAGTAACGGTTTGACATCGTTTCCCAGGTTCTTCTCAGGCTCAGCACAGGCCACGCCCAGAGACGGTCCTCATAGTAATGAGTGTTCCGGTCACGCCGACAAGCCAAACGGATTGACATGGGCAGTCTTCCGGGAGGCACGGAACAATCCGGGGGCACAAAACCAGTAAGGGCAATCGGGCACAGCCCTACTGGTGCCAATGAAAAGTGGAGCTCCTCCACTTTATCGGGGCCGCAGCGAATGGGCAAGCGCTGCGGCCCCATTAACGTGTAACAGGAACGACACGAAACCGTATCGGGCGCATCGAAATTGCGTCTCCGCGACTCAACTTCCCCAGTGTCGCAGGCCGTTCAACCTGCGAGGACTTTGCCGGGGTTGAGGATCCCGAGCGGGTCGAGCGCGCTTTTGATCCGCCGCTGCACGGCGAGATTCACCGGGTCGACTTCCTTTGCGAGCCAATCGCGTTTCAGCATTCCCACGCCGTGCTCGCCGGTGATGGTGCCGCCCATGGCGAGTGCCATCTCCAGGATCTCGTCGAACGCGGCCCGGCCCGCTTCGAGCGAGGCCGGGTCCTCGGGGTGGACGATGATGTTCGGGTGCAGGTTCCCGTCGCCCGCATGGGCGATGACGCCGATGACCACGCCGTGCTTCGCGGCCGCGGCCTGCACGCCGTCGAGCGCCTCGGCCAGGCGGGAGCGCGGCACCGCGATGTCGTCGACCAGGACCGTGCCCAGCTTCTCCATGGCGTGATAGGCGGAGCGCCGCGATTCGAGCAGCGCGTCGGCCTCCTCGGCGTCGGTGGCCCGGTAGACCTCGGTGGCCCCGGAGGCCTCGCACAGCGCCTCGATCGCGGTGAGCTCCTCGGCGGGGTTCGCGTCGGCCGCGACGAGCAGCATCGCCGCGGCCTCGGTCGGCAGTCCCATGGGGCGCAGGGCTTCCAGGGCTTTCAGGTGCACGTTGTCGATGAGCTCGAGCAGGCTCGGCTGCGCCCCGGCGGCGATGATCGCGGTGACGGCGCGCCCGGCGTCGGCGGTGGTCGCGAAGACCGCCGCGAGCGTGAGCCGCCCGGCCGGGACCGGCGAGAGCTTCACGGTGGCCTCGGTGATGATCCCAAGGGTCCCTTCGGAACCGCAGAAGAGCCGCACCAGGTCGTACCCGGCGACGCCCTTCGCAGTCTCGCGCCCGCAGCGCATGACCTCGCCGGAGGCGAGCACGACTTCCAGGCCCAGCACGTACTCCGGGGTCGTCCCGTACTTGACGCAGCACATGCCGCCGGCGGCGGTGGCGATGTTCCCGCCGATCGTGGAGATCTGCCACGAACCCGGGTCGGGGCTGTAGCGCAGGCCGTGTTCGCCTGCGGCGCTCGTGATCGCGGCGTTCAGGACACCGGGCTGGACCACCGCGAGGCGGTTGACGGGGTCGATCGAGAGGATGCGGTCCATCCCGGAGACGTCGAGGAGGATCGCGCCGTCGACGGCGGTGGCCGCCCCGGCGAGCCCGGTGCGGGCCCCTTGGGGGACAACGGGAGCGCCGAACTCGGCGGCGACCTGCATCGCGGCGCTGACCTCCTCGGTCGACCGGGCCCGCACGAGCGCTGCGGCCCGGCCGGGCGGCACGAGCGCGGCGTGGTCCACCGAATGCGCGGCCAGGACGTCGGGATCGGTCACGGGCGACAGCCCGGCCCCGGTCAACGCGGAGATCAGATCGCTCATCCCGCGAGCGTAAGGCCCGCAATCGGCCATCCACAAACCCCCACCCACCACTAGAGGGGAAAGAAGGACCCGGCGCAACCATCCCGCCCGGGTACGACAAGACACGCCCGAGAACTGGGCTAGCGGGTCGGCATGTCACCCGAAAGAGTCGAGGCGAGGTCCAGGAGCGCCAGCCCGAACGGGCGGCGGCCGAGGCGTGCCGATCCGAAGGAGTGGCGGCCTACGCGTACGGGTCGGTGTCGATGACCCCGCGGATGATCTTCGCGAGCTCCTCGACCCGCTCGATGCCCTCGGCGTCGGAAGCGGAGCCGCCGGTGAGGATCGCGATCTCGATGGGCTGCTCGGACTCGCCGTCGATGACGCCGATCGAGTTCACCACCCACTCGCCGCCCATGACGTCGCGCGTGTCCCAGCCGTTCTTCATCCACACGGTCTCGCCCTCGGCGGCGGCCGCCGAGACGCCCCACTGCTGCTCCTCCGACAGGTCGCCCATGAGCGAGCGCGCGTACTCGACCTGCTCGGCGTCCAGCACGCCCTCGTAGAGCGCGAGCTCCAGCACCCGCAGCTGGTCCACCGCGGTCGTCTGGGTCTTCCCCCACTGCTCGGTCTCGTTCGGGTTCGTGTGCTCGAGCCCGTAGTCGATGTGCGCCTGCCGGATCGCGTCGTGCCCGTCGTCGAACGTGCCGCCGTACAGCATGTCGTTCGTGGCGTCGTTGCTCGAGTCCTTGATCATCGACTCGGCGCGGTCGAGCAGCCAGTCCGGGACCTCGTCGAGCGTCCCGTACGCCTCCAGCACCATCGTCAGGATCTCGACCTTCACGATCGACGCCGTGTCGTGCTGCACGTCGCCCTCGTACGCGAGCTGGAACTCCGTGTCGTCCACCGCGACCGAGGCGTAGAAGTTCTCGTCCTCCAGGCCCGCGACGTACTCGCCGATCTCCGCGTCCAGTTCGGCCTGCAGCCGCGCCTGCGCCGCGAGGCGCTTCTCCTCGTCCGAGGGCTCCATCGACGAGTCCTCGCCGGCGGACTCCTGCGAGCCGGGCAGGGTCGCGTCGGCCGAGCCGCCGCCCCCGCCGTCGTCCCCGGACAGGTCGACGATGTAGATCGCGGCCGCGATGAGCACGGCGACGGCCGGGACGGCGAGGAAGGGCCAGAGCCGTCGCGAAGGGGCGTGCTTGGTCTGGGAGGTCACAACAGGAACCTTGCTTCAGAGCGGGGGGCGCTTACGAAATGCTGCGGCCCACGCTAAAGCAGTCGTCGAAGCGACCACAAGCAGGGTTGATTGAGAGTTCAGTAACGGTTGCACAACGCCGCCTGGACCACCCCGGTGATACTGCTCTCTCCATGGTCCCTCGCACACCCGGACCCGGCAACGGCGAAGCGCCCGCCGAGGCGGGCGCTGCGCTGGAAAGTCTGGAAAACGGCAGGCCGTGAGGCACTGGGACCGGCGTTCGGAGTGGGACCTGGGGAGGAAATGACCATCAACGAGCGCCCGCGTCTCAGTGCCTCACGGAGACTCCACCGCACCGCGCCTCGGCCTGGAGGCCCGCGGAACACGGGCCTGGTCGGGGCCGGTGAGGCACCGGGCCGCACGCTGCCGGTCGCGCCGGTTCCGCACCCGGCCGCCCGGGACCCACGACGCCTGCGCGCCGAAGGCCTTCGGGGAGCCGTGCACGGGAGCGGTCGCGGCGGCCTGCGGCGCCGGGCTCGGGACGGGGACCGGCGTCATGCCGTCGCCCGCTGCTTGAGAAGGGTGCGCGTGACCGCGGCGGCCACGCCCACGAGGCAGATGATCGCGACCAGCGCGAGCAGGCCGTTCGCGCCGTCGGCGACGGCCTTCGGGTCGACCGCGACGACCTCGTCGTCGACCGGGGCGTCGCCGCCCGCGTCCGGGTCGTACGACGACGGCGGCGGACCGAACGCGTTGACCTCTTCATCGGCGGCGGGCTCCTCCGCCGCCGGGACCGGCTCCTCGGCGACCTCGCCCTGCTGGGCCTCGCCGGAGTCCTCCGACTCGCCGGAGTCGTCCTGGGTGTCGCCCTGCGGCTCGTCCGCGCCGTCGTCGGCCGCGGGAAGCTCGACGTCCTCGCCCGACTCGCCCTCGCCGGACTGCGAGCCGTCGGCCTGCGCCTCGACCACGCGGACCTGCGCCGACTCGTACTCGGCGAACAGGCCGTGGCAGTTCGGGACCATCGCGACCTCGGCCGAGCGGTTCATCTCGAACACCTGGCTCGAGCCCGAACCGATCTCGTACACCTCGTCGCCCACGTGCAGCTTCGCGTCAGTGCCCAGCTCGTTGCTGTACCGCACCTGCGAGCCCTGCTCCACTGTCAGCTCCGACGCGTCAGGGAAGGAGGTCGCCGAGACCAGGCCCAGGGTGCCGCAGTCGCCGCTGAACACGACCTCGCTGCTGCTGCCCGACTCGGGCTCGTCGGCCGTCGCGATGCTCACCCCGGCCGCACCGCCGACCGCGAGCATCCCCGCCGCCGAGATCGCCGCCAGGCGCGACTTCCGCCGGTGCGCGCGCCGGTCCATGGCCTCCTGGATCGCGGGCGCGACCCGGCCGTCGTTCACCGGGTACGGCAGCGGAGGACGCGTCTGGGCCCGGGACTGCTTGCCGGGCTTCGTGGTGTGACTTCCCATGCCTGCGTCTCTCCAACTGCGTCTTCGACCGGATGACGACCTGATCGTTAGCGGGAATCAGGTCTCAACAGCGTTCAACGAGCGGGCTCGGGAAAGGTGACGGCCCGGAGCCGGCCGATTCCGCGATCCGTCCTCATGCGCCGGTATCCGCCGCCGCGACCGTCCGTAGGATGTGCGGGACGACACCGAGCGAGGACCGCGAGAACCCCATGGCCAAACCTGCGCCCGACACCGAAGCCGCCGAGGCACCCGAACCCCGCGCCGACGAGGGCGACGGCCCCCGGACCGGCACCGGCGACGCCAGCTTCCAAGAGCACGAGGAGCGCTGGCAGCGCTTCGCCGGAGGCGAGCACCCGCCCGAGACGGTGCGCCCCGGCCGCTGGCGGGCCCTCGGCCGCGCCCTGCGCCGCGCCGCCCGCAGCGAATGGACCCTCGCCGGACTCGCCAGCGTCCTCCTCGCCCTCGCCATGACCTGGCCGCTCGCGAAGCACCTGTCAGACCGCATCCCCCACGACACCGGCGACCCGCTCCTGCTCACCTACATCCTCGGCTGGGTCGGCCACGCCCTCCGCGAGAACCCCGCCGGGATCTGGGACACCAACAGCTTCTGGCCCCTCGACGACGCCTACCTCTTCACCGACACCCTCATGGGCTACGCGCCCGCCGCGCTCCTCGCCACCAGCCCCGCCAGCGCGCTCGTCGTCTACAACGTCCTCTACATCCTCACGTTCGCCCTCGCGTTCCTCGGCGCCTACGCGCTCCTGCGCCAGCTCGGCGCCCGCGTCGCCGGATCCGCCGTCGGCGCCGCCGCGTTCGCCTACGCGCCCTGGAAACTCGGCCAGGCCGGGCACCTCCAGGTGCTCTCAGCTGGCGGCATCGCGCTCGCGCTCGCGATGCTCGCGCGCGGCCACGGCTACTCGCTGCGCGGCGGCTTCAAACCGGAACGGCAGCGGCCCGGCTGGATCCTCGCCGGATGGCTCACCGCCCTGTGGCAGTTCGCGATCGGCGCCGGGCTCGGCATCCCGTTCGTCTACCTGCTGCTCGGCGTCGGCGTCGTCGTCGGCCTGCACTGGCTCGTGAAGCGCCCCCGGTTGCAGTGGAAGACCCTGGCGGCCAACGGCATCGGCGGCTCCGTGTTCAGCCTCGGGGTGCTGTGGATCGCCGACAAGCACGCGGTCGTCGCCGAGGCCTACCCCGAGTCGATCCGCGACGTCGAGTACATCTCCTGGTTCGCCCCGACCTGGCAGAGCTTCATCATCGCGCCGGAGGAGTCGCGGGTGTGGGGCGTCGCGCACGAGGCGGCGCGCGCCGACCTCACGTGGGCGCCCGAGCAGGCGCTGCTCGTCGGCTTCACGCTCATCGCGCTCGCTGTGGCGGGCCTGGTGTGGTCGTGCTGGACGGGCTGGCAGCGGTTCTGGCTGGCCCTGGGCGGCGCGGTCGTGTTCGCGGTCGCCATGGGCCCCAACTTCCTCGACGACGGCGCGTGGGCGTGGGCGCTGCTGTACGAGTACGCGCCCGGCTGGGACGCGATCCGCACGCCCGGCCGCCTGGCGATCTACCTGACGCTGATCATGGCGGTGCTCGCGGCGGGGACGCTCACGCGGATCGCCGACGAAGCGGACGAGATGGCGCACCGCGCCCGTCTCGACAAGCGCCTGAAGGTCAAGGCCCCCAGGCGGGTCCACGCGCTGCTGTTCCTCCCGGCGGTCCTCGTCCTGTGGGAGGGGCTGACCGTCGCGCCGTATGTCGAGGTGCCCGAAGCGCCCGTCGACATGTCCGCGCTGGAGGGGCCGGTGCTGTTCCTGCCTGCGGGCGGGGGCGACACGAAGGTGCAGTACTGGAGCATCGACGGCTTCCCCGAGGTCGCCAACGGCGTCGCCGCGTTCACGCCGGACGAGCAGGCGGGCCTGCGGTCGATGTCGATGGGCTTCCCGAGCGACGACGCGGTCGCGTCCCTGCGCGAGGCCGGGATCGAGACCGTCGTGGTCGTCCCCGGTTCGCTGCCCGGCAGCGACTGGGACGGCCTGGACACCGAGGCCGAACCGTTCGGCGTCGAGGTCGAGCGCACCGAGACCGCCTTGGTGTACGACCTGAACCCGTAGCGACCGAGGACCGGTGAAGCGCCGAGGCCCGTCTTTCGTCGGCTACTCGAGTCCGCCGAGGCGGAGGGCGTCCTCGATCTCGCCGAGTTTCGCGGGCGGCAGGACGCCCGCGTGCTCGGTCAGGTCGTCCCTGTCCAGGGTGACCAGCCAGTTGCAGGGGATGAGGCCCGGGCGCGGCAGCGCGACCCGCACGACGCCTTCGAGGGGCAGTCCTTCGGCGGCGCCTACGGTCACCTCGACGGCCGCGCCGTTGAGATCGGTGCCCGCGGGGGCGACGACCTGTACCGCCGAGAAACCGGACGCTTCGTCCCCCGACAGCAGCACGACCGCCTGCCGCCCTTCGAAATCCGCCCACCAGACTTCGCCGCGTCCTGGTGAGGGACGGCCTGCCTCCGCGACCGCGGCCTGCTCCGCGTGAACGGGCTCCGTCACGCGGGACCCATCGGGGTCAGGAACGTCAGGGATCCGACCGCGTCCAGGCGCGGCGGGGAGTGCAGCGGCGAGGCCGTCACGTCGAACGTGCGGTGCACGCCGCGGTGGTCGATGCGCATGAGGCTCCGCTCGAGGGCGTCGGTCTGGAGCGTCTGCACGGGCGCGAGCCGGGCCAGTTCGGCGTCGGTGAGCGGGTGCGCCCCGGCCGTGAAGTCGAGGAAGCGGATCCCCGAGTCGAGGAAGCGCGGCATCGCCGTCTCGATGTCGGGGCCGAAGCCGAGCACGTGCCGGGCGGCGCGCGAGACGGCGACGATCCGGGTGTCGGCCGCCAGGAGCATGCAGGGGTCGGCTGAGGACGTCACGGCGGCGCGCCACGGGGCCAGCGCCGGATCCAGCCTCCGGCCATCGGGTCCGGGCGCGGTGGCCCGCAACGGGATGACGAGTTCGAGTTGCGTCAAATCGGGCGTCCCGGGGGTAGTCGTAACGCTCAGTCTGTCCACGTTAACAGAGATAAGTTGATCTTCGTCCCCCGCGCGTCTACCCTCAGATCATGAGTGCTGAAGACGCGCCTGCTTTCGGTGTCGATTCCGAGGTGGGGCGCCTGCGCAGCGTCGTGCTCCACCGCCCCGGGGGCGAGCTGCGCCGCTTGACCCCGCGCAACAACGGGGCGCTGCTGTTCGACGGGATCCCCTGGGTCGAGCGCGCCCAGGACGAGCACGACCGGTTCGCAGCGACCCTGCGCGGCCAGGGCGTCGAGGTCCTGTACATCGGCGAGCTGCTCGCCGAGTGCCTGGAGCTGCCGGAGGCCCGCGCGGCCGTGGGCGTCTCGGTGACCGCCGACCCGCGCCTGGGGCAGACGCTGGGACGCGAGCTCGCGGCGTTCCTGGCCGACCTCGAGCCCGAGCGGCTGGCGGCGGTCCTGGTGGAGGGCTTGACGAAGGAGGAGTTCGGCTCTTCGCTGTCGTTGCGGCACAAGATGATGCGCCCCACCGAGTTCGTCATCGACCCGCTGCCGAACATGATGTTCACGCGCGACTCCGCGGTGTGGGTCGGCGACGCGGTCGCCGTGACCAGCCTGGCGATGCCCGCGCGGCGGCGCGAGACGACCCTGACGGGCCTGATCTACCACCACCACCCGCGTTTCACCGGTGTGCCGAAGCTGTACGACCCGTCGCTGGAGCACCTGGAGGGCGGGGACGTGCTGGCGCTGGCGCCGGGCGTCCTGGCCGTCGGCGTCGGCGAGCGCACGACGCCTGCGGGCGCTGAGCGCTTGGCGCGCAAGGCGTTCGCGCGGGGCCGGATCCACACCGTGCTGGTCGTCCCGATCGCGCAGCGGCGGGCGACGATGCACCTGGACACGGTGTGCACGATGGTCGACCGCGACCGCATGGTCATGTACGCCCCGGCCGAGCAGCGCCTGGAGGCGTTCACGCTCACCAGCGCCGACGGCGGCGAAAGTCTCGACATCAAGGGCCCCAGGCGGTTCCTGGACGCGGCCGCCGAGGCGATCGGCGTGGACCGGATCGAGATCATCCACACCGGCGCCCGCGACGTGGTCACGGCCGAACGCGAGCAGTGGGACGACGGCAACAACACCCTCGCCCTCGCGCCCGGCGTCGCGGTCGCTTACGAGCGCAACACGGTCACCAACGCCCGCCTCGAACGCGCCGACATCAAGGTCATGACGATCTCCGGCTCCGAACTCGGCTCGGGCCGGGGCGGCCCGCGGTGCATGTCCTGCCCGATCTCCCGCGATGCCCTCTGAACGGGCCGACCGGAGTTCCTTTCACGGTTGGCTACCGGCGGCGCGACTGGGATGACTCGTGGGACCCGGACTGGGTTCCCGCACCTACGAACCCCGAGCACGGTGTTTTCGGGACCTGGGAGGACATACCCGAGAGCGAGTTCGTGTACCACCGGTTCCGAGTCGACGTCGACTTGGTCATCGGCGGCCGCGATTTCTCGGCTGCGCTGAATCCGGTGCTGGACTTCGCCCTTGCCTGGCAGTACCTTCCCTCGGCGTTGGAACGTGACGGAGTCGTGGAGACGTCGATGAGCGTTCAGGGGCTTACCTACCGCGTCGAGAAGGTCGGCAGCGGTGTCGTCGTGTCCTCGAACAGTCATCCCCCGCGATGCGCCAAGGACGACTTCGATCCTCACCGGGTCTGGCTTGCAAGCCCCGATTTCGAGGACCTCGTCGAACAGATCGTCAGCGGCGCGTTCGCGCTCCTGTACGAGGCACATCCAAAGCTCAGCGGCAACAACTACCTCAACGGTCTGCGCGAGCGCATCGGGCGCTGAGAAGCCGGAACCGGACTTGTCACCAGCCGCCGGTCAACGGTGCCAGCGCCCGCGGGCGGGCGGCGAGGACAGCAGCACCGCCCACAGCAGCGGCGCGGCGACGACTGCGACGATGACGACTCCCGTTCCAGCCGAGCCGAACACGTGCCAAGCCAGAGCGGCTAGGACCGTGCCCGCCAGCGCGGTCGCGAGCGACACGCCGATCGCGGCGAGACGCGCGACGCGGCGGCGCGTGAGGAGTCCGAGGAGGGCCACAGCCTGGAGCACTGTCCAGTTCCATCCGACGACGGCGGCGTTCTGCAGGTAGTTGAGCTGTTCCGGGTCGAGACCGGCGACCGAGAGTGGTTCGCTTGGCAGCCAGGGGATCGCGGTGAGCGGTGGGACGGCGACGAAGGCGGTCCACATGGTCGCGAGGGGAATCGCGGCCGCAAGTGGCGTCTGCGGCTGGGGGTCGGGCCGTTCGCCCTCGTAGGTGCCGAGCGGCTCGGCGAACCAGTCGCGGGCGGTCCGGCCGAAGAGCAGGCTCGCCGCCCAGCAGAGCTTCACGGCGGCGTAGACCGGGACAGCGAAGATCCAGAGGTCCTCCGAGTCCACGATGTCGAACCCGTACCAGCTCGACCACAGCAGCAGCGCGGCGGCGACCACTGGCGTGAAGGCTAGGGCTACGGCACGGCCGCCGTTACGGCGCTTGATGATCTGCGTGAAACCGACCGTCGCGATCGCACACAGTCCGGCCGCGCTCCAGGTGAGGCCGGGGGCTATCGCGGCGGCAGCCTGCGCGCTGATGAAGGTGGAAGCGAAGGGCTCTGGAATGGTCGCGACGAGGAACAGCAGGGGAGCGGTGAGCCCGAGTGTCCAGGCTGCGGAGAGAACCGGTGACGGCAGGCCGCTCGTGAAATTCCGGTAGCCCTCGTCGCCGAGGTGTTCGAATTCCGGGCGCGGACGCTGCTTCTGAAGCTGAGCTTGGGAAATGGGAGTGCGAGGCACGGCCGATTCGCTCCATAGGTCGAGGGGTTCGGCCAATCTATCGGACCAAGCGGTGTCTGTGGGTTCGTGAATGCACTGGTGCAGTAGGGAACCGAGGGCATCTAGACACTTCTTGCACTGAAGCGTGTCGTGCGTTGAATTCGCACAAGAGTTGTGTCAGGGTTTTGAAACGCGGTTCGTGCTCACCTGAGCGCGACGCGCAAATTGAATAGGAAACGCGGGCCGCCGTACGGCTCTTGGCAGAAAGTTCGGCGGCCCGCACCCATAAACCAGGAAGGAAACCTCCCATGGTCAGCGTCAGCCTACGCCAAAACGGCGGCGGCGTACCAGAGCGAAACTCGTACGGGCGCGAAAACGTCCAGGCTCCGATCACCTTCACTCCAGGCCGGACCTCCGAGGACTGGGTCGAGACCCGCACCCGCGAAGCAGGCCACGACCGGTGGCCGCACCCCGAGAACCCTGGCTTGATCCCCGATGCGGGCGGCTACTTCGACTGGGCCGGAAGGCTGCTCTTCCTCCCGGACGGCTCCCCGAACCCCGAGGTCGCGGGCGCCTACAGGTACCAGACCAGGCCCGACCTGTGCGACCCGCACGCGCCTGACTCCGAGCCGGTCTCGCCGCGCTACGAGCCGATGTGGCTGCGCCACAGGCCCGGTGACACGTGGATGATCGGCGGCAAGCCGTTCGACCCCGACGACCCGGGCCCGTACGGCAACCCGCGCTGGCGCCCGGACCGCCGCACCGGGCGTCATCGGCGGGGGGAGCGGCCGGACCCGATCGCGCCATGGGACTGGCACGACGGCGACCCCGAGCCGCCGGACTTCGCCGCGACCGGTGTCCGCTGGGACGCCCACGGCGACTGGACCCCCGACCGCATCGCGGCCTCAGGCAACCCCCGAGATGGTGCGGGCGCCATCCCTGAACGCCCCGCCTACCGACCTGAGCGGCCCGCCGCCGAGCGCAGGGCTCGCCCACCCGCGTTCGACCTCGAAGACTCGGTCCCGGACCTCTCCTTTCGCAGTCCCGACCCGGGATGGATCAGCGGCAGCTGCGCGACACCCGCCGCGCCGGGTGCCGCTGCACCTCCGAGGAACCGGGGCGATGACGACTCGGCCGAGCAGGATTCGCCGCCGCGAACGCCTCGGGAGGTCGTCTGGCGGCCGGCGCCGCCCGCTTCACGCCGTCCCCGGTTCTGGAGCGATGATCCCCCGGAACCGGACTCCGGCCCCGAGCCTTTCCGCTTCACGGGTCTCCGCGAACGGGCCTGGTCGGAGTTCCTGACCGACTCACAGCCCCTCTACGACGACCACCTCAAACCGACCGCTCCCGACCTGCGGGACCGCGTGTCCTGGTTCCTGCGCTGCCTGCTCTGGGTGCTCACCATCGGCGTCGTCGCTTCGCCGCGACCGCTGGAACCGGCAAGAGCCCCAAGCCGACCCGCACCCGGCCAGCCGACACGCGTCACCGCACGCTGCGCAGTACCGAGCCCGACCATCGCGCCGGTCTTGACCCGGACGCCCCCCGAAGCGATCCGGTTCGAGCCGCCCGCGCCGCGTCTCCCGCGACTGTCCCTCCACTCCAGCGGAACGGCGGTGGCCTGATGGAATTCACCGGCCTCATCGCCCATGCCGTCATCGGCGACCGCCACTTGAACTTCGACGCGGTCTTCAGCCAGCACCGCCTCAGGGTCACCTTCTCCGGCACCGAGCCGACCGTCCTCGGTTCGGTCGTCTACCTCGATTCGCACGAGCCGGGCCTGCGCATCTCCGAACCGCTCCACGTCGACTGGGCCGTCCAGCGCCACGAGGCGATCATCAACGAAGCCAAGCGAATCTGGTCCTCGGCGATCCGGGAGTGCGACGGGTGAGTCTGCCCGCGCTGCGCGGGCCCGCTGTGTTCGGGTTCGCGCAGCGCTATTCAGAAACATTGTTTAATTATCAATCGCCCGAAAGGGATCCAATTAGCAGCGACTGGGATCGCCCACGGGCGCAACAGAGAAGACCGATTTGCTGTTGCGCTGGCATATGCGGTTATCGGTAAGATGGTTCCTCAGCCCGGAATCGACGCACCGGATTCCTCGGGCGACTTCGCCTGGAGTTCTGGAGGTGGCCCGGGTATGACTGAAATGCTCCTCGCCGTGATCGTCAATCTCGGCTCGACCGGTCTCGCCTTCATGCTCGGCTTGTCCTTCCGCCGCATTTCCCTCGGGTTCAGAACCCGCGCACTGCGGTCTTTCTGGAAGCCGATAACGAACGACGGCGTGCGCGTGGCAATCGGCAGCTTCTTCGTGAATGACTACTACCGGGACGATCCGGCAGGCCATGAGGGGATCGTGAGCCTCGTCGAACTCGCGGGCTATGCGGGGCTCGGGGACCTCGACGCCTATATCCAGCTCAAGGAGCAGCTTCGCAGGGCAGGAGTCCGCAAAGTCGAGCTTGGCCCCGGGCACCAGGTCAGCGACGAGCAACGGCGGGAGAACCTGATCCTTCTCGGAGGGCCCCACTCCAATCCCCTGAGCGCCATGGTGCTGCGGCAGCTGCCGAACACCTTCAGCTTCGGGGCCGCGGACGGACCCGGCGACTTCGGCAAGGACGCGAAGATCTACGACAACATTCTTGACTCCTCGATGGACTGCAAGAAGGGGCCTTCGGGAGAACTCGAAACCGATCAGGGAATCATGATCAGGTGCGCGAATCCGTTCGCTGCCAAGAAGTCTGTCCTCATCATCGCAGGGTCGTGGGGATTCGGCACCGCTGCTGGCACGCGACTGATCGAAGACCGCATCTTCCTGAAGAATGCGGTCGTCAATTCGGGCGTCGCATTCGAAGCCGTGTTCACTTGCAAGATCACCGATGGGTCGATCAGTAACATCGAACTCGGAAAGGTGCGGCGGCTCGCGCAGTCGCCCGTTGCGGCTCGGCTCTAGCCGGCGTGCCATTGCGACTGGAACGGCGAAGGGCCGGACGCTTCGTGCGTCCGGCCCTTCACTTTGTCGCTTAGATGTTGGCGGCGATGTCCTTGCGGTAGTAGCCGCCTTCGAGCTTGACGCCCTCGGCGAGCGAGTAGGCCTCCTGGCGGGCCTGGGCGACCGAGGCGCCCGTGCCGACGCAGTTGAGGACGCGGCCGCCGGTGGCGATGAGCTGCCCGGAGGCGTCGAGCGCGGTCCCGGCGTGGAACACGCCGGCCTCGTCGGCGCCGTACAGCGGCCGCCCGGTGACGGTGTCGCCCGGGTAGCCCTCGTTGGAGACGACGACGCACACGGCCGCGCCTTCGCGCCACCACAGGTTGCCGTAGTCCTCGAGCTTGCCGGTCGCCGCCGCGTGCAGCAGCTTGCCGAGCGGGGATTCGAGGAGCGCCAGGACGGCCTGGATCTCCGGGTCGCCGAAGCGGGCGTTGAACTCGACGACCTTGAGGCCCTTCGAGGTCAGGGCGAGGCCGCAGTAGAGGGTGCCGACGAACGGGATGCCGCGCCCGGCGAGCTCGGCCAGGGTCGGCTCGGCGACGCGCTCCATGATCTCGGCGACGAGGTCGTCGGGGGCCCAGGGGAGGGGCGTGTACGCGCCCATGCCGCCGGTGTTGGGGCCGGTGCCGCCGTCGCCGATGCGCTTGAAGTCCTGCGCGGGCAGCAGCGCCTTCGCGTGCTTGCCGTCGCTGACGACGAACAGGGAGACCTCGGGGCCGTCGAGGTACTCCTCGATGACGACGCGCTCGCACTCGAGCGCGTGGGCGAGGGCCTGGTCGCGGTCGCTGGTGACCACGACGCCCTTGCCGGCGGCGAGGCCGTCGTCCTTGACGACGTAGGGCGCGCCGAACTCGTCGAGCGCGGCCTCGGCCTCTTCCTTGGTCTTGCAGACGCGCGCGGCGGCGGTCGGGACGCCCGCGGCGGCCATGACCTCCTTCGCAAACGCCTTCGAGCCCTCGATGAGGGCGGCTTCGCCGCTGGGCCCGTACACCGGGATGCCCTTGGCGCGCACGGCGTCGGCGACGCCCGCGACGAGCGGGGCCTCGGGGCCGACGATGACGAGGTCGGCCGCGGAGGTCACCGCCAGGGAGGCCACGGCGGCCGGGTCGGTCTGGTTCACCGGCACGCAGTCGCCGAGGGCGGCCATGCCGGGGTTGCCCGGGGCGCAGATGAGCTTGGTGACGGATTCGTCCTCGGCCAGCGACGCCGCGAGGGCGTGCTCGCGGCCGCCGGAGCCGATCAGGAGTACTCGCACACCGCCAGTTTACGTGGCGGATACGTGCAGGTTAACCGCCACGCCGAGTGGTTCCCGCAACTCGGGACCGCCCTCGGGGTGGAAATGAGGACGCGATGTCATGATTGGCGCGTGACTGCGAATGTGCTCGCCGAGCGTTATGCCTCCGCCCCGATGCGCGACATCTGGGACCCCGTCGGCAAGATCAAGGCCGAACGGCGGCTGTGGCTGGCCGTCCTCCAGGCCCAGCACGACCTCGGCGTCACCGTCCCCGACGGCGTCCTCGCCGACTACGAGCGCGTCCTCGACCAGGTCGACCTCGCCTCGATCGCCGACCGCGAGCGCGTCACCAAGCACGACGTGAAGGCCCGCATCGAGGAGTTCTCCGATCTCGCCGGGCACCAGCACATCCACAAGGGCATGACCAGCCGCGACCTCACCGAGAACGTCGAGCAGATGCAGGTCCGCCAGTCCCTCGAGCTGGTCCGGGACCGCCTCGTGGCCGCGCTCGTGCGCCTCGCCGCGCGCGCCGCCCAGCACCGCGACCTCGTCATGGCCGGGCGCAGCCACAACGTGCCCGCCCAGGCCACGACCCTCGGGAAGCGCTTCGCGACCTGGGCCGAGGAGCTCCTCGCCGCCCTCGACCGCATCGAGGACCTGCTCAAGCGGTACCCGCTGCGCGGCATCAAGGGCCCCGTCGGCACCGCGCAGGACATGCTCGACCTCTTCGACGGCGACACCGCGAAGCTCGCCGAGCTCGAGGCCCGCGTCGCCGGGCACCTCGGGTTCGAGCGCGTCATGGACTCCGTCGGCCAGGTCTACCCGCGCTCGCTCGACTACGAGGTCGGCTCCGCGCTCGTCCAGGCCGTCGCCGGGCCCTCCTCCGCCGCGCTCACGATCCGCCTCATGGCCGGGGCCGAGCTCGCCACCGAGGGCTTCATGCCCGGCCAGGTCGGATCGTCCGCCATGCCGCACAAGATGAACACCCGCTCGTCCGAGCGCGTCAACGGCCTCGCCGTGGTCGTGCGCGGGTACGCCGCGATGCTCGGCGAGCTCGCCGGGGACCAGTGGAACGAGGGGGACGTCTCCTGCTCGGTGGTCCGCCGCGTCGCCCTGCCCGACCTCTTCTACGCCGTCGACGGATTGTTTGAGACCTTCCTCACCATCCTCGACAACTTCGGGGCCTACCCGGCCGTCATCGGCGCCGAACTCGACCGGTACCTGCCGTTCCTGACCTCGACGAAGGTCCTCATGGCCGCGGTCAAGCAGGGCGGCGGCCGCGAGGACGCCCACGAGGCCATCAAGGAGCACGCCGTCGCCGTGGCCCACGCCATGCGCGAGAGCGGCCAGCGCGAGAACGACCTGTTCGACCGCCTCGCGGCCGACCCGCGCCTGCCCCTCGACCGGGCCGGGCTCGACGCCCTTGTAGCGAATCCGGGTGAATTCATCGGCGCCGCAGGGGATCAGGTCGACCGTGTCGCCGAAAGGGTGGCTGCTGCGGCGAAATCGCACCCTGAGGCCGCGTCCTACCGTCCGGGAAACATCCTATGAATGCCTGTGACCTGGCACCGTCCCCGTAGCTCGGCACTGGCCCTGGTCAGGGCCGGTGAATATGCTTGCCCTGTTGTCCCGTCCATGTGACCGACAGGAGTGCGCCCGTGGCCCGTGTAGTGGTCGACGTGATGCTGAAGTCCGAAATCCTCGACCCCCAGGGCGAGGCCGTCCTCGGGGCGCTGCCGCGCCTCGGCGTGAACGACGTGGCGTCGGTGCGGATCGGCAAGCGCGTCGAGATCGAGTTCGACGAGAACGCCCAGAACGTCGAGGAGCAGTCGCGCGTGATCGCCGACCAGCTCCTGGCCAACCCGGTCATCGAGAACTTCTCGGTGTCCATCGAGGGCGCATGAGCGCGCGCGTCGGGGTCGTGACCTTCCCCGGGTCGCTCGACGACAAGGACGCCGCCCGCGCGGTGCGCCTGGCCGGGGGCGAGCCCGTGGGCCTGTGGCACGACGACGCAGGCCTCGCCAGCGTCGACGCCGTGTTCCTGCCCGGCGGGTTCTCCTACGGGGACGCGCTGCGCTGCGGCGCCATCGCCCGCTTCTCGCAGGTGATGGACACCGTCAAGGCCGCCGCGGCCCAGGGGATGCCCGTCCTCGGGGTCTGCAACGGCTTCCAGGTGCTGTGCGAGTCGCACCTGCTGCCGGGCGCGCTCGTGCGCAACGCCCACCTGCGCTACCGCAACCGCCCCGCGCGGCTGCGCGTCGAGACCTCCCGCACCGCGTGGACGCGTCTCTACCAGCCGGGCAGCGAAGTGGTCTTCCCCGCCAAGCACGGCGAGGGCCGGTACGTCGCCGACGACGCCGTCCTCGACCAGTTGGAGGCGGACGGCCGCGTGGTCTTCCGGTACCTCGACAACCCGAACGGCTCGATGCGCGACATCGCCGGGGTGACCAACGAGGCCGGGAACGTCGTGGGCCTCATGCCCCACCCCGAGCACGCCGTCGACGAGCTGACCGGCCCGTCCGCGGACGGGCTCGGCATCGTCGCCTCGGTCCTGGCCCACCTCACCGGGGCCGCCGACACCAGTGGAGTCAGCCGATGAGCCGTATCAACGTCGCGGTCGACACGGTCGGCGTCGCCGACGCGACCCCGGACGAGAAGCAGCCGTGGGCCGAACTGGGCCTGAAAGAGGACGAGTACCAGCGGATCCGCGAGATCCTGGGCCGCCGTCCCACCCAGTCCGAGCTCGCCATGTACTCGATCATGTGGTCCGAGCACTGCTCGTACAAGTCGAGCAAGGTGCACCTGCGCCAGTTCGGCCAGAAGAACCCGAAGACCCCGCGCCTGCTGGCCGGGATCGGGGAGAACGCCGGCGTCGTCGCCATCGACGAGAACATCGCCGTCACGTTCAAGGTCGAATCCCACAACCACCCGTCCTATGTGGAACCCAAGCAGGGCGCGGCCACCGGCGTCGGCGGCATCATCCGCGACATCATCGCCATGGGCGCCCGCCCCGTCGCGGTCATGGACTCGCTCCGCTTCGGCGCCATCGACCACCCCGACACCGCCCGGGTCCTCCCGGGCGTGGTCGACGGCATCGGCCACTACGGCAACTGCGTGGGCCTGCCCAACATCGGCGGCGAGACCTACTTCGACCCGTGCTACCAGGGCAACCCGCTCGTCAACGCCCTCAGCGTCGGCGTCCTGCCCCGCACCCGCCTGCAGTCCATGCAGGCCAGCGGCGTCGGCAACACCGTGATCCTCATGGGCGCCAAGACCGGCCGCGACGGCATCGGCGGCGTCTCCGTCCTCGCCTCCGCGACCTTCTCCGAGACCGGCGAAGGCGACGCCCGCCCGAGCGTCCAGGTCGGCGACCCGTTCACTGAGAAGCTCCTCATCGAGGTCTGCCTGGAACTGTTCGACGCCGGACTCGTCGTCGGCGTCCAGGACCTCGGCGGCGCCGGGCTCACCTGCGCGCTCAGCGAGACCGCCGCCGCCGGCGACGGCGGCATGCACGTCGACCTCGAACTCGTCCCGCTGCGCGCCCAGGGCATGGAACCGCAGGACATCCTCGCCTCGGAGTCGCAGGAGCGCATGCTCCTCATCGTCGACCCCGCCAAGGCCGAGGAAGTCCTCGCGCGCTCCCGCCGCTGGGGCCTGCTCGCCACCGAGATCGGCACCGTCACCGACACCGGCCGCCTCGTCGTCGACTTCCACGGCCAGACCGTCGTCGACGTCCCGCCCAAGTCGCTCGCCGACGAAGGCCCGGTCTACAACCGGCCCATCGCCGAACCGAACGACCTCGGCCTCATCGCCGTCGACCGCGCCGAGACGCTCCCGCGTCCGACCACCGACGAGGAGATCCGCCAGACCGTCCTCGACATGGCCGCCAGCCCCAACCTGTGCGACAAGTCCTGGATCACCGAGCAGTACGACTCCTCGGTGTTCGGCAACACCGTCCTCGGCACGCCGCACGACGCGGGGCTCATCCGCCTCGACGAGCAGACCGGCGTCGGCATCGCCATCTCGCTCGACGGCAACGGCCGCTTCGCGCGGCTCGACCCGTACGTCGGCGCGCAGCTCTCGCTCGCCGAGGCCTACCGGAACGTCGCCGTCACCGGCGCCACCCCGATCGCCATCTCCGACTGCCTCAACTTCGGCTCGCCCGAGGACCCGCACGTCATGTGGCAGTTCGAGCGGGCCGTCACCGGCATCGCCGACGGCTGCCAGAAGCTCGGCATCCCCGTCACCGGCGGCAACGTCTCCTTCTACAACCAGACCGGCCGCGACGCCATCCACCCGACGCCCGTCATCGGCGTGCTCGGCGTGATCGACGACGTCCACCGCCGCATCCCGCTCGGACTCGGCAAGACCGGCGACACCATCGCGCTCATCGGCGAGACCCGCGAAGAGCTCTCCGGCTCCGAATGGGCCGCCGTCAAGCACGGCCACCTCGGCGGCGTCCCGCCGGTTGTCGACCTCGACCACGAGATGAAGCTCGCCGAGCTCCTCTCCCGCCTGGCCGAGACCGAGCAGCTCGCCGCCGCCCACGACCTCTCCGAAGGCGGCCTCGCGCAGGCCCTCGTCGAGGCCATCTGCCACACCGGGCTCGGCGCGCAGATCCTCCTGCCCGAAGGGGCCGACCCGTTCACGTACCTGTTCTCGGAATCCTCCGGACGGGTCCTCGTGGTCATCCCGCGCGGCCAGGAGCTCGCCGTCCGCACCGCATGCGAGCAGCGGAACCTGCCGATCACGCCCCTCGGCGTGACCGACGCCAACACCGACGGCCTCCACCTGCGGGACCACTTCGACATCGGCCTCGCCGAACTCGAAGCGTCCTGGAAGGGCCGCATCGGCGCCGTCCTCGGCGAATAGGGTCAACGGAACCGCCCCGGAGCTTCGGCTCCGGGGCGGTTCCGCATAAGTAATAAGGTGCGCTACTCCTCGAACGGCTCGCCGGTCGGCGCCGCGAGCGGCAGCAGCGCGCTGAGGTCGGCGCGCTGGCCCGAAGCCGCGACCTTGCCGGTCGACACCGCCTCGTCCCAGCCCATGCGGCCGGTGCCCAGGAGCAGGAACACGAGCGGTTGACATTCGACGACGTTCGGTGGCGTCCCGCGCCGGTGCCTGGGGCCCTCCACGCACTGCACCGCGCCGTACGGCGGGACCCGCACCTCCACGGTGTGACCAGGGGCTTTCTCGGCGAGTGCCTGCAGCAGTTCGCGAACGGCGACTTTGAGCGTCTCCCGGTCGGGAGCCTCATCGTTGTCGATCGCGGCCATGGCATCGACCACAGCGTCCACGAGCGGACCTCCCAACCACGTTAGACTGCCCGTTACGGCACGTCGCCGAACGGGCGTGCTTTTACGACTGAGCGCCCGGGCCACCGGGTGCGACATGAAAGCCGCAGTGCCTGCACCCCGGTCCCGTGACCGAAATGAGACCAGGCATAGTGGCGACGACGGCCCGCTTCCGTGGGTTCGTCGTGCCTGCCCGTGGCAGATCGCCGCGAGTGGCGCTGGATGGCACATGCCCAGGAGGGGATGTAGATGACCGTAGCGGCCGAACCGAGCGGGACCCAGACTAACGTCCCGCGGTCCCGGCGCGGAAGACGGGGTGGCCTGCGCACTCGCCTGGCCGGCCTCGCCGCGGCGGGCGGTGTGCTCCTCGGCATCCTGGCGTTCCCGCAGGCGGCGCTCGCGCAGGACGTCAGCGGCTGGTTCAACGGGGCGTTCAACCCGAACCCCGTGACGATCGGCGGCCAGGCCTCCGTCGTCACGTTCACCGTCATGAACAGCAACCCGGTGCAGCCCAAGGACATCACGGTCCGGACGGACATCGAGGGGCTCGGCGACTACATCGCCGCGACCGACAACGACGGCGGCGCGGGCCTGTGCACCCGCGAGGACTCCGACAAGGTCAAGTGCAGCCAGGTCGAGCCCAACGGGCAGCGGACCATCTCCTTCACCGTCACGACCGTGACCGAGTCCGACCTGCCGAGCGGCGAGCAGGCGTCGGGAACGTTCACGGTCAGCTTCGAGGGCCAGAGCCAGTCGAGCGGCATCAACGTCACCGGCAACGCCACCGTCGCCAACGTCTCCTCCATCAGCGGCGAGGTCACCTCCAACGGCGAACCGGTCGCCGACGCGGACCTCGAACTCACCGACGGCGAGGGCGGGACCCACGACACCACGACCGACAGCAGCGGCAAGTACGAGTTCACCGGCGACTCGAGCAACCCGATCGCGCCCGGCGACATGACGCTGAAGATCAGCGCCGAGGGTTACGAGGACAAAGAAGAGACGCTCACCGTCCGCGAGGGCAGCGAGACGTACAACATGAACATCACCCTCACGCAGGTGCAGGAGGAGACGACTGCCGAAGCCACGACCGCCGCGCCCACCACGGCCGCGGAGTCGAGCGCGCCACCGGAGAAGAAGGATGACGGCGGTATGTCCGGCACCCTCATCTTCCTCATCGTGATCGGCGCGCTCCTGGTCGTCGGCGGCATCGTCGGCATCTTCTTCCTGCTGCGCGGCGGCAAGGACAAGGACGACGACGGCGACGAGAGCTTCTCGCCCGACGCCCCGCCGGACCACACGCCCACGGCCGCCCAGGTCGGGACGCCCGGCGTGTACCAGGCCGGGCCCGCGCCCGGCTCCGACGCGCCGACGATGATCCACCCCGGCGGCCTCGTCGACGGCGGTCCCGCCGCCCCGACCCAGTTCGGACCCGCCTACGGCGGCAACGACTCCACGCAGGTCATGCCCCAGGGCGGATTCGGCGCCCCGCCCGCGATGCCGGGCGGCCAGGTCGGCCCCGACGGCACCACGATCCTCCCCGTCGTCAAGCAGCCGGGCGGTCCCGGCGCCTCCGACGCCACGCAGATCATGCCGCAGGCGAACCTCGGCTCGCCGCCTCCGGCCGCGCCGCCGAGCCCCTACGGCGACTTGGGTTCCACGCGCCCGCACGCGGCCCCGTCGGCCCCGCCCAGCCCTTACTCGGACCCGGCCGCGACCCGGCCGCACCCCGGGCCGTCCCCGGCCGGATCGCCGAGCCCTTACGGCGACCTCGGATCGACGCGCCCGCACCCGTCCCCGACGCCGCCGCCCTCGACCGGCTCGATGTTCGACCCGCAGGGCGCCTCGCCGCAGTACGGCGCGCCGAGCGCGCCGCGCGACCAGGGCTACGGGGCGCAGAGCGACCAGAGCTTCGGTGCCCCCAGCGGACCGCGCGACCAGGGCTTCGGCTCGCCGAGCGCGCCGCAGTACGGCCCCGGCTCGCAGAGCTACGGGTCCCAGGGCGGCCAGCAGGGCTACGGCTCGCACAGCGCGCCCAGCGCCCCGCCGAGCGCTCCCCGCAGCGCGCCGCCGAGCAGCGACCCGTATTCGAGCCAGTCGATGCGTCGCGACCCGTACGCGCCGCAGGAGCAGCCCGCGCCGCCCGCCGGCGACTACGGGGCGACCCGCGCGATGCCGCAGTACGGCGACCAGCCGCAGCCGCCCGCCGCGCCCTACGGCAGCGAGCAGGGCCAGGGCGGCGACGACCAGGACGGCAAGCGCAGCGAACGCCGTAACTGGGGCGAGTGGGACGACCGCCCCCGCTCCTGGTAACGGGAAACACTGAACGAAAGGAACGCCGCCGCGGGCTCTGCCCGGGGCGGCGTTCCGTTTTCGAGGGGGTCGATGTCGGCGGCCGGGGGCCGGGGTCCGGGGGCGGGGAGCCGGGTGCTGTACGCCCGCCGGGCGGGCGTGGGGCGTGCTGGTACTTCGGCGGCTGGACGTACTCCGGCGGCACGCCCGCCGGGCGGGCGTAGGGCGTGCCCGTTCCCACCCGCATCCGCCTTCCTGCCAACCGAAGAAATGCGATGACTGTCCCACACGGGTCCGACATCGTCGGTCGATGCGAGTCAGACTCTGGTGCGCCTCGCGCCTCGCGCCTCGCGCCTCGCGCCTCGCGCCTCGCGCCTCGCGCCTCGCGCCTCGCGCCTCGGACTGGCGTTCACCTGGAGTCGTGATGACGTTCACGTGCGGGTGAATCCAACCTCAGTCGGCCGGTATGCGGTGAGTTTCACCTCTTCAACGAGGGGTCCGGCCCACACCCGCCGTTGTTGGACGGTGGCGACTTCCCGCAGGTCCGATAGACTGTGACTGGCGGTTCCGCCAGATGGCGAAGCTTGCACGCCATCGGTGTATTCCAGGTGGCGCAGCTGGCAAGCCATCGAATCAGCCCAGCAAACTGAGGAGTTGCAGTGGCCCGAGGTGACGGTCGACTCACCACGGAACTCGATCCCGACAGTCCCGGCCCCCGCGACGCCTGCGGCGTCGTCGGCATCTGGGCCCCCGGGGAAGAGGTCTCGAAACTCACTTACTTCGGGCTCTACGCGCTGCAGCACCGCGGCCAGGAAGCCGCGGGCATCGCCGTCTCGGACGGCGCGCGCACCGTCGTCTACAAGGACCTCGGCCTCGTCGCGCAGGTCTTCGACGAGTCCACCCTCGCGCCCCTCCAGGGCCACCTGGCCATCGGCCACGCCCGCTACTCCACCACCGGCGCCCCCACCTGGGAGAACTCCCAGCCGACCATCCGGTCGACCTCCACGGGCACCGCGATCGCCCTGGCGCACAACGGCAACCTCGTGAACACCGCCGACCTCATGAAAGAGGTCGACCGCCTCGGCATCGACATGGGCACCACCACCTCGGACACGCACCTCATCACCGCGCTCCTCGCGGCGCACCCGGACGAGTCCGTCGCCGCGGCCGCCGAGCGCGTGCTCCCGCAGCTGCGCGGCGCGTTCTGCCTGGTCTTCATGGACGAGAACACGCTGTACGCCGCCCGCGACCCGCAGGGCGTGCACCCGCTCGTCCTCGGCCGCCTCGCCTCCGGCTGGGCCGTCGCCTCCGAGACCGCCGCGCTCGACACCATCGGCGCCCACTTCGTGCGCGAGGTCGAGCCCGGCGAGCTGCTCACCATCGACGAGCACGGCCTGCGCTCGACCCGGTTCGCCAACCCCGAGCCCAAAGGCTGCCTGTTCGAGTACGTCTACCTCGCCCGCCCCGACACGAAGCTGGCCGGACGCAACGTCTACGCCACCCGCGTCGAGGTCGGCCGCACGCTCGCCCGCGAGTACCCGGTCGAAGCGGACCTGGTCATCGGCGTCCCCGAGTCGGGCATCCCGGCCGCCATCGGCTTCGCCGAGGAGTCCGGGATCCCCTACGGCCAGGGGTTCACGAAGAACCAGTACGTGGGCCGCACCTTCATCCAGCCTTCGCAGTCGCTGCGGCAGCTGGGCATCCGCCTGAAGCTCAACCCGCTCGTCGACCAGATCAAGGGCAAGCGCCTGGTCATCGTCGACGACACGATCGTGCGCGGCAACACCCAGAGGGCCCTCGTCCGGATGCTCCGCGAAGCGGGCGCGGTCGAGGTCCACATCCGCATCTCCGCGCCGCCGGTGAAGTGGCCGTGCTTCTACGGCATCGACTTCGCCACCCGCGCCGAGCTCATCGCCGGATCGCTCGACACCGACGGCATCCGCGCCCAGATCGGCGCGGACTCCCTCGGCTACGTCTCGATGGACGGCCTGGTCCGCGCCACCGAGCAGCCCGCGTCCCGGCTCTGCATGGCCTGCTTCGACGGCCACTACCCCATCGAACTGCCCGCTTCCGACCTCATCGGCAAGCACCTCATGGAAACGCCGCAGGCAGCGAAGCCCGGCGTCCAGCGATCGACCGAAGCGAGCACGCAAGTGCGGGAAGGGACCACAGCGTGAGCAGCGGCACCACCACTCCGAGGACCATCTCCTACCAGTCCGCGGGCGTCGACATCGACGCCGGCGACAGGGCGGTCGACGCCCTGAAGCCCCTGATCAAGAAGACCGTCCGGCCCGAGGTGGTCGGTGGGATCGGCGGGTTCGCCGGGCTGTTCGCGCTCGACACCGAGAAGTACAAGAAGCCGCTGCTGGCCTCCTCCACCGACGGCGTGGGCACCAAGCTCGTGATCGCCCAGAAGATGGACATCCACGACACGGTCGGCATCGACCTCGTCGCGATGGTCGTCGACGACCTCGTCGTCTGCGGCGCGGAGCCGCTGTTCCTCCTCGACTACATCGCCACCGGCCAGGTCGTGCCCGAGAAGATCGCCGACATCGGCGCGGGCATCGCCGACGGCTGCCGCTACGCGGGCTGCGCCCTCATCGGCGGCGAGATCGCCGAGCACCCGGGCGTCATGAAGCCCGACGACTACGACATCTCCGCCACCGGCGTGGGCGTCGTCGAAGCCGACCAGCTGCTCGGCCCCGAGCGCGTGAAGCCCGGCGACGTCGCGATCGCCATGCGCGCTTCCGGCGTCCACTCCAACGGCTTCTCGCTCGTCCGCGAGGCGCTGTTCAGCGTCGGCAAGATGGAACTCGACACGGTCGTGCCCGAGTTCGGCAACCAGCGGACCCTCGGCGAGGAGCTGCTGACCCCGACCCACATCTACGCGAAGGACTGCCTCGAGCTCGCCAAGGAGTGCGACGTGCACGCCTTCGCGCACATCACCGGCGGCGGGCTCGCGGGCAACCTCATCCGCTCCGTCCCCGAGGGCCTCCAGATCGACGTGGACCGCCGCACCTGGGCCCCGAACCCCGTGTTCGACGTCGTCCAGCGCATCGGCGGCATCGGCGCCGAGGAGATGGAGCGCACCTTCAACATGGGCGTCGGCATGGTCGCCATCGTCGCCCCCGACCAGGTGGACCGCTCGCTGGCGGTGCTCACCGCCCGCCACGTCGAGGCCTGGACCATCGGCGAGGTGACCGAAGGCGACGGCGGCGTCACACTGTCGGGCGACTATCTGACGGCTGGCTAGGGATCTCCGGGTCCCCTTCGAACTCCGCCTCTTCACGACGTGGATCGTCCTCCGCCGCTTCGGCGGCTTCGAGCGCGTCCCGGTGCTGTTTCGCCTTCGTACTGAGCCACAGCCAGATCAGGCCGAGCGTGGGCAGCACCGCGGCGGAGATGAGCGCCGGGACCAGGTGCAGGGTCGGCGTGAGCATGACGCCGAGGATGAGCAGCACCGAGATCAGGATCGTGCGGCGCGTCGCGGGGTCGAAGACGCTCAGCGGGCCGAGCGGGATGGTGTGCCACGGCACGCGCTTGGCGCTGCGGATGATGATGAGGCCCAGCAGGAACCCGGCGGGCTCGTCGGAGAACCAGTGCTGGCCCAGGAAGACCTGCGAGCTGAACACGATCGCGGGCGGGGCGAGCAGCAGCGTCCAGCGCGCCCACGCGGGGATGACGTGGCCGATCAGCATCACGATGAGGCCGAACAGCAGGATCGAGTTCACCGCGTGCCCGGAGGGGAACGCGGTGGCGTCGGTGATGTTCGGGCCGCCGCCCTCGGGGTGGTAGGTGAACAGGAGGGGCCCGTCCGGGGAGACCTGCTGCAGCGCGTGCGGGTGTTGCGAGAGCGGGCGGCCCAGCAGGTGCTTCATGCCGAGGATGCTCGCCAGGGTGATGAACGAGATGACGTACATCAGCAGCGGCCTGATCGACCGCGACCGCAGTGCGCACCAGATGGCGATCAGGAGCGTCACCGTAGCGACCGTGCGGGCTTGGCCGAACTCGGCACCGACCTTCGCGAGGTTGCGCAGCCACTCCACGTCGTTCGCCTTGGCGGCCCACATCCGGATGTCCCAGTCGAGCTGCACGAGCCACGACGGGTAGCTCACGAAGAACGCGAGCGCGAGGAACCCCAGGAACATGAAGAGGTCGGGCCACCAGCTCTTCGGGCGCTTGCCCCACGGCTCCCAGTCGAACCAGCCCACGGGGATGTAGCGGCGCAGCGGTGTGATGACTTGTCCGACGAAGGCGTCGTCACGGACGGTCACACCTCGGTCCGTGATCCCCGCGCTCCTGCGAGCTGTCGCAGGCCGGTTCGATTCAGAAGGCATAGATGGATGTTCGCCTGCGAAAGTGAATTTTGATGCCGCCACACCCGAACTGGACCGAATTTGTTATCAGGTCGGTATATATGGTGTGGTTTGGGACGCAGCCTGATTGAGCTGCACCGATACTCCGCGATACCGGTCACGTTCCATCGAGACGGCGTCGTGACCGGCATCGCCTGCGGCTCAAGCGAGAACCGGTCGCGTGTCGGAGGCGCCGATCACAGGGTAATCGGTGTAGCCTTCCGCCCCTCCGCCGTAGAGCGGCAGGTCCGTGCGCAGTGGAGTGAGCGGTGCGCCCAGGCGCAGCCGCTCGGGAAGGTCGGGGTTGGCGATGAACGGACGGCCGATCGCGACCAGGTCCGCGCCCGCGTCGAGGATTCGGGCCGCCGCGGCCAGGCTGGCCTCGGATGAGAACGGATCCGATTCGGGCGCATCGGGATTCGACGGGTTCGCGATGAGCGTGCCGGACCAGCGCCGCCGCAGCTCCTTGAACAGCGGTGTAGGGGAGGCGTAGGCGAGGTGGAGGTAGGCGAGGCCGAACGGGGCGAGCGCGTCCAGCAGCGCCGGGAACAGCTCGTCGGCGTCGTCCATGGCGATCCCGTTGTGGGGGTTGCCGGGAGAGATGCGAAGGCCGGTGCGTTCGGGGCCGATCTCGGCGGCCACGGCTTCGACGACCTCGACGACGAACCTGATGCGGTTCGCGATGGAGCCGCCGTAAGCGTCGGTGCGGTGGTTGGTGCTGGTGGCGAGGAACTGGTTGAGCAGGTAGCCGTTGGCGGCGTGGACCTCGACGCCGTCGGCTCCGGCGCGGATCGCGTTGCGCGCGGCCGCGATGAAGTCGTCCTTCGTGGCCTGGATGTCGGCGATGGTCATCTCGCGGGCGACGACGGGTTCGCCGTGGCCGCTCGGGACGTGGATGTAGCCGGGCAGCGCGGTCGCGGAGGGCGCCAAGGGGATCAGGCCGCTGGTCTCGGGGTGGCCGATGCGTCCCCCGTGCTCGATCTGGAGGAAGACGCGCCCGCCCGCGGCGTGGACCGCGTCGGTCACCAGCCGCCATCCGTCCACTTGGGATTCGGTGAAGATGCCGGGGATGTCGGGGTAGGTGTAGCCGACCTGGTTGGGGGAGCTGGCCTCGGCGACGATGAGGCCCGCGGAGGCGCGCTGGGCGTAGTACTCGGCCATGAGCGGCGTGGGGACGCCGCCCGCGGCCGCGCGGTTGCGGCTCATCGGGGGCATGACCAGGCGGTTCGGCAGCTCGTGTGCGCCGAGGCGGGCGGGCTGGAGGAGTCGTGCGGCGGTGGCGGCGGCCTCGCTGGAGGCGGATTCGTTCGTCATGGCGGTACCGTAGAACCTGACACCAATGTCAGGTTCAAGGGATTGTGAGGCACGCCATGCGCATCGGTGAACTCGCCCGTCGGACGGGCGTGAGCGTCAGGTCGCTGCGGTACTACGAGGAGCAGGGACTGCTCGCGTCCGAGCGTACTGCGGGTGGCCACCGCGAGTACGCCGAGCGCGCGGTCGACCGGGTGATCCGGATCCAGGTGCTCTACGCGGCCGGGCTGAGCAGCCGCGTCATCGACGGGATCCTGCCTTGCATCCACGACGCCGACGGCGGCCCGAACGAGTCCACCACCGAGACCCTCGCTGCCGAGCTGCGCACCGAACGCGAACGCATCGACCGCAAGATCGAGGACCTCCTGCGCAGCCGCGACATCCTCGACGAGGTCATCGCCACAGCGGCCCTTCCGGCTTAAGCCAAGGGGCCCTTGAGGACTGCGAGGGCGGCGTCGCGGTCGCCGGTCCAGTGGAAGACGTTGTCGGCCGGAGTCCGCCTGCCGCGCAACAGGAGCAGGAGGTCGCCTGCGGTGCCCTCGATGTCCGCCACCGGCTCGCCGGGGCCGAAGACCCACCAGTCGCCCGTGTCCGTCGCCTCCAAGCGGATGCACACGTCCGGCGGCCAGGCCTTGCCGCGCCCGATCTGCCTGGGCGCCAGCACGTCGAAGACCTCCGAGATGCCCTCGCACGCCAGCTCCGGATCGAGCGGGGCCGTCTTCCCGGTGCCCGGCTCGCCGCTGCCGCCCGCCCCGATGGCACGCTCGGCGTCCCACCGGTGCAGCATCATCGACACCGCGCGCGAGCGCTGCCAGTACCCCGCCGTCGGCGGCGTGTAGTAGCCCCATGCGGGCGCTTCGGGATCGATGTCGAGCGCCATGAGCAGCACCTCGCCGGTGCCGTCGACCCAGCGGGTCAGCTCGTACCGGTCCTCGGGCACCTTCGGCGGGGTCCCGTCGGGCGGCTCGGGCCGCCCGTCCCAGTCGGTGACGGCCGCGGCGGCGAACAGGTTCGCGGTGCCCACGTGCGCGGCGAGTTCGGCGAGGGTCCGGTCCTCGTCTCCGTGCTCGATCGGCGCGTCCAGGTCACCGCCGGCCAGGCAGGCGCCGAACGCGTCGAGCTCGCGCCGGAAATGGCGGAGAAACGACGCAGCATCCATACCTCCCAGACTATCCACGAGTGTGACCCGGCGCTCCCTCCAGGTCCCTCGGCTTCGGCCCGACTGCCACCTCCTTTCGGCGCACGGCGTTCACGACCTTCGATGTAATCGGTCAGATTGCTTGGGCCGGAACGGGAACGACGGCTCCGGTGCCGGTGAGTGCGGCCGAGTCGAGGTACCGCACCTCGTAGACGCGCTCGGTGAACTTCCACCCGTTCTCGGTGCGCGCGTACCGATCGTGGTAGATCGCGATGTTCTGGTGCCCGCTGCCGTCGTTCAGCTCCAGCAGCTCCTGGATGTAGGCGCGGCCGTGCGCGGTGTCCCCCTCCAGCACGATCACGCCCGGGTGCGAGGTCTGGATGAAGTACCGCCACTTCGTGGGCGCGAGCCGCCCCCACGCGAGCATCTGCTCGCGCCCTTCGAGCTCGACGGGGATGTTCGGCATCCGGAGCGCGCCGTCCTCGGTGAACAGCGAGGCGAGCCGGTCGTAGTCGCGCATCATGGTGCAGTCGGCGAACTCGGCGCGCAGCGCCTCGATCGCGACGCGGTCCGCGACGGCCTGCATGTCAGTCATCTCAGGGGTCCTTCCGATCAGGTTCACCCCTATGACGGGACAGCCCCCCGAAATGTGACATCCCCGGACTGTCGGACCCGTCACGCACAATTTCCCCATGACCGAGACTCCCGCCGCGGACCCGACCATGGAGGCCATCGGGCAGGCCGTCATGCGCGGCCAGAACGGCGACACCGCAAGCGCCCGAGCCGAACTGCTCGACCTCTGGGCCCGCATCGGCGTCACCGGCGACCCGCTCCACCGCTGCACCCTCGCCCACTCCCTGGCCGACCTCTACGACGACGCCGCCGAGGCCCTCGCCTGGGACGTGCGCGCCCTCGACGCCGCCGACGCCGCCACCGACGAGCGCGTGCAGGCCCACCACGCGGGACTCCAGCTCGCAGGCTTCTACCCGTCGCTCCACCTCAACCTCGCGGACGACTACCGCCGACTCGGCTCCTTCGCAGCGGCGCAAGCGCATATCGACGCCGCCGAGCAGGCCGCCCCGGCGCTTCCCGAAGGCCCCTACGGCGACCTGATCCGCGGTGCCGTCAAGGAAGTCGCGGCGGCCGTTGCCGAGAAGGACACCGCCCCAAGGGTTTCCGCCCCGGGGAGCGGCTGACCTCCGCTACTTGAGGTCGGCGGCCGAGGGGACGACCACGCCGTACGCGTCGGCGATCGTCGCCAGCGCGCTGCGGTGCAGCTGCTCGGCGCTCACCTCGGCGACGGCGCTCGCGAGCGGGCGGGTCGCGCAGACGACATGCAAATTGTGGCGGCCCTCATGTCACCCGTACGGGTAGCGGGAGTTGGTCCCTGTCATACAAAGCATCTATCTTCGTATGTGTGGGCAAACAGGTCGTGCAGGTGAAATTGCTGCCGACGCCGGAGCAGGCGGCGGCGCTGGCCGCGACGCTGCGCGCGGTCAACGAGGCCGCGAACTGGACCTCCGCGACTGCCTTTGCGCACGGGGTGCCGCGCGAGTACGCGCTGCGCCAGCACACCTACACCGAACTGCGCGATTCGGGGGTTCGGCTCGCAGATCGCGCAGCTGGTCATCAAGAAAGCCAGTCACGCCTACGCGACTATCGCGGCGCTCATCAAAGCCGTTCGGCTGCATGGCAAACGCGCTGCGAAGGCGACATCGAAGCCGGTGATCTTCCGGGCCGATGCGGCGCAGGCGTTCGACGACCGGTGCCTGTCCTGGGACCACGGTGCGCGGACGGTGTCGATCTGGACCGTGGCCGGGCGGATGCGCGGCATCGCCTTCACCGGACAGCCCGACCAGTTGCAGGTGTTGAAGGAGCACCGACATGGCGAATCGGATCTGGTCCGCCGCGATGGCACCTGGTACTTGTGCGCCACGGTCGACATCGCCGACGCCGAGGCGAACACCGACCCGATCGACTTCATCGGCGTCGACATGGGCATCGTCAACATCGCGACCACCTCCGACGGCGACAACCACTGCGGTGCCGGGTTGCGGCGTTACCGCAAGCGGATGGCGAAGGTCCGCGCCGAACTCCAGGCGAAGGCCACGAAGTCGGCGAAGAAGAAACTCAAGGCCCGTTCGCGTCGTGAGGCGCGGGCGGTCAAAGACACGAACCATCGGATCGCGAAGCAGCTCGTAGCGTCGGCTGAACGCACCGGGAGGGGTATCAGCATCGAAGACCTTGCCGGTATCCGCGACCGGGTACGGCTCCCAGCCGCCCAGCGAGGCGAGCTCAACTCGTGGTCCTTCCACCAACTCCAGACCTTCATCGCCTACAAGGCGAAACGGGCCGGAGTCCCTGTGGTCGTGATCGACCCACGGAACACCTCTAGGACCTGCCCGCGGTGCGGGCATGTCGCGAAGGCCAACCGGCCGAACCAAGCCTCTTTCGCCTGTCGGCGGTGCGGTCTCGCTGGACCCGCCGACCAGGTAGCCGCGATCAACATCCGCGACCGCGCACGAACTACATGGGCTTTCGTCAATACGCCTAATGTCGCCGACACGCCGCAGCCAGCGACGGACACGAGCGACAAGCCAGCGGCTATGGCCGATGGCAGTTGACCGTGTCGCTGGGCCCGGTGTCGACGACGCGGCGCGTGGAGGTGCTGCGGCACTTCATCACACGGCATCTGGCCGAGCCGCTGACGGTCCCGCAGCTGGCGGCCGAGGCGCACGTGAGCGAGCGGCAGGTGACGCGGATCTTCAAGGCGGAGTTGGGGATGACGCCGCGGGCGTACATCGAGTCGGCGCGGGTGGAGGCGGCCCGCAACAGGCTGGAGACCACGGACGACACGCTGGAGCGGGTGGCGGCGGCGTGCGGGTTCGGCACGACGGACACGCTGGTGCGGGCGTTCCGGCGGATCCTGGACACGACGCCGACGGGCTACCGGAACCGGTTCCGGATCGCGGTGTGAGCGCCGGACCGGCGGAAGGGTCGCAGCCCGTCCGCCGGTCGCGGTGCAAGCGGGTCGCGGCGGGGGAGGCCGCCGCGACCCGGGTCAGGTGGTCGTCAGCAGGCGCTGACGACGCGGATGCTCTCGATCCAGTCGTTGCGGTCCGGCTCGAGGTCGCTCAGGTTGCGGATGTCCACACCCGGGCCGAGGCAGAAGTAGGCGCCGGTGGCGCCGTCGTTCGCGTAGAGGCGGAGGATCTTGTTCGACTCGTTGGAGATCGAGGAGATCTCGTTGTCGCCGTTCCACCAGTCGATCTCGTAGGTGGAGCCGACGGCGCCGACGCGCCAGTTGACCCACTTGTCGCCGCTGTAGCCGGAGTTCTCCCAGCCGCAGACGTAACCCGAGGCGCAGCCGCCGGCCAGGATCTCGGCGTCGGTCTCCGTCTCGGCCTGCGCCGAACCGGCGGTCAGGGTGAGGCCCGCGACCACCGCGACGCCGGCCATGGCGGCGCCGGCCTTGACGCGTCGCTTCATCGATTCGATCTTGCCCATGGTGAGCACCTTTCGCCGTGCGGCGCGGATTCGCGCCGCTTCTCGCATGTTTGGCACGGTTGCACCTGGTTTGGTGCGGTCCGTGCATACAGGAGACGCGTGCGGGTGCTGTGTTGGATGCCCTCCGTGAATCTCCTCCCTTTCCGGGAGTCCGGGCAACCGATTGCGGCGCAAGTGGTTTCGCATTACCCTTGCGCCGCAATGAAACTGGAGGGATTCCTTACAACTTAGCGGACGATGCGCAGGCCCCCGACGCCGCCGTCGACGGCGAGGCTGGTGCCGGTGAGCGATTTGTTCTGGGGGTCGGCGAGGTAGACGATCGCGGCCGCGACCTCCTCGGGGCCGACGAGGCGGCCGGTCGGCTGGCGGGCCTCCAGGCGTGCGCGCTCGGCGGCCGGGTCGTCGGCCTGCTCGAGGAGCCGCTGCACCCACGGCGTGTCGGCCGTGCCGGGGCTGACGCAGTTGACGCGGATGCCCTCGCCGACATGGTCGGCGGCCATCGCGAGGGTGAGCGAGTGGACCGCGCCTTTCGACGCCGAGTACAGGGCGCGGTTGACCAGGCCCGTGAGGGCCGCGATCGAGGTGGTGTTGACGATCGCGGGGGCGGCGGACTCGCGCAGGTGCGGCAGGCACGCGCGCGAGAGGCGGACCATGCCGAGGAGGTTGACGTCGAGGACGCGGAACCACTGCTTGTCGGAGTTGTCCTCCACGGTGCCGACCGCGCCGATCCCGGCGTTGTTCACGACGATGTCGATCCCGCCGAACTCCTCCTTGACGGCGGCGACGGCCAGGCGCACCTGGTTGTCGTCGGCGACGTCGCACTTGTGCGACCAGTGCGCCGGGTTCGCGTTGAGGTCGAGGACGGCGGCGCGCGCGCCGCGCGCGGCGAACGCGTCCGCCGCGGCCGCGCCGATGCCGGAGGCGCCGCCGGAGACGACGACGGTGAGGCCTTCGAAGCCTTGCATCAGTTGCTTCTCCATTCAGGACCGTGCGGGTAGGAGAACCGGACCAGGCTGTCGCGCCGCATCTCCGCGGAGAAGCCCGGCGCGGTCGGGGCCCGGTAGCGGCCGTTCTCGATGACCGTCGGATCGACGAAGTGCTCGTGGAGGTGGTCGACGTACTCGATCACCCTGTCCTCCATGGTCGCACTCACCGAGGTGTAGTCGAACATGGACAGGTGGCAGACGAGTTCGCACAGGCCCACGCCGCCCGCGTGCGGGCAGACGGGGACGCCGAACTTCTTCGCCAGCAGGAGGATCGCGAGGTTCTCGTTGACGCCCGCGACGCGCGCGGCGTCGAGCTGAAGGAAGTCGATCGCCCCGGCCTGGAGCAGCTGCTTGAACACGATCCGGTTCTGGACGTGCTCGCCCGTGGCGACCTTGATCGGGGCCAGGCGTTCGCGGATCGCGGCGTGCCCGAGCACGTCGTCGGGGCTCGTGGGCTCCTCGATCCACCACGGGTCGAACTCGGCGAGGGCCTTCACCCAGTCGACGGCCTGGTCGACGTCCCAGCGCTGGTTCGCGTCGACCGCGATCCGGATCCCGGGGCCGACGGCCGCGCGGGCGGCGGCGAAGCGGCGGCGGTCGTCCTCGAGGTCGGCCCCGACCTTGAGCTTGATCTGCGTGTACCCCTCGGCGACGGCCTCGCGGGCGAGGCGCACGACCTTCGCGTCGTCGTAGCCGAGCCAGCCCGGGGAGGTCGTGTACGCCGGGTAGCCGTCGCGTTCGATCGCCGCGATCCGGTCGGCCTTCCCGTCCTCGCCTTCGCGCAGGATCGCAAGGGCCTCTTCGGGGGTGAGCGCGTCGGAGAGGTACCGCCAGTCGATGCAGGCGACGACCTCCTCGGGGGCGAGCCCGGTGAGGTACTTCCACAGCGGCAGCCCGGCGCGGCGTGCGGCGAGGTCCCACGCGGCGTTCACGAGCGCGGCCGCCGCGAGGTGCATGACGCCCTTCTCCGGGCCGAGCCAGCGGATCTGCGAGTCGTGCGTGAGCCGCCTGTACAGCTCGCCGAGCGCGGCCGGGCCGTCCACATCGAACCCGATCACGTACTCGCTGAGCGTCTCGATGGCGGCGCAGCAGATGTCGTTGCCCCTGCCGATCGTGAACGTGAACCCGTGGCCCTCATGGCCGTCGTCGGCGTGGAGGACGACGTACGCGGCCGAGTAGTCCGGGTCGGGGTTCATCGCGTCGGAGCCGTCGAGGCTGCGCGAGGTCGGGAAGCGGACGTCGAGCACGTCCACCGCGGTGACGGTCATTTCGCGTCGACCACGGGGTTCGCGGTGGCGCCCAATCCGTCGATGCCGACCTCGCTGACGTCCCCGGCGCGCAGGTACGGGAAGCGGCCGGAGAGCGCGACGCCCTCGGGGGTGCCGGTGAGCAGCAGGTCGCCCGGGTCGAACGCCATGAACTGCGACATGTGGAACACGATGTGCGCCAAGGAGAAGATCATGTCGGCGGTGCTGGAGTCCTGGCGGGCCTCGCCGTTGACCTTCGACCACAGGCGCAGGGCCTGCGGGTCGGCGACCTCGTCGAGCGTCGTCAGGTACGGGCCCATCGGCGTGAACGTGGGGCAGGCCTTGCCCTTCGAGAACTGGCCGCCCGAGCGCTCGATCTGGAAGTCGCGCTCGGAGACGTCGTTGACGACGACGAGCCCGGCGAGGCAGTCGAGCGCCTCGGCCTCCGACTCGAGGTAGGACGCGGGCTTGGCGAAGACCGCGCCGAGCTCGACCTCCCAGTCGGTCTTCACCGACCCGCGCGGGACCTGCAGTTCGTCGTTCGGGCCGACGACCGTGTTGGGGTGCTTGTAGAACACGACGGGCTCGGCCGGGGGCGTCGCGCCCGACTCGGCGCAGTGCGCGGCGTAGTTCATACCGATGCACACGACCGCGCCCGGCCTGGCGATCGGCGCGCCGACGCGGCGGCCCGCGATGTCGATCTCGGGCAGGCCCTCGACGCTCGCGAGGCCTTGCGCGAGGAACGCGCCGTCGATGTCGCCGGTCACGCCGGAGAGGTCGTAGTACTTCCCGTCGGAGAGGGCGACGGGGGTCTCGGATCCGGGTTCGCCGATGCGCAGGTACTTCATGACTCTCCTAGCTGGTAGGTCCGGGCGGCTGTGCCGCCGAAGACGTCGGGATCGGTGCGCCCCAGGACTTCGGTGAGGGCGTCCTTGACACGGGTGTAGGTGGCGGCCAGTTCGCAGACGGGCCAGTCGGAGCCGAACATGAGCCGGTCCGGTCCGAACAGTTCGAGGGCGGTCTGGACGAACGGCCGCAGGTCGTTCGGAGTCCAGCGCTTGTGGTCGGCTTCGGTGACGAGCCCGGAGAGCTTCGCGGTCACGTTGGGCCGCTTCGCGAGCGGGGCGACGAGTTCGCGCCAGGCCTTGAGCCCGGCGTCGCCGTCGCGCACCTGCGGCTTGCCGAGGTGGTCGAGCACGAACCGCAGGTCGGGCACGGCCGCGGCGGCCTCGGCGGCGGCCGGGAGCTGGTCGACCCGCACGATGAGGTCGAACGTCGGCACCGTCCCGGCCACGGTCTTCAGCGCCGCGATCACCTCCGGCCGGGCCAGGAAGCCCGGGTCGGGGCGGTTCTGGACCTGGTCGCGCAGGCCCACGAGGAAGCGGGCGCGCGGATGGTTCTCGTAGCGCGCCAGCGTGTGCTGGAGGTGCGGGTCGAGGAGGTCGATGAAGCCGACGACCCCGGCGATCTCCTCCACGGCCCCGGCGAGGTGCAGGAACTCGACGGTCTCCGAGGGGTGGCCCCAGTCGGCCTCGACGAGGACGGTGCGGTCGACCCCGGCGGCCCGCAGGTTGGCGCGCAGGTCGGCGACGCCGTAGTCGCGGCGGATCGGCTCCAGCTCGGGACTGCTCGCGAGCCAGGGGTAGTCGGCGGTCCACAGGTGGTGGTGCGCGTCGATAACGAGGGTCATGACGGTACGGGTGCCTCCTCGGCCAGCAGCCCGGCCCGCTTGAGGTCGTGCCACAGCGCGCCGGGGATCGGATGGGCGTACATGGCGAGGGCGTCGTCGACCTCGGCTGGGGTGCGCGCGCCGACGAGGACCGACGCGACGGCGGGGTGGGCGGCGGGGAACTGCAGTGCGGCGGCCCGCAGCGGCGTGCCGTGCCGCTCGCAGACCGCGCTGATGGCCTGGGCGCGTTCGAGGAGCCCGCGGTCGGCCTCCGCGTAGTTGAAGTGCGCGCCGGGCTTCGGGTCCGCGAGGATCCCGGAGTTGAACACGCCCGCGGCGATCACCGACACGCCGCGCTCGACGCAGAGCGGGTAGAGCCGGTCCAGGGCCGACTGGTCGAGCAGCGTGTACCGCCCGGCGATGAGCGCCACGTCGAACTCGGCCCGCGAGAGCAGGTCGGCGGCGGCCCCGGTCGAGTTCATGCCGACCCCGACCGCGCCGATGCGGCCCGCGGCCTTGAGCTCCGTCAGGGCCCGGTGGGTCCCGGCGAGGGCCTCGTCCCGGTGGTCGTCGGCGTCGTGGATGAGGCCGATCTCGACCCGGTCGGTGCCCAGGCGTTCGAGGCTGCCCTGGTAGGCCTCGTGCGCGCCCCGGTAGGAGAAGTCGAAGACGGCGGCCTTCCCGTTCGGCTCGCCCCAGATGTCCCACGGGCCCTCGTGGTCGACGAGGACGCGGCCCATCTTGGTGGACAAGGCGAACGCCTCGCGCGGACGCCCGGCGAGAGCGCTCCCGAGGCGTTCTTCCGAGAGCCCGGCGCCGTAGTGCGGGGCGGTGTCGAAGTGCCTGACGCCGCCGTTCCACGCCGCGTCCACGGTGGCGGCGGCGACGAGCGGGTCGACGGGCGCGAACAGCCCGGCGAGCGGCGCGCAGCCGAGGCCGACTGCCGTGACGGTCACGTCGGTGCCGCCGAGCGTGCGGGTGGGGAGCGCTTGCCGGTCGTCCACGGGGCCTCCAATGGGAGCGAAAGGGGCGTCGCGGCGGTCCGTACCGAGCTCGGCCGCCCCGTCGCGACATTATCCTATAGGATCGAGCGCATGACGGCTACATCAGCGACCCCGGAGAAGCGCACGCTCGCGGACGACGCGTACACGGAGCTCAAGTCCCGGGTCATGCGCTCCGAGCTGGTCCCCGGCGCGAAGCTGAGCATCGACGGGCTCGCCAAGCAGCTCGGCTTCTCGCAGACGCCGATCCGGGAGGCCTTGGCGCGCTTGGAGTCCGAGGGCCTGCTGGCGCGGCGGCCCCTGAGCGGGTACACCGTCGAGCCGCTCCTCTCCGCCGCCGAGTTCGACGACCTCTTCGAGATCCGCGAGATGCTCGAACCGAGGGCCGCGCGCCGGGCCGCCGAACGCGGCCTCGCCGTCCCGACCGGCGCCGAGGCCAACGCGCTGCTCGCCGCCGCGCGCACCCCTGACGCGGGCGCGGACAAGCTCGTGTTCACCGAGGCCGACGCCCGCTTCCACGACGAGGTCGCGGCCCTCAGCGGCAGCGCCCAGCTCGCCAAGGCGATCCGCCGCCTCGACGCCCACCTGCACCTCCACCGCGCCTACATCGAGCCCGAGTCGATCGGGGAGACCGAGGTCGAGCACCTCGCCGTCGCGGACGCTATCATTGCCCAGCAACCGCTTGCCGCCGAGGAGGCCATGCGCCGCCACCTCGAACGCTCCCGCATCCGGCACCGCGCCGCCTTCGAAGCGGCCCGCACCACCGTACCGGCCCCGAAACCCAAGCGAGCCAAGGCCACCCGATGACCAGACAGCGACCCGACCGAGCCCGCCGCCCCGAAGGCGAGGCCCCGCCATGCCGCGCGTAGCCCTCTTCATCACCTGCGTCAACGACGCGCTCTTCCCCGAGACCCCCAAAGCCGTCGTCCGCATCCTCGAACGCCTCGGCTACGACGTCGACTTCCCCGCCGCCCAGACCTGCTGCGGCCAGATGCACGCCAACTCCGGGTACAAGAAGGACGCGACGAAGCTCGCCCGCTCCTTCGAAGCCGTCTTCGGCGACTACGACCACGTCGTCACCCCCTCCGGCTCCTGCGCCGCCATGACCCGCGACCAGTACCCCCACCTCACCGGCTCGTCCATAGGGCAGCGGGTCCACGAGCTCTCCGAGTTCCTCCTCGACGTCGCGGGCGTCGAGGACGTCGGCGCCCGCTTCCCCCACACCGTCACCTACCACCCCACCTGCCACGGCACCCGCGCACTCGGCCTGGGCGACAAGCCCATGCGCCTCCTGCGCGCCGTCCGCGACATCGAACTGGTCGACCTCCCCGCCGCCGACCAGTGCTGCGGCTTCGGCGGCACCTTCGCCCTCAAGAACAGCGAGGTCTCCACCGCGATGCTCGCCGACAAATGCCGCCACGCCGCAGACACCGGCGCCGAATACCTCGCCGCCGCAGACAACTCGTGCCTCACCCACATCGGCGGCGGCATCAGCCGGTCCGGCGGCCCCCGCCCGATCCACTACGCCGAGATCCTCGCGAGCACCGCATGAGCACCGACCTCGTCCCGGCCGCCTCCCTCATCCCCGCCGACGCGCCGTTCCCCAAGGCCGCCAAGGTCGCCCTCGGCATGCCCCAGCTGCGCAAGAACCTCGCCCACGCCACCGGCACCATCCGCGCCAAGCGCGCCAACGTCGCCGGAGAACTCGACGACTGGGAGCAATTGCGGGACGCCGCCGCCGCGATCAAAGCCGACGTGCAGCACCGCCTCCCCGAACTCGCCGTCGAGTTCGAACGCAACGCCACCGCCGCCGGAGCCACCGTGCACTGGGCACGGGACGCGAACGAGGCCAACCAGATCGCCGCCCGGCTCGTGCGCGAGGCCGGGGCCGAGGAGGTCGTCAAGGTCAAGTCCATGGCGACCCAAGAGATCGAGCTCAACGAGTACTTCGAGGCCAACGGCCTCAAGGCTTTCGAGACCGACCTCGCCGAACTCATCGTCCAGCTCGCCGAGGACAAGCCCAGCCACATCCTCGTGCCCGCGATCCACTACAACCGCACCCAGATCCGCGACATCTTCGACCAGCGAATGGGCGACGCGCCTTCCGGACTGACAGACGAACCGGCCGCGCTGGCCGAAGCCGCGCGCCAGCACCTGCGCCGCCGCTTCCTGTCCGCGAAGGTCGCCGTCTCGGGCGCGAACTTCGCCGTCGCCGAGACCGGTTCGCTGGTCGTGGTCGAGTCGGAGGGCAACGGCCGCATGTGCCTGACGATGCCCGAGACCCTGATCAGCATCGTCGGCATCGAGAAGCTGCTCCCGAGCTTCACGGACCTCGAAGTCTTCATGCAGCTCCTCCCGCGTTCGTCCACAGGGGAGCGCATGAACCCGTACACCTCGGTGTGGACGGGTTCGCGCGAGGGCGACGGGCCGCAGGACGTGCACATCATCCTCCTCGACAACGGCCGCACCGGCGTCCTCGCCGACGAGGTCGGCCGCCAGGCGCTCTCGTGCATCCGCTGCTCGGCCTGCCTCAACGTGTGCCCGGTATACGAGCGCACCGGCGGGCACGCGTACGGCCACGTCTACCCGGGCCCGATCGGGGCGATCCTCGCGCCGCAGCTGGAACCGGGCAGGCACGACGATCTTCCTTACGCCTCAAGCCTGTGCGGGGCCTGCTACGAGGTCTGCCCGGTCAAGATCAACATTCCGGAAGTGCTCGTGCACCTGCGCCAGCAGGGCCCGCACGAGGCGGGCGAGCAGGCCGCGATGGGCGCGGCGCAGGCCGTGATGGCGCGGCCGGGGCTGTGGCGGGCCGCGTTGCGGGTCGCGCGGCTCGGGTCGATGCCGTGGCGCCGCAAGGGTTTCCTGCGCAGGCTCCCGTGGCCGGGCTCGCGCTGGACGGTGAGCCGGGACCTGCCGGTGCCGCCGAAGGAGGACTTCCGGTCCTGGTGGAAGGAGCGGCAGTGAGCGCACGCGACGAGATCCTGGCGCGGATGCGCCGGGCCCTGGACGGCGCCGGTGAGGCCCCGGTGCCGCCGCGCGACTACCGACGCGAGCTTGACGCAGGCACCGACATCACGGCGATGCTGGTCGACCGACTCGTCGACTACAAGGCAAATGTCCACTACGGACTCGAAGAGATCGCGTCGGCCTTGGGAGGCGTGAAGCGCGTCGTCGTGCCCGCCGACCTCCCGCAGGACTGGCGGCTCGGCGGAGCCGAGTTCGTCCCCGACGCAGACCTGTCCACGGCCGACCTCGACGGCATGGACGCGGTCCTCACCGGCTGCGCCGCCGCCGTCGCCGTATCGGGCACGATCATGCTCGACACCGGTGCGGCCCAAGGCCGGAGGGCGATCACGCTGGTGCCGGACCACCATGTCGTGGTGGTCCGGCCGGACCAGATCGTCGGCCACCTCGCGGAGGCGCTGCCGATGCTCGACCAGACTGCCCCGCAGACCTGGATCTCGGGACCGTCGGCGACGAGCGACATCGAGCTGCAGCGCGTCGAGGGCGTCCACGGCCCCCGCCGCCTCGACGTCGTCCTGCTCTGAGCTCGCGTCCGCCAGGCGACCGGTCACGCTCGGCAGAGAAGGTATGAACGCCCCGTAGTGGTGTGAGGCGGGCATAATCGCGCCATGCTCCTCACGAGGCCCGGTGTGCTGCTGGGCAACCGATATCTTCTGCACCAACGGATCGGGGCGGGAGGGATGGGCGAGGTCTGGCGGGCCGAGGACACCATGCTGCGCAGGCCCGTCGCCCTCAAGGTCCTGCATCCGGCGCTGTCGGACGACGACAGCTTCCGGCGGCGCTTCGTCGAGGAGGCCCGCACCGTGGCGGCGCTCCGCGCGCGGGGCGTGGTCGAGATCTTCGACATCCGCGCCGAGCGCGACGAGAACGGCGAGGCCATGACCTACCTGGTCATGCAGTTCCTCGAGGGCCAGTCGCTGCACGCGCTCATCGAGCGGCAGGCGCCGATGCCCGCGCAGCGGGTGCTGCCGCTGCTCGCGCAGGTCGCCGACGCGCTCGACGTGGCGCACCGGGCCGGGATCGTCCACCGGGACATCAAGCCCGCCAACATCATCGTCGACGCCAGGGGCGTGCCGACGATCCTCGACTTCGGGATCGCGCTGCGGCGCGACCAGACCGCGCTCACCGCCACCGGCACGGTGCTGGGCACGGTCGGGTACGCCTCGCCCGAGCAGCTGCGCGGCGAGGAGCTGACCGGCGCGTCGGACCTGTACTCGCTCGGGGTCATCGCCTACGAGTGCCTGAGCGGGTCGATCCCGTTCGACCGGAACTCGCCCGCCGCCGTGATCACGGGGCACCTGCACGAGAACCCGCCGCCGCTGCCGCCGAGCGTCCCTTCTGTGGCCGCCGAACTCGTCGACTGGGCGATGGCGAAGCACCCTTCGGACCGCCCGGCCAGCGCGGGGATGTTCGCGCAGGAGTGCAGGGTGGCCGCGCCGCACGCGGCGACGCCGCCGTCCCAGGTCCGTCCCGAACCCAATCGCACCACAGTGGACCTTCTGGTGTCGTCGTCTCCGCCGCCGCCCCGCGCGACCGCGCCGATGCCCGCCGCCGAGGAGCCGGAGCCGCCGAAGCGGAAGCGCGGCAAAGGTGTCCTTATCGGATTGGCGGCGGTGGTCGCGGCGGTCGGGCTGACGATCGGCGTCATGCAGTTCCTCGACCAGGACGAGGACCCGGGAGACCAGGGCGCCCAGGAGGACCCGGCCGCCACCGGAGACGCTTCGTCCTCGGGCGAGGCGAGCGAGTCGGCCACGACGCCCGCCGAGGAGGCCGCGACCGAACCCGAGGTTCCCGAGTCGTCGGTCCTGGTGAGCGCCTTGAGCGGCGCTTGCCTGATCGGCTACTTCGACACGGCGCCGCCGAGCGTCCGCATGGACCCGTGCGACGTCAACGGCGTCGATGAGTTCGCCTTCGTCGACGCGGGCGACGGCGTGCGCTTGGAGTACACGTTCGAGGAGTCGGACGGTGTGGACGCCACGAGATGCGTCGACTGGGACGGCGAGTTCCTGAACTTCAGCGAGGCCTGCGAGACGACGTGGGTGTTCGAGTACCTGCGCACCGACGAGGGCGAAGCGGCCGACTTCTGGCAGGTCCGCGCCTCGGGCGACGGGAACTACTGCCTGGACGTACCGGAGGAGCCCAACGTCGAGGACAGGCACTCCGGGGAACTGGAGACCTCGCCGGTCCTCAGCCCGTGCACCGAGGGCGACGCGGGCCAGGAGTGGCGGACGACCGCGTCCTGACTCCGGGATGCTCCTCGGTCAGCGGCGGCTGCGGCGCACGCGTTCGCGGCCGAGGAGCCACAGGGCCTGGACGCCGTCGGTCCAGGTGATCTTCTTGCCCTCTTCGCGGCTGCGCGCCGTGTAGGAGATCGGCACCTCGTAGGGGCGGATGCCGCGCTTGAGGAGCTTCGCGGTCAGCTCGGCCTCCATGCCGAAGCCGCCCGAACGGATGTTCAAGTCGAGGTACATCTGGCGCGGGAGCAGCTTGTAGCAGGTCTCCAGGTCCGAGATGTAGGAGTTGAACAGGATGTTCGCGGCGAGGGTGATCCCCTTGTTGCCCATGACGTACCAGAACGAGTACGCCGAGTGGGAGCCGAAGGAGCGGGACCCGTAGACGACCTCGGCCTTGCCGTCGAGGACCGGCGTGAACAGCCGGGGGAGGTCGGCGGCGTCGTACTCGCCGTCCGCGTCGAACACGACGACGTAGTCGCCGTGGGCGGCCTTGACGGCGGTGCGGATCGCGGCGCCCTTGCCGCGGTTGCGGTCGTGGCGGATGAGCCGCACCCGCGGATTGTCCTCAAAGGTCTGGAGGACCTCCCAGGAGCGATCGCGGGAGCCGTCGTCGACGGCAACGATCTCGGTCTCGCAGGGGAACTCCACTGCGAGCAGCTCTTTCAACGTTCCGGCAGCGAGGCGTTCCTCATTGAAGACCGGAACGAGAATCGACAACAGCATTGCTGCTCCATCCCCGCGGATCGAACAAGATTGCACAACCATAACGCGCTCATGCCAGGACGGCATCGGCCGGACGGGTCGTGTTGAATGCAGGGTGTTGAATAGACCGGTGCTGCTCGTCCTGTGGCTCCTGCTTCTGCTTCCGGCGCTCGCCTACGCCCTCCGCCCCCGCGACGGGGCCGTCCTGGCTCCTGCGCGGCTCGCCGTCGTGCGGGCATCGGTCCTGTTGGGGGCGTACGCGATCGGCGTCGTCGAGGTCGCCTCGGCCTTCACCGCGCTCAATGCGGCCGCGATCCTGATCGCGTGGCTCCTGGCCACCGCCGCGGTCGTCGCCGCCGTCCTCGTGCGCTGCGTACGAGACGTAACCCCAGCTGACAGCGCCGGGACGCTCGACGCGCTCCGCGAGGAGCTGCGCTCCCGCCGCGGCGCCACCCGCCGCACTTGGCGGCGCACCAAGTCGGCCGCCGCCGCGGCCCCCGCCTGGCAGTGGGTACTCGGCTGCGTCGTCGCGATCCTCGCCGTCAGCGTCGCCGTCCTGGCGATCGGCTCGTCCCCCAACAACTTCGACTCCCAGACCTACCACCTGCCGCGCATCGAGCACTGGGTGCAGAACGGCAGCGTCGCCGCCTACGCCACCGACATCCACCGCCAGATCGACATCGGCCCCGGCTCGGAGTACCTCCTCACCCACCTGCGGCTCCTCTCCGGCACCGACAGCGCGTACAACCTGCTGCAGTACCTCGCCGCGATCGGCTGCGCCCTCGCCGCGTCCCGGATCGCCGCCCAGCTCGGCGGCGGCCCGATCGCCCAGCTCGCGACCGTCTTCGTCCTCGCGACCACCCCCGAGGTGCTCCTCCAGGCGTCCAGCACCCAGGTCGACCTCGTCGCCGCCGCCTGGGTCGCGTGCCTCGCCACGATCGTGCTGGACGAGTTCACCCGCCCCGGTGACGCGGGCGGCGTCCTCCGCGTCGCCGCGCCCCGCTCCGACGCGGTCTACCTCGGACTCGCGTTGGGGCTCATAGCGGTCACCAAGAGCACCGGGCTCCTCGCCGCCGCGCCGCTCCTGCTCGTCTGGGGCATCGGACGGCTCGTGCGCGACGGCCGTCGCCGCCGCCCCTGCCTGTGCGGGCGCAGCCCCGGCCGGTGCTCCCGCGCCGACGCCTCGCGCGCCGCCCACGCCCGTGCGGCCACGATCGTCGCGTCCCTCGCCGTCCTCGCCATCGCCGTGGTCCTGGTGGGGCCCTTCATGCTTCGCATGCAGCAGACCTTCGGCCACCCCCTCGGCCCCGAGGTGCTGCGCGACTCCATCGGCGTCCAGACCGCCGACCCGCGGCTGCTGCTCATCAACGGCCTGCGGATCGCCCAGACCAACCTCGACACGCCCCTGTTCTTCCTCTCCGACGCGTTCGCCGCCGCGATCAACGGCCTCGCCAACCTCATGGGCGTCGACGTCAACGACCCCCGGATCACCTTCGGCTCCACGCAGTTCCCCGTCCCCGCCTGGTACCCCGACGAGGACCGCGCCGCCTTCCCCGTCACCGGCCTCGCCGCCGTAGCCGGGCTCACCTGGTTCGCCGTCAAGGGCCCGGCGCTGCGCCGCGCCTACGCCGCCGCCCTCGCCGTCGCCTTCATCGGCGTCGTCTGCACCGTCTCCTGGCAGCCCTGGGTCAACCGGCTCGTCATGTTCCTCGTCGTCCTCGGCGCACCCGCCGCCGGACTCCTCGCCGCCGGGCTCGTCAAGGGCTTCGCCGCCACCGCACGCGACCGCACCCGGCGGCGGGCCGCGATCACGCTCGTGGCGGTGGTCGCCGTCGTCGCGTCCCTCGCGGGCCTGCTCACCGTGGCTTACGGCTACCCGCGCCGCCTCGCCGGGACCTGGTCCGTCTTCAGCCTCACCGACCTCGAAGAACGCTTCGTCAGGCGCCAGGAGTGGCTGCCGCAGTACGAGGAGGCCGCTGCGGCCGTCGCAGCCGTCGAGCCCGAACGCGTCGGCCTCGTCCAGAGCAACGACTCGTGGGAGTACCCGTGGTGGATCCTGCTGCCCGACGGGACCGAGATCTACGCGCTCCAGTCGATCGTCCCCGGCGAGACCCCGCCCGACCCGGCGACCATGGACGCCATCGTCTGCGCCGAAGACCTCGAAGAATGCGCGATGCTCGTCCCCGACGACTGGGAGTACCACGACCTCGGCACCGTCGCCTACGCGATCCCGCCCAGCGGATCGTGAGTCTTCCCCGCACGGCAGGGCCCCTTGAGCTGCGCCTACAGGCCTGCCACTAACCTGGGCGCATGCTGCTTAGCGACCGCGACATCCTCGATGCCGTCAAGAACGACCGCCTCGGCATCCAGCCGTTCGAAGACGAACTCGTGCAGCCCTCCAGCATCGACGTCCGCCTCGACCGGCGCTTCCGGGTGTTCAACAACCAGAAGTACACCCACATCGACCCCTCCAAGCAGCAGGACGACCTCACCTCCGCCGTCGAGGTCGCCGACGACGAGCCGTTCGTCCTCCACCCCGGCGAGTTCGTCCTCGCCTCCACCCTCGAGGTCATCACCCTCCCCGCCGACCTCGCCGCGCGCCTCGAAGGCAAGTCCAGCCTCGGCCGCCTCGGCCTGCTCACCCACTCCACCGCCGGGTTCATCGACCCCGGCTTCTCCGGGCACGTCACCCTGGAGCTCTCCAACGTCGCCAACCTCCCCATCACCCTGTGGCCGGGAATGAAGATAGGGCAGCTGTGCGTCTTCCGGCTCACCAGCCCCGCCGACAACCCGTACGGCGCGGGCGCGAACTTCTCCCGCTACCAGGACCAGCGCGGCCCCACGCCGTCGAAGTCGTGGATGCACTGGCGCACCTGGCCGACGTAGGCCCCTGGCGTCCCCGCCGTCCCGTTCTAGTTACAACGGTGTCGGTGTTTATCGCGCAAAGCGCCTGAATAAGGACGGTATCCGTCCTAACCTGCGGGGATGGACATCTCGCAGAGCTTCCAGAACATGATGAACAACATCATGGAGTTCCTGCCGCGTGCGCTGGCGTTCATCGCCATTCTCGTCATCGGCTGGTTCGTCAGCAAATGGATCGGCAAACTCGTCGGCAAACTCCTGAACAAGGTCGGCCTCGACAGGGTCGGCGAGAAATCCGGGCTGCGCCGCTACACCGGCAAGTTCGAGCTGAGCGACCTGCTCGGCAGGGTCGTCTACTTCATGCTGCTGCTGTTCACGCTGCAGCTCGCGTTCGGGGCGTTCGGGAACAACCCGGTCTCGACGCTGCTCAACCAGATCGTGGCGTGGCTGCCGCAGCTGTTCATCGCGCTCGTGATCGTCGTGGTCGCCTTCGCGATCGCGAACGCCGTCTACGGACTGGTCGGCGGCACGCTCAGCGGCACCAGCTACGGCAACACCGTGGCGCGGATCTGCCAGGTCGCGATCGTGTTCTTCGGTGCGGTCGCCGCGTTCGGCCAGGTCGGGATCGCCACGACCGTGACCACGCCGATCATGTGGACCGTGCTCGCCATGGTCGCGGGCGTCGTCATCGTCGGCGTCGGCGGCGGGCTGGTCGGCCCGATGCGCGCGCGCTGGGAGCGGATGCTCGACAGCGCCGAGCACGAGGCCTCCAAGATGAAGGGCGGCACGGGCATGGGCGGGGACGCCACCTCGTCGATGTCGCAGACCTACAGCTCGGACCGGTACGGTACGGCCGCCGACACCCAGGCCCCGACGGCGGGCACGATGGGGGAGGCGGGCGCCATGGGCGGCGCGATGCCCGAGGGCGCCCGGCCGCACGGGACGAGCGCCGGCGCGGGCATCGAGTCCGAGCGCCCGATGCCGCCGAACGAGCCGTGAGGGCCGCGCCGGGAGACGATGTGTCCGGTCTCCCGTAGCGGTTCCCATGCACGGCAAGGCGAGGCGCCGCCTCGGAGCACCGCCACTTCACGCTCGACACGCCGGCCGCACTTCCTTCGGGGGGTGCGGCCGGGCCTCGTTCCGGCGCGATGCACCACCTGCACACCCTGCGAAAGTGGGCTTTTGCTCCCTGCTCGCACGGGTACGCCCGAGTAACCTCATCGGGGTGGAGATGAATGGCGATAACAGGGGCGGTTCCAAGCGCCGCCGCGAGATCCTCGACGTGGCCGTCAGACTGCTCGCCAAACACGGGTACCACGGCGTGTCGATGGACGACATCGGCGCGGCCGCCTCCATCACCGGGCCGGCGCTCTACCACCACTTCAAGGGCGGCAAGGAGCAGATGCTCGCCGACGCCCTCATCCCCGTCTCCGAGCGGCTCCTGTCGGGCGGGCGGCACTGGGCGTCGCTGCACTCGGAGGACCCGCAGGCCGCGCTCGAGGCGCTGGTGGACTTCCACCTCGAGGTCGTCATCGACTCGCCGGAGATCGTCATCCTCCACCTGCACGAGCTGGACCGCCTCCCCGAGGAGCCGCGCCGCCAGGTGCGCAAGCTGCAGCGCGTGTACGTCGAGGAGTGGGTGGGCGTCCTGTGCCGCCTGCGCCCGGGCCTCCAACCCGAACAGGCCCGCGTCCTCGCCCACGGCGCCTTCGGCCTCATGAACTCCACCCCGTACCTCTCGTTGGGTGAAGAGGTCAGCGCCGCCGAGACCGCAGCCCTGCTCAGAGCAGCAGCCCTAAGAGCCCTCGACCCGGGCTGACCGCCCCGAGGCTCCAGCGCTCGCAGCTCCACGCACCCGGCGCGCACCCCGCCACCGCTGCGCGCGACCGCCCCAAGGCCCCGCGCGCTCGGCGCCCGCCCGCCCGATCGGCGCGGCCGCACTGGGACCCTTCCCCTTCTCCCGCCCCACCCACCCCACCCGCCGCTCACCGCCCTCGTGGACGCGGACGTTCGTTGTGGTTGCCGAACACGGGTGCCCCGTCGGGGCGGTGCGCGCTTGCCCGCCTGGGAGTTCGGGCATGCCGGTCGGTGAGCCTGGCCGTGGCGAGGGTGTTCCGGCCTCGCTCCGGCCCGTTCAGGCCTGCGGTGCGCCGGTCGGCGGGTGCTGGGATTGCTTTTCGTGTCGGCGGCCCGTCCCGTATTTCGGGATCGCGGGTTAGCATGGGCTGTGGGCCGCAACGGGTCGCGGTCCGGGGAGGCGGAGTGATGCTGCACCAGCCTGATCGGGTCTCGCTGCGCGAGGTCGCCCCGCGCGACGGCCTGCAGAACGAGCCTCCCGTCCCGACCGCGGACAAGATCCGGCTGATCGACGCGCTGTCGCGCACTGGCTTGTCGCGCATCGAGGCCGTGAGCTTCGTCAGCCCGAAGGCCGTGCCGCAGATGGCCGACGCCGCCGAGGTGTGGGCGGCCGTCGAGAAGCACTCCGGCATCCGATACAGCGCCCTCGCCCCCAACCGCCGCGGCGTGCAGCGGGCCCTCGACGCCGGGTTCTCCGCCGTCGAAGTGGTCGTCTCGGCCTCGGAGACCCACAACCGCGCCAACATCGGGCGCAGCGTCGCCGAGTCGCTCGCCGAGCTGCCCGACATCTGCGACCTGGCGCGCGAGCACCTGGCCTCGGTCGAGGTCATCATCGCCACGAGCTTCGGCTGCCCCTTCGAAGGCGACGTCGCGCCAGCGAAGGTCGCCCGGATCGTGGAGGCCGCCGAGGCCGCCGGGGCCGGTCGAGTCGCGTTCGGCGACACCACCGGGATGGGGACCCCTCGCCGCGTCACGGAACTGCTCGACGCCGTCGACACTTCGCTGCCGATGCTCATGCACTTCCACGACACCCGGGGGACCGCCCTGGCCAACCTCCTCACTGCGCTCGATAGGGGCGTCGTGGAGTTCGACGCCAGTGTGGGCGGGATCGGCGGCTGCCCGTTCGCTCCGGGTGCTTCCGGCAATGTGGCGACCGAAGAAGTGGTCCACATGCTCCACGACATGGGTGTGGAGACCGGTGTGGACCTCGATGCCCTCATCCGCACTGCCGAACTCGCCCAGGAGATCGTGGGCCGTCCGCTCGAGTCCGGCGTCCTTCGCGCCGGACCCAGGACCAGTCTGACGCCGAAACCTTAAGCCACGCTGAAGCGACCTGAAGGCGGCTTCAGGGTCGCGGGAGGGCATGGGCGTGGGCCCCGGCCCGGACATGGTGAAGGCCCCGGGGTCTCGAACCTCCCCGGGGCCTTCTTCCGGACACCGCCACAGGACGGCCGGTGCCCGCGTGCCGGGTAAAACCTCCGAATACCCGGACGACTCGATGGTGACATCCGAACCTCAGAGTTCCCAGCGGTATAAGGGAAACTCTGTCGAACCTCACGTCACATTTCTTTAACGCGCGTGCATCATCCGGGACATTTTCCGCGAACTTCCACGCCGCCAGGACCGCCGCGACCACCACGAGGCCGAACACGCCCCGCCAGCCGTACAGCGGCACCGCGAACAGCGCGCCGACGCCCGCCGCGATCCCCGCCAGGAGCGCCCCAGCCGACAGCGCCACGGACCCGTTGCCGTCGCCGACCTCGAACGCCGCCAGCACCCGCCCCGACAGCGCGATCGCGAACCCGGCGGCCGTCCCGAACGCTCCGGCCGCCGCCACCGCGAAGCCGAAGCCGGGCGAGAGCGCCACCGCGAGCGACCCGAGTGCCAACGCCCCCAAGGCGATCGCCCCGGTGTACCGGGCGTTGCCGAGCGTTCCGGTGCGGCGCGTCGCGTTCGCCGCGACGACCAGGCCGACCGCGAACGCCCCGAGCGGCCACAGCCGCGTCCCCGGCGAAGCGCCGAAAGCGGAGGCGATGTCGGTGACCAGGAACGCGGTCACGGCGGCGGCCGCGAACGCCACTGCCTGCGCGTACGCCGCCCAGAGCGCCGGCGCCCAGCGGAGCGTGGTCCGCTTCGGCGCCGCGCCCCTCGGCGTCTGGATCTCTGTAGGTGCGGTCATGCCGTCGAAGTTATGGCCGTTCGCGCGCACGCGCCCCGGTCGGACGACTGGGACCGGCGACTGGGACCGAAACCCGGTAAGGGCGCGCGTTCGACCAGGTGGCGGGCGCCCCAGTCGACCCCAGTCGAATGACAGATGCGAGCCCGCCGCCCCCGTGGCTACCCTGGAGGGGTCCCCGGTCGTCCTGAGGATGGAGCCGCCGTGAATCCCATTGCCGACACCACGCGCGCGCGCCAGGACGCCGCCATGCTGCCGGAGGAGACCGCCCGCCCCGTCCTGTACGGCCGCGACCCCGAACTCGACTCGATCCAGGCGCTCCTGGACGGCGCCCGCGTCGGCCACGGCGGCGCGCTCGTCGTCCGCGGCGAGCCCGGGATCGGCAAATCCGCGATCGTCGACGCCGTCATCCCCCGCGCCGAGGGCTTCACCGTCCTGCGCACCCTCGGCGTCGAAGCCGAGCACACCTGGTCGTACGCAGGGCTCCAGATGCTGCTGCACCCGCTGCTCGACCGCATCGACCGCCTCCCCGCCGCCCAGGCCGAGGCCCTGCGCACCGCCCTCGGCATGGGCGACGGCACCGGCCGCGCCCACTCGCTCCAGGTCGGCCTCGCGCTCCTGAACCTCCTCGTCGACGCCTCCGCGAAGCAGCCCGTGTACGTCGTCATCGACGACGCCCACTGGCTCGACCGCGACTCCACCAACGCGCTCCTGTTCGCCGCCCGCCGCCTCACGACCGAGTCGATCACGATGGTCCTGGTCGTGCGCGACGGCTTCGCCCCCGACTTCCCCGCCCCCGGCATCCCGGAGCTGACGCTCGGCCCGCTCGACCTCGACGCCTCGCAGGCGATCCTCGACATGCGCGCCGACGAGATCCCCTTCACCAGCCGCGACTGGATCCTCCGCATGGCCGAAGGAAACCCGTTGGCGCTCTTGGAGCTCCCGGCCGCCGACAACGAGGAGTCGCTGCTGCGCGCCGACACCTCCAACAGCCGCTACTCCACGACCTCCCGCATCAAGCAGGCGTTCACCGAGCGCATCATCGCCCTCCCCGAGGGCACCCGCACGATCATGCTGCTCGCCGCCGCCGAGGAGACCGGCGAGACCGCCGTGATCGCCGAGGCCGCCGCGAAACTCGACGCGAGCCTCGCCGACCTCGAACCGGCCGAAGTGGACGATCTGCTGCGGTACCACCGCGGCCGCATCGAGTTCGTCCACCCCCTGATCCGCTCCACCGCCTACCACTCCGCGCCCAGAGCCCGCCGCATCGAAGCCCACCGGGCCCTGTCCGAGGCGTTCGGCGACGGCGACATCCGCGCCGCCCGCCACCTCGCCGCCGCCACCACCGGCCTCGACGAGAAGGCCGCCGCCGCACTCGAAGCCATCGCCTCCTACGAGGCCGAACGCGGCGGCTGCGTCGCCGAGATGGCCGCCCTCGAACGCGCCGCCAGCTTCACCCCCGACCCGTGCCGCCGCGGCCGCCGCCTCGTCGAAGCCGCCCAATGCGCTTACGCCGCAGGCATGACCGGCAAGGCCCTCGAACTCGCCGAAGCCGCCGAGCGCCTCACCGACGACCACGTCCTCCTCGCCCGGGCCGCGCTCATCCGCGCCACGATCCTCTCCTGGGCCGGCCACTCCAAAGGCTTCGACGTGTGGATGGAGTCGGCCGAGCACTACGCCGCCACCGGCCACGAGAACACCGGCTACCCGCTGCTGCGCGGCGTCTGGAACGCCTGGGAGACAGGGGACTTCGCCAAGGTCAAGTACGCGTCCGGGCTCGCCTCCAAGTACGGCGGCTCCAACAACGCCTGGGTGCGCCGCCTCGCCCGCGCCGCCGCCGGGCTCAACCGCCAGCCCGACGACACCGCCGGGGAAGCGGTCGACGCGCTGCGCTCCCTCTACGACTACTACCAGCCGCTCCACGAGGACTTCCAGGCGTTCGACCAGGTCCTGGCCGCGCGCTGGCGGTTCCTCGCCGGGGACGTGCCCGCCGCGCACCAGGCGGCGGCCGAGCAGGTGCGGGCCTGCCGCGAACGCGGCGCGCTGAGCCCGCTCGTGCAGGCCCTGCTCGTCCAGGCGCAGACGCAGTACCACTATGGACGGTACGCGGACGCGCAGGCGTCGGCGTCCAGCGCGATCGAGCTGGCGCACGAGCAGAACGACCGCCGGGCCCTCATGCAGGGCCGCATCTGGGTGCTGCTGCCGATCGCCGCGATCCGCGGCGAGGAGCGGCGCTGCCGCGAGCTCGTGGCCGCCGCGATCCAGGACGCCCCCGAGGACTCGGTCATCCCGGCCGACACCGCCTTGGGGCTCTTGGAACTCGGCCTCGGACGCTACGAGGCCGCGTTCGACCGGTTGCTGCGCATCGCCGAGGGCGGCACGCCCATGGAGGTGCTCATGCAGGTCCCCACCTTGGTGGAGGCCGCGTTCCGCTCCGGGCGGCTCGCCGAGGTCAAGGAGGCGTTCGACTGGTTCGCCGACTGGGCCGACGCGACGGGCCGCTCCTACTGGGAGGCGCTCGTGGAGCGCTGCCGGGCGCTGTTCGCGACCGAGGCCGAGGCCGGGACGCACTTCGCGCGGGCCGTCGAGCTGCACCGCGCCGACGACATCGACCCGTTCGAGCGGGCCCGCACGGAGCTCCTGTACGGCGAGTGGCTGCGGCGGGTGCGCCGCATCAACGAGGCGCGGGCGCACCTGCGCGAGGCCACCGAGGTGTTCGAGCGGCTCGGCACGGTGCCGTGGACGCAACGCGCCCAAGGGGAACTGCGCGCCGCGGGCGACTCGACGGCCGTCGAGTCCAAGCCCGACCTGGCCGAACTCCTGACGCCGCAAGAACTCCAGGTCGTGCGCCTCGCCGCCGACGGGCTCACCAACCGCCAGATCGGCGAGCAGCTGTTCGTCAGCCCCAGGACGGTGGGCTACCACCTGTACAACGCCTACCCGAAGCTCGGCGTCTCCTCCCGCACGGAACTCGCGAAGCTCGACCTGTAGACCGACACGGAACGGCCCGCCCCGGAAGGGGCGGGCCGTTCCGCGCGTCACGCCGCGGCCGGGACCGGGGCCCTCCACGGCTTCGTCGTCGCCTGCAGGGCGGCGCCCAGGAGCAGCAGCGCCGCCACGGTCCAAGCCGACAGCCGGTAGCCGTCCACGGCCGTCGCCCCCAGGCCCCACGCCAGCGCCGCCAGCACCGGCCCCAGCGACGACCCGATCGTCCGCGTCGTCGCCATGAACGCGCCCGCCGTGCCCGACTGCTCCGCCGGGGCCGACGCCAGCAGGTACGCGTTCATCGGGCTGTTGAACAACCCGAACGCCAAGCCCAGCAACGCGATCCGAGCCCCGAGCCCGATCAGCCCCGTCCCCGCGTCCACGAACAGCAGCGGCACCACCGCCGCGACCACGACACCCGCGCCCGCCAGCGACACCCGCCCCGAACCGAACCGGTCCGCGAGCCACCCCGACACCGGCGTCATCACCGCGACACCGCCGATGAACGCCAGCATCACCGTCGACACCAGCTCCGGCCGCACCTCCTGCACGTCCGTGAGCAGGAACGGCAGGCTGAAGTTCAGCAGCCCCGTCACTCCCGACAGCAGCGTCAGACTCAGCAGTGCCCCCGCCACCTGCGGCGACCGCAGCAGCGCCACCGTCGGACCCGACGACTTCTGCCGCACCCACAGCGTGCCCAGGACGACGCTCGACGCCAACGCGCCCACCGCGATCAGCGGATCGGTGTCGACGTACTCGAACGTCAAGAGGAACGCCGCGATCGCGCCGCCCGACGTCGCCACGTCGACCAGCAGCGCCCGGTCCGGCCTGGGCAGGCCCGTCCCGTTGCTCGGCACCGTCACCGCCACGGCCGCCAAAGCGACCGCAGCCATCACCGCGAGGACCCAGAACAGGCCCCGCCAGTCGAACACGGCGATGAGGAACCCGCCCGCGCCGACCATGCCCATGCCGCCCACGGTCATCATGAGCGCGATCGCCGACATCGCGCGGCCGCGCTGCGTCTGCGCCGCCGAGACGACGATGATCCGGCCGGTCATCCCGAACAGGAGCCCGCCGAGCAGCCCGGCGAGCGCCCGGGCGGCCAGCAGCAGCCCGAACGTCGGCGCGAGCGCGGCCGCGACCGACCCGACGGTCAACGCGGCCATGGCGAACACGGCCACGGCCCGCAGGTCGGCGCGGTCGGCGAGGCGCCCGGCGGCGATCGCGACCGCGCCCACGGGGAGGGCGTAGGAGAGGAGCACCCAGGCCGTCGCGGCCTCGGTCACCGCGAAGTCGGTGCGGATCGCCGGGAGGGCCACGGCGAGGGTGGACATGCCGCCGGCGACAACGAGCTGTGCGAACCCGACGGCGAGGATCGCTCCCCAGCGGGTGGCGGCGGCCTCCGGGGCCGCGCTGGTTTCCGTTGCAGTGGTCATGGCGGCCACGCTAAGAGCAGAGCGACCTGGGGCGCATCTGTCATGCGACCGTTGACGCCTACTGCACGTCGCGACCAGTCGCGGCCCAGTCGGTCGACGGATGTGCCCCCGGTCGTTCCGTCCGTAGCTTCGTCATCGCAAGCCGGAGCTACGAAGGAACGGAAACACCATGAGCGACAGACTGCGCCTCGGCGTCATCATCGGGTCGACCCGCGAGGGCCGTTGGGCCCCCGCCCCCGCCAAGTGGATCGCGGGGGTCGCCGAGCAGCACGGCGGCTTCGACGTCGACCTGATCGACCTGCTCGACGCCGACCTGCCCCAGCACCTGGTCGAGGACGACATGTGGTCGACCGAGGCCGACCCGTCCGCGCCCGTCGCGGCCCTCTCCGAGCGGCTCCACCGCGCCGACGCGTTCGTGGTCGTCTCGGGGGAGTACAACATGTCGATCCCCGCGTCCCTGAAGCACGCGATCGACTACTACATGAACGAGTGGGCGGCCAAGCCCGTCGCGATGGTCACCTACGGCGGCAAGATCACCGGCGGCCAGAACGCGGCCCAGCACCTGCGGCAGATCTTCCCCGAGCTGCGCACCATGACGATCCGCAACTCGATCGCGTTCCCGCGCTTCTACCAGGACTTCGACGAGCGCGGGGAGTTCACGAAGTTCGGCGAGTCCGAGCGGGCCGCGAAGACCCTCCTCGACGAGCTGCACTGGTGGGCGCTGGCGCTCGCCAACGCCCGCAAGGCGACTCCGCTGCCGAGCCCGTTCTAGCGGGGTCGGACCGGGTCTAGGCCTTTCGTCCTAGGACCCGGTCCGGGGCCTTATCGGAGCGCGTCCGCGCCGGTACCGTTGAAGCGTGTTGTACGGACGCGAGACCGAGACCGCCGCCCTCGAGGGCCGCCTGGCCGCCGCCCGCGAGGGCCGCGGTTCGGCGCTGGTGGTGCGCGGGGAGGCCGGGATCGGGAAGTCGAGCCTGGTGGCCGCCGCCGCTGAGGCCGCCGCCGATGCGACCGTGCTGCGCTGCACGGGTGTGGAGTCGGAGCACGCGTGGTCGTTCGCGGGCCTGCAGGCGCTGCTGCTGCCGCTCGCGGGGCATCTGGAGGCGATCCCCGAGCACCACGCGTGCGTGCTGTCGCGCGTGCTGGGCCTGGAGGCCGCGCCGGACAAGGACGCGCCCCCGGGGGACCTGCGGTTCACCGTCGGTCTGGCGGCGTTGAGCCTGCTCACGGAGGCGGCCGGGCACCGGCCGGTGTTCTGCGTGGTCGAGGACGCGCACTGGCTGGACCCGGACTCGGCCGACGTCCTCCTCTTCATGGCGAAACGCCTTGCGGCCGAAGCGGCCCTGATGGTGTTCACCGTCCGGGAGGGGTACGCGCCGGACTTCCCGACGCCCGGTCTCGACGAGCTGCGGCTGGGTCCGCTCGACGACGAGGCCGCCGCGTCGATCCTCGCCGACCGGTTGGGCCCCAACGCGTTCGCCGACCGGACCCAGTTGCTGCACTCGGCCGAGGGGAACCCGCTCGCGCTCCTGGAGCTGCCGCTGGTCGACTCCGAGGTGCGCCTGGCCTCGGACTGGACGGGGCAGCGGTCCACGACGGGCCGCCTCAAGCAGGTGTTCGGGGACCGCATCGAGCGGCTGCCGGAGCCGACCCGGACGCTGCTGCTGGTGATCGCCGCCGACGACACGGCCGACACCGGCCTCGTCGTGGAGGTCGCCGGGAAGCTCGGGGCGCAGCTCACCGACCTGGCCCCGGCCGAGGCGGACGACCTGGTGCGCTTCGGCGGGGACCGGTTCACGTTCGGGCACCCGCTCATCCGCACGGCCGCCTACCAGGGCGCGCCGCTGTTCCGCCGCATCGAGGCGCACCGCGTCTACGCGGAGGTCATCGGCGCCGAGGACTACCGGCGCGCGTTCCACCTGTCGGCCGCCGCCACGGGCCCGGACGAGGAGGTCGCGGCCGCGCTCGAGGCGTCCGCGCAGTGCATCGGCACCTGCGGCGGGCACGGCGTGGAGATGACGGTGCTCGAACGCGCCGCGTCGTTCACGCCCGACCCGGTCGAGCGGGGCCGCAGGCTCCTGAGGGCCGCCGAGGCCGCGATGTCGGCGGGCAACGGCCCCAAGGTGAAAGCGCTGTACGGGCAGGTGCTGCGGTACACGGACGACCGCGCGGTGCTGGCCCGCGCGACCCAGATCGTCGCCCTGGTGACGGCGTGGGACAACGACGTGCGCGAGTCCTACCGGCTGTACATGGAGGCCGCCGAGCACTTCCAGGCCGCGGGCAACAACTCGACCGGGTATCCGCTGTTCCGCGCCGTCGAACTCGCCTGGCAGGCAGGGGACTTCTCGCGGGCCGAGGTCGCCGCCGAGCACGCCGAGCGGCTCGGCATCGAGCACGCCTGGCTCGTGCGGGACCTCGCCAGCGCCACGGCCGGGTTCAACCGGTCGTGCACGGTCACGGTGGGAGAGGCGGTCGCGGCCCTGCGCCGCCTCATCGACGTCCACAAAGAACACGACGACGCGATGACGCCGGAGAACCGCGGCATGGTCGCGTGGTGGCAGGTGCTCGTCGGCGACATCGACGGCGCCGAGCAGACCGCGTCGGACACCGTGCGCCTCGCCCGCCAGCGCGGCGCGGCCGGGGCCTTGCCGCGGGCGCTGGTCCTCAACGGCATCACCGAGTTCCGGCGCGGCCGGTGGCGCGACGCCGAGGCGCTCGCCGAGCACGCGATGGACCTCTCGATCGAGCTGGGGCACCGGATCGGGCCGGTCAAGGCCCGCGCGCACGTGCTGGCGATGACGGCCGCGTACCGGGGCGAGGAGGAGCGGACGCGCGCGATCGTGGAAGCGGCCGAGGCGGACTCGCCCGGAGACACCGTGGTCGCGATCGACTCGCCGCTGGCGCTCCTCGACTTCTCCCTGGGCCGCAACGAGGAGGCGCTCGACCGGCTCATGTCTCATCTGGACTCGAACGCGCCGGGTGAGGCGCTGACGCTCGTCCCGGTCGCCGTCGAGGCGGCGGTGCGCGCGGGCGAGCCGGAGCGGGTCCTGGGCGCCTTCGACTGGTTCACGCAGTGGGCCGAGGCGAGCGGGCAGTCGCACCTGATGGCGCAGGTCGAGCGCTGCCGGGGCCTCCTCGCGGGGGACCAGGACGCCGGGGAGCACCTACTGCGCGCCGCCGAGCTGCACAAGGCCGACGAGGGATTCCCGTTCGAGACGGCCCGCACCGACCTGATCCTCGGCGAGTGGCTGCGCCGCGCCCGGCGGGTCACCGAGGCGAAGACCCGGTTGCGTTCGGCCGCAGCGGTGTTCGAGCGGCTCGGGGCCGAGCCTTGGAGCGAACGGGTGCGCCGGGAGCTGCGCGCGGCGGGCGACGCGGGCCCGATCGAGGCCGCCCCGGACCTCGCGAACAAGCTCACTCCGCAAGAGCTGCAGGTCGTCAGGCTCGCGGCCGTGGGCCTGAGCAACCGCGAGATCGGCGAGCAGCTGTTCCTGAGCCCCCGCACGGCCGGGTACCACCTGTACAAGGCCTACCCGAAGCTCGGCGTGGCGTCCCGGAACGAACTCGCGAAACTCGGCCTCTAGCAAGCGAAGCCGGAGGCGCTGCCCGGCGGCGCCTGAGCGGTCGGCTCGTCAGACCCAGAACTCGTCGCGGAAGTTGCAGCAGGGGCCTTCGCACTTGACGTGGTTCGGATCCTGCTCCGGATCGTCGTAGTACGGGTTGATCTCGCGCAGGATCCGGTAGGCCTCGTCCCGGACGGAGTAGGCCTCGGCGGGGGTGTCGGCGTCTTCCGGATCGGCCGCTTCCATACGCCGATGGTATTCCGGCGGCGCAAGCCCGAGAGGGCGGCGACGCGGGGCGGCTTCTGGACGCCGCCCCGGTCCCGATTGGGCCGCTTAGAGACCATGGCGTCCCAGGAAGTCCAGGACGAGGCCGTGCCAGGCGTCGGCCTGCTCGGCCATGAGCACGTGCCCGGCCGCGACCTCCGCGTACTCGGCGCCCGGGATCCGCTCGGCGAGGAACCGGTGGTTCGCCGGGTCGACAAGCAGGTCCCGGCTCGCGCCGACCACCAGCGTCGGGACGGCGACACCGGCCAGGTCGGCGGTCGTGTCCACCTCCTGGATCAGGGCCGCCTGCGCGGCCGTGCCGCCGGGGATGTTCGCGGCGAACTGCGCGACCGCCGCAGTCAAGTCCTCATCGGACAGACTGTTGACGAAGCCGGGGCTGAACGCCGTCGTGAGCACGAAGCGCGCGAACGAGTCCCGGTCGCCCGCCGCGAGCAGGTTCCGCCACAGGTCGAGCGCGAGCCGGAGCCGGTTGTCGGCGCGGGCGATCCCGGCCGCGAGCACGAGCCCCTGGACGCGCTCGGGGTGGCGGGCGGCGGCCCTGACCGCGACCGCCGTGCCGAGCGAGAACCCGATGACCGTGAACCGCTCGCTGGCGGCCTCGGCGACCAGCGCGTCGGCGAGCGAGTCGAGGTCCAGGACCGTGTCGTCCGCCGGATACGAGGACGCGGTCACCTTGTGGCCCTTGGCGAGCAGCGGAATGAGCGACCCGAAGTTGGACTCGATGCCGCCGCCCCCGCCGTGGGCGAGGACGATGCCGGGGCCGGAGCCGCGGACTTCGGTGGCGAGCTTGGGGAACTGAGCGGAAATGTTCGTCATGCCCGCGACGTTATGACTTCACATCAGTGTGAAGGCCACACACTTGTGTCGGAGGTCACGATGCTTATCGGTGAGCTGTCGCGCCTGACCGGGGTCAGCACCCGGCTCCTGCGCTACTACGAAGAGCAGGAACTGCTCCTGCCCGGACGCGACTCGCACGGCTACCGCTCCTACCCCGAGGACGCCCCCGCCCGCGTCGAGCAGATCCGCAAGCTCCTCGAAGCAGGCGTCTCCACCCGCGAGATCAAACACCTCATCCCCTGCGCCACCAACGAGGGCCTGCTGCACTGCGACCACTCCCACGCGGTCATGCGCGACGCCCTCGCACGCCTCGACGACCAGCTCGCCGACCTCGCGCACAAACGCGAACTCCTCGCGGGCCAGACCCGGGCCGTGACCGACCGGCCCTACGACCCGGTCGGGCCCCGCCCCGAATAGCCGGGTTCAGGACCCCGGCGGCGGCGCGTCGTAGCGGACCGTGCCCGCCTCCGCGCCCGGACCGCCCGGCACGAAACCGGCTTTCTCCAGGACCCGCACCGAAGCCGGATTCGACGGCTCCACGTGCGCGAACACCGCCTCCACCGCAGGGGACGTGAACGCGTGCGCCGTCAGCGCCAGCACCGCCTCCGGCGCGTAACCGCGCCCGCGACGCGACGGCGCGACACCGTACCCGAGCTCCACCGCGCCGTCCGCGGGCGGCCAGAACAGACCGAGCGAACCGACCACGAGCCCGCTCGCACGCTCCACGATCAACCGGTGCCCGAACGGCCCCAGCCATGCGGGCTCCGCCGCGATCAGCGGTGCGATCACCTTGTCGCCCGCATCGGGGAAGTCCTCGGCCCAGTCGTCCAGACGGCCGCCCTCGGCCACGGTCGCCGCCTCGACGGCGGTCCACACCCGCAGCAGCAGCCGCTCGGTCCGCAGATCGGCCACCGCCGCACCGGCATCAGAAGCATCAGTCACAACCGCCACCGTAGAACGCGGAACCCTTGCAGGGCAACCCGGTTGCGCACCCGAGAACACGCCCCCGCCTGCATCGCGGGCCCCCGGTCACAAGGGTGGAGCCCCCGGCAGGTCATCACCCACGCCGCGCCCACGTGCGCGCCGCCGCCTGCTTCGCGTCGATGATCGTCTCCACCTCCACGACCTCGATACCCCGGTGCCGCTCCGCGACCGACCCCTTCGGCACGATCGCCGTCTTGAACCCGAGCCGCGCCGCCTCGCCGATCCGCCTGTCCGCGTTCACCGTCCGCCGCACCTGCCCCGTCAGACTCACCTCGCCGATCGCCACCAGGTCCGCGCTCACCGCGATCTCCTGGTCCGCGCTCACCAGCGCCAGCGCCAGCGCCAGATCCGAAGCGGGCTCGCGCACACGAATCCCCCCGATCGTCGTCGCGTACACCTCCCGGTCCAGCAGCCGCATCCCCCCGCGCCGCGTCAGCACCGCCAGGACCATGTTCAACCGCGCCTGGTCCAGACCCGACACCGTGTGCCGCGGCACCGCACCGTCCTTCACCGACTTCCCCAGCAGCGCCTGCACCTCCACCGGCACCGCCCGGCGGCCCTCCATCGTCACCGTCACGCACGTCCCCGGCGTCGGCTCCGTCGGCGCGTCGTCGAGGAACAGACCCGAAGGGTCGGCCAGCGACACGATCCCGTCCTCGGTCATCTCGAAGCACCCGACCTCGTCCGCCGGACCGAAGCGGTTCTTCACACCGCGCAGCAGCCGCAGCATCGAGTGCCGGTCCCCTTCGAAGTGGACGACCGTGTCGACCAGGTGCTCCAGGGCGCGCGGCCCCGCGATCCCGCCGTCCTTCGTGACGTGGCCGACGAGGATCACGGCCATGTTGCGCGCCTTGGCCTCCGCGGTGATCGCGCTGGCGACGGCCTTGACCTGGGTGACGCCGCCGGGGACGCCGTCGGTGTCGGGGGCGATGACGGTCTGGACGGAGTCGAGGATGAGCAGGGACGGCTTGACGTCCTCGATGTGGCCGAGGACCGCGCCGAGGTCGGTCTCGGCGGCGAGGTAGAGCTCCTCGGAGAGGCAGCCGGTGCGGTCGGCGCGGCGGCGGACCTGCGCGGCCGACTCCTCGCCGGTGGCGACGAGCGCCTTGCCGTACCCGGCCTCGCCGAAGCGGTGCGCGACTTCGAGGAGCAGAGTGGACTTGCCGACGCCGGGCTCGCCGGAGATGAGGGTGACACCGCCGGGGACGAGGCCGCCGCCCATGACGCGGTCGAACTCGCCGATGCCGGTGGGCAGGCTCGCGGCCTGCGCGGCCGAGACGGTGCCGATGCGCATCGCGGGCTTGGCGGGCCGCCGCGCGGAGGGCAGGGCCGAGGCGATCGAGCCGCTGCCGCTCTGGCGCGGCGGGGCCGCGGTCTCCTCCATCGAGCCCCACTCGCCGCAGTCGGGGCACTGCCCGACCCATTTGGGGACCCTGGCCCCGCACGCGCCGCAGGCGTAGGCGATTCGCTGGCTCTTCGACATGGCGCCAGCCTACGTTCCGGTCCCGACACGGCGCTGTTCGAACATGCCCGGCCTGCGCGTCGTGCCACAAGCGGTCGAAACGGGTTTGCCCCGCTGTCTATGCTTGCGGCATGAACGCAGCGGAGCCGCTTCAAGGCTCACCGGCACTCTCGCTCGAACCGGTCGCGGCACGGTCGTCAGACGGCACGGCGCGCCCCGGCGCGGCCTTCTTCGACCTCGACAAGACCGTGATCGCCAAGGCCAGCACCCTCGCCTTCTCCCGGCCGCTCTACCAGGGCGGGCTCCTCGCCCGGCGCGACGTCCTCAAGGTCGCCTACTCCCACCTCCTCTTCCGCCTCGGCGGCTCCGCCGACGAGGTCCAGATGGCGCGCACCCGCGACTACGTCGCCGAGCTCTCGCGCGGCTGGCCCGCCGAGGAGGTCAAGTCGATCGTGAACGAGACGCTCGACGAGCTCATCGCGCCCGCCGTGTACGCCGAGGCGGCCGCCCTCATCGAGGCCCACCGCTCGGCGGGCAGAGCGGTCGTCCTCGTGAGCGCGTCGGGCGAGGAGATGGTCGCCCCCATCGGACGGATGCTCGGCGCGACCGACGTCATCGCCTCCCGCATGGTCGTCGGCGACGACGGCCGGTACACCGGCGAGATCGACTTCTACGCGGCCGGACCCGCGAAGGCCGACGCGATCAAGGAGTTCGCGTCCGCGCGCGGGGTCGACCTCGACGCGTCCTTCGCCTACTCCGACTCCATCACCGACGAGCCGATGCTGCGCACCGTGGGCTACCCGAGGGCGGTCAACCCCGACCGCGGCCTGCGCCGCCTCGCCCAGGAGGAGGGCTGGCCGCAGCTGACGTTCCGGCGCCCGGTGGCCCTGCGTCCGCCCTTGTCGAAGCCCAGTCCGCTCAAGGTCGCGGCCGTCGGCGTCGGCGTTGCGGCTGTGGCGTATGTGGTCTGGCGAGTGTGGAGGGATCGGCGTTTCCGGACCGCTTGAGCAGCGCTTTCCGCAGATGGGTAGCCTCAGCGAGATGGAACGCAAACAACCGGCCCGACTGGCCGATGTCGCCCGAGCCGCCGGCGTCTCGGTGGCCACCGCCTCTCGCGTGCTCAACGGCTCGCCCCACCGGGTGAGCGACCAGCTGAGCGAGCGGGTGCGCGAGGCGGCACGCCGGTTGCGATACGCCCCCAACGTCGGCGCGCAGGTCCTCGCCCGCGCGACCTCCCAGACTGTGGCCCTGCTCCTGCACGACGTGACGGACCCGTACTTCGGGCAGATCGCCGGCGGCGTCCTCGCCGAGGCCGCCCGCCGGAACGTGCGCGTGCTCATCGCCGACACCGGCATCGACCCCGACTCCGAGGTGCAGCACCTGGACTCGCTGCGCGGCTACCGCCCGCGCGCGGTGATCGTCGCCGGTTCGCGGACGACGGACAAGGCCGCTGAACAGCGCCTCGCTGAGCATTTGTCCGACCTGCTGGAACTGGGTGCGACCGTGGTCAGCGTGGGCCAGCCGGGCCTGCCCGGTCGCGTGGTGCGCCCGGCGAACCGCGAGGGCGCGGCCGCCCTCGCGCGGTTCCTGACGCAGTTGGGCCACCGCCGTTTCGCCGTGGTCGCCGGGCCCGAGCAGCTGCAGGTGGTCCGCGAGCGCCGCGAGGGCTTCCTCTCGGCGCTGCCGGAGGACGCCGAGGTCGTGCACGTCGCGGCCGAGTTCAGCCGCGACGGCGGCTACCAGGCCGGGCGGGCGCTCCTGGACGGCGAGCGGCTGCCCACGGCCGTGTTCGTCACCAGCGACGTGCAGGCCACGGGCCTGTGCACGGCGCTGCGCGAGGGCGGCGTGAGCATCCCCGACCAGGTCTCGGTCGCCGGTTTCGACGACATCCCGATCGTGCGCGACCTCACCCCTTCGCTCACCACGGTGGCCCTGCCGCTGCACGACATGGGCGTGCGGGCCCTGGAGGCGGCCCTGGTCGAGGACGCCGAGTACCCCGACGAGCTCATGGTCGACGCCGAGCTCATCGAGCGCGCCTCGACCGCCCGGCCGCGCCCCTGAGCGGACCGGGACGCGAGCGAACGCGGGGCGGGGCCGGACGGCCCCGCCCTTCGCGCGTATGTGCGCTTTCTCAAGCCTATGTAACGAGCCTGAAACAGAAGAAGCGCGCGCGACTGGCGGATTCGCGCTACCCTCGGAATCAGGATGTTCTATATATTGGGACGTCGATCCGAAATAATCACGTGAACCGGCTCTCAATCACGAGACGGCAACCGCTTAAATATTGGTAGATTTAGATATAACTCCAGGTAGTGCGACATTAACTGAATAACCGCCGCTGTGGCCTGCAAACTGATCTTGTGTCAACGGTAGATCCGCTGGCGAGGCAGGCGTAATCTCGGCGGTGGATCCGGTCAGGGACTTGGTGCGGCCCGAGCGAGATCCGTAGGAACCGAAACCCTTTGCGAGCCGGAAGCGTCGTCGTTACCGCCCGGCCACAACGCGGGGGCATATTCAGGGTTGGAACTGGATTAATGGCAGTGCGGCCGAATCCGGTACCGACTGGAACCATCCGGAAGGAACACGATCATGGTGCGAGTCACCGTCGAGGCCGAGACGCCCGTCTCGCCGGTCAGCGGCGAAACGCTTTCCAAATCCGACGCCGAACGAATCGCGGGTGTCCTCAAAGCACTCGCCGATCCGAACCGTCTCCAGCTCATCAGCCTCATCCAGGCCGCTCCCGAGCAGGAGGCCTGCGTGGCCGAGCTGACCGAGCCGCTGGGCCTCTCCCAGCCCACGGTCAGCCACCACCTGCGCATCCTGGCCGAGGCCGGGGTCGTCGAGCGCGACAAGCGCGGCGTGTGGGCCTACTTCCGCCTCGTCCCCGAGACGATGCGGATCGTCGCCGACCTGCTCACCCCGCCGAAGCGCCGCCCGCGGCGCCGCTGAAGAGGTACCGACGCGCACGGCCGGCCCGCCGCCGGCTCCGACCATCGGCGGGCCGGGTCGGCCGCGAGCGTCGCTGGAAGCGCTGCGCCCGTGCGGCACTGACGCTCGATAACACACGGTCCTCTTGCGATAACTGAAAAACGCGACCTCGACTGGGTTTGCGCCAGGTCATACACTCGTCACATGACCGGTGTGCATCGCAGGCGCGGCCGCCTCTCGAAAGAGGGCCGCCGCCTCCTCGGCGGGCTCGCGCTGCTCGCCGTCTTCACCCCGGTCACCGCGTACACCCTCAACGCCGCCATCGCCCACGTCCAGTCCTGCGGGACGGAAGTGGCGCTCCACGTCGCCGCCGCCCCCGAACTGGCCGCGGCCCTCGAGGACTTCGTCGCCGCAGGCGGCGGCGCCCCCTCCCGCGGCTCGGACGTGTGCGCCGACATCACCGTCGAAGCCGTCTCCGGCAACGCCCTCGGCGAGACCGACGCCGACGTGTGGATCCCCGAGACCCAGCTCTGGCGCAACCTCCCCGACGCCGGGCTCCACGAGCAGTGGGAGGTCCTCCAGGACTCCACCGCCAGCTCCGCAGTCGGCCTGGCCCTCCCCGCGGGCGAGAGCGCCGACGCCGTGCTCCCCGACGAGGCCGACGTCGCGCTCCAGGACCCGCGCCAGCACGCCGCCAGTCTCATGTGGATCATCATGTTCGGCGTCGACGAGCACACCGCCCAGGGCGGCGACGGCACCGCCGTCATGTCCGCGACTGAAGCCGCCGGGAACCCGGACCTCCAGGCCCCTACGGGCGCGGCCCAGGTCGGCCAGTTCGAGTACCCGATGCTCGCGCGCGCCGACCTCGGCGAGGACGAGCGCGAGGCCGCCCAGAACCTCCTGCGCTCCTACAAGGGCGAGTCGTACGGCCGCGTGCTCGCCGAGCACGGTCTGGGGACGGCGATCTCGCAGTCCGCGCCGACCTCGCCGGAGATCATCGCGTCGGCCCTGCAGAGCTGGGACGCCCGCGAGGACGCCTGACCGCTACGCGGACTTCGCCAGCGCCTGGCTGAGGACGTCGTTGAACACGTGCCAGCCCTCGTCCTCGCGTTCGACGGCGATGTCGGCGGTCGCCCACGCCTGGAACGTGCCGTCGCCGTCGGTCACGAACACGCTCAGCGAGCCGCGCCAGCGCCCGTACACCTGGTCGCGCTCGCTGTAGGCGACCTCGCCCGCCATCTCCTGCAGCGGCTGGTAGGGGAGGGCCTCGCGCATCGCCTTGCGGGCCGCGCGGGGGCAGTCGCCCTCGCAGGGGAGCCAGCCGACGGTGAGGGTCGACTCGCCGTCGTCGGCGGTGCAGACGGCGGTGTCGCCGTCCTCGCCCTCGGTGCACTCGAACTCGTCGGGGACCTTGAACGCGAAGGGCCAGTTGGCGGCGGCGAACGTGGCGGTCGCGGCGTCCTCGGAAAAGGCGCTGCCGCCGACGCGTTCGGCGGGGGCCTCGGCGTCCCATTGGGGCACTTCGTTTCCGGCGGCCTCGGTGGGTTCGGCGGCGGGGGCCTGGGAGACGCCGTCGACGGCGGCGGTGGTGGGCGGTTCGGCGGAGCCGTCGGAGTCGTCGCCGCCGGGGCGGGAGAGGACGGCCCAGACGCCGATGAGGAGGGCGAGGACGACGACGACGGAGCCGATCCCGATGAGGATCGGCTTGAGCTGCGAGGGTTTCTTGGGCGCGGCGATGATGACGACGGGCGGGGACATCGGCGGCGGCGGTGACGGCGGGCCGGAGACCCCGGCCGGGGAGGCCGGTGCGGCGGAGCGCTGGGCGGCGGCCAGCTGATGCGCGGCGCGCTGGGCCGCGGCGGCGGGGCCGACGGGGAGCGGGCCGGTGGCGGGGCCCATGGACAGGAGGCGGTCCATGATGCGGTCGGCGCCGCGCAGGCGGGCGTCGCGCAGGACCACGACGTAGGGCTGCTCGGCTTCGAGGTCGGCGACGAGGATGGGGGCGTCCTCGGGTCCGGCGGTGGCGTAGGCCCAGGCGACGGTGTCGGAGAGGAGGCCCCGCCGGGCGGGGTCCTTGGAGGAGGTGGTGCCGAGGGTGAGGATCTGCACGGGCCGGGCGTTCTCGTCGAGGCCTTCGCAGAGCTCGTAGGCGCCTTCGACGCGCGCGGTCGTGACATCGGTGTACGGCCCGACCGTGCGACTCATCGAAGCCCCCCTCAACTCTGCTCCGCGTGCGCTGAACGGTCCGTCACCGGGCGTGTGGTCCGAAGGAAGCGCGGAATTACCACTAAGTATGGCCCGGCTCCGCACGCGTGGCGACACCTGGCCGAGGGCAGTCGGGCGAAGGGCCGCCGGGCGCGGGGAGCCATCGGTCAGATGACCGAGGCGGGGCCGAAAGTGAGCCGGTTACGCTGGCGGCGTGACCAACTTCCTCAGCCAGGGCCTGGCGATGGCCACCGCGTCCAGTGAGATACCCACCGGTGAAGGGCAGGGCGACTTCATCAAGTGGGTGCTGGGCCTCATGGAGGACTTCGGCGAGGTCGGCGTGGGGCTGGCCCTCGCGATCGAGTCGGTGTTCCCGCCTATCCCCTCGGAGCTGATCCTGCCGGTGGCGGGGTACCTCGCGTGGGACGACAAGATGAACTTCTGGCTGGTGATGCTGTGTGCGGCGATCGGCTCGATGATCGGCGCGTACATCCTCTACTACGTCGGCTACGCGTTCGGGCGCGAGCGGACGCGGTGGATCTTCGAGAAGTTCCCGCTGCTGGAGCTCAAGGACTTCGAGCGTTCGGAGAAGGTGTTCGCCCGGTGGGGCGGCATCGCGGTCCTGGCGGGCCGGTGCCTGCCGCTGGTGCGCAGCGCGATCTCGGTCCCGGCGGGGATCGAGAAGATGCCGTTCTGGAAGTTCACGGGCTACACCCTGGTGGGCTCGGTGATCTGGAACGCGATCTGGGTGGGCCTGGGCTTCGCGTTCGGGCCGACGATCCAGCCGATCATCGACCAGTACTCGGGGCTGCTGAGCAAGCTCGTCCTCGGCGTCATCGGGCTCCTGCTCCTGTGGTTCGTCGTGGCGCGCTCGATCAAGCTCATCAGGAAGAAGCGCGGCGGCGACGGCGAGAACGGGAACGCCGGGCACACGGACACGATGATCCTGCCCCGCGTGCGCTAAGCCTTTCTGCTTGCGGCCCTTCACCTTTCGGTGAGGGGCCGTTTTCGTTGCCACTCGGGCATATGAGTCATCCACGCATTTGGTGGACGCAACGTCGCAATGTTTTCGAATTTCTTCGCGTCTGGGCGTAACCGCACCCGAGCCTCTCCAGTTAGTCAGTGTGGCCGTGTCACAGCGGCCGGGCCGCAGTGTCACCGGCCCGATGGACAGCGAGCGCGGTCCTCGACCCGCCGGCGATCCAGCCGGCCAGGTCGCGGCTGAGGTCCGCAGTCGGCAGGAGCGACCGCCCCGCGGCGACCGCGCTGCCTCGAACGCTGGTCAACCACTGACAATTCAGCGATCTTGCACCGCTCGGCGGTCGATCCGCGCTGCTTCCCCAGCCGTTCGACCCTCGTCCGTGCGGTACGGAGAAAGGCAACAAAGCAGATGGAAATGCGCACTGTGCGTACGGCCGGCCTCATCGGAGGACTGGCCACGGGGGCTCTGCTGCTCGCCGGAACGGCGGCCCAGGCCGCTGACACCGAGGTCCCGGAATCGACCGGCGACCTCGTGATGGCGACGCCGGAAGCCCTCGGGGGGCTCCCGGTCTCTCCCGACGCCGTGACCGGCCTGGCCGGCGACGTCACCGACAAGGTTCCCGGAATGGGCGCGCTGACCGCCGTCCCCGGCGTGGGCGCCCTGGTGCCTGCCGGCCCCGACGCGGAGGCCAAGGACGACAACGTCGCGGACAAGACCGCCGACAAGGTCAAGGACCAGACCGACGCCGGTCCGCTCGACGGACTCCCGGTGGGCGACCTGCTCTCGGGCCTCGGCGGCGGCCTGCCGGTCCCGCTGCCCTTCTAAGGCTGAACACCCCGCGGCGCGCGCTTCCGCCAGGCGCGCCGCGGAACCAGGTCGATGGGGCCCGTCAGGGCCCGACGCGAACGCTCCGGCGGGTCCGCGGTGGTGCACCGCCGCGGCTCCCGGACCGTGCGCACGGCGTTCCAGCGCCGCAAGGCCCGGGCGGCCCCACCGACCGAGCAAGGAAACAGCAAGACCAGCAAGGAAAACTCTCCCGGTTTCAAAGCACCTCGTCCGACTGCGGGACCCAGCCCGCCCGGACGGAACAAGCTTTCGAGACCACGGAGCTTCACGGGGGATACGTGATGGAACAGCAAGAACCATTTCCCTGAAAGGTGAGACTTCGTGAATAACTCATGGGCACGCAAGACCGCGCAGGCCAGCCTCGTCGCGACGGGGGTCGCCCTCGTCGCCGGTGCCGGCACCGCCCAGGCCACCGGCCCTGACGTCACCACGCAGGACCAGGTCGGAGCGGTGAACGGCAACCAGGTGGTCGCGCCGATCCAGGCGCCCATCAACATCTGCGGGGTGGCCGCGGCCGTCCTCGGCACCGCCTCCGCGGGCTGCGAAGGCGGCGCGACCGCCGACTACGACGGCGCGGGCGACCTGACCACGCAGAACAACACCGGCCTCGGCAACGGCAACCAGGCGTTCGCCCCGGTGCAGGCCCCCACCGACATCAGCGGCATCGCCGCCGCCGTCGGCGGTGTGGCGTCCGGCTGGTCCACCGGCGGCTCGCACGCCGACGTCGAGTCCGGCGGCCACGAGGAGTCCGGCAAGGCCGAGTCCGACACGCTCTCGCAGTTCAACTACGGCGCGCTGTCCGGCAACCAGCTGCTCGCGCCGATCCAGGCCCCGATCAACGCCTGCGGCAACGCGCTCGCCGTCGGCGGCGCGTCCGACGCCTGGTGCGACGGCGGCGCCGACGCCGACTACTCCGGCGCTGGCAACCTGACCACCCAGGACAACGTGGGCCTCGGCAACGGCAACCAGCTGTTCGCCCCGATCCAGGCCCCGATCAACGTGTGCGGCAACGCCATCGCGATCCTCGGCTCCGCCAGCGCCTCGTGCGAGGGCGGCTCGGACGCCGAGGTCCCCGGCGGGCACGACCACCACGACAGCCACAAGGAGCTCTCGGCCAACGAGGCCTCCAACGTGGACGTCAACGAAGAGCAGCTCCCGGCCGTTCCCGGCCTGGACGCGGTGAGCGGCGCGACCGGCGGCCTGCCGGTCGTCGGCGGCCTCGTCGGCAACACCACCTCCGAAGGTGTTGCGGACTCGGTCGCGGGCGTCACCGAGCTCGCGGGCGCGGGCGTCCTCTAAGCAAGACGATCGGCCCGCGCCGTCGCAGCGCGGGCCGCTCTTTCCGAATCAAGGGGTTGTCACCGGCGGTCCGCTTTCGAGCGGGCCGCCGTCTCATTCGCCGACGAGCTTGAGACGCCCTTCGAGGGCGCTGTTCATCGACGCGAAGCCCTGCTCGGTGTCGGCGAGCGCGGACTTCATGAGCGGCACGAGCACGCCGGTGAACCGCTCCCCGTGGGTGAGCACCGTGGTGCCGTCCGTCTGCGGCTCGAGCACGAAGTAGTGCTCGCCGTCGAACAGCCCGCCGGGGCCGAGCTTCCCGAGCCAGCGGATCTGCCGGGCGGGGGAGACGCGCAGGACGCGCGGCTTGAACCGCATGGTCTTCCCGTTGCCCTGCAGGAAGAGCACGTCGAGGCGCTCGTCCTCGGCGAGGAGCCCGGAGATCTCGGTGATGAACGGGTTCCACTCGCCGTACGCGGGGAAGTCGGTGAGGACCGCCCACACCTCGTTCGCGCGCGCGTCGAGGTGCACCGTCGTCTCGATCCGGTGCTCCTTGCCGAGCGCCCACAGGCTGTACGCGGTGGCGGCGGCGATGATCGCGGCCGCGATGATGAAGAAGATCAATTCCCCAGACTCCAGAATCGGATAGTGCCCTCGTCGTCGCCGGTGACCGCGAACTGGCGGCCTTCGACCGTGACCTGCACCAGTTCGGTCGGCGTCCCGGACGGGAGTTCGAACGCAACGGTAGCCGACGATGATCCGACGCTCGTGGCCTGAGCGACGCCGTCCTGGCCGATCGACAGCAGCGAGACCCCGTTCGTCGTGTCGACCAGTTCGAAGTGGTACTCGGCACCGATGTCGTCATAGGGAGTCGGGGTGAACGCGGTCTCCTGGGAGTCGAGGTCCCACAGGTGCAGCAACCCGTCGTCGCCGTAGGCCATCGCGTGCGGCGTGCCCGCATAGTTCACGACGCCGAAGGCCTGGACGGTGTTGCCCTCCCAGTCGTCCGAGCTGAACGGCACGTCCGCGGCGGTGCCGCTGTACATGTCGATGTCGTCCAGCCGCTGGGCGCTGTCGACCGCGACGATGTTCGTGTAGCCGGCGTTGCCGGAGGTGTAGAAGCGCTGCCAGTCGTAGCCCTCGGGGATCGGATAGCGGGCGACCGTGAACTCGCCCTCGAGGTCGTAGACCTCGTACTCGGTGTCGTTCACCAGGGTCAGCAGCGGTGCGACGCCGTCGGTGCCGGGGCGGAAGTAGGCGATCTCCGCTCCCTCCTCGACCATTTCGGGCGTCCCTGCCGGGGAGAACTCCTGCAGGTCCGGCGTCCACACGTACGGCTCGTCTTCCGCGCCGATCGCGATCATGATCCCTTCGCCGGACGAGCTCTGCGCGGCCCACAGCTCGCTGACGTTGGAATCGAGCCAGTACTCGTCGACGAGGTCGCCCGTGTCCAGGTCCCACAGCTCGACGGAGCCGTCGGCGCCGTTGGAGAACAGCAGCGGGCCGTTCCTGCCTTCGAGGAAGGCCAGCGACTCGACGGTGCCCTCGTGCGTGCCCTCGATACTGGCGAGCAGCGTGCCCGCCTCGGACTCGGACCAGTCGGTCTGGAACCAGCTGACCGCGGGGACGCGGCTGTCGAAGTCGTCGACCGGCGGTTCCTCCTGGCCGAAGTACCAGACGAGCCCGGCGATGACGAGGATGTCGACGAGGACGAACGCGACGATGCCGCGGAGGCTGATCTTCTTGGCGCGCTTGCGTTCCGCCTCGGTGCGGGGCGGTTCGGGCCGGTCGTCGTCGCTGTCGACCGACACCGGCGGGGTGAACTGCGGGGAGCGGGTCTGCGGCGGCAGGTTGCGCGGGGCGGGGCTCGGTTCCGGTTGCGGCGCAGCGGGAGCGGTGACCTCCTGCGGGGAGGGCAGGGGCTGGTAGGTCGGGGCGGTCTGCGGCGGGGCCTGGTAGGAGGGCGCGGTCTGCGGGGAGGGCGGCGCGAGGTGCAGGACTCCCGGGGTGTGCGGCGCGGCGGGGAACCCGGCCTGCTGGGGCGTGCGGTGGATCGGGAACGTGGTGGTGTGCTGCCCGGCGCGCGTCCACAGGACGCTGCCTTCGGCGACGACGACCTCGGGCTGGTCGAGCACGGTGGGGGCGACGCCGAGCGCGCGGTGGAGCATGGTGCCCACCAAGGGCATCCGGCTCGCGCCGCCGACGAGGAACACGCCCGCGCTGGAGGCGACGTCGAGTCCGGCGGCGCGGATGACGGCCTGGGTGACGCGGATGGTCTGCTCGAGGTGCGGGTGGGCGATCTGCTCGAGCTCGGTGCGGGTGAGGTGGGCCTCGACGTCGAGGAGCGGTATCGCGATGTCGGACTGCTGGTGGCGCGAGAGGCGCTCCTTCGCGCCGCGCACCTCCTCCTGGAACTCCCGGAAGTACCGCCTTTCCTCCACAGTGGAGGGCTTGACGAGGCGCTTCCAGCCGTCGCGGTCGCCGTAGACCGACCCGAGGTGCTCGATGAGGGCCGCGTCGATGTCGAGGCCGCCCAGGTCGCCCCGTCCGTCGAGCGCGACGGTCTCGAAGCCGTGCTCGCCGCGGCGCACGACGCTCGCGTCGAAGGTGCCCGCGCCGAGGTCGTACACGACGATGGAGGCGCCGACGGCCATGCGGTGCTTGAGCGCCTCGGCGTAGTAGGTCGCGGCGGCCACGGGCTCGGGCACGAGCTGCACCTGGCCGAGCCCGGCGCGGGCGGCCGCGTCCTCGACGACCTGGCGGCGGGCCGGGCCCCATTCGGCCGGCACGGTGAGTGTGACGCGCGCGGGGCTGCCGACGACGCGGCGGCATTCGGCGGCGACGGCGTCCAGGACGGCCGCGATGAGGTCGGCGACGGGGTACTCGCGGGCGCCGAGCAGCGTCGAGGGGCGGTCGATGAGGCGCTTGGGGTTGGGCTCGAAGCGCTCGGGGTGGCGGCGGCCCGCGTGGACGGCGTCGCGGCCCACCAGGAGTCCGCCGTCGGCGTCCGCGCACACCGCCGAGGGCATCAGCGGCGCGCCGTCGAACAGGAGGGGGCGCAAGCTCCCGTCGGCGCGGCGGACCACCGCGATGGTGTGCGAGGTGCCGAAGTCGACGCCGAGCGAAGTTCCTTGGGGGCCGGGGCTCATGAGAGGAATCGTAACGAACGGGGGAGGGACGGGTCGCCCAAGCGTTCGCGGACCCTGCCGGGATACCCGCTTGAATTAGTCGGGTCATACGTCGTAATGTCGTAGTGACTGACTCCGACCGATAGGACGAGCATGACCGCTCCCGTGTACCTCGACCCGACCAGGCCCGTCGCCGAACGCGTGGAGGCGATCCTCGCCCTCATGACGGACGAGCAGAAGCTCGCGTGCCTCAACCGCGTGCCCGAGACCGTCCTCGCCGACGGCTACACCCTCCCCGGCCTGACCAACGAGTTCAACGAGGTCCTCCACTCCTCCGGCAAGAAGCCGGACGCGACGTTCTTCCCCCAGGCCATCGGCCTCGGCGCGACCTGGGACACCGAGCTCCTGGAGGCGATCGGCGCGGCCGTCGCCCACGAGGTGCGCGCCCGCGACACCGACGTGTACGCCTCGTTCGGCCCCGTTGCCGACATCCGCTCCAACCCCCTCGCCGGGCGCTTCGAAGAGGGCTTCGGCGAGGACCCGCTCCATGTCGGCGCCATGACCACCGCGTACGCCTGGGGCCTGCGCGGGCGCCACCCCGAGTACGTCAAGACCTTCACGCAGATGAAGCACTTCCTCGGCTACAACCACGAGTGGCACCGCTCGCAGAGCTCCGCCTCCATGGGCGTGCGCGCCTACCACGAGTATCAGGTCGTGCCCTACCGGATGCCCGTCGAGGCGGGCGCGGTCATGGGCGCGATGACCGCGTACAACAACGTCAACGGCGTGCCGTCCATCATCAACCCGCTCCTGCAGACCCTCCGCGACGAGTGGACGAAGGACGGCGTCTTCTTCTTCCTCCCCGACGGCTGGGACGGCGTCAACCTCCACACCACCAAGGGCCAGCCCTGGGACACCTGGGAGGTCGACCCGCGCGGCGACGTGCCCTACCCGACCGCGCTCGCCGCCGAGGAAGGCCGCGAGATCGGCGAGGACGAGAACGGCGTCTACGCCTCCGCGCTCATGCTCACCGCGGGCGTCTCCCACTTCCACGACGGCTCCGACCTGCCGTTCGTGCCCAACGCGGGCAGGGCCGTCGAACGCGGCCTCCTCGGCGCCGACATGTCCCATGTGGAGCGGGTGGTGCGCGACTGGCTGCACTTCCTCGTCCGCACCGGCAAACTCGACGGGGACGCCTGCGAGTACAACCTGATCCCCGCCGACCCGCACCCGCAGGACCGGCCCGAGCACATCGAACTCGCGCGCCAGGCCGCCCGCGAGCAGCTCGTGCTCCTCAAGAACGAGCAGGCCGCCCTGCCGCTCCCCGAGACCGCGAGCATCGCCGTCCTCGGCCCGCTCGCCGACCTCAACCTCCGCGACTTCTACAGCCCCCTCGTCCCCGCCGAGCGCCGCCCCAGCCCCCTCCAGGCCCTGCGCGAGCGCTTCGGGAACGTGGTCCACCACAGCGGCAACGACACCGTCGCGCTGCAGACCGCGGGCCGCTACCTCAACGTCGCCGCCAACGGCGTGGTCACCGCCGCCGGGGACGCCCTCGGCGACACCGAGACCTTCGAGGTCTGGGACTGGGCGCACGAGCAGCACATGTTCCGCCACAACGCCACCGGCAAGTTCCTCAAGGCGAACCTGCTGCAGCAGAACGACGGACCGGCCAGCTTCGAGAACCAGATCGGCGCCGCGGGCGGCGGCGGGCCGCTCCTGGTCGCCCAGGACGACGTGATGGAAGACGGCGACGCCTGGTTCACCCACCAGAACTTCCACTACCTCCGGGGCGTCGGCGGCAACGTGGAGCTGTTCGGCGTCAACCACGTCCCCGCCGAAGCCGACGGCCCGTACCACCTGCGCCTCGCCGAGGACGGCTCCCTGCCGCTCGCCAAGGGCGGCGACGCCCTCGACCTCACCGAGACGATCGTCGAGAACGGCCCCGAAGCCGCGGCCGCCCTTGCGGCCGAAGCGGACTGGGCCGTCGTCTTCGTCGGCAACCACCCGATGGTCAACGCCCGCGAATGCTTCGACCGCCCCGGCCTCGACCTCGCCCCGCGCCAGGCCGACCTCGTCCGCGAAGTCGCCGCCGCCAAGCCCGGCCGCACCGTCGTCGTCGTGGTCTCGGCCTACCCGCTCGCGATCGGCGACATCGCCGACAACCCCGGCGTGGCCGCGATCCTCTACACCTCCCACGCCGGACAGGCCGCGGGCGCCGCGATCGCCGAGGCCCTCACGGGCGACTACGCCCCGGCCGGACGCCTCACCTCGACCTGGCTCGCCGACACGTCCTCCCTCCCGAAGGCGGGCCCCCGGTCCGAGGCGTACCGCGTCAGCGACGTCGACATGCTCGAATACGACGTCATCAGCGCCGGACTCACCTACCAGTACTCGACGGCCGAACCGGTCTACGGCTTCGGCCACGGCCTGACCTACACCGAGTTCGCCTACGGCGCACTCGAACTGCCCGCCTCCGCCGACGCCGACTCGCCGTTCACCGTCGAACTCGACGTCACCAACACCGGCGGCCGCGCCTCCGACGAGGTCGTGCTCCTCTTCGCGACCGCCCTCGAATCCGCCTACGGCGACCGCACCGCCAAGCGCCGCCTCGCTGGCTTCACCCGCGCCAAGGACATCGCGCCCGGCGAGACCCGCCGCGTCGCGATCGAGGTCGACCCGCGGCACCTCTTCGTCTGGGACGTCGTGAGCGGCAAGCGCATCGTCGAGACCGGCGCCTACCGCTTCACCGCCGGAGCCCAGGAGGCCCAGATCCGCATCCAAGGCGAGACCATCGGTGCGCTCGACCTCTCCACGACCGCCAACGTCTGGGAGAAGGCCACGATCGCCGAGGGCCTCACCTACTGGGAGGTGTCCAAGCTCCACACCCTCAAGCGCGAAGGCGGCTACCACTCGACCGGTTCGCGCCGCGCGGGCAGCCACGTCGGCTTCACCAACGCGATCCTCGACGGCGCCAAGGGCATCGAACTGCGCACCGCCACCACCACCGCCGACTGGACCGACCTCGCCGACCCGGTGATCGAAGTCCGCGCGGGCGCAGCCGACGGCCCCCTCCTCGCCGAGATCGAAGTCCCCAAGACGGCGGGCTTCCAGTCCTTCGCCGACACCACCGCCCCCCTCACCGGAGCCGAAGGCACCCAAGACCTCTACCTGGTCTTCCGCACCGGAGGCATCTACATCGACACCATCCGCCTGACCCGCTAGGCGCAAGCGAAAGGGGGTGCCGGGCCGATAGGCCCGGCACCCCCTGCAAGCTTTTCGACTACTCCTCGAACAGGCCAGCCGCCGAACCGGACGCGATGAACTTCGTGATCCAGGCTTCGAGCTCTTGCCGGTCGGTCGAGGCCTCGATGCGCTGGCGCTGCTCGGCCGTGATGCCCGTCTGGGTGGCTTCGAGCATGCTGACGAGGATGCGGCGCGATTGCATGAGGGCGCCTTCCTCGCGGCCTTCCTCGCGGCCTTCGAAACGCAGCCGGTCGCTGTACTCGGAGTGGTAAGGGCGGGTCGTCGTGCGCATGAGGTCCTCCAGCATCTGGGCGGGCTCGTCTTCCAGGATCGTGAGCAGTTGCATGATGTAGTCGGCGGCTCGCCCTGGTTCGATGGTACCGAGGCGGCGGTCGAGTGTCGAGACGAACAGTTCGGCTTTGCGCCCTTTCGGGGGCTTGCTGATGACGGCGGTGACCACTGCAGCAGCCGCCGTGGGGAGCTCCGAGCTGTTGACCATTTCCGGGAAGTCCGAGGGACCGAGCGCGCGGACCTTGATGTTGTTCTCCGGCCCGATCTGGATACCGTCCCAGAATCTGCTGGCCAGGGTGTCGGTGGAGCAGATGATCACCAGCTCGACCGGTAGCTGGTAATCCTCGAACGCGCGGGCCATGTAACCCGGTAGCCGGTAGTACTTCTCGATCTTCCATTCGTTCTGGACTTCGATGATGATGATCCGGTCGCCCTCTTTTTTGAACGACAGTTTCACTACGGCGTCTGCACGGCGCTCGGTTCTTCCGGGCGAGCCGAATGAGGTCGACCGGGTTTCGGCCGCCGTGCAGCGCTCGAACTGTTGGCAGCCGACAGTGTCCATCAGCCAGGCCACGGTGAGGGGTTCATCCTCAATGGCCTTAATGATGAGTTCGTGCGCGTCTCCTGGCATCGGGGGGAGTCCCTTCGTTTCGTGGTACTCCTGTGAAACGAGTGGGTGACACCCGAAGACGTGCGATTGTCGGAAAACCGACAGATCGTTCGAGAAGCGCTAGTCGTGGTGCTCGGTCGCGACCACTCGGCCCTCATGGGTGTGGAAGACGACGAAGGCGCCCTTCTCCAAAGGGCCCACCGGGATCTGGGTGCCGAGGCGGCCGGAGGCGTAGGCGATCATCTCGTCGATGTGCTCGCCGTGGCCGCACACCACCGCGGGCTCACCGGACTCCAAGATCTCGTCGAGTCGCGCACTGGCGGCGGCGGGCTTGCTGGTGCCGAGGGTGAACTCGGGCAGGCCGGAGACGGCGACGCCCTCGGCGGCGCAGTACGGCAGCAGGGTCTCCAGGCAGCGCGCGCTCGTCGCGCTGTAAGCCCGGCCAGCCGGGTACGCCGACAGGAGCACTTCGAGCTGCTGGGCCCGTTCACGACCGCGCTGGTTCAGGGGCCGCAGCTCGTCCTGGTCGAACCAGTCCGCTTTGGACATCGCCACGGCGTGGCGCACGAACACCAGCGGGACCGTAGCGCGCGCTACCTCCCGGGAGAAGTCGGCCAGCACCGGCTGGTCGCGCTCGTAGGTGAGCCGGTCCGAGACCAGCGGCAGCGGCACCCACTCCAGGTCGTCGACCTCGCGCGGGTCGACCGCCTCGTCGACCACGTCCTCGTCGGAAGCCGGTGTCGCACACCAGTAGTCGACCCGCTTGAGCTTGCCTTCCTTGTCGTAGAAGGAGGGCGCGAGCGGGCGGCCGAGCACCGGGCGGATGCCGGTCTCCTCGAAGACCTCGCGCTGCGCGGCGGCGAGCAGGTGCTCACCGCGCTTCAGCTTGCCCTTCGGGAACGTCCAGTCCCCGTACTTGGGCCGGTGGATGAGGGCCAGCTCGGGCCCGGCCTCGCCGTCGCGCCACAGCACGGCGCCGGCGGCGAAGATCTCTGGTTGGGTCAACGGTGCTCCTGCATGAGTTGTTCCTGGAGGTCGCCGCCGCTGCGCTGGCGGGTCCACAGCCCCAGCGGGCCGAGCCTCCAGGTCCGGATGTCGGCGTCCATGCCGCGGTCGAGCAGCGAGGTCAGCTGCGCGCGGTGGGCGTCCCCCTCGACGCGCACGAGCACTTCGACCCGGCGGTCGAGGTTGCGGTGCATGAGGTCCGCGCTGCCCAACCATACTTCCGGATCGCCGCCGTTCTCGAACACGTACACCCGGGAGTGTTCCAGGAAGCGCCCCAGGACGCTCCTGACACGGATGGTCTCCGACAGGCCGGGCACGCCGGGGCGAAGCGCGCAGATGCCGCGGATGAACAGGTCGACGGGGACGCCCGCGCGGGACGCCCGGTACAGGGCGTCGATGATGCCCTCATCGGTGAGCGAGTTGCACTTGAACCGCAGCCGCGCGGGCAGGCCCTTGCGGTGGTTCTCGATCTCGCGCTCGATCCGCTCGATCAGCCCGGGCCGCAGCGAGTGCGGGGCCACGAGCAGCCGGTGGAAGTCCTCGTCGCGGGAGAACCCGGTGAGGTGGTTGAACACGGCGTTGACGTCCTCGCCGACCTCGGGGTCGGTGGTGAGGATGCCGACGTCCTCGTACAGCCGCGCGGTCGTCGGGTGGTAGTTCCCGGTTCCGACATGGCTGTAGCGCAGCAGGGTCCCGTCCGCCTCCTGCCGCACGACGAGGGCGAGTTTGCAGTGGGTCTTGAGGCCGACGATGCCGTACATGACGTGGCACCCGGCCTGCTCGAGCTTCTGCGCCCAGTCGATGTTGGCCTGCTCGTCGAAGCGGGCCTTGATCTCCACGACGACGACGACCTGCTTGCCGGCGTCGGCGGCGCTGATGAGCGCGTCGACGATGGGGGACTTGCCGCTGGTGCGGTAGAGGGTCTGCTTGATCGCCAGGACCTTCGGGTCGGCGGCGGCCTCCTCGATGAGCCGCTCGACCGAGGCGGTGAAGGAGTCGTAGGGGTGGTGGACGAGCACGTCGCGGTCGCGCATGACCGCGAAGAGGTCGGCGTCGGGCGGCAGGGTCTTCTCCGAGGGCCGGAAGCGCGGGTACTTCATCTCACTGCGGTCGAGGTTCGCGATCGCGTCGAGCCCGGCGAGGTCGAGCGGGCCGGGGAGCTTGTAGACGACCTGCTCGTCGACGCCGAGCTCGGCGATGAGCCGGTTGAGGACGACCTCGTCGATCGAGTCCTCGACCTCGAGGCGCACGACGGGCCCGAAGCGGCGGCGCAGCAGCTCGCGCTCGAGGGTCTGGAGGAGGTTCTCGGTGATGTCCTCGTCGATCTCGAGGTCCTGGTTGCGGGTGACGCGGAACGTGTGGTGCCCGAGGACGTCCATGCCGGGGAACAGCTGCGCGAGGTGCGCGGCGATGACGTCCTCGAGCGGCGTGAACCGGCCGGGAGCGACGGCCATGAACCGCGAGAGCAGCGGCGGGACCTTGACGCGCGCGAAGCGGGTGGTGCCGTTGCGGGGGTCGTGGACCTGAACGGCGAGGTTGAGGGACTTGCCGGAGATGTACGGGAACGGGTGCGCGGGGTCGACGACGAGCGGGGTGAGGACGGGGTAGATGCGGGTGCGGAACAGCTCGTGCATGCGGGCCTGCTCGGCGTCCTCGAGGTCGGCCCAGCGGACGATCGCGATGTCCTCCTTGGCCAGGAGGGGGGCGATCTCGTCGCGGAAGTACTCGGCGTGCTCGACGCTGAGCTCGTGGGCGAGGCGCGCGATGCGGGTGAGGACGGCGTGGGGCGAGCGGCCCGAGGAGGTGCGCACGGGCAGGCCGGTGGCGAGGCGGCGGATGAGCCCGGCGACGCGGACCATGAAGAACTCGTCGAGGTTGTTGGAGAAGATCGAGAGGAAGCGGACCCGTTCGAGCAGCGGCAGTTCGGGGGACTGGGCGAGGCGCAGCACCCGCCCGTTGAACCGCAGCCAGCTCTCTTCCCGGTCGAGGAACCGGTCGGGCGGCAAACCGGTGTCAACGAGGGGAACAGGGTCACTATTCGTCATACATCACAAGGTTAACGAAGAAAATGAACCCACGGTGAACGCGCCTTGAAATTCACTCGCGATCATCCGTTCACCATCCTGGGCCACAGTGGATCGGGTAGGCCCGGGAACGGCCCCGCCCAGCTCGGGGCGGCCGCGGGGGCTCCGCAGACCAGGTTGGCGCCAAGGTGTCCGCCAGGTTGCGGCGGGCCGAAACCCGCCCGAACCGCGCGCGACCGGGCATGCCCCGGGAGGCGCCAGCCCAAACCTCCTCGGGGGCACGAAGCCGAGCACACGAAAAAGCCCGCCGACGGATCGGCGGGCTTTCCTAATTGCGGTCCCGACGGGATTTGAACCCGCGACCTCCACCTTGACAGGGTGGCGAGCACTCCTAGCTGCTCTACGGGACCTTGGTCGAACACTTTCGTGTCCTACAAGGTCGCAAGACCTCTTTATTTATACCAGGCGCGTTCCGTGTGACCGGCGCCGCGTCTGGGCTGTACCCCCAACGGGATTCGAACCCGTGTTACCGCCTTGAAAGGGCGGCGTCCTAGGCCCCTAGACGATGGGGGCGCTCAGTGATCCTGGCACGCGGCTCTACGAGTCGCATTCCGATTTCCCTGGGCTGACCACCGCGGAATTCCGCTTGGGCTCGACAAGCATACGGGACCGCGGGAAGTCCGTCCACGGCGGGTCTCCTATGAGACCGCCGTCTCATCCGTGAGGGCGTCTCAGGGATGACGGCACGGCCGAAGCCGCAGCTCGCGGCCCCTGCCCGGCCGCGCTTGCTAGCGTTGGCCCATGGAGTTCGCCTATCTCGGGCCGCGCGGGACCTTCACCGAGGCCGCGCTCCGGCGCCTGCCCGCCGCCAAGACCGCCGCCGCCGCACCGATGTCCTCGATCTTCGAGGTCCTCGACGCCGTGCGCCGCGGCGAGGTGGACGCGGGCTTCGTGCCGATCGAGAACTCCCAGGAGGGCACCGTCACGGTCACCGTGGACGAGCTCGTGGACGGCGACCCGCTCGTCATCGTCGGCGAGGTGATCCTCCCGATCACGTTCGTGCTCGCCTCCGCGAAGCCCGTCGGCGAGATCGCCACCGTCGCCTCGATGCCCGTCGCGCTCGCCCAGGTCCGCAAGTACCTGCGCCGCGAGCTCCCGAACGCGGTCGTCCACCAGGCCCTCTCGACCGCGCAGGCCGCCCAGCGCGCCGCCGACGGCGAGTTCGACGCCGCCGTGTGCCCGCCGTTCGCCGCCGAGGCCGTCGGACTCCCCGTGCAGGCCTTCGACATCGGCGACAACCCGAACGCCGCCACCCGCTTCGTCCACGTCGTGCGGCCCACGGCCCCGCCGGAGCCCACCGGGAACGACATCACTTCGCTGGTCGTCTACATCGACTACGACCGGGTCGGCGCGCTCCTGGGCGTGCTCACCGAGTTCGCCATCCGCGGCATCAACCTCACCCGCATCGAGTCCCGCCCCACGGGCGAGGGCCTGGGCCGGTACGCGTTCTTCCTCGACTGCACCGGCCACCTCGCCGACGCCCGCATGGGCGAGGCCCTCATGGGCCTGCGCCGCATCTGCGCCGACGTCCGCTACCTCGGCTCCTACCCGAGGGACCACTCTGACCGGCCCGTCCCGCCGCCCGCCGGGCTGAGCGACGCGGACTTCGCCGACGCCGCCTCCTGGCTCGACCGCCTCCGCTCCGGGGGCGCGTGAGTCCGGCGGCCCGGCCCTAAGCTGGAGGGCATGACCTCCCTCGTCGAAGAACTCCTCCTGCTCGCCTACGACGACGCCACGGGACGCGACCGCTCCGGCGGCTTCCTGGAGATCGGACTCGGCGGCGCGGTCGTCCTCGAACTGACCATGGCCGGACGCCTCGACGTCGTCGACAAGCGCGTCAAGGTCGTCGACGGCGCACCGCTGGGCGACCCGCTCCTCGACGACCGCCTCGCCGCGATCGGCGCCGACAAGCCCCGCGCGCCAAGGGCCGTCGTCGAGCGGACCGCGAAGAAGCTCAAGCCGCTCGTCCTCGACCGGCTCGTCGGCGACGGCGTGCTCCGGCACGAGCGCGACAAGGCCCTCGGCCTCTTCCCGTTCAACCGCTACCTGCCGAACGACCCGGCTGCCGAGGCCGAAGCCCGCGCCCGGCTCGCCGCGGCCGTCGACGCCGGACGCGCCGAGGACGCCCGCACGGCCGCGCTCGCGGCGCTCGCCTACGCCATGCGGCTCGAGAAGACGGTCTTCCCGGACCGTAAGCCCGGGCCGACCCGCAAGGCGCTCAAGGCGATCGCCGAAGGCTCGTGGGCCGGGGACGCGACCCGGCAGGCCGTCGAGGCGGCCCAGGCGGCCGTCATGGCGGCCGTCACCGCCGCAACCGCCGCCGCCGCGGCCGGGTCGAGCTGACGGGAAGGCGTCCTCGCCGCAGCGCCTCACGGGACGTGGTTAGCTTGAGCCATGTCTGAAACACCTGCTTCAGAGCCTGCGATAGGCGGCGAGGGCGACCGCGAGGTCCCCCGCCCGCCGGTCCCGCCGGTCCCGCCGCGGCCTCCGGCGCCGCCGCGCCCGCCGCTGTCCAAGATGGACCAGGAGCGGATCAGCGACCCGGAGCGGATGAAGGCCCTCGCCCACCCGGCGCGCATGGCCGTGTTCGACTTCCTGGGCACGCGCCGCATTGAGGGAGCCGACGGCGCGACGGCGACCGAGATCGCCGAGGTCGCGGGCATGACCCCGAGCGCGATGAGCTACCACCTGCGGACCCTCGCCAAGGCCGGGTTCATCGAGGAGGCGCCCAGCCGCGGGGACGCGCGCGAGCGGGTGTGGCGGCTGCGCCTGCACAGCTTCGAGATCAGCGCCGAGCCCGACGCGCCCGAGAGCGCGCACATCGTCGAGGGCGAGATGGTGGAGGCGTTCGCGAAGGAGCACGAGCGGGCGTTCGAGCGGTGGCTGCGGGTCCGGCGCGAGATCGATCCGGGCGTGAAGGACCTGTCGACGATGGCGAGCGGCCGGTTCCGGCTGAAGCCCGAGGAGCTGAAGGAGTTCCGGTCGCGGTTCTTCGAGCTGATGGACGAGTACGTGCAGCTCAGCAACGAGTACACGGAGAAGGGCGACGGGGACGACGGGACGATGATCTTCCGGTACATGCTCCGGCTGTTCCCGAACGTGTGAAGGCGGCCCGGCATGGTGCCGGGTCCCGTTGGGCGGCTGCGGCTTCGGCTCGCCGCCAGGATCTGAAAGAAAAACTTCAAAAAATCTGAAAAACCTCTTTCGCATCTCGATGTGAAAGAGTAGTTTCGAAATATGTCTTTCACATCCTTCCTCGACGGGACCCGCTGGTCCGACGTCTACACCGCCGCGACCTGCGCGTTCCTTGCCGGAACCGCCATGTTCACGGCCGACTTCGCCCTCACCCTCCGCCTCCAGACCGAAGGGTTCGGCGGCTTCGCCATCGCCGCGCTCATCATCTGCGCGACCCTGCCCCTGGTCCTCCTCGCGCCCGTCACCGGGCGCATGGCCGACCGCTTCGACAGCCGCGCCCTCATGGCGGTCTCCGGCCTCGTCCAGACCGCCGCAATCATCGCGATGGCGTTCACCGACAACCTGTACGGGCTGTACGCGCTCGTGATCGTGAACGCGGCCGGGACGGCTGTGCTGCAACCGGTCGTGAGCGCGCTCGTCCCGGCCATGGCCCGCCGCGAGGACCTGCCGCACGCGGTCGCGCTCGTCCAGACCGGCACGCTCGTCGGCCTCGCCGCCGGGCCCGCCGCCGCCGGGTTCCTCATCGGCGCGGGCGGGGTCGGCGCGGCCCTCGCGCTCGCGGCGGGGTGCGCGGTGGCCCGCGTGCTGCTGTGCTGCGACATCCGCACGCGCCGCGGCGGCGTGCGGCGCGACCTCGACGCGCACACGGCCAGCGCCGCGGCCGGGTGGCGGCTGGGCGGCGACCGGCTCCTGACGGCGATGGTGCTCGGACTGAGCGCGGTGATCGCGGCGATGTGCGCGGTGAACGTGCTCAGCGTGTTCCTGGTGCGGGAGGTGTACGGCGCGACCGAGTCGCTGTACGGGCTCATCAAGGCGTGCTGGACGCTCGGGATGGTCGGCGGCGCGTGGATCGCGGCGGCGGTGATCCGGCGGCTCGACCGCGACGTGCAGCTCGCTTGGATGCTCATGGCGTGCCTCGCCGGGGTCGGGCTCGTGTGCTTCGGGCAGGGCATGCCGCTGTTCACGGTGCTGCTTCTGGTGCCGCTCAACCTGATCGGCGGGATCTTCAACGCGGGGGAGAACTCGGCCCTCGGCATCGCGGTGGCCCGGCGGGTCCCCGAGGCGTTCCGGGGCCGCGCGAACGCGGCGGTCGGCGGGCGGGTCAACGCGGCGCAGCTCATCGGGTTCCTGCTCGGCGGCGGGCTCTCGGTGGTGATGGACGTGCAGGCGGCGTTCGCCGCGGTCGGGATCGTGTCGATCGCGATCGTCCTGGTCTGCCTCCCGGTGATCAACCGCGCGGCCCGCGACGAGGCGGCCGGCCCGCGACCGGCCCCCGCGCCGGGCCCGGTGTTGGAGGGGGCGGCCGCGTTAACGCCGCTCGGGGTATCCATCCCTAACTGTTCTGTCCGGGGAGGTTGTGAACACCGCATTGGGTGAGACGGGCTGATACGAGGCGAGGGCCTTCTGGTTCGGTGTGAATCGCTACAAGACAC